>JAIELK010000007.1 GCA_019753175.1 Hyphomonadaceae bacterium
TCCGGCGACCACGGAAGCTCCGGCTGACGCGGCGACGACCACGACCGAAGGCGCGGCTCCTGCCACGACCGAAGGCGCGGCCCCGGCCACGACCACTCCGTAATCTGCTATCACAAGTAGATTTTCGCTTCGAGCCGCCTGCAAAGGCGGCTCGTTTGCGTTTGGGCCCCGACAATGCCGCGTCTGCCGCCCGAACCCGTCCTGACTTGGTCCGATGACGGCACGCCGTCGGCAGTGGCCTTTGGCGACGTCTACTATTCTCACACCGGAGGTCTTGCCGAGGCCGAGGCCGTGTTCTTGGCTGGCTGTGGGCTGCCCGGAGGCTGGGCGGGCCGCGACCGCTTCACGGTGTGCGAGGTTGGTTTTGGCACTGGTCTCAATGTCTTGGCGCTTTGGGCCGCCTGGAAAAAGACACGATTAGTCCATGCGCAATTGCATATCTCCACCATCGAGGCATTCCCTCTTGCGGTGAGCGATGCTGCACGTGCGCTGGCCACGTTTCCCGAGATTTCTGAGCTCGCGGCGCAGTTGTTGGCGCGCTGGCCGGTGCGCGCGGCGGCCCCGCAGCGGTTATGGTTCCCTGACGACGGGCTGAGCCTCACCGTCCACACCGGCGTGGCGGCTAGCGTATTGCCGCAGCTGGAGGGCCGCTTCGACGCGTGGTTCCTCGATGGCTTCGCCCCGGCCAGAAACCCTGAGATGTGGTCGCCGGACCTGATGTTGGAGATCGCGCGCTTGAGCGCTCCGGGCGCGCGGCTGGCGACCTTCACCGTCGCCGGCGAGGTTCGTCGCGGTCTTGAGGCGGCAGGATTCGCAGTGGAGAAGCGCCCCGGTTTCGGGCGGAAGCGCGAACGCTTGGAGGCGCGCTACGATGGCGGTCCGCCAACGCCTTCAGCGAGGCTCTTCCCTTATGCTGCGCCTCATCCGCGTCGCGTCGCCATTGTTGGCGCGGGCATCGCCGGCGCGGCATGCGCGCAAGCCTTTCTTCGGCGCGGCGTCGAGACGGTTGTACTCGACGCCGCGCGGGCGCCGGCGTCCGGGGCGAGCGGTAATCCTGCCGGCTTGGTCATGCCCCGGCTCGATCGTGGTGGGACGCTGAAAAGTTTTTATCTCGCCGCGTATCTCTACGCAGTGGCCGCCTACGAGGCGTTCGGCGTTCTTGACCGGTGCGGCGTCGAACAGCGTAGCGACCCGCGCGGTGCGGAGGCGTTGGCGGATCTGCTGGCAGACCCGCCATTGCCGCCGGATTGGTTCGCGCCGAGCGAAGCCGGTCACGCGTTGCATCAGCGCGCGGGGCTGGTTCGCCCGCGCGCTGCGATCGACGCCATGCTGCACGGCGCGCAGCTCATTACGGAAACCGAGATCAGAACGCTCACGCCTTCGAGTGAGGGGTGGATGCTTGTTGCGCCCGATGGCCGCGGATTGCTGCGCGCCGACGCCGTGATGCTCGCATGCGGCGCGGCGCTCACTGCGTTCGAGCCGGCGCGGTTTCTGCCGATCGCGCTGTCGCGTGGACAGATCGAGTGGGGCGAGGGGGCCGCGCCCCCGCATGCGGTAACGCGCGGCAATTACCTTGCTGCGTTCGACGGCGGGGTGCTGTTCGGTGCGACCTTCGACCCACACGCCGACGCAGCAACCGCCGCGCAGCACTTTGAACCGGACGCCGACGCGCGTGCGCGTAATCTGGCAGCGCTTGGCGCGCTGGCGCCTGACGTCGCCGCCAGCGTAAAGGTCGATTCGTTGCGCTCGCGCGCTGCACTGCGTGCAACGACGCCGGATCGCGCGCCCATTGCAGGACTATTGCCCGATGCTGAGCGCTGGTTGGAGCAATACGCCCCATTGGCTCAGGGTCAGCGGCCGCCCTCCGCGCTCGCACCGCCGGCCCACCACGGCATCTACGTGCTTGGCGGACTTGGCGCGCGCGGACTGACGACGGCGCCCTTGCTCGGCGAGGTCATTGCCGGCGAGATGTGCGGTGAGCCGGAGATGTTTTCGCGCGCGGTGCGTGACGCACTCCATCCGGCGCGCTTTCTCCTGCGTGCGCTTAAGCGAGGTTAGATATCTTCTCCTGCGCGGCGTCTGGCGATTTCTTCACGCAGCGCATGCTGACGCTGCTCGTCGAGCGGATAATTCTGCAGCGACCACGCGGTGAGGATGTTGAGCATAGCGGGCGCTCCAGCAAACAGCAACGTCAACGCCAACAACGCCTCTGGCGAATTGGCGGCGCCGCGTTCAGCCGAGAAGCCGAACGGCGCGAGTAGGATGAGGCTCGCTGGCCCCAACGCCAATCCGACCTTACCCGTGGTGAGCAGCAATCCGAAGAACAAGCCAGAGCGCTGCTTACCGGTCCGCAACTCATCTTCATCGACGACATCCGCCATCATGGAGCGCACGAGCAGCGTGCCGGCCACGGCGGGGAGGCCGGCTATGAACATGCCGATGCCGACGATAAGCGCCGATCCGTGTGGCAACAGCGGCACGCACGCCAGCGCCGCCGCCCACCAGATGCAAGAGAGCTGCAGCGCGCGGTGCTTGCCCATGCGTCGCCCCAGCCAAAGCCACAGCGGCACGCCGGCAAGCCCTGCCACGAAATAGACGAGCAGCAGCGTCGATGCCACGGCGCCCAGGCCGTGAACTTGCACCGCGTAAAACATGAACAGTGTGCCCGCGACACCCTGCGTGGCGCCGAGCAGGAAATCCGGAATGAGGACGCGTCTCAGAGCATCGTTATCGCGTAACGCCGCGAGCGACTGCGCAAAGCCGTGGCTCTTCCCTTCCTCTTCATGGATGGGCGCTGCGTTTTCCGGAACCGCCCAAACGGCGATCGCCACCGTGATCGGCAGAGCGACGATGATTGTCCAACCCATAAGGCGTACGCCGTCGTCGAAGCCGCCCAAGCCTGAAAGCTCCACCAGCGCGGGCAGCATCATCACCACGATTTGGCCTATGGACGACGCCGCTTGAACGGCGCTCAATACGCGGGTGCGCCCATGATACTCCGGCCTGAGTTCGCCGGCCCAGCCAAGGTGCGCGATCATTGCGCTGGCAAAGCTTGCATAGAGCGAAAGCACGGCGAAGCCGAGCACGATGGCGCTTATCCCTGGCTGGACCGCGATGAATGCGAACCAAACGGCGAGCATGACAACAGGTGTGGCGCCGACAAGCCAAGCGCGCCGTCGTCCAAAAGCAAGGCGGGTGCGATCCTGTAGCGAGCCGATGGTCGGATTGATGAACAGGTCGAATATGCGCGCGGCTAGGAACAGCGCGCCGACCGTTGCAGCTGGGATCGCCAAGTACTCTGCGTAGTATCGAGGCAGAAAGACAATCGGCGGCACCGAAAGCGCCAACAAGGGCGCTCCGGGCAGTGCGAACGCCAACAGTCGCCAACCTCTCGCGGTGCGCGCTTCGTCCGTTTCAATTGTCATGAACGTCCCGTCTGTTCCGGCAAGCGCGCTTTCCCAGCATCATCGCTAACCCGATGATGGGTGCGCCGTAAACAATGATTAGTCGCGCAGCGTTTGCGTGAACGGCCCGATCAGCGTGGTGTTTGCCGCTACGATAGCGCCACTGATCATGAAGTCGCCGTCGTCGATCTCGTTGACGACCCCGCCGGCTTCGCGCACCAGCAGCGCGCCTGCGGCGACGTCCCAGGCGCTCAAGCCGCGCTCCCAGAAGCCGTCGAAGCGGCCAGCGGCGACATAGGCCAAGTCGAGCGAGGCCGCGCCCCATCGGCGCACGCCCGCGGCTTTGGCGATGATGCGCTCGACTTCTCGCAGCGACACCTCGTGGCCTGGCCGTCCATGGTAGGGAATGCCGGTGGCGAATATCGCGTCTCGCATGTCGGTGCGTCCGGCCACGCGCAGGCGACGATCATTGAGGTAAGCGCCTACGCCTTTCTCCGCCCAAAACAGTTCGTCACGCACGACGTTGTAGATCACGCCGGCAACGAGCACGCCCTCGCGTTCCAGCGCAATCGAGATGGCGAAGTGCGGCAGGCCGTGCAGGAAGTTGGTGGTGCCGTCGAGCGGATCGACGATCCAACGATGGGTCTTGTCTGTGCCCTCGACTACGCCGCGTTCTTCCATGAGGAAGCCGTAGCCTGGACGCGCTTTTGAAAGTTCTTCGAAGATTGTTCTCTCCGCTTTCATGTCGGCGGCGGAGACGAAGTCGCTTGGCCCCTTGCGCGACACCTGCAGATTCTCGACCTCGCCGAAATCGCGCGCCAATGCCCGCGCCGCTTTGCGGGCGGCGGCGAGCATCACGTTCATGGTGGCGGAGGCCTGGGGCATGGGCTGGGCCTGCTAGCAGGGCGGGCCCCGCTGAGCAAGCAATCACGCCGCTTTCGCGCGTTTGGCCATCAGCTTGGCGAAGCGCTCGAACAGGTAATGACTGTCCTGCGGTCCGGGCGAGGCTTCGGGATGATACTGAACCGAGAACACCGGCTTGCCTTCAAGTTCGATGCCGCAATTGGAGCCGTCGAACAGCGAGACGTGGGTTTCCTTCACGCCCTTAGGCAGTGTCGCGGCATCGATGGCGAAGCCATGGTTCATCGATACGATCTCGACCTTGCCGGTCTTCTTGTCTTGTACAGGATGGTTGGCGCCGTGGTGGCCTTGGCTCATCTTCTTGGTCTTGGCGCCGAGCGCCAAGCCGAGCATCTGGTGGCCGAGGCACACCCCCATCACTGGCACGCCGCTTTCGACCAGCGTCTTGATCTGCGGCGCGGCGTAAACGCCGGTTGCGGCGGGATCACCAGGGCCGTTCGAAAGCAGTACGCCGTCCGGCTTGTGCGACAACACCTCTTCGGCAGTCGCCGCCGCGGGCACCACGATACACTTGGCGCCGACATCGCCGAGCGCACGCAGAATGTTGCGTTTCACCCCATAATCCATGACCACGACGGTGAATTTCGGCTTCTTGATCGCTGGCGCGCCGCCGGGCCAGCGCCAGCGTCCCTCCGACACGGTGTAGGTTTGCGCTGTGGTGACGTCCTTGGCGAGATCGAGCCCCTCAAGACCCGACCATGCTTGTGCGCGTCTGATCAACGCGTCGAGGTCGAGCGCACCGTCGGGCGCGTGCGCGATCACGCCGTTCGGCATGCCGCGTTCGCGAATGCGTCGCGTCAGCGCGCGCGTGTCGATGCCGGCAAGGCCTATGACATTGCGCGCCTTCAGCCACGCGCCGAGCGTGTCGCTTGCGCGCCAGTTCGACGGCGCCGTCGGACGCGCGCGAAACACTGCGCCCCGGGCTGCACTGGCGGCGGCAGGCGAACTTGCTTCGACGTCTTCGTCATTGGTCCCGACATTGCCGACGTGTGGGAAGGTGAAGGTGACGATTTGGGCGGCGTAGGAGGGGTCGGTAAGGACTTCCTGATACCCGGTCATTGCCGTGTTGAAGCAGACCTCGCCTTCGGCCGCTCCGATGGCCCCCAATCCCTCGCCGAAAAACACGGCGCCGTCCGCGAGAACCAAGGCGCCGGTAGCTGAAATGCGAGTCGAATGGGGCAAAGCGCACGTGAGATAGGGGGCGTCGGCCAGGGTGTCAAAATCCACATGAGAGGGCGGCAATGTCGGCGCCTGCCCCAGACCTGCCGCAAAGCTGAACTCCTTGGCAGAGCGCGGTTGGCCGAAGGATGACGTTCTTGTAAGGTTTGGGTGTGGGGACGCGACGCATCAGTACCTGGGCGGGAGCCAGCGCGGCTTTGTGCCTCTCGGCCGGCGTTGCCGGCTGCGACCGCGAGGCGAGCCAGGCGCCTGCGCCAACCCAGGCTTTGCCACAGACGATTGCCCGCGCCGTTCTGTTCGGCGATCCGGCGCGCTCCGCTGGCCAGCTGTCGCCGCGCGGGGACCGTGTGGCCTTTCTGGCGCCGCGCGATGGCGTGCTGAACCTCTGGGTGCTTTCGGTCGACGCAATGGACCAGGCGCGTCCGCTGACCGATGAGCGCAGCAATGGCGGCGTGCGTCAGTTCCTGTGGGCGCGCGACAACTCCACGCTGGTTTACTCCGTCGATGTCGACGGCAACGAGACTTGGCGATTGTTCGCCGTCGATGCCGCGGGCGAGACGCCATCGCGGGCGCTGACGCCGGCTGGGGCGCGCGCCGAAATCCTCGGCATGAGTGACGAGGAACCGGGAACGATCGTCGTCAGCCTGACCGAACGCGGCCGTGTGTGGCCCGACGTGGTCAAGATCGACTTGGCAAGCGCGACGCGAACGCTCGTGCTGCGCAACCCCGGCGGATTTACCCGCTTCGCCGTCGACGGCAATAATCAAGTGCGCCTCGGCGTGCGCTCGCGCGACGACGGCGGCGCCGAGATCGCTGTGCTATCGCCAAACGGTCGCTGGCGAACCGTCTCCGAGATTCCATTTGAGGACGCGTTGTCTTCTCAACTCATAGCGCTCGACCCTGACGGCGCGTCGTTCCTGATGTTCGATTCAGCCGGGCGCGATCGCACCGCGCTGGTGCGGGTTGACATCGCCACCGGCGCCAAGACTGTGTTAGGTGAGAGCGAGCGCGCGGACGTCGTCGATCTGTGGCTCGACCCAACCACAGGCGCTCCAGAAGCTTTCGCGACCGAGTACCTGCGCCGCGAGTGGCGCGCGCTCGATCCCGAAGCGCAGGCCGACCTTGCCTTTCTTGATGAGCAGCTCGACGCCGACTTCCATGTCGTGTCGCGTAGCGCCGACGATGCGCGCTGGATCGTCGTGGAAGCGGGGCCGACAACGTCGCCGCGCTCGTACCTTTACGATCGCGTGGACCGTGCGGGGCGGCGCTTCTCGCTGCTGTTCCGTCATCGGCCCGATCTTGAGACCGCGCCGCTGCAGCCGATGGCCCCGGTGGAGATCGCCGCGCGCGATGGGCTGACGCTTGTCTCCTACGTGACGTTGCCGATTGGCGCCGACGAGAACGGCGATGCGCGGCCGGAGCGTCCTGCGCCATTGGTGATTGCGCCGATGTCAGCGCCCTGGACGCGCAGCTCGTTCGGCTTCGACGCTTTGCACCAATGGCTGGCAAACCGCGGCTACGCGGTGATGAGCGTCAACACGCGCGGTTCGAGCGGCTTCGGCAAAGCGTTTCTCAACGCCGGCAATGGCGAGTGGGGCGGGCGCATGCAGGAGGATCTGCTCGATGCGGCGCAGTGGGCGGTCGCCAGCGGTGTCGCGGAAGCGGATCGCATCGCAATCGTTGGCTCTGGATTCGGCGGTTATGCCGCGTTGGCGGGCATGACGTTCGCACCCGAGACCTACCGATGCGGCGCAAGCTTTGGCGGCTTCGCCAACCTGTTCACGCGAGTGGATGCCGCGCCGCCGGCTGAGCGTGCTGCGCTTTATGCCCGCGTCGGCGATCCGCGCAGCGCCGAGGGCCGCCAAGTGCTGCGCGAGCGTTCGCCGCTGTTTAATGCAGCGCGGATCCGAAACCCGATGCTGTTGGCGATGGGCGGCCGCGACATGCAGGCGTCACGGTCGGAACTCGACCTGATCGCTCAAGCCATTCGCCCTCGGCGTAACGGCCTGACCTACATGGTCTTTCCGAACGAAGGGCGCAGTCTGCTGTCGATCGAGAATCGGCTCTCGTACTTCGCCGTGCTCGAGCATTTCCTCGGCGATTGCCTCGGCGGCCGGGTCGAGCCGGTGGGCGCCGCTCTGGAAGGCGCCGAGATCGAAGTGTTCGATGGCGCGGTGAACGTGCCCGGCTTGAGTGCGTTCGCGCGCCGTCTTCCAGGGCCGCAAGCACCGGAGCCGGCATTGCGAATCTATGCGCCGGGCGAGGGGCCTGACGATGTAGCGCCGCCGGACGAGCCAATCTCGACGGCGCCGTGATCAAAGCGCGTGTAGCGAGCGCACGCGCAGTTTGCGGCTCGAGAAGCTATCCCAAACCAGCGTGTCGACATGAGCGGTGCGCTCGTCGAAGCGTACGCCGCCGAACATCGAGCCGTCAGTGACGCCCGATGCGGCGAACACGACGTCGCCCGGCGCCATGTCGTCGAGCGTGAGCTTGGCGGCGACATCGCGGCCCATCTTGCGCGCCCGCTCAGCCTCCTGGTCGGTTTCGGGCTTCAGCCGCGCCTGCATCTGACCGCCGGCGCAGCGGATCGCGGCGGCGGCCAACACGCCTTCGGGCGCCCCGCCGGAACCGAAATAGATGTCGACGCCTGAGCGCGCGACCTCGGTGGTCCAGAACACTCCAGCGACATCGCCGTCGGGGATGAGGCGAATGCCTGCGCCGGCGCGGCGGAGTTCTTCGATGATGTGCTGATGCCGGTCGCGATCGAGCAGGCAGGCGCGGATATCGGTCACCGCAACGCCTTTCGCTTGCGCAAGCCGTTGGACGTTTTCCGTGGGCGAGAGGTCGAGATCGATCAGCCCCGGCGGGTAGCCGGGCCCGATCGCCAGCTTCTCCATGTACATGTCCGGCGCGTGCAGCAGCCCGCCCTTGAGCGCGAGCGCCACCACGGTCATCGCATTGGGCGCATCGTTGGCGCAGAGCTTGGTGCCTTCGAGCGGATCGACGGCGATGTCGACGCCAATCCCGCCCGCGCCAAGTTCTTCGCCGATATAGAGCATCGGCGCTTCGTCGATCTCGCCTTCACCGATGACCACCTTGCCGGAGAAGGGCGCGTCCGCGAACGCCTTGCGCATGGCGTCGACAGCGGCTTGATCGGCGTCGTTCTTCTTGCCGAAGCCGCGCCAGCGCGCGCTGGCGATGGCGGCGACTTCCGTGGCGTGCTGGGCGATCTGGGACAGCAGCAAACCGGTCTGATGCTTATTCATGCCTGCTTCTTAGCGTGGGGGCGGCGTGGGGCAAGCCGCTGCCATGCGCGCGCAGGAACGCGCTGACGCGTGAACGAACGTCGCTATGGCGGCCCAGCAAGAGGTGGCCGCCGTCGTCGAGCGGCATGAACGCGGCGCCCGGGATGCGCTCGGCGGTGTATCGGCCAAAGGCGAACGGGTTGATGCCGTCGTCGCGCGCATGGATCACCAGCGTCGGCGCCGCGATGCGTTCGAGGGCGTATGTCGCTGCCGGGTCGATCGCCGCGCCTTCGTTGGCGAGGCCCCTGGTGCGGTCGGTGACCGGCTGAAAGCTGTCGACCATGCGCGCGACGAACGCTGCCTCGTCTTGCGTGAGCCGGGCGCGCATGGGCGGCTTGACGTCGAAGATAGCGTCAAGCGGCGCTCGCGCCGTGTGCTGCATGATCCAGTACGGAAAGTTGGAGCTGAACAGCGCTTGGTACGCCCAGGCTGGCAACGGCAGGTCCTGCTGTTCAGCGGTCAAGGGCGTGTAGGGCGCTGACGAGATCAACACCAGCGCTGATGTGCGCTCCGGATAGCGGAGTGCGAACTGCAGCGCGGGCGGCGCGCCACCCGAGATGGCGACAATGGCGGTGCGGTCCACACCTTGCAGATCGAGCAGCGCCGCGAAAGCGTCCGCTTGCGCCGCCGTGCTCGCATCGCTCGGCAATGTCGAACGGAGGTAACCGAAGCGCGAGGGGGCGATCCAGCGGAAGCCGTCGCCGCCGAACGCTGCAGCGACCGCGCGTCCCTGGTCGTACCCGCCGCCGGCGCCATGGATGACGAGCACCGGCGGCCCTTCGCCCCAGGCCGCGAATTCGACATCGCCTTGCGGCGTGGCGGCGACTTGGCTCTGCGCCGCCAGCTGGGCGCGAAGACGGTCGATTTCATATTGATGGAGCGCGTATGCGGCGCTGACAGCCGCCGTCGCCAGCACCAGAACAATCAGTCCAATCACGCGCATGCTTGCCCCGCGATCACGCCAGTCGCAGCAAATCTCCGCAGATCGCCTCCAGTCCCGCGCGGTCGACGTCATCGAATGCGTCGAACTGGGTCGAGTCCACATCGAGCACGCCGGCGAGCGCACCGGCCGCATCGAACACCGGTACGACGATCTCCGAGTTCGAGCGGCTGTCGCAGGCGATGTGGCCGGGAAAAGCGTGCACGTCCGGCACGATGATGGTTTCACGCCTCTCCGCCGCCGCGCCGCAGACGCCTTTGCCGAACGGGATGCGCAGGCAGCCAAGCGTGCCTTGGTAGGGGCCAACCACCAATTCGTCCGGCTTGTGCTCGTCCACCAGATAAAACCCGGTCCAGAAGAATCGCTCCGGGAATGCCTGCGCCAGCAGGCACGTGGCGCTGGCGTAGCGAGCGATGCGGTTCGGCTCGCGGGCGATCACGGCGGCGACTTCTGTACGCAGCGCCTCATATCGCTCTGCTTTTCCGGGAGGCAGTTCGGTGCGAAGCGCTTCCGCCATCACATATTCGACTTGCGGTGTTTCAGCGCTCCAGAGGTCTTCAGCGCCATCATTTCCTCGCGCGACAGCTTGTGCTTGTCGCCGCTCTTCACGGTGCGGCCGACAAGTACCGATACGCCGATAATGGCCACGATCAGCACGGCAATGGTGATCCAGAACATGGGCTTCGCTCCAGCTTCCAGAATCCAACATAGGGCGCGGTTACGAGAAACAGAAGCATGGTGGGCCTGGAGGGACTCGAACCCCCAACCAGACCGTTATGAGCGGCCGGCTCTAACCATTGAGCTACAGGCCCCAGAAGGGGAGAGCGACCTAGCACCCCCCGGCGAGCGCCGGAAGATGTCGCGAGGCGGTTCCCAACGCCCAAGGACGCGCCTAATCAGGTTTGTGGGGAGGCGACGACTATGCGTTTCATGCTGGTGGCGGCGCTTGTGGTTCTAGCGGGCTGCGCCACGCCCTGTCCGGTGACGGCCACCGGACCGCTGGAAGCCCGATTTCGATGTGAGGACGGGTCGACGCTTGAGGCCACCTTTACCCGCGCACCTGACGCGGTCCGCGTACGCCAGGATGGCTACCCTCCGGTTGCCTTACGGGCGCGCCTAGGTGGGGCGGCGCTGCGCTATGTCGGTGGGGGCGCTGAGTTGCGTGGCGGCGGCGCCGCCGTGCGATGGATACGACCCGGCGCGGCGGAAACCTCCTGCCGGCGCGCGGCTTAGCGCAATCCCGCCGCAATTCAGCTTAGACTCAGGCGCGTTCAGGCTTTTTTGACGCGCGCGTCAAGCACGCGGGATAAGCAACGGAGGTTCATCGATGAAGAAATTGCTTCTGAGCGTCGCCCTCGCTGGCGCGTTGGCGGTGTCGGCGTGCGAAACCACGGGCGGTTATGGCGGTGGCGGCTACGGCCAACCACGCACGCAACTCTCACAGTGCATGCGCAATGCACTGGTCGGCGCCGCCGTCGGCGCAGTGGTCGGCGCCGCGCAAGACAGCCGTGATAATCGCGCTGAGAACGCGGCCATGGGCGCGGCCGTCGGCGGGCTTGCGACTTACGGCGTTTGCCGCTGGCTTACCGCGCGCGAACAGCAGCGGGTCGAGAATGCGTACTACCAGTCGCTCAACACGGGCGGGCCGGTGAATCAGAGTTGGCAAGGCGAGCAGGGCGGCAATCGCTCGCTCTCTGTCGCGCCTCCGGCGCCGGCGCCGGGCTACGGTCCGGAATGCCGCCGCATCAACGCGACCGTGAGCGACGGCCAATCCACGCAATCGCTGCCGGCGGAGACCTTCTGCCGCACGCCGAGTGGGCAGTGGGCGCCGGCGTAGCGGGTCTAAGCGACGCATGAATCAAGGGCCGGAGCTTGGCTCCGGCCCTTGGAACTTGGCTCTAAGTCCGGCGTAACGTTCCATCATCGCGCCGCCTTACAGGGAAAGCGCCGCCGCCATCGCGGTGTCGCGGCCGGCGGCAATGTCTTCGACGCTGTCGCCAATCGCGATATCTGGCGCGAGCCCAGCGTCCGGCATTGCCGACAGCGGGAAACGGCCGATTAGCGGCACATCGCACTCCAGCCCGGATGCGGGCAGCCGGAGAAAGAAGAACGCGCCGCCATTGATGCCGCGCTTATTGCCTCCCGTGGGCTGTCCGAGCAGACGGCCAAGCCGGTTCTGCTGAATGCTGTTGGCGAACTGGAAAGTGGCGGAAGAATTCTGCGCATCGATGAGGATGACTACATCGCCGCGAAAGCGCGGTCCCTTCGGCGTGATGACCTCGTCCTCCGCTTCGGCCGACAGACGATAGAAGCCGTCGCCGATCGGCGTCGCCCGTGCGCCCCAGTCGCGAAATGAATCGTCCCATGTGTCGAGATAGGCGTCGAGTCGCTCCGGCGTGCGTTGGTAGCGGACGCGCCGCTCGTAGCGTTCCCGCGCCATCGGCGCGTCAATCAGACGTGCAATGATGGCGTCGCCGCAATCGTTGCCGCCCTCATTGCCGCGGATGTCTACAACAAGCCTGGTCGCTCCGCGGGCGGCAATTTCATTGAAACTGGCGTCGAGAAACCCACGCCAGTCCCAGCGTGTGTTGTACATGGCCCAGTTCGGCGTAGTGAGCACTGCAATCTCCGATCGCGGGAACGTCAGCGTCCAGCCCGCACCCGCATCGCTGAGTTCACCATTGCGCATCTGCGCGCGACGCATCGCGAGATCGATCGCCCCAGCACTGAAGGCGTGAACCTCCGTCGCGCCGAATGGACGCACGCGTAGGCGAAAGCGCGGCCCGGGCTGGAAAACTAGCCCATAGAAGATGTCGAACGTCTCATAGGAATCGGCGCCACTCACCTCCAGTAAGGCCCGACGCTTGAAATTGTTGCCGCCGTCAGCGCGCGCGTACGACATGAGGGTGCGCAGTATATGGCGCACGGGCGCGCCGTTGATCGCCATGATTTCGGCGCCTGGCTCAAGGCGTGCATCGCCGGAAGCGTTGCGCGTCACGATCATGCGCTCGCCCAGCCATGCGAACTGAAAGGGCAGGCGCGGCTGCGCGTCGAACAGCGCGGCGCGTACTGCTTCGGACTGGTTGTAGAAGTTCGCGTAACTGTGACCGCAACGAATGGCGCCGAGGAAGCGAGACAAGGACAGGTAGGCCTCCGCCAGCGACTGGTCGCGGCCCCACGCCCGCGTTAGAGTTCGGAAGCGCGCCCTGATTTCCCCCGGCGTGTTGTACCGGTATAGCCCGGGATGCAGGGTCTCGTAGGTGTCGCGCAAGATTGCGACGTCGCCGGCTAGGTCTGCACCGCGCAGGCTAGTCTGGGCCCACGCCGATGGCGCGAGCGCCAATGCGCCGGTTGCGGCGGTAAAGGTGCGGCGTGAAAGCATGAACCGTCTCCCTTGGCGGGCGTTACGCGCCGGGGGACCGGTTGGATCGCCTCGACGGATGCGGCGCACCCCGCTATATCGCGCCGCTCAGCTTTATCCCGAGGGAACCCATGGCGGCTCAACCCGCGCAATACATTTTCACCATGCAGGGCCTGACCAAGGCCTATCCGGGCGGCAAGAAGGTGTTCGAGAACATCTGGCTGTCGTTTTTCCCGGACGCCAAGATCGGCGTCGTCGGCGTCAACGGCTCGGGCAAGTCGACGCTGATGAAGATCATGGCCGGGCTCGACAAGGATTTCACCGGTGAAGCCAAGGCCATGGCCAACACCAAGATGGGCTATCTCGAACAGGAGCCGCACATCGATATGAGCCTCTCGGTGCGCGAGAACGTCGAGGCGTGGTGCGTGGAAAAGCAGCTGGTCGCGCGCTTCAACGACGTCAGCATGAAGATCGGCGAGGATTATTCCGACGACCTCATGGAAGAGATGACGGCGCTGCAGGAGAAGATCGACGCCGCCGAAGCCTGGGACATCGACTCTAAGATCGAGATGGCGATGGACGCGCTGCGCTGCCCGCCCGACGATGCGGACGTGACCAAGCTCTCCGGCGGTGAGCGCCGGCGCGTTGCGCTGTGCCGCTTGCTCTTGTCAAAGCCCGACATGCTGCTCTTGGACGAGCCCACCAACCATCTCGACGCCGAAAGCGTCGCCTGGCTGCAGCATCACCTCGAGAATTTTCCCGGCTGCGTAATCCTGGTCACCCACGACCGCTATTTCCTCGATCAGGTGACGAAGTGGACGCTCGAACTCGATCGCGGCAAGGGCATTCCGTACGAAGGCAATTACAGCGCCTGGCTGGAAGCCAAAGCCAAGCGCATGGCGCAGGAGGAGCGCGAAGCCGAAGGCAAACAGAAGGTGATGAGCCGCGAACTCGAATGGGTGCGCCAATCTCCCAAAGCGCGGCAAGCCAAGAGCAAAGCGCGCATGCAGCGCTACGAGGAAATGGCCGCCGAGGCCGAACGCGCCAAGCAGACTTTCGCCACCATACAAATTCCGCCCGGGCCCAGGCTCGGCCACAACGTCATCAATTTCGACGGCCTGAAGAAAGGTTTCGGCGACAAGCTGCTGATCGATGGTCTCACTTTCAAGCTGCCGCCCGGCGGCATTGTCGGCATCATCGGTCCCAACGGCGCGGGTAAATCGACGTTGTTTCGCATGATCACCGGGCATGAGAAGCCGGACGCGGGCAAGATCGAGATCGGGGAAAGCGTGAAGCTCGGCTTCGTCGATCAGTCGCGCGACAGCCTCGACGACAAGAAGAACATCTGGGAAGAAATTTCCGGCGGGCTCGACATGATCCAGGTCGGCGGCCGCGAAGTGCCGAGCCGCGCTTATGTGTCGAGCTTCAATTTCAAGGGCGCTGATCAGCAGAAGAAAGTGGGACAACTCTCCGGCGGCGAACGCAATCGCGTGCATCTGGCCAAGACGCTTTTGACTGGCGCCAACGTGCTGCTGCTCGACGAACCCACCAACGATCTCGACGTCGAAACGCTGCAGTCGCTGGAAGCCGCGCTCGAAGATTTCGCCGGCTGCGCCGTGGTGATCAGCCACGATCGCTGGTTCCTGAACCGGCTAGCCACGCACATCCTGGCGTTCGAAGGCGATTCACACGTGGAATGGTTCGAAGGCGATTTCGACTCGTATGAAGCCGACAAGATGCGCCGCCTGGGCGTGAGCGAGATTATTCCGAGCCGGATCAAGTTCCAGAAGTTTGGGCGGTAGGAGGCCGCGATCGCAAGGAAGAAGCCTACCAAGCCTGGGGCGCTGTTTGACGCGAATCCCGCACCGATCCTCGACGAAGCGGGGTTGTCTATGGAGCGCTTCGACTATCTGAACCGCAGTGCGCGACCCGAAGCTGCGCTGGTGAGGTCACTTTTGGAGGAATGCCTTACGCGCTTCCCTCAAGTTACGAGGGCGCGTCTCATCGGGGCGTTCCGATCTCGCGATCGGATACCACATCTCTCAGCGGCTTTCGAACTTGTCGTCCACGAGTTATTGTTGCGGTCCGGAGCAAAGGTAATCGCCGTTGACGCTGCGGTCGCGAGGGGAACTGCGCCGGACTTCTTGGTGGAACTAACCAACGGTCAGAGAATTTACATTGAAGCGACGTTAGCGACAGGGGTAACGCCAGACGCTGTTGGCGCAGAGAAGCGTATCGATGATGTTGTCAATGCCATTGACGACGTGATTTCGCCAGATTTTTTCTGGGACCTCAGCTATCGAGGCGTCCCTACAAGGCCCGTCCGCATCGCGCTCCTCAAGAGCAAGGTTCAAGCATGGGCGAAAGACCTCGATTACGACGCGGTCGTTTCGTCACCTCAGGCGCCTCCTTCATTTTCTTGGGACGAGCATGGGCTGTCTCTTCAGATCAAACCTCGGCCCCGCCAGCGATCGCGGGGGAATACGGGGCCATCATCCATAGGCGTGGTGATGCCGCAGGTATCTTGGGGAAATAGCCGCGAGCCTATTCGGGTTCGCGCATTGGACAAGGCAGGCAAATACGGTGAACTCGATTATCCACTTGTCGTTGTGGTGAACAGTTTCGCGGGCCCGGCAGGACCATCAGAGTTGGCCGAAGTATTGTTCGGAGATATTGTCGCTCTGGTCGACAGCAGAACGGGCAGCGCGACCGAGGGTAGGGATACCAACGGCATCTTCTTTGACGGCGTCAATTGGATCAATCCCAGACTGGACGCGTTAGCGGTTGTGCCCAGACTCACCCCGTGGACGTTGGCGCATCGATCATTTGCCTCGATGGTTCGTCCAGACAAGCATCCGTACGGACTGGCACTACCATTCCCAAGTTCATCGTTGCGTCCAAAAGGTCAGGGACTTGAGGTCGTGCAGGGGGTTACCGTTGGAGCCGCGCTGGGCCTGCATCAAGGCTGGCCAAACCCGCAAACAGAGTAGAGCAGGGTGCCGGCATCGCCACGCGCATCGTTCGATGCCATATTCCATGCACCATGCGCAGCACGCTCGCCCTCGATGAAAATCTCCTTGCCGAAGCCGAAGCGCTAACCGGCATCAGCGAGAAAGCCGCTCTCGTCCACGAAGCGCTCAAGGCGCTGATCGAGCGCGAGAGCGCTCGGCGGCTCGCGCGTCTCGGCGGCTACGATGCAGAGGCGTGCGCGCCTCGAAGGCGTCGGAACGATTGAGCGCGTTCACCGCGATGCGTTGCGGCGTCGCGCCGAGTGCTTCGCTGAGCTGAACGCTACCCCTCCACCCCAAACGTCAGCCCCGCTTTCTCCTGTAGCCGCGCGATCAGCGCGCCGCCCATCGCCGCCGCGGGCGTCCAGATGCCGCCGGGCGTCTCATCGCGCGGGGTTGCCGCCAGGCACAACGCCGCTTCCGAGAGCATCATCGAGGTCGAGCCGTAGCCCGGGTCCTTCTCGCCTTTGACGCCCACGCGCAGGGTTTGTCCCTCGCCCGCATCGCCGACGAACAGCACGTCGTACGAGCCGCTCTCGCGCTCCTCCTTGCTCGGTCCTTCGCCTGGCTTTGGCAGCGCGAAACGGCGCAGCAGCGCGCGCGTCGGGCCGAACGCGAGCAGCGCCATCTGCGTGCGCGACTGGTTGAACGCCGCCTTCGCGCGCCGCTCGCCCGCGGCGCCCTCGCCCATCAGCTGCATCTCGTCGTAAGTGAAGTCACGCCCGTACGGACAGCCGCGCAACGCGTTCGAGCGATGCACGTTCTTGGTGTTGATCGCGGCCATAACGAACGGCGCCGACCAGCCAATGCCCTCGTCGTGCACAACAGCGTCGCCGCGCGGCTGGCGCACGCTCGGGGGATCGCTCACCAAAGCGTAGGGGTTGGTCATGGTGCGCACGATGTTCGGATCGCGCCGGCCTGCCTCCAATGTCGCCAGCATCGAGGCGAGGGTGCCGCCGGAGAAGGTGCCCTTCATTTTGCGCACGCGCCCGCGCACGCGGGACGCCGGCTTGCCGAACCGCCGCTGCGCTTCCTGCTGCAGAAACCAGACGCCGCAATCGAACGGGATCGAGTCGAAACCGCACGAGAACACGATGCGCGCGCCGCTGGCTTTCGCTTGCGCTTCGTACTTGGCGATCATTGCCGCCATCCAGGCCGGCTCGCCGCAGAGGTCGACATAGTCGGCGCCGGTGCGCGCACAGGCCGCCACCAGCGGTTCGCCGTAAAGCTGGTAGGGGCCGACGGTGGTGATGATCACTTTAGCCCGTTGCACCAGGGCTTCCAGCGCGGCTGCGTCGCTCGCATTCGCCACCAGCAGCGGCAGCGCCTCCGGCCCGCCGATCTCGTGGCGCACGCGTTCGAGCTTGGCTTGGTCGCGCCCCGCCATGGCCCAGCGCAACGACGCGCCGACAGTGTAGCGCTTCAACAAATGCTCGGCGACGAGACGGCCGGTGAAGCCGGTGGCGCCGAAGACGATCAGGTCGAACTCTTTTTCGCTCATGGCGCTTTATGGCGTGCTTGGTCTGCACCTCGCAATGGGGATTGAAGGCGGCGCTGGCCTCATCGCCTCCGCCTGACTAAGCTTCGCGTCCATGTCCGATCTCCAGATCATCCGCATCGACGACGCCAAGGCCATCGTTCGCGTCGGCGTGCCCGATCCCGAGCGCGCGTTGCCCCAGGAGGTGCGGGTCAGCGTCGCGTTGATCCTCGAAGAGCCGCCGCGCTTCGTGGCGCACGACCGGATCGGCGCGACCGTCGACTATGACCGCATCATCGCCTTCATCCGCGACGATCTCGGCGAGCCGGCGCATCTGATCGAAACGCTGGCCGATCGTGTCGCCGGGCATTGCCTTTCGCTCTCCGCGCGCGCCCGCGCGGTCGAAGTGACGGTGAAGAAGCCATCGGTGCTGTCCGGCGACGGCGTGGTGGCGGTGACGATCCGGAGGGAACGGCAATGAACTGGGCGCTCGTGACTGGCGCGGGCCAACGGCTCGGGCGCGCGGTTGCGCTCCATCTCGCGCGTCATAGTTGGAACATCGCCGTCCATTATCGCAGCTCCGTGAGTGAAGCCGAAGCCGTCGCCGATGAAGCGCGTGTCTTCGGCGTGTCGGCGCTCGCCATCGCCGCCGATCTCGCCGAACAAAGCGAGCGTCATGCACTGATCTCACGCGCGGTCGCCGCCGCTGGCGCGCCGATCACCGCGCTGGTCAATTGCGCGGCGTTGTTCGAGCACGACACCATCGATACGTTCACGGAAGACGCTTTTGCGCGCCACATGGCGGTCAATGCGTTGACGCCGGCGCTGCTGGCGCGCGAGTTCGCCGAAGCGCTGCCGGAGGACGCGCGCGGCGCCATCGTCAACTTCCTCGACTTCAAACTGGCGAACCCGTATCCGGATCACTTCTCGTACACGTTGTCCAAGTACGCGCTCGCTGGCGCCACCGATCTGCTGGCGCGAGCATTGGCGCCGCGGGTGCGCGTCAACGCGGTCGCGCCCGGTTACGTGCTGCCGGCGCCAGGGCAGAGCGACACCGATTTTCGGCGACTGCACGACGACACGCCGTTGCAAAGCGGCCCAACGCCGGAGCAGATCGCCTACGCCGTGCGCTTCCTGGTCGAGAATGACGCGATCACCGGCCAGACCATCTATGTCGACAGCGGCCGCCGCTTCAGCAGTCACGACCGGGACATGGCGTTCATGTGAGGCTTGGCGCGGCGTGCCCCATGTCACAGCGGCCCTGAACCCCCGCGGCTAGTTTCTCTTCATCGGATCACGGTGATCCGACCCGAGCAGGAGCTAAACCAATGTTGAAGTTCTACACCTTGATCGCCGCCTTGGCCGTGTTTGCCCCGGTCGCCTTCGCAACCTTGAACCAAGCCTCGCACATGTTTGCGTAAGCGCCGACCAAAGAGGAGCACGCCAATGACCAAGTTGTCTTGCCTGATCGCCGCTTGCTTCGTGTTCGCGCCCGTGGCGCTGGCCACGCTCGCGCAAGCCAGTCTCATCGTCTGAAGGACGCCATGATTATCAAGGGACGCTAGGCGCCGGTTTCGACCGGCGCCATTTTCATGCGCGCGATGTTCTTGAAATGTTCTCATGCCGACGCTATACTCAGCCATGTCCGTTGGTCCGCTGCACGGGCGCGGCGCGCGCAGCAATGCGGGCGGCCGCTACGAGCGCTTCGCGCGCGAAGCCTTCGACGACGGCTGGGCCGCCGGTGAGGTGACGCGGCTGGAAACCATCGTCACGCCGGAGGTGGCGAAGTCGATCATCTCCACCAACGACAGCCCCGACATCTCGTTCGATCAGTCGATCAATCCCTATCGCGGCTGCGAGCACGGCTGCGTCTATTGCTACGCGCGCCCCAACCACGCCTATGTCGGCCTCTCGCCGGGGCTCGATTTCGAGACAAGATTGTTTGCGAAGACGAACGCAGCGGCGCTGCTCGAAGACGCGTTCGCGAAGCCGGGTTACACCCCGAAGACGATCATGCTGGGCGGCGTCACCGACATCTACCAGCCGACCGAGCGCAGCCACAAAATCACCCGCGCGCTGCTGGACGTGATGGAACGCTGGCGCCATCCGGTTGCGCTGATCACCAAATCGCAGCTGATCCTGCGCGATATCGATATCCTCGCGCGCTTGGCCGAGCGCGGCCTAGCGAAAGCGGCGATCTCTGTGACCACGCTCGACCGGCGCATCGCGCGGGTGATGGAGCCGCGCGCGGCCGCGCCGCACCGGCGCATCGAGGCGATCCGCGCGCTTGCGGATGCCGGCGTGCCGACGACAGTAATGGTCGCACCCATCGTGCCGGCGATCAACGACGCCGAGATCGAGGCTATACTCGAAGAGTGCGCCAAGGCCGGCGCCGGCGCCGCAGGCTATGTCGTGCTGAGGCTGCCGCACGAAATCAAGGATCTGTTCCGCGAATGGCTGCATGCACACTTTCCCGACCGCGCCGCGCGGGTGATGGCGCTGGTGCGTGCGATGCGCGGCGGGCGCGACTACGATCCACAGTGGAGCAAGCGGCAGAAGGGGACGGGCGTCTACGCCCAGTTGATCGCCGACCGGTTCGCGACGGCGTGCCGCCGCCTCAATCTAAACAAGCCGCGCCTGCCGCTTGACTGCACCCAGTTCCGCAACCCGAATTCCGCCCAAGGAGACCTCTTTGCCGCGTCTTGAATTTCCTGCATTGGCCTTGGCCGCGCACACGCGGTAAGACGTGCTGCAGGGGCAGGAGGACGCCATGCGTACGGAAGGTCATCGTCGTTCGGATAATTTCGAAGACCGCGGACGCGGTGGCGGCGCCGCCGGCGCTGGGCTTGGCGCGGGCGTGCTGTTCGCGATTGTGCGCCGCATCGGCATCCGCGGCACGCTGATCGCTGTTGTGCTGCTCGCAGGCATCTACTTCTTCAATCCATTCGGGCTTCGCGAAACCGTGTTCGGCACGCTGTTCGGCGGCGTGCCGGGGCAAACGCAAACCACGACCGAGGCTGGGGCCGCTGGCGGCGTCTGCGAAGCCTCGCCCACCAACACCAACGCTTGTGATTTCTCGCGCGTGGTGTTGGCGTCCACGGAGGACGTGTGGGCGCAGAAATTCCAGAGCAACCAGTTGCCGAGCTATGGCGCGCAGCCCGGCGCCTACCAGAACCCGACGCTGGTCGTGTTCACCGGCGGCGTGCAGACGCAAGGCTGCGGCGCGGCGTCATCCGATGTTGGCCCATTCTACTGCCCGGGCGACCGCAATCTCTATATCGATCCGTCCTTCTATCAGGTCATGGAAAGCCGGCTGCGCGCGCCGGGCGATTTCGCCCAGGCTTACGTGATTGCGCACGAAGTCGGCCACCATGTGCAGAATCTTATTGGCGCCACACAGGTCGGCGTGCGTGGCGAAACGCAGAATCAGACCTCCGTGCGCGTCGAATTACAGGCCGATTGCTTCGCCGGCGTGTGGGGCCATCGCGCCCAGGCCTCGCTGCAGATCACCGAAGACGATCTGCGCGAAGCGCTGAACGCGGCGCACGCGATCGGCGACGACACGCTCGGCCACGCCGACGAACGCCAGTTCACGCACGGCTCGTCGGCGCAGCGGATGCGCTGGTTCCGTCGCGGCTTCGACTCAGGCGACGCACGCCAGTGCGACACCTTCAACGTGCCGGCGAACCAGCTCTAGGCCTTCACTGGCTCGCCCACACGATGCGCGCGATCCAGTCGATGTCGGGCGTGGCGATCAGGCGCGGCGCGTGCGCGGGGTTGAGCGAGACAAGCTCGACGCTTTGATCGTTGCGGCGGCCAAGCACCTTGGCCATCACTTCGCCCGCGCGCGTGCGAACGACGACGCGATCGCCGCGCCGAACCGATGCGCCAGGCTGGACGATGACGATGTCGCCGGCGCGGTACATCGGCTCCATGGAATCCCCGGCGATCTCCAGCGCATAGACGCGCTCCTCGCCGAGATCGGGAAAGCGCACCGTCTCCTCCGTGCTGACCGGAAAGCCCTGGTCGTCGAAGAAGCCGTCCGCGCCCGCGCGCGCCATGCCGACAATGGGAATGGCGCGACCGGAATCCTGACCTGAGACAAGCGTGGCGAACTCGCCCCAGCCGGTATCCGCAGCCCCGAGCGCGCGGGCGATGCTTTCGGTCGAAGGCCAGCGCGGCTTGCCGTCTGGGGCTTGGCGTTTGGACTTGTTGAAGGTGGTGGGGTCGAGCCCCGCCGCACGCGCCAGCGCCGAAGCGGAAAGCCCGCGC
The DNA here is from genome assembly GCA_019753175.1 of Hyphomonadaceae bacterium. Classification (GTDB taxonomy): domain Bacteria; phylum Pseudomonadota; class Alphaproteobacteria; order Caulobacterales; family Aquidulcibacteraceae; genus Vitreimonas. Next base: position 21,868 of record JAIELK010000007.1, read on the forward strand.
CGGGCCGCCAAAGCGTCAATGGCCCGCCAAATCTGACCGTGATCCATGGCGCATTATATGGAATGGAGCGAGGACTATCAACCCAACATAGGAACAAATTCCGGTTGCCCCCATCAGCAATGCCCGCCAAGACGGTCCGGTTTGCTTTACGACCTCGCGACATCGGCGCTGCGGGTGCTCGACCCGGAGGATGCGCACAGGGCCGCGCTGGCCGCCGCAGCGGCGGGGCTAGGGCCGCGCTTCCGCGCCGATCGTTATCCGCGGCTCAGGACGGAGATCGCCGGCCTTGCGCTCGCGAACCCAGTCGGACTTGCCGCCGGCTTCGACAAGGACTGCACCGCGCCGCGCGCGATGCTTGCCGCGGGGTTCGGCTTTGTCGAATGCGGCACGGTTACGCCGCTGCCGCAACCTGGCAACTCGCGTCCGCGGATTTTTCGCCTCAGCGAAGACCGATCGGTGATCAATCGCCTGGGTTTCAACAACCAGGGGCTCGATGCGTTCGCTGATCGGCTCGGCGCCGCCGCCCGCAAGGGCTGCGTCATCGGCGCCAATGTCGGCGCCAACAAGGACAGCGCCGATCGCGCGAGCGATTATGTGCGCGGCATGGGCCGGGTGTGGAAGCATGCTTCCTACGTCACGGCCAACATTTCCTCGCCCAACACCCCAGGCCTGCGCGGCTTGCAGGAGCGCGGCGCGCTCGAAGATCTGCTTGGACGCTTGAACGAAGCGCGCGCAGCGCTTGAAGCCGCGCACGGGCGGAGACCATTGTTGCTCAAAGTCGCGCCCGATCTCGACGAGCTTGCGGTGCGCGACATTGCCGAGCTTGCGCTCGCCTATCGGCTCGACGCGCTGATCGTGTCGAACACGACGCTGCAGCGCCCGCCGCAGCTTACCTCAGAATTCCGCGAGCAGGCAGGCGGATTGTCGGGCCAGGCGCTATTCCATATCGCCACTCAAACGCTGCGTCTGTTCGCCCAAGTCTTGAACAAGCGCCTGCCGCTGATCGGCGTGGGTGGCGTCGCGAGCGGGGAAACCGCACTCGCCAAGATCAGGGCGGGCGCAAGCGCCGTGCAACTCTACACCGCTTTGGTGTTTGAGGGCCCGGGCTTGGTGGGCCGCATCTTGAACGAACTCGACGGTTTGCTCGCCGCCGAGGGCTTTGACTCGGTGAGTGAAGCCGTTGGCGTTGCTTAACCGCGCGCGACGACGCGTTGGCGCATCGACGCGGTCAGCCCGCGCACGTTGCCGATCAGCGCACGGATGTCACCATTATTGCGGCCGAGGAAGGCGATGAACTCGGCCTGCTGTTGCTGCGCCAACCAGATCTGATTGCCCTCAATCAGCAGCGATACGTCGACGACTTTCCAAGTATCGCCGGAGCGGAGCATCCGCCATTGCACTGGCAATGGGCGGTTTGCGCCGCGCGGCACGATTTCGCTAGTGACGATCACGTCACGGCCCGGCACGCGCTCAACGGAATCGGTGACGCGAATCGTGCCGCCGCTGTAGCGGTCGAGCTGGGTTTCATAGACCGCGATCGAGTATTCCTGGAACGCTGCGACCCATTCGGTGCGCAAAGCCGCGTCTGACCGCAGTTGCGCGCCATACCGGCCCAAAACGAAGCCCGCGACGCGCGGCACATCGGCGAAGCGCGTCATCAGCAGGTTGAAGGTCTGTCGGCGCTGTGTTGCTGGCACGCTGCGATCGCCAAGTGTACGCAGGGCTTCGGCGGCGTTTTCTTGCACATACCGTTCGGCATCCGCGTTGCGCGCGGCGTAGGCTGGCGCGGCGGCGATCATGCCAAGCCCCACGATCCCGGCTACGAAGGCTGCGCGGGTGAGGGAGAGCGTGTTCACGGTTTTCCTCCTGCGTCCTGCTCCAGCGCCGGCGTTTCGAGCGTCACGCCGGTTGAGAGCAGATTGGATTGCGTCCCTTCATCGTCGTTCGTTTCACCGTCTTCGGGTGTGACAGGCGTCGCATCGAATTCAGGCAAATCTTGTATGTTCGTGCGTCCGTTTTGGATCGCGCTTTCGCGCAATTGCAAATAAGATGCACGGAGCGCGGCGTATGGATCCACGGAATTGGCGCGTACGCTGGCGATCGGGTCTAACAATTGCTCGCGCGTGGACAGCACGGTGAACACGGTTTGGCCGGCGCGGAACTCGTCTGCGTCTTCGCCTTCGGCGTAGGTTAGCGGGTCGAGCCCGCGGTCGACAACGCGCCCAAAAGCGTCGCGAACCGTCGAGGGTCCGAGCAACGGGATAAAAACGTACGGGCCCGAATCGACACCCCAAACCGCGAGCGTCTGACCGAAATCCTCGTCGTGGCGCTCAAGCCCCATGCCGGAGGCGGGATCCAGCACGCCGGCGACACCGATCGTCGTGTTTAGCCCAAAGCGCGCCGCGGTGACGCCAGCCCGCCCGAACTCGCCTTGCAGCACGTCGTTGGCGAAGACCACCGGTCCACGCAGATTGCGCAGGAAGTTTTGGACACCCGTTCGGACCGGACGCAGCGTGATCGCGCGGTAGCCGCGGGCAACGGGTTCGACCACGGCTTTGTCCACCGTCTCATGGACCGCAAACATGCTTCGGTTGAAGCCTTCCCAGGGGTCGTGAGGCTCCTCCTGCGCAAAGGCCGCCGTTGGCGCGGCTAAGCAAGCCGCCAAGACCAGGAGCGAAGGCGCGTTACGCATTTCCCACCATCCTTTGAGGTACCGGCACATAATGGGAGCTTAATGACGATCAACGTTATCAGAGGGGAGAAAGGCGTCTCCCCTTAGGCAGCGAGCCGCGCCAACTCTAACTTAACGCATTGGAATAATAGAATATTTGCAAGCATCGCGGCGCACGCGCCACAGCCTGAAATTGTTTTCGCGCAGCGAACTTTTTCACTTGCTGACAGGGCCCTTGGGTAATCATATAAACATATGTTTATGTCTTCAACTTCGGCGGATCGAACCGACGCTGGGGCTGTTGTCATGGCCCTGCGCGCCGCCGGCGAGCACACCCGCCTCCGGGTGTTGGCCCTGCTTCGGGAAGGAGAATTGTCGGTGGGCGAGCTGGCTCAAGCGCTCGTGCAGAGCCAGCCGCGCGTGAGCCGCCACCTCAAGCTGTTGACCGAAGCTGGTTTGGTTGAGCGCGCGCCGGAGGGGGCGTGGGTGTTCTACCGGCTTCCGCGTGGCCAAACGACGGGACGTCGCCTCGCGGAAGCGGCGCTTGCCATGCTGGATTCGAGCGACCCGGCGTTGGCGCCGGACCTCGCGCGGCTATCGGCGATCCGCGCGACGCGGGAAGCTGCTGCGGCGCAATACTTCGAGCAGAACGCGTCGGACTGGGATCGGCTGCGCGCGCTTCATTTGCCTGAGGCCGACATCGAGAGCGCCGTGCTGAGCGCCGCAGGCACGGGCCCGTTCGATTTCATGGTCGATGTTGGCGTGGGGCAGGGGCGCATGATTCAGCTCTTCGCCGACCGCGTGCGCCGGGCCGAGGGCTTCGACACGTCGCGGCAGATGCTGGCGATCGCGCGCGCGACGCTGGACGACATGCACGCCAAGGCCGCTGTGCGCTTTGGAGATGCGTACGCTCCCCCGATCGAAGCTGGGGCGGCCGACTTGGTCACCATCCACCAGGTGCTCCATTTCTTATCAGAGCCCGGACGCGCCGTGGTGGAGGCTGGGCGCATGCTGAAGCGCGGTGGACGGCTCGTGATCGTCGACTTCGCGCGCCACCAGCTCGAGTTCCTGCGCGAGCGGCACGCGCATCGCCGGCTCGGCTTTGCCGACGACGAAGTGCAGGCTTGGTGCAGTGAAGCGGGTGTGAAGCAAGTGAAGACAACAGCGTTGGCGCCCGACAAAGCTGGTGCGCTCACGGTGAAGATTTGGGCGGGGGACAAAGCATGAGCGCCACGCACAATCTCATCGCCGAAGCGGCGGAGCGGCTCGGCAGCCCGCGGGTTTCGTTCGAGTTCTTTCCACCGAAGACCGAAGCACTCGAAACGCAATTGTGGGAGGCGATCCGCAAGCTCGATCGGCTCGCACCGAGCTTTGTCTCGGTGACATACGGCGCTGGCGGCTCTACCCGTGATCGCACCCACCGCACGGTTGCGCGTATCGTGGCGGAGACCACGATGAAACCCGCAGCGCACCTCACGTGCGTCGGCGCCAGCCGCGCTGATGTCGACGACGTGCTGCGCGACTATTGGCAGGCTGGCGTTCGCCACATCGTGGCGCTGCGCGGCGATCCTCCCGGCGGATTGGGGACGCCCTTTGCGCCACACCCGGAGGGCTACGCCAACGCCGCCGAACTTGTGACCGGCGCCCGCCGCGTCGCCGATTTCGAGATTTCCGTCGCCGTGCATCCGGAGAAGCATCCGAACAGCCCGTCCTGGGACGCTGAGATCGACAATTTCAAGCGCAAGCTCGACGCCGGCGCCGCACGCGGCGTGTCGCAGTTTTTCTTCGACGCCGACGTATTTTTGGCATTCCGCGACCGCCTTGCGCGCGCCGGCGTCACTGCGCCGATCGTGCCAGGCATCATGCCGGTTACGAACTACAGAGGGCTGGTCAAGATGGCGCAGGGGTGCGGCGCCCGCGTGCCGCGCTGGCTCTCAACGATCTTCGATGGACTCGACGATGATCCCGAGACACGGCGGCTCGTCGCCGCGGCGACGACGGCTGAACTTTGCGCACGCCTCTCCGCCGAAGGGGTTGAGGACTTTCACTTCTATACGCTTAACCGCGCCGATCTCACGCTCGCCATTTGCCGAATCGTCGGCGTGCGCGTGGCGAAGGAGGCGACGCCGTGACTCGCGAACGCCGGCTCGCCGCCCTCAACGCCGAGCTGAACAGGCGCATCTTGATCCTCGACGGATCGATGGGCGCGTATCTTCAGGACTTCGGCCTCGACGTGAACGACTTCCACGGCGAGCGCTTCGCTGAGCACCCGATGTCCTTGAAGGGCGATAACGACCTCCTGGTGCTGACGCAGCCGCAGATCATAACGCAGGTGCACGAGGGCTATCTCGCCGCTGGCGCCGACATCGTCAGCACCAACACGTTCAATGCGACGCGCATCAGCCAGGCCGAGTACGCGCTCGAAGACGTCGTGTACGAGATCAATGTCGAAGCGGCGCGGCTGGCGCGGGCCGCCTGCGATGCGTTCGAGGCGAAAGACAAGCGGCCGCGCGCGGTCGCTGGCGCGCTTGGACCGACAACAAAATTGCTGTCGATGTCGCCCGAAGTTGGCGATCCGGGGCGCCGCGATGTCGATTTCGTCACTATGGCGAAGGGCTATGAGGAGCAAGCGCTCGGCCTCATCGAGGGCGGCGCTGATCTCTTGCTGATCGAGACCATCACCGACACGCTCAATGCGAAGTCGGCGCTCTGGGGCGCTTGGGAAGCGTTCGACAAAACCGGCATCGAGCTGCCTTTGTGGATCAGCGGCACCATCACGGATCGCTCCGGGCGCACGCTGTCGGGGCAGACGGTGGAGGCGTTCTACAATTCCGTGCGCCATGCCAATCCGTGGGCGGTGGGCTTGAACTGCGCACTCGGTCCCGCCGAAATGCGCGCGTTTCTCGCTGATCTCGCGCGTGTCGCCGAGTGCCCGGTGAGCGCCTACCCGAACGCGGGTTTGCCGAACGCCATGGGCGGTTATGACGAGACGCCGCATTCGATGGAGACGCACTATTCCGAATGGGCGCGCGCGGGCTTGCTCAACATCGCCGGCGGCTGCTGCGGCACAACACCAGAGCACGTGGAGCACATGAAGCACGCGGTGGAAGGCGTCGCGCCGCGGGTTGCGCCAGCGCGCGATGTGCGCATGCGGTTGGCGGGTTTGGAACCGTTCAATGCTGTGGCTTGATTTACTCTCAGAGGAAGCAGCACCGTCATCCCGGGGCGCTCGGAGCGCGATCCGGGATGACGGTGAGCTTCGTGCTCCGGTCACCGCACCATGAGCAACCCCTTCGCCAATTTCGTCATTGTCGGCGAGCGCACCAATGTCACAGGCTCGGCCAAGTTTCGCAAGCTGATCGAGGCGGATGATTACGCAGGCGCACTTGTCGTTGCGCGTCAGCAGGTCGACAGCGGCGCGAACGTGCTCGACGTCAACGTCGATGCGGCGATGATCGATGGGCCCGCGGCGATGACGCGGTTTCTCAATCTGATCGCGTCGGAACCCGATATCGCCCGCATTCCGCTGATGATCGATTCCTCCAAATGGGAAGTGATCGAGGCGGGGCTGCGCTGCGCGCAGGGCAAATCGATCGTCAACTCGATTTCGATGAAGGAGGGCGAGGAGAGATTTCTCGAGCAGGCACGCAAGGTGCGCCGCTATGGGGCCGCCGCCGTGGTGATGGCGTTCGACGAGCAGGGCCAAGCCGACACCGCCCAGCGCAAGATCGAGATCTGCACCCGCGCCTATCGCTTGCTGACGGACCACGGATTTCCGCCCGAAGACATCATCTTCGATCCCAACATTTTCGCCGTCGCCACCGGCATCGAGGAGCATGCCGATTACGCCAAGGCGTTTTTCGAAGCGACGGCCTACATCCGTTCCGAGTTGAAGCACGCCCACGTTTCCGGCGGCGTCTCCAACGTGTCGTTCTCCTTCCGTGGCAACGACGCTGTGCGCGAGGCGATGCACGCGGTGTTCCTCTATCACGCTATCCGCGCTGGTATGGACATGGGCATCGTCAATGCCGGTTCGCTCACGCTTTACGATGATGTCGAGCCGGAGCTGCGCGAGCGGGTCGAAGACGTGCTGCTCAATCGCCGCAGCGACGCCACCGAGCGGTTGCTGGAATTCGCCGAGCAGGTAAAGGGCGGGGCCAAGAAGAAGGACACGGCCAAGGACCTCGCCTGGCGCGAAAGGCCGGTGCGCGAGCGGCTGAGCCACGCTTTGGTGCACGGGCTCAATGAATTCATCGTCGCCGACACCGAGGAAGCGCGGCTGCAAGCCGAACGCCCGCTGCACGTGATCGAAGGCCCGCTGATGGACGGCATGGGCATCGTCGGCGATCTGTTCGGCGCGGGGAAGATGTTCCTGCCGCAGGTCGTGAAGTCGGCCCGCGTGATGAAGCAGGCGGTGGCGCATCTCATCCCGTACATGGAAGAGGAAAAAGAACGCACCGGGCTTGCCGGGAAGTCCAACGGCAGGATCGTGATGGCTACCGTGAAAGGCGACGTGCACGATATCGGCAAGAACATTGTCGGCGTGGTGCTGCAGTGCAATGGCTATGAGATCGACGATCTCGGCGTCATGGTTGCCTGCGACAAGATCCTCGATCGAGCCGCCGAGATCGGCGCCGATGCGATCGGGTTGTCGGGCCTGATCACGCCGAGTCTCGACGAGATGGTGTTCGTCGCCAGCGAAATGCAGCGCCGCGGCATGAAACTGCCGCTCTTGATCGGCGGCGCCACCACGTCGCGCACGCACACGGCGGTAAAGATCGCGCCCGCCTATAAGGGACCGACGATTTATGTGCCCGACGCGTCAAAAGCCGTTCCGGTGGTGCAGAAGCTCCTTGGCGCCGACCGCGAGGCGCTGATTGCGGAAGTCAAAGCCGATCAAGTTACCGCGCGCGAAAGCTACCTCGCTGGCCAGGACAAACGTCCGCGCTTGCCGTTGGCCGAAGCGCGCGCGCGCGCGCCCAAATTGGAGTTCAAGCCGGTGAAGCCGAGCTTTCTCGGCGTACGGTCGTTCACCGACTACCAGCTGGACGAGCTTGTTCCTTACATCGATTGGACGCCGTTCTTCGCCGCGTGGGAATTGGCGGGCCGCTTCCCGGCGATCCTTGAGGACGACATCGTCGGCGAGGCCGCGCGGAACTTGTACAAAGACGCCCAAGCGATGTTGGCGCAGTTGGTGGCGGAGAAGTGGGTGCGCGCTTCCGGCGTGGTCGGGTTCTGGCCGGCGAACGCCGACGGCGACGACATCGTGCTGTGGACGCCCGATCGCAGGCGCGAGAAAGCCCGGCTCCACACGCTGCGCCAGCAGATGGACAAGGGGCAGGGCAAGCACAACTTTGCGCTGGCGGACTTCGTTGCGGCTGCCGGAACTGAAGACTATGTCGGCGCCTTCGCGGTCACCGCGGGCCTCGGCGAAGCGGAGGTCGCCGCCCGATTCAAGCGCGCAAACGACGATTACGCCGCCATTCTAGCGCAAGCCTTGTGCGATCGCCTCGCGGAAGCCTTCGCCGAAGCGCTGCACGCCAAAGTGCGGCGCGAGCTCTGGGGCTACGCGGCGGAAGAGACGCTCAGCCACGAAGAGCTGATTGCCGAAAAATATCGCGGCATTCGTCCAGCGCCCGGCTATCCGGCGCAGCCCGACCACACTGAAAAGCGCACGCTGTTCGACCTGCTCGATGCGCGCGATCGCTGCGGCATGGATTTGACCGAGAGCCTCGCGATGACGCCGCCGTCGTCGGTGTCAGGCTTGTACTTCGCGCATCCGCGCGCGGAATATTTCGGCGTGGGCCGCATCGATCGCGACCAGGTCCAGGACTACGCGCACCGCAAGGGTTGGAGCGTGGCCGAAGCGGAACGCTGGCTCGCGCCGATCCTGGCGTATGATCCGGTGCTGAAGGTGAGTGTTTGACCTGCCGCCGCCCTGGCGCTGCGAGAGCGACAGCGCCGCTGCTCTCGCAGCCCCGCCACGGACCCGCGCAAAGTTAAGAGGGCTCTATCCACGCGGTTTGCGCCGCAACACCTTGGTGCCGCGCGGGTTCAAAAAGATCTGTCCGACCTCGATTGGACAAGCTTTACATTGGTCTCGCTCTGACGCGGGAGGATTTCGAGAGCTCCGAAACCTTGGAAGGTCAGAGCGGCGTTCGGTGTGAAGTAAGCGTAGCGATGTTTCGCGAAGCTTCAGCAAAAAGCGTAGCGATGTTTCGCGAAGCTGAAAGTGCTCGTCGGGGATGCGAACCGCGAGGCCCAAGGTTTTTCGGAAAACCTTGCACACGGAACCGGTCATGTCGGGTGGACCTAAGTCGCCGGGCGGCTTGCGTACGTTGCGTCGCTGACGCAAGGCGCGCACCTGCACCGGACGGCATGGACACAGTCCCAGCGAAAGTCCTGCACCGGCATCCGGGAAAGAACGAACGTCACGGGGCGCGTTGGACGCGCAGGTCTGCGGCGACGCAGACCATTTAGGCTACTACCCGGCGCTTCCCACGCGCCCCGCCTCCCGGCTCGGGAGAGGAACGTAAAAGGCCCCGCACCTTCAAGCGCGCCGCGCTTGAAGGTGCTGGCGCGCGCTCGATCCCGCTCATCCGCTCCGCGCGCCTGCCCGTCGCAAATCCGGTGGCGTGGACGCGCGAGGCTGGCTATGACCGGACCCAACTTGCGAGGGTTCCTCATGAAGCGCTTTGTCTCGTTCTTTGCCGCCGCGCTCGCGCTGGCCGCCTGCGCCACGTCAGCGGTTCCAGACGAAAGCGCAGGCGTCGAAGTCGCGCCGCTGCAATACACGATGCGCACGCTGCCGAACGGCCTGCGTGTGTACGCGATGCCCGATTCCAATACCGCGAACGTGTCGGTGCAGGTTTGGTACGATGTCGGCTCGGTTGACGATCCGGCTGGCCGTTCGGGTTTCGCGCACCTGTTTGAACACATGATGTTTAAGGCGACGCGCAACATGCCGTCGGAGACTGTCGATCGGCTTACTGAAGACGTCGGCGGTTTCAACAACGCCTCGACCTATGACGACTTCACCAACTACTTTCAGGTCGTGCCCGCGAACCATTTGCGCCGCATCCTTTGGATGGAAGCGGACCGCATGAGCACCCTCGTGGTCGACGAAGCGACCTTCGCTTCCGAGCGCGACGTGGTGAAGGAAGAACTGCGCCAGCGCATCCTCGCTTCGCCGTATGGGCGCCTGTTCGGGTTCTACTTGGCGCAAGCCAATTTCAGCGTGCATCCCTATGGCCGTCCCGGCATCGGCTCGATCGAAGAGCTCGATGCGGCGACCGTCGATGATGTACGCGCCTTCCACGCTATGTGGTATCGGCCCGACAATGCGGTGCTGGTCGTCGCTGGCAACTTCAATCCGGCCGAACTCGACCAATGGGTGAACGAGTACTTCGGCGATATCGCACGCCCTGCGCGTCCGATGCCGCGCGACTACCCGACCGAGCCGGCGCGCACGCAGCCGCGTGAATACACCGTGCACGCACCGAACGTGCCGCTGCCGGCGGTGATGATCTCCTACCCGCAGCCGGAATCGACACATCCCGATCTGCCGGCGCTGATGGTTCTCGATGCGATCATGGCGCGCGGGGAATCGTCGCGCCTCTACCAGTCGATGGTCTATGAGCAGCAGGTCGCTGCACAGGTGTTCACCAACCTCGAAGCGACGCAGGATCCGGGCGCGTATTCGCTGTTCGCGATCCTTTCGGCGGGTCAAACCGCCGATGAAGGCGTCGCGAGTTTGAGCGCAGAAATCGCGCGCTTACGCGATCAACCGGTCACACAAGCCGAACTTGACGAAGCCAAGAACGAAATCGTCACCGCGACAATCGAGAATCGCGAGACCGCTTTCGGCCGCGCCTTCGAACTCGCCGACGCCGTCATCCGTTATGGCGACGCGGCGGCGGCGGATCGCATCCTTGCAGCCATCCAAGCCACGACCGCCGTCGATGTGCAGCGGGTGGCGCGCGCGATCCTCAACGATCAGCGCCGCGTCGTCGTGCATTATCTGCCCGAGGAGGAGGGCGCGACCGGCGATGTCATCACCACCGCGCCGACCATTCAGGCGCGCCCGCTTTCGGTTCCCGCCTCAGAGATCACGATCCATGCATTGGCGCCGGAAGCTCAACGCGAGCAGCCGCCTGCGGCGGGCACGCCGATCAATGCGCGCGTGCCGGCGACGGCACAGCGCACGCTCGCCAACGGCTTGCGCGTGATCGTGGCCCCCAACCGCGCGCTGCCGTTGATCAGCGCAGACTTGCGCGTCGCGTCCGGCGGCAGCGCCGATCCGCGCGGCCGCGCCGGCCTCGCGAGCATGTCGGCTGATCTCTTGACGCGCGGCACGACCACGCGCAGCGCTACCGAGATCGCGCGCCAGATCGAGTCACTCGGTGCGGAGATTTCGTCCGGCGCTGGCGTCGATTCCTCAGCGGTATCTTTGCAGACCCGCTCAGACCGCGCCAACGACGCCTTCGCCGTGTTCGCCGATGTCGTGCGCAATCCCGCCTTCGCCGACGAGGAACTTGATCGCGCGCGCCAGCAGGCGCTGGACGGCCTGCAGGTGGCGTTGAGCGAACCAGGTTCGATCGCGAGCTTTGCGATGACGCGCGCGCTCTACGGCGAAAATCCATATGGAGCGATCGCTTCGCCGGCCAGCCTCACCGCGATCACACGTGACGATGCGGCCGCGTTCCATGGCGGCCATTGGCGGCCGGACAACGCGGTGCTGGTGATCACGGGCGACGTCTCGAACGACGAGGGCCTCGCGCTGGCGCAGCGTTTCTTCGGCGATTGGGTCAACCCGCCAGGCGAGCGGCCGGCGCCGCCCAACGCTAACGCCTATGCCCCGGCGCCTCGAACGATCGTCGTCGATCTGCCCGAGACGGGCCAGGCCGCCGTGGCGATGGGCATGCGCGGCGTTGCCCGCACCGATGCGGACTACTTCCCGCTGCTCGTCGCCAACAACGTACTCGGCGGCGGTTACTCGGCGCGGCTCAACGCGGAAATCCGCATCCGTCGCGGGCTCTCGTATGGCGCGGGGTCGAGCTTCTCGCCGCGTCTCGCGCCCGGACCCATCGTCGCGCAAGCGCAGACGCGCAACGATGCGGCGGCGCAAGTCTATCAATTGATGGCGGCCGAGATCGATCGCATCGGCGATCAGCTGGCGTCGGAGCAGGAACTGACCGCGCGCAAGGCGGTGCTGATCGGGTCGTTCGGCCGCAGCGTCGAGACCACGTCGGGGCTCGCGGCGCAAATCTCATCGCTGGCGCTGTTCGGTTTGCCGCCGGAGCGCCTCGGCGCTTACGTCTCTGACGTGTCGGCGGTGACGCCGGAGCAGGCGCGCACGGCAGCCTCGCGCTACTTCGATCCCGCGCGCGCCGACCTCGTGGTCGTGGGCGATGCGCAGCACTTCTACCCGGCGATCCGGCGCCTGAGGCCCAACGCCGAGCGGATCGCTGCATCGGACCTCAATCTGGACAGCGAGACGTTGCGTTAGCGAGCCGAGCGGCCGCGCGCGCTGCGCTTTGGGGCGTGGCGCCCGCGGCCGACTCAGTTAACCTTTAACGCCTTGATCCGGATCGATCTCCTCCGTATCGCGGCGGCGGCGCTGGTGTTGACGGCGTTTTCGTTTGCCGTCGGCGTCATCGGCGATTTGGCGCAACCGGCGTCGGCCAACTCGGGCGCGCGCGTGGTGCTGCGGATCCCACCGGAGATCCGGCCGCCGGCGGACGTCGGCGAGGCCGCCCCCGCCGAAAACGCGGTCGAGGACGCTGCTTAACCATCCTGGACGATGCGCCGCCGCCACACTGGCGCCGAAGCTCTGCAACACCGTCAAAAAAGCGCCCAGGTCGGAAGGCTTCTCGCTCGCGGCATGAGCGAGTCACACGGGCCGAGCTTGGGAGGACGCAGCGCAGCCGCGCTGGCTGCCGCCCTTGCCTTGTCCGCACCAGGCGTCGCGTTGGCGCAGCGCCAACCGCAGGACCCCGCCGTCCGTCCGCTCTACCAGGAGACCGGCGCCACCCGCTATTCGACGCCTGACGGCGCCGTGCGCTTCGTGTTCGATCGCAGCGGCGGGCGCGCCGCGTTGGTCCGCTTCGAGGGCGATCCGGAAGTCCATGTGCTGCGGCCGGTGATGGGCGCGGGCGGTGGCGAAATCTACCGCACCGAGGACGGTGCGGTTGAGCTTCGCGTCACCCCGCACGGCGGCATCACCGTGTTCACGCGCGCGATCCGCACCGGCGCGCCGGCGTCGGAAGAGGGGCGCGTTGCGCCGCTGACCCCCGAGCAGGTGGCGTTCGCGGAAATGCAGGCGCGCTTCCAGCAGCTGCAGGCGCAGTCGCGCCGCCGTATCGGCCAAACGGTGATGTTCACGGTGCCGGCGCGCATGACCGCGCAGGAAGCGGGCATCGTCATCGACGCGGCTGAACGCGCGGCGCAGGGCTTGTCCGCGGCGCCGATGACCAATGTGCAGCAGGTGATCATCAGCATCGGGCCGACACCGCGCGTGGTGTTGAACGGGGACCGGCTGTTCATCCAGGTGGCGCCGCAAATGGGCTTCGCCGGCCGCCCATCCTCCATCGCCATCCGCAATGTCGTCAGCGGCGAAGTGCAGGGCCCGGAGCAATAGCAACAGCAGGACGGCGCGCGGCGCGTCTGCCGGCGACCGCTGGTTCGTCACGACGTGTCGGCGGCGCGCGGCATCGCCGTCAGCGACGACGTTAGCGGCGTGTCTGCTTCAGGCAACGCGCGCGGCCCGCGCAAGCGCGTCAGCCCACGCGGCAGGCGACGCGCGACGCGATCGATGAGGTCTTCGATGCTTTGTCTGAGCGCGGCGATGCGCATGCGCAGATCGCCGAGATGCAGCGCGCGCCGCAAACGCAAACCAAGTATGGCGCGTCGCTTCGGACAGAGCTGGCGCTGCGGCCCGTAGTGTCGGCGCAGCAGCGGCCGCACGCGTTTCGCGGCGCGGATCAGCACAATGTTGGTGATGAGCGTCTCGATGAAATCGAGCCAGCCGTGCGCTATGCGCTGCGCTTGGCGTGAGAGCGGCGCAAATTGCGTCGCGACATCGAGGAACGCTGTGAACCATCTGAGCCACAACATCGCCCAGCGGTGAAACCGCTGGAGGCGATGGTGGGAGATGGCGGGGGCGTCAAAGCGCATGGCGCGAGTTTACGCGCGGATGAAGAGGGGTTGGAGAAGGTTGACGCTATCCGCCGAATTGGTGGGGCGGCAACATAAGTGTATGTCACTCATTCGCAGCCGCTACGCTTCAGTTGGAAAAAGTCAGTCTAGGCATCGATCCGGAGCGCTGGCACCGTCAACCGCCGCGTACTTCTATCATCGCCTTATCCTCTCTCACAATACGAGAAACGAGTTGAGTCAGTCCGTCGATGGTTGCCAGCCAGCACTTTCGTTGCTGTTTCGTCAGCAAGACGCTGAAGCTGTTCGCCTCGTTGCCAAACGTAATTTCTACGGTGCCATCTTTTGAAGAGTTCGCGTGCAATACGGATAGGCCTATCCACTCTTCAAAGGAGTCATTTTTGAGCAAGGCGTCTACTCGGCACGTGGGTGGCCTAAAGGTGGGCGGCCTTTTGCCCACCACTACGATCTCTGGACTATCGGTCCCCTGCAATCCCCAGGGGTCGATCGCATTCAGCGGATCGTTGCCGACATAGGCATAGAGGTTCATGCCGCCGGCAAAGCCAATCGGATCGGTCTGTGCGAAGCGGCCGAGCTGGGGCAGGTAGGCGCGCGCCTTGTAATGGTAGAGCTGCGCTTCGCCGAGCCACATCTGCCCGGTGTACTGAAAGCGCCCGACGTTCGTTGAAGCTGGCAGACCGTACTCGTCGTAGGCGTTGATGCTGGTCGCTGTTCCGCTTCCGTTGGTCACCGCGATCACCGAACCGCGCTCGTCGGCCAACAGCCAGCGCCGGTCGCTGGTCCCCGCGCCCTCGTACCAGACCAGAGCCTCATCGATCCCCGGCCCGAACACGAACCGCCGCTGCAGCACGTTGCTCGCACTGTATTCCGCGATCGCATTGGCGCCATCGTACAGGAAGCGCGTCGTCGCCGCGCCGGCGCTCGCTTCCCGCAACCGCCCCAGCGCATCATAGGCAAAGCTCGCCGCTCACCGCGCTGCAATCCACGCTTCCGCATACTCTGCTTGAGTCATCTCGCGGAGTGAAGCGTTCAGCACTTCCAGTTCCGCTTCAATCGCCTGATCGTTGCTCGCTACGGCAACGCTTCGAAAGAACTCAGCAACCTGCTCGCGCGCTTCCGGGCACGATGTGCGCAGGGCAAAAGCGATGCGTCCCTCGCCGAAACGGAACTCCACGAGACTGGCCACATTAGGATGCTGCCGCAGACTCGGCGTCCAATCGTGGAGGGCGTTCCAGGTCTCTCGAGAGATATCGCGAACGCCATCGAAACGTCTCTCTGGGAAGCCCGGGGAATAGCGACCGATCAGAAAACAACGTGGCGGACCGAGGCCGATTTGATCGAGAATACTCTGTGCGCTCGCGCGCGTTGAGCTATCCCCCACGTCAGCCACTTTGTTCGCCAGCAGAGACATCAGTTCACTATTTCCACTCACGTCGTAGGCCCCGGTTTGCACCATTTCTCGAAAGACCACGAGCGTGTCGAAAGTCGTCATCGAATGTCTTGATTCCCGGAGTTTCGACGCGAGCAGTAGTGCCATCGGCTCACCTTGCAGCGCCAAGCTCGTGACAGCATATCCATTGCGCCCTGGGTGGACATACTGATGCGCACAGATGAAAATCTTGTACTGCACCTCTGGAGCATAATCAGAGAAGCTCGGCACAAGCGATAAGTTTGGCTGGTCGCGAATGTATAGATCAAACGTACCACGACAATCCCCCACTGCTGGATCATTGCCTCCAGTGCAACCCAGCAGCAACGCGCACAGGAGTGTTGCGAGCGAGAGCCTCATGGCGCATCCGCACAAGCAACGCCTGCGGCGATTATTGCCTTCCGCAACCGCTCTGCCTGCAATTCATACACGTTTCCGGCCCAGATGTTGCCTGTCATCATTTGACTCCAGGCACTGGCCAAAGCGTACGTCGCAACGTTCAGCTCGCCGCGCCTGTTTTGCCCGACATGCCCCACTTCGTGCCCAATGTTTGCTGTCGTTAGTTCTCCCGGGCGAAAGTAAACGTTTCTTCCCAGTGTAATGGCCCCGGCTCCACGCGTGAGCCACGTGGGCGTTCGCCCGTCCCAAATTCGCGTACTCGCAACGTCTTGCGGATCGGCACCTTGGTTGAGGAGCGTGTCCTGCTCGCAAGGGCTTAGCTCGCGCGGAGCGTCCGGCCCTGGCGTCTCTAAACCAAGGAGCTGGCGTGAGTTGCCTCTCCCCCTGAAAAGATCAGCCAGTTGATCTTGCGACAGACCGGACCCATCGCTTTCGCAATGTAGCGCCCAGCCCCAGTACGTGCCGCTACTTACTCCTAGGCCACCATTCGCATCACGATACTCATAGACAAACCACATTCGCTCTCGTCGATAATAACAATCGAGTAGCCCGCTCGGATCGACCAGGTTCACCGGGTCGTTGGCAACATAAGCGTAGAGATTCACGCCGCCCGCCATGCCGATCGGATCGGTCTGTGCGAAGCGGCCGAGCTGGGGCAGGTAGGCGCGCGCCTTGTAATGATAGAGCTGCGCTTCGGCGAGCCACATCTGCCCGGTGCGAAAGGGTGACACACACGCCACCTTCTTCCTCACCGAAACACATCCTTCCGCCGCCGCAGCTCGCCGAACGCTTCCCAATCTGTTGCGCCCGCCATGCCCAGCGCGCCTTTCAGCAAAGGCGCGCGCAGGAACGGGTTGGTGGCTTTCTCCTGCGCCAGCGTCATCGGCACGGTGGGTTTGCCGGCCGCGCGCGCCGCATCGATCTCGCGCGCGCGCGCCTGCAAAGCGGCATTCTCCGCATCGACGCTCAGAGCGAAACGGGCGTTCGATTGCGTGTATTCGTGCGCGCAATAGAGCGTGGCATCATCCGGCAGCGCTGCAATTTTCGTGAGGCTCGCCCACATCTGTTGCGGCGTGCCTTCGAACAGGCGCCCGCAGCCGAGCGCGAAGATGGCGTCGCCGACGAAGGCGACGCGCGCTTGGTCGAACACGTAGGCGATGTGGCCCAAGGTATGGCCGCCGACATCCAAGACGCGCGCTTGAAGCGCGCCCAAAGCAGCCACGTCGCCCTCGACGACAACGCGGTCCGGCGCGGCGCCGATACGCTCGACTTCCGCCGGCCCGGTCACGACAGCGCCGGTGGCGGCCTTGATCGCGGCGTTGCCGCCGGCGTGATCGGGGTGCCAATGCGTGTTCCAGATGTCGGTGATGCGCCAGCCTTTCGCGGCCGCCTGGCGGAGAATCTCATCGGCGTCGGGGGTGTCGATGGTCGCGACCGCGCCGCTCTCGGGGTCGTGGATGAGGAACCCGTAATTGTCGGCAAGGCATGGAAATTGATGAACTTGAAGCATAGGGCAGTGTAACGGTCTCACCCATGCGCGTCGATGTTCTGGCTCTGCAGCGTTTCTATGCGTCTCCGCTCGGCGACGCCGCGCAGCGTGCGGTGGCGCGCCGGCTGGCGGCGCTGTGGCCGAGTCTCGGAGGGCTCGACGTCTTGGGGCTGGGGTATCCCACGCCCTACCTCAACAGTGCGCGCGAAAGCGCGCGGCGCGTGGTGGTGATGATGCCCGGGCCGCAGGGCGCCGAAGCGTGGCCCGGCGAGGGCGCCTGTCTCACGACGCTGGGCGAGGAAACGCGGTTGCCGTTCATGGACGCCGTGTTCGATCGCATCGTGCTGGTGCACGCGCTGGAAGAAACGCCGTCGGCCCAGACGCTGCTGCGCGAAGTCTGGCGCGTGCTGGCGCCGGAGGGGCGGCTGCTCGTCATCGTCGCCAATCGCTGGAGCTTTTGGGCGCTGTCGGAGGCGAGCCCGTTCGGACAGGGGCGGCCGTACTCGCGCGCCCAGCTCTCGGCATTGTTGACCGACGCCATGTTCCAACCGGTGGTGTCAGCGCGGGCGTTGTTCGCGCCGCCGTCGAACTGGACCCCGTTCGTGCGCGCCGCCGAGGCGTTCGAACGCGTGGGGGAGGCGCTTTGGCCGGCGTTCGGCGGTCTGCTGCTGATGGAGTCGGTCAAGCGGCTCTATGCCGACACCGGGCGCTCGCGCGGCCGGGTGCTGCTGGCCCAGGCGCCGGCGCGGGCGAGCCCGCCTGGCGGCTAGGGTGGCGAACGCCGCTCGTCGCAAGCGCTCTGTTTTTTGCTTGGGCCGCCCTCTAAACTGGTGGGCCAAATTGGATCCCGAGGGAGGAAATACAGATGATCATGTCACGCCGCGCCATGCTGGGCGCGTCGGCGGCTGGCTTTGTGCTGGCCGCATGCAGCCGCCAAGCCGGACCCGAGCTCGCCCCGATCCTCGACCAGCTTGCGATCGACTTTCTGCGCGAGTCACCGGAGTTCGCCACCAGCCTCGCCGTCTCCGAAGAGCAGGCGGGCGGGCGCTACATCGACCGCCTGAGCGATGCGTCGAAGGACGGCTTCATCCGGCAGCGGCAGATTGGCGAGCGCGCGCTGGAAGCGCTGCGCCGCATCGATCGCGCGCGCTTGAGCGGTCAGGACGCGGTGAGCCATGACGTCGTCGTCACCGCGCTCGAGAACAATATCGCGACCGCGCAGTTCGAGTATGGCGGCGGCGCGGGCGCGCCGTATATCCTGACGCAATTGACCGGCGCCTACACCGGCATTCCGGACTTCCTCGCCAGCCAACATCCGGTCACCAACCGCGATCAGGCCGACGCCTATCTCACGCGGCTGACCGAATACCGTCGCGTGCTCGATCAGGAGGTGGCGCGCTTGAACGAGGACGTCGCGGCCGGCGTCATCGCCCCGGACTTCGCCATCGACGGCGCCATGCGTCAGCTGCGTGAGTTCACCGAAATTGCGCTTGCGCAGAACCCGTTGGTGACGTCGTTCCGGGCGAAGCTGGCCGACGTTGCGGACATCCCGGAAGCGGATCGCACCGCCATGGCGCAGCGCGCCGAAGCGCTGGTGCGTGACGAAGTTTTGCCGGCCTACGGCCGCCAGATCGACGCCCTCGCAGCGGTGCGCCCGCGGGCCACGCACGACGCGGGCGTCTGGAGGCTGCCGCGCGGCGCGGAGATGTATGCGGCGTCGCTGCGCAACCAGACCACGACGACGATGTCGCCGGACGAGGTCCACGACATGGGCGTTGCGCTGGTGCAATCGCTGAATGCGGAGATGGACTCGATCCTTCGGGCAAACGGCATGACGCGCGGCACCGTGGCCGAGCGCGTGCAAGCGTTGTCACGTCGGCCGGATCAGATTTATCCAAGCACGGCGGCGGGACGTGAGCGGTTGCTGGCTGATCTCAACGCACAGGTGGAGGCAATCAAGGCGCGCATGCCGGATTATTTCGGCACGCTGGCGCAAGCTGCGCTTGAGATCAAACGCATCCCAGAATACACGCAGGCAGGCGCGCCTGGCGGCTATTACCAACCTGCCGCGCTCGATGGCTCGCGTCCTGGCGCCTACTACATCAATCTGCGCGATCCGGCGCGCGAATGGCCGAAGTTCACGCTGCCGACGCTATCCTACCACGAAGGCGTGCCCGGCCATCATTGGCAGATCGCGATCCAGCAGGAAGCGGGCTCGTTGCCCTTCATTCGCAGCGCGCTCCTAGGCTTCAACGCTTACGCCGAAGGCTGGGGGCTCTACGCCGAGCAATTGGCGGACGAGATCGGCATGTATGCGACCGATCCGTTCGGCAAGGTCGGCTATCTGCAGTCAGCGGCGTTCCGCGCGTCGCGTCTGGTTGTTGATACCGGCATCCACCACAAGCGCTGGACGCGCGAACAGGCCATCGCTTCGATGGTAGAAGCCACTGGCGATCAGGAAAGCAATGTTGTCACAGAAATCGAGCGCTATTGCGTTTGGCCGGGCCAAGCCTGCGGCTACATGGTGGGTCGCCAGGCGATCAACCGCATGCGCGAGCAGGCGCGCACGACGCTCGGCGCAAACTTCGACATCAAGGGCTTCCACGACACCATTCTCACCAACGGCTCAACGCCGCTGTCGGTGACCGAGCGGCTGGTGCAGGAGTGGGCGGCCACGGTATCGGGACCGGCGGGGAACGGGTAGCGTACCGTCGGCTTCCAGCCGGCATGCTGATGCGGGCCGATGATTGCATCGGCCCGCATTTCGGTCACGGCATGGTCCAATGCATAGAGGATGGCGTTCCCGCGGCTATCTCCCGCATTTTGATGCTTCCGGGTTGACTCAACATGTCGTGTTCGGACTTGCCGACGCGTTTCCCTTCGAGTCTGAAGCGCCCGCGGACAGCAAGTTGCGTGATGCTTGGCGAGACGCTGCGCTGGACATGGGATACGGCGCATGCCTGTTAAGGGACACTGCCGCCACAGTCGTGGAAGATGCTCTGCTCCACTTCGACGGGTTGCGCTACGGGCTGTGCGCGTGGTGCGTTATGCCCAATCACGTGCACGTGCTCGCGATCACGGGACATGGCTGGGCGCTTGATCGCATCGTGCATTCTTGGAAGTCCTACACCGCAAACAAGATCAACGAGCTCCGCGGGCGATCGGGACGGCTCTGGCGACGCGAGTACTACGATCATTTCATTCGCGACGAAGACGAGTTTCAGACCGCGCGCGTCTATGTAGAGAATAATCCAGTCGCCGCTGGTCTGGTCGCAAGCGCCGACGAGTGGCGTTGGTCGTCGGCTTGGCGGAATCGAGTTGCCGGCTAGAAGCCGGCGGTACGATGGGCGCCGCCGCCGCACGCTGCCCGCGTCGCCCAAGATAGCGCACGCCCTTGAGCCACATCTGCAGCGCTTCCCAGTGGATGCCGGCAATGACTTTGAGCGTCATCAGCGGATTGCCGGCCCAAGCGCGCAGTAGGTTTGGGTCGGTGAGTTCGCGCCGTTCGCCCGCGAACGAGGCGGTGAGTGCAATGTCGTGGCCGCGCTTGACCGCCATCGCAACCACTGCCTTCTCGCCGGGGGGCGTCACTTGAAACTCGTAGCGTAGGCCGCCTTCAAGGAACGGCGAGACAAAGAACGCTTTGTCACAAGCTTGTGTGATCGCGCCGTTCTCGCGTTGCGTCGGCGGCAGCACGTAGAAGTGGCGCTCGCCGAACGTGTTTGACACCTCGTGCATGAGCGCCGCGAGTTCGCCATTTCGGCGCATACAGAAATAGACGCTGAGCGGATTGAACACGTAGTTGAGCAAGCGCGGCATCGCTAGCAGAACGATGCGCCCGCCGTCCCAGGCAACGCCCGCTTCGCGCAGTTTAGCCTCGATCTGCGGCCTGATCGGCGCGCCGGTGCGCTCACCATGATCGCGGTCGTGCAGCGCCAGGAGATTCAGACGATTGTGCGAGAACCAGCGTAGATCACGGTCAAGCGCTGGCAGCTCGTCGATATCCAGGGCCAGCATGAACACGCTGTACCGTAGGCGATGCTTGCCGGGGCGGCGATGGGCGACGTGGCCCTGATAGATTGCCGAAACGGTCACGCGGCCAAGGCGTGCGGCGCCGGCGGCTGCGCGCCGAGAAAGATGCGACCGCTCTCGTCGGCGACGGTCCATGGCCGGCGGATGCCGCCCAATTGCTCGGCGACCGCTAGCCCCGCTTGCAGCCCGTCTTCATGGAAACCGGCGCCGAAATGAGCGCCGCAGTACCAGGTGTTGCGCACGCCCTGCAGCGACCAGAGCTGTTCCTGCGCGCGGATCGCTGCGGCGTTGAACAGCGGATGTTCGTACTCGGTGTCGTAGAGAACCGTCTGCTCCTGCGGCATGGTGCGTGGATTGAGCGTCAGGAACAGCTGCTCTTTGCTCTCGATGCGCTGCAGCTTGTTCATCCAGTAGGAGACGACGCAGCCGCCGCCCGGATTGTCGCCGACATAGTTCCAGCTGGCCCAAAGCTTCTGCCGCCGCGGCATCAACGCGCGGTCGGTGTGCAGCACCGCGCGGTTCCTGGTGTAGCCGAACGCACCCAGCAGCGCGCGCTCTTGCGGGCTCGCGTCGTCGAGCATGGCCAGCGCTTCGTTGGCGTGCGTGGCGATCACCACATTGTCATAGCGCTGCACGTCGCCCGCGGCGTCGCGGACCCAAACGCCGGCGCCGTCGCGCCGCACCGAAACCGCGCCGGCATTGAGCCGCGCGCGCTCGGCGTAGGGCGCGGTCAGGCGGGCGACATAAGCTTGGCTGCCGCCTTCCACCGTGCGCCATTTCGGGCGTCCCTTGAGCTTCAGGAGGCCGTGATTTTCGAAGAACCGGACAAAGGCACAGGCGGGGTAGTGGTGAATTTCCGCCATCGAGGCCGACCAGATCGCCGCGGCTTGCGGCAGCAGGTGGTCATTGCGGAAGGCGTCGCCATAGCCTTGACGCGTCAAGTAGTCGCCGAGCGAAACCAAGTCCTCACGGGTGCTTTCGATGTCTGCGGGCGCGCGCTCATAGAAGCGCAGCAGGTCGCGCGTCATCGACCAGAAGCGCGGATTGAACAGGTTGCGGCCGCCGCACAGAAACGCCGAAGCATCAACCGATGAGTACTCGAAGCGGCCCCCGTCCAGGGATACGCCGAATGACATATCCGAGGCCTTCGTGGGCACGCCTAGATGTTCGAACAGTGCAATCAGGTTGGGGTAGGTGGCGTCGTTGTAGACGATGAAGCCGGTGTCGACGGGCGTGCGCCCGAGGCTGGTGTCGACCCACACCGTGTTGGAGTGGCCGCCGAGCCGCGGGCTCTTTTCGTAAACGGTGACATCGTGTCTCTTGCTCAAGAGCCACGCCGCCGACATTCCCGCTATGCCCGAGCCGATCACGGCGATATTTTGCCGGCGGTCGGCGTCAGCGGAGGAAAAAGCCATTCGTAAGGTCCCCACCAGAGCGGTTGCTTCCGTCTGGTATGGGAGCGCATACGGGGCCTCTGGATGCCTGGATCAGACTGATCCGCAGGCGGGATTCGGCCGTAATGGCTTTTATGCTCGCCGCTTCCGCAGTTTCGGCTCATGCGCGCCCCGGTCGTTGCGAACGGACGGTGGCTGTGAACAACCGTAATGAACCGAGTGACGAGGCGCTGTTGGGGCGGGTGGCCGCGGGAGACCGCGAGGCGTTCGCGCGGCTGTTCGAGGGCTATGCGCGTCGTGTGAAGTCCTACCTCATCCGTTTGGGCGCGCCCGGCGCCATCGCCGAGGATCTCGCCCAAGACGCCATGGTTTCGATCTGGCGGCGCGCTGGGTCGTACGATCCGACCAAGGCAAAGGCCTCGACCTGGATCTTCGTCATTGCGCGCAACGCTTGGATCGATCGGTTGCGGCGCGAACGCGTCGAGGTCGCGTATCGAGATACGCTGTTCGAAGATGAGGAAAGCAGCGATGAATCGCCGGACGAAGCAGCCGTGCGCTCGCAGACTGAGGCACAGATGACCGCGGCGCTCTCAATCCTGTCGCCAGAGCAGCGGCAGGTGGTGCAGCTGTCCTTTTTTGAAGATAAACCGCACTCGGAAATAGCCCAGCACCTGTCTCTGCCGCTGGGAACCGTGAAATCCCGCCTTCGGCTCGCGCTCATAAAGCTGAAGGCGCACTGGGAGCAGTACAAATGAGCCCGCGTCATCATCCTTCCGTCGACGTCCTCGCGGCGTACGCTTCGGGGACATTGGAGTCCGGCTTTGGATTGGTCGTCGGCACCCACGTTGAGGGGTGCGCCGAATGCCGTCGCCAAGTGTCGCAGCTGCAGGCCTTGTCGGGCGAGGCGCTGCGGGCGCTTCCGCAGGCGGAGATGGCCGGCGATGCGCTGGCGCGCGTGATGGCGCGGCTCGACGATGCGCCCGTCCCGGCAGCCCGGATCGAGACGGACCGCAGACCGCTGCTGGACCGTTTGCCGCTGAAACCACGCAAGTGGATCACGCCGGGCGTGTGGGTCGCCGCGGTGGACACGCCGCACGATGCCGACAATCGCGTCTACGTGCTTTCTGTTGCGCCGGGCTGGCCGACAGCGCGCCACGAGCATACGGGCGCGGAATTCTGCACCGTACTCAAGGGCGCTTTCCGCGACGAGATCGGTCTATTCCAAGCAGGCGACTTCGCCGCCACGGAAGGCGAACTCAATCACCAGCCGATCGTGCAGGGCGATGAAGCCTGCGTGTGCTTGTTCGCGACCGAGGGCCGCCTCAAACCGCAAGGTTTGCTGGGCCGGTTGGCGTTTGGGTACGCCAACGTCTGATCAGGCGGCTTGCGGATCGACAGTCCAACGAAGCTGTGCGGTTTCGTGGATGTCCTCGAGACGATGGAGCCGCTTTGCGCCAGCGCTGGCCGGCGAGGCTGAGCACTGGCTCCCAAGAGTCTGAACCCTAGTCTCTATGTCCATGAGCCGGTAATGCATGGCATATGCCTGACCTGGACACAAAGTTGCACTTGGAGATGCTCGCCCGGGAACGCCGGCCGGGAGAGCTTTACGGACTTCACTGGGGCGACCCCGAGGCTAATCCGGTGCTGAGGCGCGTGGTCGAGCGCTTCATCAAACCCCACGTGGGACGAGATAAAGTGCTACTGGAAATCGGCCCCGGCGGCGGGCGTTGGACGCGCTATCTCATCGACAACTGCAAAACGCTCTATGCGGTCGACTACCATCGTGAACTGTTGGATGTATTGCATGAGAATTTCAATCATCCGCACATTGTCGATATCGTAAACAGTGGGTGCGACTTCCCGGGTGTCCCGGCTAAAGAAGTCGACTTCTTATTCACATTCGGGGTCTTCGTTCACCTCGACCTCGATATCATCGAACAATACCTCGAGAACATGCGCGCGATCCTGAAGCCAGACGCACGTGTTTTCATCCAGTATTCCGATAAGACTAAGCCCGAAGGCAAAGCCAACCCCGGCTTCTCTGTGAACACGCCGGCCGTTATGCGTGGTCTCGTTAAAGAGAAGGGCTATACGATCCTTGAAGAGGATACAGAGAGTCTGTGGCACTCCTCTATCGTCCTGTTCAGACCCTAGCGCGACACCTGTCCGCTCAGCGCTATTCAGGTCACGCGGCTCGTCGCATGTGCCGCACGGCGCATTCGATCTGCCGTGTATGTCGAATGAGCGGCTTTGGGCGATATTTCGGATCGACGCTCCAACGCAGTTGCGCCGTCTCGTGCACGTCCTCGTACCGGTTCAATCCCTGGCGCCAGCGCTGGCCGGTGAGGCTGAGCACCAGCGAACCCTTGCCGGACAAGCGCGCGTGCAGCGGGTCGATGTTCGCAAGCGCGGCCGAGATCACTGAGCCGGGCTCGCGCGCAAGCGTCAGCCCGGTGTGTTCGGCGCCGTCAAGCACCCAAAGCAACGCGCAGTTGGAAAGCCCTCGCGAAACGTCCGAGCCGCCGACGCCGCCGTGATCGCCGGGGAACCAAGCTTGCATGACGCGCGGCGGCGCGCCCTCCACATTGAAGGCGTCGACATTGGTCCACAGCGTCGGCGCGAACGCGGCGCGGCGCTCATCGATGGCGACGGCATGGCGCGCGGCGATCACGGCGCGTGAGAGCGCGGTGTCGTGGAAACGGTAGTGCGCGCGGAGGCCGATGTCGAAGGGCAGGAGGCGCGGTATGCCAAGCGAGCCGACCGTGTCCCAGACGCCGACATAGGTGATGCGCAAGTCGAACGGCGGTTCTGCGCCGGCCTTGTCAAGTTTCGGCCATGCTGCGGCATGCGCGGCCCGGAACCGCGCGGCGTCGAGGCTGTCAGCACTCTTCTCGCGATGCCGGTAGAGTTCGAGGGCGACGCGGGCTTTGTCGACGTGGGCGCGTCTCAGCACGCCGCATTTGCGCAACAGACCGACCAGGCTGCGCACCGTGTAGGCGCCGCGCGAAAAGCCGAACAGGTAGATTTGATCGCCCGGCTCGTAGTTGAGGTTGAGGAAGAGATACGCATCGAGCAAATTGTCGTCGAGGTCAGCGCCGGTCATGCCGTTCCACATGCTGACGCCATCCATGTTCGCGCCGACGCCGGCGGAATAATAGACGATCTGCGGGCGTCCTTTGGGGTCGCGGGTGGCGATTGCACGCGCGGTCAGTGCAACGTTGGTGAGGCTCGTCTGGTCGAGCCGTTGCCAGGTGCCGTCGCAACAGATGACAATCCGCTTCATGGCGCCAACAGAAACACCGCCTGTTCCGCAAACCAGTTGGCGCGCCAGAGGACGCGCGCGAAGGGGGCGCCGTGGCGTCCGCCGCCGATGGGCGTGGCGCGCTCGACGTTGAGATGCGCTGCGCGCGCCAAAGCGACAAAGTCGCGCACGGTGCAGAATGCATCGGACCGCCAAGTCTGGAGACGGCCTGACGCGACATGGCGAAGCCGGGTGCGCCAGTGACCAGCATTGTCGATCGATACGATGACACGCTCGCCTGCGCCCGCCGCCGCGCGCAGCGCCCTTTGGGGATCGCGCATGCCGAGCAAAGCGTGCGAGAGCACGACATAGTCGAAACTGCGGGCAGGAAAGTCGGCGAGGCTATGCTCGGGGTCGCCCTGCACGACAGACAGGCCGCGTCGCACGCACGTCAGCACTTTCTGCGGATCGACTTCGATGCCGCGCGCTCTGGCGTTGCGCTCGCGCGTTAACAGGGTGATCAATGCGCCGTCGCCGCAGCCCACATCGAGGACGCGCGCGCCGTCTTTGATCAAAAGGGCGACCGCCGCTTGCAGCGCTGTCGGCTCGACAGCCGCGGGCGGCAGCGGTTGCACCAAAGTAAGCGCCGCCATCAAAAGCCTCCGGTGTTGAGCGCCAGGCCGCGCGCGGCCGCCGCCGTGTCGACGAACCCAGTGAGCGCCGCTTCGAACCCGGGTTCGTGACCGTAGGCGGCGTCGTGACCCTTCTCACTCTGGATCTCGACATAGGCCGCTTCCACGCCGGCTGCGATCAGAGCGCGGGCGATGGCGCGGCTTTCCTCGACCGGAAAGCGCCAATCGCCGGAGAAAGCGAACACCCCATGGCGTGTCGCGGCCCCTCGGAAGGCGTTGGCCAGCGCGCCGCCGAAGTCGGCGGCAAGATCGAAGCGGTCCATGGCGCGGCTAAGATAAAGGTAGGAGTTGGCGTCGAAGCGCTCGGCGTAGCCACGCTGGCCCGCCTCCGGCGCGTCGGTCAGCAGCGCCTCGGTAATCGCCGATGATTGCGCGCGCGTGCGCACCTCCTGCGCAGAAAGGCTGGCGATCTGCGAGGCCGCGCGTGCAACGCTGCAGCCGCCGGCCGGGCGAACGCCAAGCGCGGCGTAACCGCCGCCTTTCCACTCCGGATCGGCCATGATCGCCTGCCGGCCAAGCTCGGCCAGCGCGACGTTGTGCGCCGCTTGCCGCGCTGCTGCCGCCACTGTGGCGCAGGCGAACACACGTTTGGGATAGGCGCTGGCCCACTGCAGCGCCTGCATGCCGCCCATCCCGGGGCCGATCGCCAGGAACAGCGTCTCGATGCCGAGCGCTTCGATCAGCATGGATTGCGCGCGGACGATGTCGGCGATGGTGATGGCGGGGAATCGCAAACCGTAAGGCTTGCCATCGCCCGCAGGCGAGCCAGGTCCGGTCGTTCCCATTGAACCGCCCAGCACGTTGGAACACAGGACGAAAAACCGGTTGGTGTCGATGGGCCGGCCGGGACCGACAATGTGTGGCCACCAGGCAGGGCGCCCGGTCACGGGGTTCGGGCTGGCCACGAACTGGTCGCTGCCGAGGCTATGGCAGACGAGGACGGCGTTGCTTTGATCGGCATTGAGCGCGCCGTAGGTCTCAAAGCCGATGGTGAGCGGCGCCAGCCGCTCTCCGGTTGAAAGCTGCAGCGGCGAGGACGGTTCGAAGTTCAGAGCCCGAACTCCGCCCGCCGCCTGAACTCTTGGTGCTGCTGCGCCCGCCTGAATCATGGCGCACATGCATAGACTGCTTTGCGCCATTGGAACCCCCCGAAGGCGAAAGCAGCTGCACATCATGTGAGGCTGAGAGCGACAATTGGCGGTAGCCGCGAAACGTCGTTATGGTCCTGAGTCATGAACGACGGCGCAACGGACGCTCTCGAAACGATTCGCCGGGAGATCGATGAGATCGACGACGGCCTGCTGCGCCTGTTCGCACAGCGGCTGCAGCGCGCTGACCAGCTCGCGGCGCTGAAGCGCTCGGCGGCGGCGCCGCTTCGCCCGGGGCGCGAAGTCACGCTGTTGCGCAGGCTGGTGGCCGCGGCGCCAGGGGGGCTCGACGCCGAGCTTATCGTCGAACTTTGGCGCCCGATCATTGCCGCCACGCTGCGGCGTCAGCGGGAGATTGAAGTCGTCGTCGGCGGCGGACGCGGCGACCTCACGCGGCTGTTCGATTTGGCCCGCCGTCACTTCGGCGGCCGCACCAAGATTCGGGACGTCGGCGAACCGCAAACCGCGCTGCAGCGTGTGAGCGAAAACCCCGAGCGGGTTGTCGCGGTCACGTCATGGCCGTCCGCACCCGGCGTTGGGGCCTGGTGGCCGGCCTTGAGCGAGCGCCGGTTCGCCAGCGTTCGCCTTGTCGCCGCGCTGCCGCAGTTCGGCGCTGAAGACCCAGAGGCGGCGCTGTTCGGGGCGCTCGACAATGAGGAGGCGGGCGGCGACATTTCTCTTGTGCTTGCGTTCGACCCGCATCATCGCGTGCAACGCGCTTTGGCCGAACAGGGCTTAAGCGGCCGCGAGGTGGCGCGCGCCGAACCGCGCGTGCTGTTGCGCATCGAGGGTTTTCTCAGTGCGGATGACCCGCGGGCGACGGCTTTGACGCGCGCCGGACTCGACAGCGTCCGCGTGCTTGGCTCATACGCGCGCATCTGATGATATTCGAGCGCATCGCCATCATTGGCGCGGGCCTGATCGGTTCCTCCGTCGCCCGCGCAGCCCGAGAGACCGGCGCGGCGGAGACCATCGCCGTTTTCGATGCGAGCGAAGATGTGCGCGTGCGTGCGTGCGCGCTTGGCTTGGGGGAGGTCGCCGACAGCGCCGAAGAAGCCGTGGCGAAGGCCGATCTGGTGCTACTTTGCGTCCCGGTCGGGGCCATGAAGGACGCCGCGCTCAGTGCGGTTTCGGAGGTCAAGACCGGCGCGATCGTCACCGATGTCGGCTCGGTCAAGAGCGCGGTCATCGCCGATGTCGCCCCGCACGTGCCAGCGCATGCGTTCTTCGTTCCGGGCCACCCGATCGCGGGCACCGAACGGTCCGGGCCGGAGGCGGGCTTCGCTGCGCTGTTCAAGCGCCGCTGGCACATACTGACCCCGCTTGCCGACCCGCGCGCCGAATATGCGGCGGCGGTCGAAAAGCTCGAGGCATTCTGGCGCGCTCTCGGCGCCGATGTCGAACGCATGGACGCCGCGCGCCACGATGTCGTGCTGGCGGTGACCAGCCACTTGCCCCACCTGATCGCCTTCAACATCGTCGCCATGGCGGAAGACCTGGAGAGCGTCACCGAAAGCGAAGTGGTGAAATATTCCGCTTCCGGATTTCGTGACTTCACGCGCATCGCCGCCTCCGATCCGATCATGTGGCGCGATGTATTCCTGAACAACCGCGAGGCGGTGTTGGAAGTGCTCGGACGCTTCACGGAGGATTTGGCGGCGCTACAGCGGGCGATCCGCTGGGGCGACGGCCAAGTGCTGTACGACATCTTCGACCGCGCGCGCCGCATGCGCCGCGAAGTGATCGAAGCCGGGCAGGAGACGCCGGCTCCGAACTGGGGACGCGAAAACTAGCGCAACATCTCCTTGAGTCGCGTACGCAAGGACGCCTCGTCTTCGGAAAGCACGTCCTTGCTTACATCGCCGCGGATGGCCGCGCGCGCCGCGTCCGATAACAGCGTGCGCAACGATCCGAGTGCGCGCGGCGGAGCGGCGATGGCGAGATGAGCAAACTGCTTGTGCTTGGCGGCGTCGTTCAGCCGTGCTGCCAACCGCTTCAGGAACTTCTCTTCCTCCTGCTCGTGCAGGTCGCGGCCCTTATCCATGGCGTGACGCCCCGGGCCGACGCGATCAAAGCTGCGCGCCGGGCGGTCCTGCGGATCGTATGCGTCCTCCGGCCCGAGCTCCATAGCGAACTCCTCGCGCAGCGCATCTCCGCGCTTGCCCTCGACAAGCACGCGCGCGCGGCGGCCGTCCGCCAGCACCAGCCACAATACGCCTGGCTCGAGCATGATCTTCCTCCTGGTTCGGCAAACGCTGAGCTTGAAGCGCGTGCAGGGACTTGATCCAACGCAAACGCGCTTCAAAGTTTACGCGCGTTGTACCCCGCGGCACAGAGAGCGCCAACGATGCCGTCGGCATGGGCGGCGTCGCGTACTTCGATCTCGATGTCGAACTCGACTGCTTTCGCCGGCGCATCGAGCGAGGTGCGGTGATGGGAGACGTGCATGATGTTGCCGCTCTGATCGCCGATGATGCGCGTAACGGTAGAGAGAATGCCGGGACGGTCATCGCCAATGAAACGCAGCGTCGCTATCCTCCCCTCGCGGACCAGCGAGCGCTCAAGCACCGAGGCGAGCAAGCGCGTGTCGATATTGCCGCCGGACAGCACGATGCCGACTTTAAGGTCGCGGAATGTGGTTGGCGCTGCGAGCAGGGCCGCGAGCGTGGCCGCGCCGGCGCCTTCGGCCACGGTCTTCTCCGCATTGACATAGAGCGCGATGGCGCGCTCGAACGTCGGTTCGTCGATGAGGATAATGTCTTCGATCAGATCGCGCGCCAACGCGAAGGGCAGATCGCCGACCCGCTTTACCGCGATCCCCTCGGCGATTGTCTGCGCGCGCGCATGGCACGCATCGCCGCGGACGCGCGCGTGGAACGAGGGATAGATCGCCGCTTCGACGCCGAAGATGCGGATGCCCGGCCTCAGCGCCTTGGCCGCCACCGCCATGCCAGCCAATAGCCCGCCGCCGCCGATCGGGATCAGCAGCGCCTCCAACTCGGGGGCGTCCTCCAGCATTTCGAGCGCGGTGGTGCCCTGGCCGGCGATGACGCCGGCGTCGTCAAAGGGGTGCACGAATACGAGATTTCGCGAGTCGCGCAGCTCGATTGCGCGGGCGAAGGCGTCGTCGAAAGTCTCGCCTTCGATGACGATGGCCGCTCCGCGCGCGCGGGTCTGCTCGATCTTCACGTTCGGCGTGCCGCGCGGCATGACAATCGTGGCGGGCACGCCGAGCGCCTGAGCATGGTGCGCCAGCGCCTGCGCGTGGTTGCCGGCAGAGGCCGCGATCACGCCGCGTTCTCTCTCGCCTTCGTTGAGTTGCAGCAGGCGGTTGAGCGCGCCGCGCTCCTTGAAAGCGCCGGTCAGGTGCAGGTTTTCGTACTTCACCCAGACGTCCGCGCCTGTGACCTTGGACAAGGTGCGTGAGTGGTGCATCGGCGTGCGGTCGATGCGACCGGCGATGCGCTCGCGCGCTTGGCGGATCACGTCCAGCGTGACGGGGGGCGGGGCGGAAGCGGGCTCGAACATGCGTCGCCGCGGACCCTAGTCTCGGCGCGCGCTCAGTTCAACGCACGCTTGGGCTTGCCCGCCGCCGCGCCTCGGAACGGCGCGCCGGTGCGGCCGGCCACGAAGTCGGCAAGCCGCGACTGGAATGCGCCAGCGCCAACGGCAATGTAGATAAATGGGCCATTGGGGTTCGAGCGGAAGTTGGAGTCGACGCCGATCAGATCGAACCGGTCCCCGTCACGCACCAGGAACCCTGAACCGGAATCGCCCCGGGTCGTATCGCACTCATGCGCGAATGTGTTGTCGCGGTGCGTTTCGATGATGTGGCAGCCCACATTGCCCGACAATGTCTCGCCGGTATCCCAGGAATATCCGGCCTGGTAGAGGTCGGCGGCGCGCGCGGCCGCAGCCCCTTCGCCCGCCAAATTGCGGACGCCGGCAAAGCCCAGCCGGTCGCCAAGCCGGCGATCGAGGCGGACGAGCGCCCAATCGAGGCCGTCGATATCGTCGCCCGCAGTGAAGCGCGCATAGTTGAAGCGGCGATCGAGCAAATACGCGACAGCGGTTGCGCTGTCGCCGCCAGCGGCCGGCTCGAACGTACCGCCGTCGCTGACGCCGTTGCCGGAGTGGATGCAATGCGCTGCGGTGGCGATGATGTCGGGCGCGATCAGCGTGGCGGTGCAAGCCTCGCCGGCGGCGTTGACGAACCTGCCCATGAAGCGCCACGGCGCCTCCTGCGCGTTCACGCGCACGCGGTCGTCGCGGCCGAAGAAATGATCGTTGATGCGCATCGGCCGTTCGCGGCTCAGGCAATCGGAGCGATCGGTGCGCGCCGCGCATTGACCGTTGCCACGGCCTGGCTCTTCGCAGACGCCGTTGAAAGACGTGGCGCAGCTGTCATTCTGATTGCGCATCCAGGCGATGTCGCCGCAATCGTTGCGATCGGTTCCCTGTACGCAAGCGCCCGTGCCGAAGCGCGGCTCGTCGCATTCGCCGTCATTGGCCCAGCGGCACGAATTGTCCTCGATGCCGGCGCGGATGCGGCGGCAATCGGAATAGTCGGTGGCGGCCGTGCACGCGCCCGTGCCAATGTCAGGTTCGTCGCACTCGTTGTCGTTGGCCCATTGGCAGCTGTCATCGCCGCCGGTTCGGGGAGGCTTTGCGCCCGTTTGCTTGGCCGCCGTCGCCATGCCGTATAGATCGGGGCCGGTGATCGCCTCGCCGCCATAGAGCGTCGCGCTCGCGCCGAGGCAAGCCGCCACAATCGCCCCAATCGCCAGAAACCGCATGGCGCCTCCCTTTGGTCTTCAACTCTAGAGGTCCGCGACGATCCAGGGAAGCGCGCATCGCCACCCTTGATCTCCCTGCGACGCTCTGAAACAACGACGCCCCATGCCCGCGCTCCGGCTTTACATTGGCAACAAGAACTACTCGTCGTGGTCGATGCGCCCGTGGCTGGCGCTGAAATGGGGCGGGATTGCGTTCGAAGAACAGCTGATCCCGCTCGGCGGCGAGGGCTACGGTCAGTCGCAGATCGCCGCCGTCCGCGCTGTGTCGCCGAGTGGGCGCGTCCCTTCGCTGCATGTCGACGATGCGGTGATTCACGAGAGCATCGCCATTTGCGAGTGGGCGGCTGAGCAGGCGCCGTCGTTGTGGCCGGCCGACGCGATCACGCGCGCCGAGGCGCGCTCGGCGGCAGCGGAGATGCATGCAGGCTTCGCCGCGTTGCGCCGCGATCTGTCGATGAACATCCGCCGCCGGCTATCGTCGCAGCCAGCCTGGCCGCAGGACACCCAGGCCGACCTTGCGCAGCTCAACGCGCTCTGGGACCGGCTCTACGCCAAACATGGCGGGCCGTTCCTGTTCGGCGCGCGCTCGATCGCCGACGCCATGTATGCGCCAGTGGCGACGCGGCTGCGCACGTACGGCGTGCCGTTGCACGCGGCGGCGAAGTCATTTTGCGATGCGATCTTCGCTGACGCGACATTCCAGGCGTGGGAGCGCGCGGCGGAAGCGGAACCGTGGTCCATTGAGCAAACGGAAGCACTCTATCGATGATCAGATCAATTCTCCTCGCCGCGGCGTTTGCGCTGGCGGCCTGCACCGAAGATAGCGGCGTCATGCGTGAGATCGAGCGCGCTGAAAAAGCCGACGCCGACGCTGCACAACAAGTCAGCGCCGATGCCGGCGCATTCCTGGAACAGGCACGGGCGCAGCCAGGCGTCGAAGCGCGGCCGTCAGGGCTGTTGCTTGAGCGGCGCGGACGCGGGCCTGATCAATCTTTGCCGCGCCCGACGGCGAACGCGACGGTGCTGGTGCACTATGAAGGCCGGTTGGCGGACGGGTCGGTGTTCGATTCCTCGTTCGCCCGCAACGAGCCGGCGGAGTTTCCCTTGAACGCGGTTGTCGATGGCTTTTCCGAAGCGATTCAGCAGATGCGTCCGGGCGACGAAGTTGTGGCCACGTTCCCGATGGAATTGGGTTACGGACCAGAAGGCCGGCCGCCCGTGATCCCACCCGCCGCGCCGCTGCAGTTCCGCATCATCCTGCTTGCTTTCCAGGAGCCGGGCGGACGCGTCGTGCAAGCGCCGCCGCGCTGAAGTGCTGCGGCCCTAAACGTTGAGCGCCCTGCGTGCAGCGTTTGCGGCAGCCACGTTCGCATACGCGACGAAGCCGCGGATCAGGAAGTCTTTGTCGCCGCCGTAGCGGAGCGGCTCTCCATCGAGCCGCATAACGCCTCCGCCCGCGGCGGAGAGAATGGCGTGGCCGGCGGCGGCGTCCCATTCGCTGACATTGCCGAAGCGGGGGTAGAGATCCGCCGCGCCCTCGGCCACCCGGCAAAACTTGATCGACGAACTCGCATGGGTGGTGACGCCGTTGAGTTCAGCGACGAAACTCGCGGTCTTCGCGTTTCGTCCGGAATAATCCGAGGCGACGATGCGCCATTGCTCGGGCGATCGCACGCGCGTCCTGATGCGGCGAAGGCTGCCACGCGCTTGCGCCGACTTTGGATTGCAACGCCCGGCGAGGGCGCGGCCCGGCTCGCCTGCGTACAGGGCGCCTGTCGCCGGCGCGTAGATGACTCCCATGTTCGCTTCGCCGTCTTCGATCCAAGCGATGTTGACGGTGAACTCATCTCCGCCCTCAGCGAAGCCGCGCGTGCCGTCGAGCGGATCGACGCAGAAAAAGCGCGCGCCGAGTTTTGGTGCGCGTCCACTGGCCACGGCTTCCTCACCGAGCATTGGGATGCCGGGCGCGATGCGCGCCAAGCCGTCTTCGATGATCGCTTCCGCGCGCTGATCGGCGACGGTGACGGGCGAGCCGTCGCGTTTCGATTCCGTCTCGAAGCCGGCGGCGCGCACGTTCATGATTTCTCGCCCGGCGTTGAGAGCGAGCGAAATCAGATCTTCAAGATGCGGCATTACGAATAGTCGAGCATGGGATTTGCGGTTAGTCCAGCGCTTGCGGCGCGTTGGCGTCCAGTTCGGCGAGCCACGCCGCACCGTTCGCATCGCTGGGCATGCGCCAATCGCCGCGCGGGCTGAGCGCGCCACCGGAGACAAGCTTTGGGCCGTTGGGAACCGCCGAGCGCTTGTACTGGTTGGCGAAGAAGCGCTTGAGGAACACGATCAGCCACTTGCGCAGCTCGTCATAGCTGTATTCATCGCCCCACGCGCTCAAAGCCAGGAACAACACTTTGCTTGGCGCAAAGCCGTAGCGTGTGATCCAGTACAGGTTGAAGTCCTGCAATTCGTAAGGACCCACGGATGCTTCGGTGCTCTGCGGCGCGGCGCCGGGGATCAGTTCCGGGCTGATCTCAGCGTCGAGCACGCGAAGCATCGTCTTAGAGGCTTCCGCATCGAACAGGCGTGCGTCCGCCACCCAACGGATCAGATGCTGGATCAGCGTTTTCGGTGCGCCGCCATTGACGTTGTAGTGGCTCATGTGGTCGCCGACGCCGTACGTGCACCAGCCGAGCGCCAGCTCCGAGAGGTCGCCGGTGCCGACGACGAAGCCGCCTTCCTTGTTGGCGAGGCGGAACAGGTAGTCTGTGCGCAGCCCCGCCTGCACGTTCTCGTAGGCGATGTCGTACACCGGCTCGCCGCGCGCGGCCGGGTGGTCGAGATCTTCCAGCATACGCTGCGCCAGCGGTTCGATGGAAACCTCGCGCGCGTCGATGACGAGCGAGCGCATCAGCGCCCAAGCGTTGGCTTTGCTGGCGGCGCTGGTGGCGAAGCCCGGCATAGTGACGCCGATAATGTTCTTGCGCGGCAGTTCAAGCAGATCGAATGCGCGTGCGGCGACGATCAGCGCCTGCGTGGAATCAAGCCCGCCCGATATGCCAATCACCACGCGCTTGGTATTGGTGGCCTCGATCCGCTGCGCGAGGCCAGCGACTTGGATGTTGTAAGCCTCGAAGCAGTCGCGGTCGCGCTTGCCAGCATCATCCGGAACGAACGGAAAGCGATCGATTCTGCGCTGCAAGCGCAGGGCGGTTTGCGGGGCGCCAAGCTCGAACGTGATATGCGCCCACTTGATCAGCTCGTCCTTCTTGCGCGCTTGCGCATCGCGGAAGTTCGAGAGCCGCCGGCGCTCCTGCGCGATGCGCCCGACATCGATGTCGGCGATCACGAGCTTGGGCTCGCGCGCGAAGCGTTCGCCTTCGGCGATCTTCTCGCCCATTTCGTAAGCGACGATCTGGCCGTCCCAGGCGAGGTCGGTTGTGCTTTCCCCGCGTCCCGATGCGGCGAACACATAGGCCGCGGTGCAGCGGCGCGATTGCGCATCGCAAAGGATGGCGCGGTCTTCGGCTTTGCCAATGGTGATGTTCGAGGCCGACATGTTGAGCAGGATGGCGGCGCCCGCCAGCGCGCCCATGGTCGAAGGCGGGGTCGGCGCCCACATGTCTTCGCAGATTTCGACATGGAAGGCGAAGTCTGGATGATCGGTGGCGACGAAGATGGCGTCGCGAAGGAAGCCCACGTCCTTGCCATTGAGGGTGATTAAGCCTTCTTCGGTGTCGGCGGCGCTGGCAAAATGACGTTTCTCGTAGAATTCACGATAATTCGGCAGGAAGCTCTTCGGCACGACGCCAAGAATATGCCCGCGATGGATCACCACAGCGCAATTGAACAAAGCGCCCCGCGCGCGGATCGGTGCGCCGACAATGAGAACCGGGAACAGCTTTTCGCTTTCCGCCTTCAGCCGTGCGATGGCGGCTTCGGCGGTGTTGAGCAGCACATCCTGGTGCAGAAGATCGTCGATGGCATAGCCGGTCAGCGACAGCTCGGGCGTCAGCAGAATAGCGGCCTTGGCCGCGTCCGCCTCACGCGCGAAGGCGAGAATGCGCTCGGCGTTCGTGGCCGGATCGGCGGGCGTGACCACGGGCGCGCATGCCGCCACGCGTACGAAGCCGTGTGCGTAGAGCGAGCGGAAATCGCGCTTTGAGGGGGTGTTGCCAGACTTGGCGCGGGCCATTCGGCCACCCTAACATCTTATGCTCATATTGAACATAAGCATGGTTAAGCGTGCCTGCTAGGACGGGTCGTCGAGCCGATCCGGCTCGACCCGGTCGTCATAGCCCTTGCGCGCAGAGTAAAAGACCAGCGCCATCAGCCCGCCGCCGAGCAAGAGCGAGAGCACGGTGCCAGCCGTCAGCGCGATCCAGCCGTGGACGCTGAGCGCCGAGGCGTCCCAATCCGACAGCGCGCCGAACATGGCGAAAGCGAGAATGCCGCCGAGAACGAGCGTGAGAAGAACGACCCTCACCGCCGCTGTCAGTCGCCGCAAAAGCTGGGCGCTGCAACCGGCGCGCTGGCGGTGTGCTGGCGCCATTGCCCAGTTTCGTCGCGATACCGCTCGCCGACGGCGATGCGGCTTTCAAACACTTCGCAGGCCACGGCCGCGGCCATTTCGTTGACTGAGACGTTGCGTTCGGCGGCGCGGCGCGTGTAAAGCGCACGGCGCTGGATGTTGACCTGGTCCATGCGGCCGCGGACATCGGCTGAAACCGAAGCGCCGGGGACCGCGCCGAGATAACCATCGGCTTGTTCGCCAACGAGGCCGCTCGCGCGCGCCTGCGCCAGTATCGGATCGGATTGCTGCGCATAGCTCGCGCCCGCGATCATCAATGCGGCGGCGGTGAATGCGACTAGGAACGTCGTTTTGCGTGTCATGGTCTTGCCTCAGAACAAATTGCCGTTCTGCTCAAGCAGCTCCTGTGCGTCGCGTTCGAGCCGCACGATCACTTCCTGGCGGATGTTGACGTTGAGATTGATTTCGATCGGCTCGTCCGGCGCCTGAATCTGCACCGGGATGCAGCCGGCGACGGCTACCGCCGCAGCTAATCCGCTCAGCATTGCAGTGCGCATCACGGGACTCCTCTGAGTTGGCTCTAACAACCCGATCATGAACTGGGGCTGAAGGCTGTGTTATCCGGCTGAGGGGCGGGGTTGGCAACGGGTTCTGGCGGTTCTTCGGGCTCGGCCGCCTCGCGGGCGCGGTCCAAGATGACGCCAGGGTCGGTGATCGAGGCGGCGGTGCGGGCCAGACTGCGGAAGGGCGCGGTGATCCGCACGTTGAAGTCGAACGGCACGCCGCGAACGGTGACACGGCCCACGCCCGGAACGTCGGACAAGGCGGCCAGATCGATCGGTTCGCCGCGGTTCTCGCCGCTGAATTCGATCGAAGAGACCACCTCACCGTTGAGATCGCCATCCAGCCTCAGCGTAAGCTCGTCGTAGCGGAAGCTGCGCAGCGCATCGAACGCGAGGCGCGCGGCGCCGGTGGCGGACTGGCCGGCTTCGCCGGTGTAGGAGATAAGGCCACCGCCGGCTTCAGCACGCAGCACGCCGTTCTCAATGAAGGCTGTTCGCCGCGTCAACAGAAGCGGGAACTCACCTTCGACGCGGCCGGTGGCGGCAAGATCGGGGATTTCGAGATTCGCCAACAGTTCGGCCGCATCGACGCTGCGCAGGCGTAACTCGAAACGGGTTTCGTCAGCGCCGAGGCGGATCGCCGTCGGCGCCATCGCCACGACGCCGCCGGCGAAATTGAACGAAGCGGATTCTATGGCGACGTGCTGGTCTGCCAACAGTTGGAATTGCACGCGACCGTCTCGCACCGCGACCCCGGGATTGAGCAGGCCCACCGTGACGCTTTGGCTTGGCGGCGTGGTCAGGGCGAACAGGTCGTCAAAGAACACCTCGCCGCGCACGTCATTGACGATCGGGATGGTCGCCGTGGCCAGCGAGACGCCGTCGAGCGCGACGCGGCCGACGGCGGCGATCTCGTCGCGTGTCCAACGAATAGTGGCGGCGACGCTTGCCGGCCCGCGCACGTTGTCAACCAAGCCGCGTGTGCGTTCGCTGATGTCGTAGGGTCGCAGCGTTTCGTTGAACTCAATCCGCTCGCTCAGCACGTTGGCGGCGCCGACGCCCTCGGCGACAGCGTGTTCGGCGTTGAAGCGCGCGAGCTGCTGGGCTGTGTCCGCGAGCAGGATATCGCCGGCGGCGGTGATCGCGCCGTCGCGCACGGTGGCGTCCACGCTGACAAGCCGAAGCGGATTGAACAGCGGACGCTCGGCCTCGCTGGCGGGGCGGTTGGCGGTCAGCACGGCTTCCCCGGCCGCCACCCGGATGACCGCCGCACCGTCTTCAGGCTGAGCGTTCCACTGGCCTTCGATGGCGGAGACCGAACCCGGCAGCGCCGGATCGGAGAGCGTGCCGCGCTCGAAACGCCCGTCGACTCGCCAGCTTTCGGCAAGATGGGCGTCGGCTGTGATGCGGCGCACGGACACTGCCAGCGTGCGCTGCTCACCCATGGCGATCGCCAGGGTCGGCGTCGCGGCGCTGAGGGAGAGGGTCAAATCGCCGACGCGGCCGCGAAAACGGCCAGCGATGTTGGAGGCGTTGAGCTGTGCGACTTGCGCGCCCTCTGCGGCCATGCTGCCGGTCAGCGAGAGCCGTTGCACCGTGAATCCGCCGGAGAGGTTGCGTCGTGCATCGGCAGCGATCAATGCGCCGTCCAGCGGGCAGAGCGCGAACGCCCCGTTCTGAAACGCAAGGCCTGCCGCACTGACGCCATCGACGCGCAGGGGAATGCAGCCGCTGGTGGGTGTGACGCGCCAACCCGCTTCGTTCCAGCGCGCCGTGACATCGAGCTGTGCGACGAGGTTGCGGACTTCCCCATCGCCGAGGGGGCCGGTGACGGCGAGCGGCCCGTTCAACTCGACGCTGCTGTCATTCGGCCGCAAGGCGATCGTGACGCCAAGATCGTCAGCGGCGATACGCGCGCCGTCCGCCTGCCAATCGGCAAGGCTCAATGTGCCGTCAGCTTCGAACTGCGATACGGCAGCCGTCCAAGAAACCGTGTCCAGCAGCAGCGACGCCCGTGGCGCGCCCCCGCCCGCGAGCGTCAGATCGACAGCGCCGAACAACACCGGATGCTCTGCGTTCGCCGGCCATTGCAGCACGAGACCTGGCGAGTCTTCGCGCAGCGGCGCCAGGCGAACGCGTGCGCCGCTGGCGGCGCGCGCTTCCGCCGGCGTGACGAGAGAGATGCGGAAATTCGCGTCGCTCAGTGCAAAGGTCAGCGGCGCAACGAGCGTGAAGGACGCGAACGCTCGGTCAAGCGCTTGCTCGGCTGCGGCGAGCGTCGGCCCCACTGGCGAACCCGAGGCCGCGGGAATGGCGTCGAGCAGGCGCTGACGCGCCCGCGGTGTGAGCGCCGCTTGCGCCAAAGTGATGAGAGCGTCGCCGCGCACGCCTGCATCGCTGAGAAAAACATGACCGCGCGCTGCGGCCTGGCGCGAGGCGACGCCATTGCTCTCAAATCGATCGGCGCCGAGCGTCCATTGCGCGCGCGCGTCGGCGCCCTGGCCCATGGCGCGCGCCGTCGCTCGCGCCGCGTTCAGCGTTGTATCACTCCGCGCGACGCGCTCGGCGTTCGCGTTCGCGTCGACGCGCCAGCCTGCGATCTCGAGCGCGTCGTCGCGCATCTGGGCGCTGCCCTCGGCGCCGCCAGACAACGCACGGGCTTCGATCTGGGGCGCGGACAAGGCGGCGGCGAACCACGATGCCTGCGCCTCGACAGTCGCGAGATCGAGCGGCGTCCGCGCGTCGACGCGCAGCGACGCATCGCCAAGCGACACGCCCGCCCAGGTCAGACCCGCTGCGTTTGCGGTAATGCGCACGTCGACGTTCTCGCCTTGAGCGAGCGCGACGACTTCCCCCGAGGCGCGATTGAGCGCATGCGTGGTTCCCGCGCGCGTGGTCTCATCAAGCCGGATCTCGGCAGCGAAGTCTTCACCGATCACGCCTTGGCTTCGCACCGACGCCTGCAGCGCGCCGAACGGCGCATCAAGCACGATGACGCCATCCACGATCTCAAGGCCGATGTTCGGGATGCTCGGCCGTCTGCGGCTTGGCGTGCCACGTTCGAAATGGTCGAGCGCCCCTGCGGATACATGGCCGGCGCTATCGAGCCGCAGCCGAAGTTCAGGCGCTGTAATGCGCACGCGCGCAAGGCGTGGGCTAAGTCCGCGCCATTCCCAGGTCGCATCGACGGCGCGCATGGCGGCGTCCGGCGTAGCACCTTCGCCGACGCGGACATCGGTGAGCGTCAGGCCGCTGAAATCGAGCGCGGTCACGTTGAAGTCCGCCGGCACGCCGCGGTCGGACAGGACGGCTTCGAGCACGAATTCCGCGAGGGGTTTGCGCAACAGCCAAACCGCACCCGCCACCAGCGCCGAACTTACGCCCAAAGCGGCGAGCGCCGTCGCCCAGCCGATCAGCAAACGCCGAGCGGAGGTCGAGTCTGCTTCCGCGCTGGGCGTCTGCTCTTGACTCGCAAGGTCCTGGTTAGACGTATGTGGCACTCTGTCGTCGATCGGGCGCGATCCTTACTCATTGCCTAAGTAGGCGGGCGGACCCTAAATTGGAGCCGCGGGCAAAGGATGGCGCGATTATGGTTTCCGGCCCAATAAGGCCGTGCCGGAAACCTTATCTGTCGGAGGCGATCCGGCGGCAGGGAGTGGCGACATTGGCAGGGCCAAATCGGCTTCGGCGTATTAACGCCAAGAAAGGTCTGACCGTGGCGCGCCTGTCGGCCGCGGCGATCTGCATTGGCGTGGGCGTCGCGTGGAACGCCGGTCTGTTCGATGGTCTGAATGGCGCGGCCGACGCCGCGGCGCTGCAAGCGATCCGCGACGAGGCGGGGCGACGCGCCGAGCACTTGGCGTTTACGGAAGTTTACCTGACGCGCGAGCAGCGCGAAGTGCGTGTCGGTCCAGGCGAAACGCTGGCAGGCTTGCTGACGCGCGCGGGCGCCACCGCCGCCGAAGCGCACGCCGCGCTCGCGTCGATCGACGATGTGTACGACCCGCGCCGGGTGCGGCCAGGGCAGCCAGTGAGCCTGTTCTTCGATCGCAGCAGCGGCGAAGCGCGTTTGACCGGCGTCGCGTTCCGCTCCGATCCCGGCGCTTCGGTGACCGCCAATCGTACGACGGCGGGCGGCTTCGCCGCGCGCGAAGTGCTGATGCCGGTGACTTATGAGATCGCGCGCATCGCCTCGCAGGTGGAGACGAGCCTGTACGCCAGCGCATTGCAGCTTGGCGCCACCGACCGCGAAGTCGCCGCGCTCGCCGATGCGTTCGCGTATGACGTCGACTTCCAGCGCGACGTGCGCCCGGGCGACGATTTCGAACTGGTGTTCGAACGCTTCTACGATGACGAAGGCAACACCGTGCGCACGGGCAATCTCTTGTTCGTGTCGCTGGAGTCGAGCCGGGGCTCGCGCGCCTTCTACTCGTTCCTGGCGCCCGGCGACACGCAGCCCGATTGGTACGACGCCGACGGCAAGAGCGCGCGGCGCTTCCTGATGAAGACGCCGATCAACGGCGCGCGGCTGTCCTCCGGCTTTGGCATGCGCCGCCACCCGATCCTCGGCTATTCGCGTATGCACCGCGGCACCGACTTCGCCGCCCCGACCGGCACGCCGATCCTCGCCGCCGGCGACGGCACGGTGCTGCGCTCGGGGCCGTATGGCGGCTACGGCAATTACGTGCGCATCCGCCACGCCAACGGCTACGAGACCGCCTACGCGCACATGTCGCGCTTTGCGCGCGGCCTCCGCGCCGGCACGCGCGTACGCCAGGGGCAAGTGATCGGCTATGTCGGCTCGACCGGCCGCTCCACCGGCCCGCATCTGCACTATGAAGTGATGCTGCGCGGCCAGCAGGTGAACCCGATGGCGCTGCGCGTCGCCAACGGCCGCAACCTCGAAGGCCGCGCGCTCGAACTGTTCGGCATCGAGCGCGACCGCATCGACACGCTGCGCCGCGCCCGCGACAGCGAAGCGGCGGACGCCGCAACAGCGCAACCGGCGAGCGCGACCGCGC
Source organism: Hyphomonadaceae bacterium (assembly GCA_019753175.1). Taxonomy (GTDB): domain Bacteria; phylum Pseudomonadota; class Alphaproteobacteria; order Caulobacterales; family Aquidulcibacteraceae; genus Vitreimonas. The sequence goes on from JAIELK010000007.1 coordinate 64,443, forward strand.
CGGCGGCGGGCGGCGGAAGAGGGGCGCGGTAGCGGACCGTCAGCGCGGGCGCTTCTCGCGACCGGCGGCTCATCCCAATCGTTGGGGTGTTGACCCCTTCAAAAACACATTCTCATGCTGTACCTTCTTACGATGGCAAAGGCGCAGAAGTCTAAGGATCACAAGACTGTCGGCCGCGACGCCGGAACGGGCCGTTTGGTCGATATCGGCGGGACGTCTGTGCGCGTGGCGACGCCGGTGACGTCGCTGCCTTTCAAGAAGCAAGCGGAAATCCGTACAGCTGTCCGAGATTTCTATGCCGACAAGAAAGGCAAGTGAGCGTTCGACAGATGTTTTCATCAACTGCCCGTTCGACGATTCATACGCTCCGCTCTTCCGGTCCATAGTTTTCGCGATCTTCGCGTGCGGGTACCGTTCGCGTTGCGCGCTTGAGGATAATGACAGCGGCACGCTTCGCTTCGACAAGCTCAAGACGATGATCCAACGGTGCGATCTCGGCATCCACGACCTTTCGCGGACTGAACTCAGCCAACAAACGTCTACGCCGCGGTTCAATATGCCGTTCGAGCTTGGTCTCTTCCTGGGCGCACGGCATTTCGGCGGTGCGCGCCAGAAGCAGAAGCGCGCGCTTGTTCTGGCGGAGAGTCGAGCCAAGTGGGCGCCGACGATTTCGGACCTGGCGGGCGTCGATCCCGTATTCCACGGCAATCGGCCGGCGGATGTGATTGGCGCTGTGCGCGATTTTCTTGGCAAGGGCCCGCGCGGCGGCCGTCTTCCCGGCGAAGGCGCCATCGCGGCCGACTTCGAACGCTTCGAGGAGGACTTGCCGCGCCTCGCGCGCGCAGCGCGTCAGACGCTGACGGAGGCGCGGCGGTATGCGAACTTCGTCACGTTTGTGGAAGAGTTCTTGCTGTCGGGTGCTGAGTAGGGGCGCGCTACACCTGTGCTCGCCGGTCCCCTGGATTCCGGATCACGCGCCGCGTGGTCGGCGTTAGGAAAAGGCGTGTGTCACTCTTTCTGCGGAGCCAAGCTTCAACCTCTTCGCCCGGGATGCCGATGCCGGTGCGCTCGTAGTCCTCAAACGCAGCGCGATCCTCGGCGGCGGCGCGGACGTCGTCACCCAGCGGGGCGGGGAGAGTGCGTCATGCTCGGCGGGTTGAGGGTTGGAGCGCGCGGCCTCCGGCCGCGCATGCGGACGGTTGGGTTCGGTATCGCGAAGCTGCTTAGTCGTTCGCACCCTTGCTCAAATTGCATGGACCACAGAGTAGCTGAAGATTCGTCCAGGTCGAGAGGCCACCCTTTGAGTAGGCGACGATGTGATCGCAGTGCAGCCTTCGCAGTTCCGATGGCCGACGAGCGACGAATTCGCATCGTGCACATCGAACTCCGGCGATCTCCTCGCTGAACAGCGCGCGAACTGCAGCATCACGCCATCCGGCCGGGAACGTGCGCGCTTGCGGTTCAATGTCTTCGATCTCAATGGGCTTATCGCCCATCACGCGAACTTCTCAGCTATCTTTGCGGCGGCCTCCATTTGCGCGCGATAGCCTTTCACGCCGTCCCAACGACCTTTGCTTTGAGGCCATACTATGCCGAGCGACGTGCTCGGATCAGTGGGGCGTCTTATGAATTCAATCGGCCTTGCCCATTTCGCCGCATTCCAGGATTTTGTGTCGATGCCGACTCTATATGCGGCACCGATAATTGACGCGGCCGTACGATATTTGCGTACGTCGAGACTTGAGCCGAATGTACCAAGGCACCGGATCCAGTCTGCAAAATGAGGGAAGAACTTTTCCTTCATTTCTTCGAACGTGATCAAAACCGGCGGGACAGGAGTCGCGCTGTCTTTTGCGTGATCCTGTGCTTGCGACTGTGCGCAATACACGTCCATCGCACCGTCGATTTCTCTGTTGAACGTAACACCGAGCTTTCTCACGGTGTCGGCGTTCTGCAAAATCGCGCTTAGTTCTGTGTGATGAGCGGACATCAACGCCCACAAGAACATCTCTGAGGCGGTCTGTCCTCGCGCCAGGTCCTTTTCGTCCCACAAATCGTTCCAGGCCAGCAGTTCTTGGGCTTTCCAAGGGAACTGCAAACCGAACGCGGTGTTGGCTTTTTCAATAAAGCGCTTTGCCGCTTCTCTGGAAGTGTCATAGATTCCTGCTAGACGAATGAATGTCACGGTGGGCGAATTCTCACCATAGTACGCGAGGCGAATATCCTGACCGCTCAGAGGTGTTCCGCCCTGATTGATCCGCCGAAACACCTCGAGACGCATGTCGCGAAGGTCACGAAGTTTAATAATTGCCAAGCGATATTTATCGAATGCCTGCCGGTACACCGGGGGGAGTTCGTCGTACGTCTTTCCCGCGTAATGAACGCTGTTCGGAGAGATGTAAGGCGCGTCGTTACTGTCCACGAGTTGAAATTTTCGATCGAAGAAGCTCTTCAAAGTGGTGAGCCGTTGTTGTCCATCGATCACCTGGTTGCGCTCAATTCCCTTCTCGTCAACCTCGACCTCAAAGAAGAACGCTGGGATAGATAGATTGTTGATGACCGACTCGATGAGCAGTGACTTAGTTGTCTCATCCCATTGATCGCTATCGCGCTGATAATCTGGGATCAGTATCGTGCCCTCGGCAAAGTCCTTGAGCACCGAATCTACGCGCGATGATTCAGCAGTGCTGGATTCTGAGATAAGTGGTTTGGCGTCGTCTGTCATTGAACCCTCGGGGACTCGATGGTCTGGGTCGCTGGACTATGTTCGTGCGGCCCTCAATTGTCCAAAAAGCTCCGCAGTTTCCGCGACCGGCTCGGATGCTTCAGCTTCCGCAGGGCCTTCGCCTCGATCTGTCTGATCCGTTCGCGGGTCACGGAGAATTGCTGGCCCACTTCTTCCAAAGTGTGGTCGGTGTTCATGCCGATGCCGAAGCGCATGCGCAGTACGCGTTCTTCGCGCGGGGTGAGCGAGGCGAGCACCCGCGTGGTGGTTTCGCGCAGGTTCGATTGGATCGCGGCGTCAACGGGAAGGATCGCGGACTTGTCCTCAATGAAGTCGCCGAGGTGTGAATCTTCCTCATCGCCGATCGGGGTTTCGAGCGAGATCGGCTCCTTGGCGATCTTCATCACCTTGCGAACCTTCTCCAAAGGCAGGCCGAGCTTTTCGGCGAGCTCTTCCGGCGTCGGTTCGCGGCCGATCTCGTGCAACATCTGGCGCGAGGTGCGCACCAGCTTGTTGATGGTCTCGATCATGTGCACGGGAATACGGATCGTGCGCGCCTGATCGGCGATCGAGCGCGTGATCGCCTGCCTGATCCACCACGTCGCATAGGTGCTGAATTTGTACCCGCGGCGATACTCGAACTTATCGACCGCCTTCATCAAACCAATGTTGCCTTCCTGGATCAGATCCAGGAATTGCAGGCCGCGATTGGTGTACTTCTTGGCGATGGAGATGACGAGGCGGAGGTTCGCCTCGACCATTTCCTTCTTCGCTTGCCGGGCTTCGCGCTCGCCCTTCTGCACGGCGTGGACGATGCGGCGATATTCGTCGATCGGCACGCCGGTTTCCTGCGCCAGCGTGCCGATTTCGTTGCGGATCGCGGCGATATCGTCGGCCTCGGCGGCGACAAACTTGGACCAAGCCTTCGACTTGACCGCGACCTTTTCCGTCCATTTCGGATCGAGTTCGCTGCCTTGGTAGGATTCGAGGAAGTGCAGCCGCGGCACGCCATTGGCTTCGGCGAGGCGCATGAGCCTGCCTTCGAGCTGAATGAGCTTGCGATTGATGGCGTAGAGCTGCTCGACCAGGCTCTCGATCCGTGCATTGTTAAGCTTTAGCTTCTTCAGCTGCTCGATGATGGCGTTTTCGGCGTTGTCGTAGGATTCTTTCTGCGCGCCGGGGAGCGACTTGCCCTTCAGGCGTAGATCGATGCGCTTGTCCTGCAGCTTGCGGAATTGGCCGAACGCGTCGGCGATGGCGTCGAGCGTCGCCATTACGCCTTCCTTCAGCTCGGCTTCCATCGCCGACATCGAGATCGCCGCCTCGTCATCGAATTCGCTGTCGCTGTCGGCTTCCGCCGCCGCCTCGCCGGGGTCTTTTTCCGGTTCGTCAGTCGCCGGCGCGGCGGCCGGCTTTTCGCCTGGAGCAGGGGGCACCACCAAGCCGTCGGCGTTCACGCCGGGCGCCGATTGCGGCACGATGCCCATCTCGGCGCCGTAGGTGGCTTCGAGGTCGATGATGTCGCGCAGCAGGATCTTCTGCTCACGCAGCTCCTGGCGCCACACCATGATCGCTTCGAAGGTGAGCGGGCTTTCGCACAGTCCGCGGATCATGGCGTCGCGGCCGGCCTCGATGCGCTTGGCGATGGCGATTTCGCCTTCGCGCGAGAGCAATTCCACGCTGCCCATCTCGCGCAGATACATGCGCACCGGATCGTCGGTGCGGTCGGCGTCTTCGCGGGTGTTGGTGACGGGGGGCTTCGCCTCGTCGCGGACGGTGACCGCCTTCTGGTCTTCCTCGGCGGCCTCGCCTTCCTCTTCGCTGTCGACGACGTTGATGCCCATGCCGTTGAGCTCGGCCATCACGTTCTCGATCGCCTCGGAATCGAACTCCTCCGACGGCAGCACCTTGTTCAGCTCTTCGTGGGTGACGAAGCCGCGCGCCTTGGCCGCCTTGATCATCTTCTTTACCGCCGCGTCGGTAAGATCGAGGATCGGCCCATCCGGGGCTTCCTTTTCTTCCGTCACGACTGCTTCTTCGGTCTTGCTCATCGAACTTTGCTCTTCCGTTTAGGAAATAGGCGCTTGTGCCGGTCGCAGTAGCCCATCCGGCCCCGCTGCTGCGTTTTCTTCCAATCTCGTTTCACGCGCCCGCGCTTCGATCTGGCGGACCTCCCGGCTGAGCGCCTGGTAGCGGGCGAACGCCCGGTCGTCGCCTTCGGCGGCGGCGGCGTGCAACTCCCCCAGTTCCTCCCTGATCGCCGGCAGCACGACCTCCCGCGTCGCGAGCGCCAGCCACTCGGCCTCCACAGCGGCATCTTCCGCCGGCTTGCTCTTCGGCCAACGCGAAACGCGCGCCGCAGCGCGTTCTAACCCTAGCCCGGTCAGATGGTGGCTCAGCGCCGCCCGGTCAATGGGGACGCTCAGGCCCGGCTCTTCCGCCAGCTGCAGAAGCGCGGCCCGGATCGCGGCCAGGTCCTGGTCAGCAATATCGAGGCGCTCGATCCAGTCCGAAAACCGGGCCAAAATCCCTGGAAAATCGGCGGCGGCGCGCAAAAAGTCTTCCGCCGCCGGACGCGGCCTTTGGGCGGCGTCGATGGCCTTGAGTTCCTTGGTGGCGCCGGGCGGCGGCTTGCGCTGACCCGGGGTCCACGGCTGGAACGGCGGCCGCTCCGCCCGAAGCGCCGCATTGGCCCGGCTCATCAGCTCACTGAAATAGGCGCGGCGCGTGTCGGCGTCGGCGATCCGGTTGGCCGCGTCCTTGAGGGCGGCCTGAAAGGCCGCGCGCGCCTCGGGCGTGGCGAGACCGTGGCGGCGCTTTTCGCGCTCGAACAGCATGTCCGACGCCGGCGTCGCGGCCGCGACCAAAGCCGCGAGCGCCTCGGCGCCGGCGCGACGATAGATGTCGTCAGGATCCTCACCCGCAGGCGCATGCGCAAAGCGCACGGTGCGCCCCGGTCCCACCTGCGGCAGCGCCAAGTCGAGCGCGCGATCGGCGGCGCGCTGGCCGGCGGCGTCGCCGTCGAAGCACAGCACCGGGTCGCCGCCGGCGCGCCACAGCAATTGCAATTGCTCTTCGGTCAATGCGGTGCCGCATGGCGCGACCGCGGCGATGCCCGCGCGTTCGAAGGCGATCACGTCGAGATAGCCTTCGCCGACGACCAGTCCGCCCGCCTTGGTTTTCGCCAGCAATTCGCGCGCTTGCTTCAAGCGATACAGTACGCGGCTCTTCGAATAGAGCGCCGTTTCCGGCGAGTTGATGTACTTTGCTTTCGCATCCTTCGCGAGGGCGCGGCCGCCGAAACCGATGATTTTGCCGCTCGTATCGGTGATTTCGAAGGTGATGCGTCCGCGGAACGTGTCGATGGCGCGCTTGCCGTCCTCGCCCTCGCGCGCGATGCCGGCGGCGACGATTTCTTCGAGCCCGAAGCCTTCGGCCTTCAGCTTGTCGATGGCCCAGGTCCAGTCATCGGGCGCGAGGCCGATGCCGAACCGCTCCCACACATCGGGGCCGAGTCCGCGTCCTTGCAGGTACTTGCGCGCGTCAGCGCCGCCGCTTGAGCGAAGCGCATGTGCGTAGAGCGCTGCCGTGCGCGCGACGATGGCGATGAGACGTTTGCGGCGATCGGTTTCGCCGCGATCTTCCTGCTCCTCGCGCGGCAGCGGCACGGCGGCGATCTCGGCGATCCGCTCCACCGCTTCAGGAAAGGAAACGCCTTCGAGCTTCATCGCCAGCGTGAAGATGTCGCCTTTCTCGCCGCAACCGAAGCAATTGAAGATGCCCTTGTTGTCGAGGACGTGAAACGACGCGCTCTTCTCCTGGTGAAACGGGCAGCAGGCCCAATAGTCGCCGGCGCTGGGACGCGTCTTCTGCTTGTTCCAAGCCAAGCGTCGGCCGGCATAGTGCGCGATCGACGCACGGTCGCGGATCTGGCGCAGGAGGGACTCGGAAAAGCGCATGGCGGAAGCGCTCAACTCTAATGTGATTCGACTTGCGCCCCGTCCGGCGCGACTAACGACCTGTAATCGCCGCAATTTCGCCGGTCCGGGCCGGCACAATCGTCGGTCGAGGGATCCAAGGGGAAGCGACAATGAATACGATCAAGGCCGCCGCCGCCGCCGCCATGCTGGCCGCCGCTGCAGCGACACCAGCCGCCGCTCAACAGCACGCCGGCCACGAAGGACATGCCGCGCACGCCATCGAAGGCGCCATGCTCACCATCTCGGCCGAGGGTCGCGTCGAGAGCGCGCCCGACATGGCGACCATTTCGCTTGGCGTCATGACCGAAGGCCAAACTGCGGCGGCGGCGCTCGCCGAGAACTCCCGGCGCATGACCGCCTTGACGCAGGCGCTGCGCCGCGCCGGCATCGCCGAGCGCGACATCCAGACGACCAACGTCTCGGTCAATCCGCAATACGCCTATGTCGAGAACCAGCCGCCGCGGCTAACTGGCTACCAGGCCAACAACCAAGTTTCCGCGCGGGTGCGCAATCTCGACACCGTCGGCCGGGTCATCGACGCCGCCGTCAATGCGGGCGGCAACACCGTCAATGGCATCTCGTTCAGCCATGCCGACCCTGATGCGCAGTTGGACGCCGCGCGCCGCGAGGCGGCGCAAAATGCGCGCCGCCGCGCTGATCTTTACGCACAGGCCTTCGGCATGCGCGTGCATCGCGTGATCGCAATCAACGAAGGCGGCGGTTACACCCCGCCCATCCCGATGCCTTACATGGCCCGCATGGAAGCTGCCGCCCCGCCGCCGCCAATCGCGCCGGGCGAGGTAACCACCAGCGTCAATGTCAACGTAACATACGAATTGCGCTGATCTCAGCCCTGATCGGAAAGCACTGAAGCGTGCGGCTTGGCCGCACGCTTTTTTCTTGTGCAGGTGACGCTCAATGGAGCGTCATGTGTGTTTGTGCTGTTTTCGACGACATCGCGCTTGATTTGCGCACGCGCGCTGACCGCCGAGTCGACTGGGCGGCTAGCATCGTCTCGATTGTATGGGTGTCGAGCATGAACTTCTTGTCGTGATACGCAGCGCACACGTCATTCGCCGACAAAAGCAGTGCGTTCATCGCCTGCAACACAAACGAAACATCCAAGACAACAACACGCGGCATCCTCCTGATGTTCGAAGGAGGAAGTCATGCGTTATCGTGATACGCTCATTGTCGCCGCCGCTCTTTTGGCGACTCCCGTCATGGCCGGCGCCGCGTCAGCCGAGCCAAGGCAGCGCACGGTCGATTACAGCGACCTTGATCTCAGCGACGCTCGCGACGCAGCGACGCTGATCGAGAGACTGGACCGCGCCTCACGCGCGGTGTGCGGCGGCAACCCACGTAACGACCCGAACTATCGTGCATCGCGGCACTTCGTCATCGAGGCGTTCGAGGAGTGTCGGGCATACGCAATGAGCCAAGCCATGGCGGAGTTTGAGTCGCCGGCAGTGCAGCACGCCTATGCGCAAAGCGGCTTGAATCGCGTTCGCGAAGGCTAGCCGGCGTCGAGCGGCGAGATCAGCGGCGCGCCGGCAAAGAACGCGCGCAGATTGCCGAGCACGTTTTGGGAGCCGGCGTACAGCGCTTCGCGTGTGCCGCCTCCCAAATGCGGCGTAAGCGTGGTGTTGGGCACATCGGCCCAACGCGCGGGCGGGGTCGGCTCTTGCTGGAAGACGTCGAGCCCCGCCGCGCCGAGCGCGCCTGACTTCAGCGCCGCGATCAGCGCCTCCTCGTCGACAACGCTGCCGCGCGAGACGTTGACGAGAATCCCTTGCGGTCCCAGCGCCTTGATTACATCGGCGCCGATCAGTCCGGCCTGGTCGCCGCGTGCGGCGACGGCGAGCACGTCGGCCCATGCGGCAAGCGCAAGCAAATGCGGTTCGTAAGCGGGCGCGACGTCGGGCTTGGGACGGGGTCCATTCCAGCGGATTTCCATGCCAAACGCTTGCGCCCGATGCGCGATCGCTTTGCCGATAGCGCCCATGCCGACAATACCGAGCTTCATGCCGCGCAGCCGCCGTTGCGGCGGCACCGCGAGCGGGGGTGTCCAGCGGCCCTCGCGCAGGACGCGCTCTCCCTGGCTGAATAGGCGTGCGGTCGCAATGATGTGGCCCATGGCGACATCGGCGACGTCTTCGTGATTGATCTCGCGACCGTGAGTGACGGCGATGCCGCGCTTTCGCACGTAGTCAATGTCGATGCCGTCGACGCCCACGCCGAAGCAGATGATGCAGCCAAGCTCGGGCAGGGCGTCGATCATGGCGTTGGAGATGCCGACGTGGCCGATGGTGATGGCGGCGCGAATGTCCTTCCGCTCAGTCGGCCAATGCACGACATCGTAATCGCCGAGCTGCAGCTCGAACAGGCCGAGCGGAGGATGAACGAGTACGGAAGACTTGGCGCTCATGAATCACTCCGGCGTATGGCAGCAGGCTTCGATCTTGTTGCCGTCGGGATCGCGTACGAATGCGCCGTAATAGCTCGGATGATACTCGGTGCGCAGGCCGGGGCGGCCGTCTTCGGCGCCGCCGTGATCAAGCGCGGCGAGGAAGAAGGCGTCGACCGCCGCGCGGGCGCCGGCGTGAAAGGCGATGTGCACGCCATTGCCCATGCTGGCGGGCTGGCCATTGATCGGAAGTTGAATCCAGAAGGTCGGTTGGTTTGGCGTGTCGCCATAGCCGACACCAACCAAGCGGCCATGAATTTCGACTGGCATGATCGGCGTCATGCCAAGCGGGGCGAGCACGGCGTCGTAGAACGCCTTGGACCGTTTCATGCTGGTGACGCCGACAGAGACGTGATCGATGGCCATGTAGGTTTCTCCTATCGCCAGCGCGCAAACCAATCGAGTGTACGGCTCATCGCTAGCACGCGGGCGTCTGTGTTGAAGTCGTGGCTGCCGGCGCGGCAAAAGCCATGCCCGGCATCATAGAGATAGAGTGGGGAATCGGGAGCTGCAGAGCGCACACGCTCGATGTTGTCCGGCGGAATCGACGCATCGTGTGCGCCGTAATGCAGCATCACCGGCGCTTTCGGCTGGTGATCGAGCAGCTCGGCGATCAGACGACCGTAGAAACACGACGCGGCGCTAACGCCGCTGCATTGCGCTGCAGCCATCCAGGCGACCGCGCCTCCATAGCAGAAACCCGCGACGTATGTCGGCTTTGGCAGCGCGTCGGTGGCGGCCTGCACATCGCCGACCACCTGGGGCCAGGGGCTCGCGGTGACGGCGGCGCGGCCTTTGTCGATCCCCGCAGCGTCGAGCCCCGCCAGGAAGCCTCGTTCAAGGCGATCGAAAAGGCTCGGCGCCAGGGCGTGGTAGCCGGCGTCGGCAAAGGCTGAGCACATATCGGCGATGTGGTCGGTGAGGCCGAAAATCTCCTGCGCGACGACGACGCCGCCGATCGGCGTGCGCGACGGCCTCGCCGACAACGCATCGAGGCTGAACCGGTCGAACTGGCTGACGATGCTGAGGCGCTCAATCATGGCTGGGCTTCGTCGCACGCGAGGGGCCGCTCGTCGAGCGGCGCCGAGCTGACCTGAATGTTACTGGCGGCGGCGCGATGATACCGGCAAGCTTCTCACATGTCATGGCAGTGGGCGGCGTTGGCGTGTGCAACGGCATTGGCGCTAACGCCTGCCGCCGATGCGCGCTGCCAGGGTTCGCCCCTGACCCTCGTCGAGACTGAGACCATTGCGTCTGACGGCGCCGAGGGCGCTACCCAGTCCGATCGCATGGGCCGCATTGTCGCGCCCATATTGGTGAACGGACAAGGCCCGTTCCGTTTCATTATTGACACCGGCGCCAACCGATCCGCCGTGTCGCGGCCGCTAGCTCAGCGCCTCGGTCTGGCGCCAATTGGCGTTGGGGCCGTGCACACCGTGCATGAAGTGACGAATGCGCCGCTGGTGGCGGTCGACTCCCTGGCGTACGGCGGCATCGTTTTCTCCGGTGGGCAGATGCCTGTGCTCGAGTCGCCGGTGCTCGCGGGGGAAGACGGGCTTCTGGGCGTCGACGGCATGCGCGATCGCCGCCTCATGCTGGACTTCGCCAATCGCTGCATCGAGATCGCGGAGTCAGACAATGCGCGCCGGCTCCGTGGTGGTTGGACGTCGGTGCGCGGCGAATTGCGATTTGGACATCTGGTGATGATCGAAGGCTCGGTGCGCCGCCGGCGCATCAACGTTTTGATCGATACCGGATCGAGTGCATCCTTGGCGAACACGGCGCTGCGCACCGAACTCGCGGGCTTGACCGTGGAGGCGACCCAGACACGGCTGCAAGCGGTGCGCGCATTGACGGCGGGCGCGCCGATTCTGCTCGACACAGCGATCATTCTGCCGCGCATAACCATCGGCGGTATCGAGGCGCGCGCCATCGTCGCGTTCATTGGCGACTTTCACATTTTCGAGCTTTGGGGGCTCGCAGACGAGCCGACTTTGCTGATCGGCATGGATGTGCTGTCCCGCGCCGATGCGATCGCTATCGACTACGGACGCGGCAGCGTTCACTTCCGCGTCGAACAGCAGGTGTTCACGGGCTCGCGCATCCCTGGGGGTGCAACGCCAAACACAACGGTTGCGCGCGACGACGACTAAGCTGCCGGGCGCGGGCGTATCTCAGCGGCCGGTAACGACAGCGCCGCTGAAAGGCGGTTCAAGTTGCTCGACAAGCACGGTGCGGGGGGCGCGAAAGCGACCGCCCAAGAAAGCGAAAGTGGCGGTTCCATCCTGTCACGAACTGAACCTGAAGTGCATCACGTCGCCTTCGCGGACGACATATTCCTTACCTTCAAGGCGCATCTTGCCGGCTTCCTTGGCGCCGACTTCGCCGTTGAACTTGACGAAGTCGTCGTAGGCGATGGTTTCTGCGCGGATGAAGCCCTTCTCGAAATCGCCGTGAATAACGCCCGCGGCTTGCGGCGCGGTCCAGCCTTTGTGGATGGTCCAGGCGCGCGCTTCCTTGGGGCCGACGGTGAAATAGGTTGAGAGGCCCAAGAGGTCGTAGCCGGCATGGATAAGGCGGGTGAGGCCGCTTTCGGTGAGGCCCGCGGCGGCGAGGAATTCTGCTTGCTCTTCGTCGTTCAGCGCGGCGAACTCCGCTTCCATCTGCGCGCAGATGACGACGCAGGCGGCGTCTTCCTGCCTGGCGCGCGCTTCGACGCGGCGCGATTGCTCATTGCCGTTGGCGGCGTGCGCTTCATCGACATTGCAGACGTAGAGCACCGGCAACGCCGTCAACAGCTGCAACATCTCGAACGCTTTCTGCTCCTCCGGCGCGCGCTTGACGTGGCGCGCCGGTCTGCCTTCCTCCAGCAGCGCCTTGGCGCGCAGCACCAGGTCGAGAGTGAGCTTGGCTTCCTTGTCGCCGCCCTTGGCCTTTTTTTCGAGATTGAGCACGCGCTTCTCCAGGCTTTCGAGATCGGCCAGCATCAATTCGGTTTCCACCGTTTCCAGATCGGCGATCGGATCGATGCGGCCTTCGACATGGGTGATGTCGTCATTCTCGAAACAGCGCAGCACGTAAACGACGGCGTCGCATTCGCGGATATTGGCCAGAAATTGATTGCCCAGGCCTTCGCCCTTGGAGGCGCCGCGCACCAGCCCCGCGATATCGACGAAATTCATCCGCGTCGGGATGATTTCCTTCGAGCCCGCGATCTTCGCCAGCACCTCAAGCCGCGGCTCCGGCATCGCCACTTCGCCCACGTTCGGCTCGATCGTGCAAAACGGATAATTGGCCGCCTGCGCCGCGGCCGTGCGCGTCAGCGCGTTGAAGAGCGTGGACTTGCCGACATTGGGCAAGCCAACGATGCCGCATTTAAAACCCATGGAATCCTCTAAAAGCTCTCCCTCGCTCTGGGGAGACGGGGCGCCTCTTAGCGCGTCGCATTCAGTTCTGCTATGCGGCTAAACGCTGGGGACCGATGTCGCGGGCGTTTTCTCACCGATGAGATGGTCAGCGGCGAATTACTGCTGACTCTGTCGCCATGAAGGGCACAGCCAAGGACAGCAGCAACGCGATTCCCGAGGCGGACATGATGACGAACGCTGAGAGCAAAAGTCCTCGCCAAATGCTTCGGCTGAAAGCCTCGCGCAGGTCATGGCGAGCGAGGAAGGCGGCTATGGCGACAACGCCGCCAAAGATCGCAAGGAGGATTGCCATGGTCGCTCATCATATCGGTTCTGTCTCGAAGGATGCAGTTTAGATCGCTTACCCGCCTTTCGCGCCTAGCACCGCTTCCGGCGCGGTTGCGAACGGGTTGACGATGGTCAATGATTCGATCTTCTGCCCGCCATTCATGTCCTCGCTCAAGAAAATGGCGCAGCCAGCCGTCAAGGCGGAAGCGAGCAGCAGAGCGTCCCAGAAACTCACGCGATGGCGATCTTGGAGTTCCCACGCCAGGGCCAGGTGGTCGCTCCGCAAGCCGTCTGGAACCACGTCATCGAGCGCCGCGATTTGCGCTCGTAATGCAGCTACGGCAGACCGCGAGCGATCCTGCCGCAGCACGTTTACGTAATACTCACGCAGGCTTTGCGCGCTGAGTACGGCCGCGTTTCGATCGAGAAGCGCGCTGAGCCATGCCGTCGCCGCCTTCAGCTTCGAAGGGGATGTCTTGTCCTTCGCGTACAGCAGCACGTTGGTGTCGATGAAGCACTTCGGCGTAGGTTTCATCCCGCGTGGGCCCCTTTCCATGATAGCCGATGTCCCGCACAGGGAGCTCCAAGAAGCGCTTCAAGCCTTCTTGCTGGCGGGTCAAGCTGGCGCGCTCGCTGCCGCGGCGCTCGGCCAGCACCTCGCCCACCCAGCGCGACAGGCTCTTCCCGGCCCTGGCGGCCTCGATCCGAGCCCAGCGGGCCGTGTCCTCGTCCATGGTGATGGTGACATTGATCATGCCACGGAAATAGTGAATCACGACGTTCGTGTCAAGTCGCGCCTCGCCCGCCTTGACTGCTGTGCGGCTAAACGCTCGGGCGCGCTGTCGCGGGCGTTACGTCTGACAGTGGGGAGTGGCCGGCACCGCGGGATGGTGCTTTTCGCCCGGAGCGGAAGTCAGCGACGGCGGGCAACTTCTGAAGGATCGTGAGGGTTCACTACGGTCTGAGGTGGCCAACCCACAGTCCAGTAATCAGGAATCTCATCACACACCCACTGAAACTGGGTATGTGTCTTCCGTTGTCGGCTGCCAATATCCGCCGTCGTGGAAACCGCATAGGGCTTTTTCCCGACCGCCCACCCAAGTGCATCCGCCACATACAACTGTCATTGATGATGCAAGGGCCGCTAGGGCCAGTTGATGCGTTCGCATGTGGTTTTGCCTCAGGCGCGATGTCCGCTCCAGCCAAAATCTGACCCTGGGGCCCGCTTCACCTCACCCTAAAACCGCCTCCGGCGCGACGCTAAAAGGGTCAATAATCCTGACCCCCTCGATCACCGGGGAGGATTGCGCGTCTTCCGACAACAGATGCGTGCATCCGCCGCCAACCGCCGAAGAGATTAGCACGGCGTCCCACCAGGCGACGCGCCAGCGAGCTTGAATGTCAAACGCGCGCCGCACCTCCGCATTGGATAACGGCGCTGTGCAATAACGAAGCAAGCCCTCGATCGCCTCGCGCAAGACGTTAGCTGGCGCTGGGATGTTTTTTTGCGCGACGCTTACGACCTCGTTGCACACTTGCGGGTTGACCGCCATCGAACGTGTTCGGGTCAGAGCGCTCAGCCACGCCGCGCACTTTTTCTGCTTCTCCGGCGCTCGGCCATCGAGGCTGTAGATCACCACGTTGGTGTCCACCAGGACACGGGCGGTCATAGATTTCATCGCGCTCGAATTTCCAGGGCTCGCCGGTTGCGGGGACGTATTTCGCCAAGGCCAAGAACTTGTCCAACGCGGCGCTGCTTTCCTGGCGCAGGCGCTCCTCCTCGGCGGCGATCAGTTCGGCGAGATAGCGCGACAGGCTTTTGCCGGCCTGGTCGGCTTCCCGCCGGACGCGGGCCAGCATCGCGTCATCGAGGGTGATGGTCACATTGGCCATAATCGACACTGGGTCAAACTCTGCGGATGGGGGCCAAACGCGCAAATGTTGCGTAACCGAAGCAAAACATTGCCCTGCTTGGCGATCGCCGCGAATACATGTACCCGCAACACCAGTCCCTATCCACATGACGAGAGGAACGTCATGGCTTGGTCACGTTGGACGCGCCGCGCTGATTGGGATCTCGATCCCAACGGCAACCTGCTTCAATTCGAGCCCGCCTTGGCGCGGCGCCGCCGGCTGGCCCAGGAGGCCAAGGACGGCCGCAAGGCCGAGGCCGTCGACCGGACCGGCTCGGTGAAGCACCTCGAGCGCGCCGCCAAGCGGCTGAAGAGCATGAAGGTCGAGGACCGCATCTTGTACGTGCCCTACTGGGACATGGACAAAGCCGAGCAGGCGATGCGCAAGGCCGGGGTCACCGGCGCTGTCAGCAACCTCTGCGGGTCTCAACGCAAACGGGTCAGAGCTGGTAGAGGCCGCTGAAAGACGCGGCCTGCTGAGCCCTGTGGATAAGCGCCGCGACCTCCGCTAAAGTGTGATCACTGCTGGAGGCTGGGGCGCTTATGGCGGCGAAGATCATTTCTGTGGCGAATATGAAGGGCGGCGTGGGTAAGACCACGATCTCGGTCGCCCTCGCGCAGGCGCTGGCTGCGGGTCCGCGGCAAGCCAAAGTGCTGGTGGTCGATCTCGACGCCCAGGCCAATGCGTCGTTCTGGCTCTGCGGGCAGGCCGCTCTGACGACGCAGATCGAGCAGAGCAAAGCCATCGACGGCTTCCTCGAAGACGCGATCGTGTTCGAGAAACCGGTAGCGCTTGGCGACCTGGTTCGCCCGGCAAAAGCCCATGGCGACAGATTGTTCGTGCTGCCGTCGAGCCCAAATCTGCGCCTCGTCGAGCGCGAGCTGATCGTCTATCTCTCGCGCCGGCATCGCAATTTGCTTGAAGTCGAGCGGGTGGTCAGCACGCTGCTCGACGAGCAATTGGCGCCGCTGCGCGCCAGCTTCGACGTCATCATCTTCGACACCGCGCCCGGCATTTCCGCGCTCACCGAAGCGGCGCTCAGGCTGTCGCACCTGGTGCTGGTGCCCACCGTTCCGGACTACGTGTCCAACCTCGGCCTGCTCTCGTTCTGCCGCACCGTGAGCTGGAGCAGCAACGATGTCGCCAATGCGTCGAAGCGCACGCCTTGGGTCGTTTCAAACAAGGTGAAGGCGTCGAAGCATCACGAGCAGATGCTGCAGCAGATGCGCGCGGAGGCGCAGGGCGCCGAGCGTGAGTTCAATATGCTGTCGACGCTGATCCCAAGCTCGCCGCGCATCGACGAAGTTGCCTCCGGTCTCGACATGGACGGCGAGCTTGCGTTCGATGCGGAAGGCATGGAGGTGTTCGTCAAGCTCGCCGCCGAGGTGCTGGACCTGGCGGAGCGCGTGCCCGCACCCCAGACGCGAGCGGCATGAGGACAAGGGCAGGGACGCTCCCGTCAGGTTGAGCCCTCGAAAGCGCCTCGGGACGTTATCTCAGCTGGAAGGCGACGCTCACGTTGACGCGGGTGGTCAGCTCGCCCGGGGCTATTGGCGTAACAGGCGCGTTCCCGACGCGGCGACCAGTCACAACGATCTCTTCGGAAAAGGACGGCGCCGCCGCGCCCGCCTCGGTCACGGAGATGATGTGTTCGACACGCATACCGAGCGCTCGCGCATAAACGTCGGCGCGCTCACGCGCGCTCGACACCGCGTCCATGCGGGCGTGTTGGAGTTGGGCCTCTGGATCTTGCAGGCCCAACCAAACGCCGTTCAACGTCACGGCGCCTGCCGTGACCGCACGGTCGATGACCGGTCCGACGTCGTCGATGTCGCGCACGAGAACCCGAACGGAGTTCGCCGCTCGATAGCGAACGATCCGATCACCATCCCTGTCCGGGTACAGTGAAACGTGCGAAGTCTGAATGTCGCCCTCTGGCAAGCCCGCACGTCGTAGCGCTCGCATCAGCGCCGTCATGGCCTCTGCGTTCGCCGCCATCGCCGCTTGCGCGGTGCTCGCTTCCGATCGGACGCCGAGATTGATTGTGGCCATGTCAGGCAAGGCTACGGCTTCGCCGGCGACGTTCAAATTGAGCACAGTTGCTCGTGACTGCTCCTGCGCAAAGGCGGGGACAGCCATGAACGCCAGAGCAACGATGGCGTGAGCCGGTAGTCGCATGTCTTTCATGGCCTCCGACGCAACGCTCGCACGACAGCGATGAACGATAAGGAAAGCGGGAGGGTTAGCGCCGGGTGAACCGTCTTGGACTAAGCGAGGGCGAGGAACCTCCTGCACGTTGACGCTCCCGTGGACGTCAACCCTCATCCCCCGCCTTCCTCCGCACCGCCGCCTTGTCGGCCGGCGCGAGCCGCATCACTTCGGCCTGGTATTTGTCGTCTTCGCCGCGCACGAGCACTGGGGCGGCTTTTACGACGGCGTCGAGCAGTTTGCTCACCCAATCGGCGTCGCTCTTGGCGAAGTCGCTCAGTACATAGCCGTGCACGAGCTCCGCCGCGCCAGGATGCCCTACGCCCATGCGTGCGCGGCGAAAGCCTTCCCCGACAGGGGAGGCGATGATGGAACGGATGCCGTTATGGCCGGCGGCGCCGCCGCCGGTCTTCATGCGGAAGCGACCGGGCGCCAAATCAATCTCGTCATAGAACGCAACGACCTGCATCGGCGAGAGTTTATGGAAACCCGCCGCCTCACCGACGCTGCGCCCGCTCTCGTTCATGAACGTCTGCGGCTTCAAGAGCAGGCAGCGTACGCCGTCGATCTGACCTTCCGCGAGTTCGCCATGGAATTTCTTCTTCCAGGGCGAAAAGCCATAGCCGCGCGCGAGCGCATCCACGGCCATGAAGCCGATATTGTGCCGGTTGCCCTGGTATTTCGGGCCAGGATTGCCGAGGCCGACAAGGAGAAGCATGGGCGCTTTCTACTCTTTCCGTGAGCGGAAAGCGAAAGCGTCCCGCGTTACTTCTTGTCCTTTTCCGCCGCAGGCGCAGCCGCCGCTGCAGCCTCCGCCGGCGCGGCTTCCGTCGTCGCAGCGACTTCGACCTCGGCCTTGCGGCCGGTGATGGTGGCGATGGTGAAGTCGCGGTCGCGGATCACCGGACGCGCGCCCGACGGCAGGCTCACGTGCGAAATGTGCACCGAGTCGCCGATGTCCTTGCCGGCCAGATCGACCACGATCTCTTCCGGGATCGCGTTCGCCTTCACCTTGAGGCGCACGGTGTGGCGCACAACATTGAGCGCGCCGCCGCGCTTCAGGCCGGGCGATTGCTCATGGTTCTTGAAGCGCACGACGACGTCGACTCCGATCTCGGAGTTTTCCTCCACACGGTAGAGGTCGACATGGATGGGCTGGTCGGTCACCGGATGGAACTGGATCGCGCGCGGGATCACCGGCTGCTTCTCGCCTTGGTGATTGAGTTCCACCATGTGCGAGATGAACTTGCCTGACCGCAGCGCGGTCTCGACGTCCTTGGCCTTGATTTCGATCGATACCGCGCCGCGCGGCCCGCCATAGAGCACGCCCGGGATGAGGCCGGCGTTGCGGGTGGCGCGGGCCCCGCCCGTACCGGTTTTTTCCCGCTTTTCAACGTTCAGAACAATGCCGGCCATGGCGCGCGCTTTCACTTCTCAGAAAGGGGTCGGAAAAATGGAAGCGGGGCTTCTAGCCGAAGGCGGGGGACAGGGCAAGCCGGTTCCGGGGACGCGGTTAACCTTTAGGTTTCCCGCCAGCGCTAAAAGGGGCGGTTCGTGGCCTCATCTCCCTCCGACGGCCGGCGCGACCTGGCGCTGATCAGGGCGAGCGGATCTACCGCCCGCGTGCTCAACCTCGCGCTGGTCTACGAGCGCTTTGGCGACACCGATGGCTTTGGCGCCCGGCCCTTGTTTCGGAGCTCAAAACTCAACCGGGCGCTGATCATCAAGCATGCCGTACGCGAGCACGAGCGAGGCCTGTTCGATCGACCCGAGCCGCACACCACCAAGATCGTCTTTCCTTATTCCCCGATCGAACTGGAGCTTGGCGGTTCGAGCGTCATGCTCGGGGAGCGGCGCTTCGAGCACAACCTGCGCCAGGCGCTGGGCGCCTCCATGGCGGATGACGACTTTCTTGCCGACCTCGATCTCGTCACGTTGCTGCATGAGCTGCCCTCGTTCGATCCTTTCTTGCTGAAGGAACAGCTGAAGCGCGCGGGCCATGAGCCGGACGCCTGCTTCTTCGACGTGTCGGAAGCCGACACGGCGGCAATGCTGAGCTTCGTGCAGGGCGAGATCGCGCCGCTCGTGGAAATGGCGTTCGGCGTTGGCGGGCGGCGGGCTGAGAAGCTCGCCTTGCGCTTGGCGGAAAAGCTGATGACCGAGGCCAACGCACAGATGCTCGCGCCGTTGCGCGAGACCATGCGCCTGAACGTTGGCGAGTTCGCCGAGGGCGCCTTCGCTTGGAAAGGGTATCTCTACTACAAGTGGATGGGCCAAGGCATGGCGCGCATACACGAGACCTTTGAGTCGTCGTTCTCCACGTGCGCGATTGCCAGCGACGACCACCAGCAGCGCTACGAAATCGGCCGGCTGCGGCACACGATCTTACGCGGCATCGACCGCGTTGGCGCGCGTGTGACCGAGACAGTGCGAGACTACGACCGCGACTTCGCCGCGCTCGTGCGTGGCGACGCAGGACCGTTTCGCCGCTTCCTCTGCGACGCGCCGGCCAAATTCGTTCCACTCGGCGAAGCCGCCGGCGCGGTCAAACACATCCATTCCTTCTGGGGCTTCCGTTTTCCCGCGGGCGCGCCGCTCAAGCTCGAAGCGGGCGAGGCTCTCGATGTGCTGCAGGAGTTCGAGCGCATGCTGCGCGGGCTCAGGCTGGTCACGAGCCAAGAGGTGCTGCTGGGATAGTCACGGCGCTGTCGGCGCTTCAGCTTCGACGATTGCTTGCTCCATCGCCGCCAGTAGCGCCGGCACGCAGCACGCATTGAGGAAGTGATCTCCTGCAGCGACGCTCACGAGGGTGTGGCCGTACTCGTCGGCAATACGCTGGCTGGCTTCAAGAGTGACGAACGTATCGGCGTCGCCGTGAACGAATACGATGGGCTGATGCAGGCTGCGGAACGCCTCCCAAACCGCGGGGAGCTGGGCTTCTTGCGCAGTCAGTTCGCTGATCGAGTTGCGCAGGTCGCGCGGCAGCACGCCCTTGAACAGCCGGCCGGCGCCAATCATGCGCCGCGCCGTCGGTCCACGATCGCCGAAATATGCCGACATCATCAGCAGTGCATCGACTCGATCAGGATAGCGCTGCGCCATCAGTGCGGCGACCGGTGCGCCGAAGCTCTGTCCGACCAGCAATACGCGTTGCCCCTCGCGCGCCTCAAGCATGGGCGCGAGCGCGTCGGCTTGTTTCACCAAGTCGCGCACGGCGTCTTCCGGCTCGGACGCGCGGAAGCCGGGGCGGTCGGCCACAATCATTTCCCGCGTCTCCGGGAGCCCGGCGATGGTCGGCGCCCAATATTCACTCCAGGACGGCGTTCCAGTGACGATCACCACCTTCCAGTCGGCGTCGGGGCGTTCGGGCGTTCGCAGCGCCGAAATGCGCCACGCCTCGGGAACGCCCGCCGTGAACGCGACCCGCTCCATGGTCCCGGGCGGATAGGACGACGAGGTCGGAAAGCGCTGGCTGCCGCTTTCCTCGTCGCCGACGCTGACGGCGCAGGCCGCGGTGATTGTCGCCACGAGTGAGAGAGCGATGGCGCGCAGCATGGTTCGCATGCGGCGATTTAAGCGACGGACGGTCTGACGGGTAGGGTTTTTGATCGCGATCAATGCGCGACCGGTCGTTCTCTCTTGAAAGTGACGCCAGCGTCACTTTCTCCAAGGAGGAGCGTTCATGCGCGTCAAACTGGTCGACACCCCGCCCCAAGAGGTCCGTACCTTCGATGACGACGATCTGGCCGACAAACTGACGATGCAGGACGTCGAGACCATCCGCGAGATCTTCAAGACGCCGCTCACGGGCTCCTACAATTGGGATTATGACAGCGCCAATTCCAAGATTCGCCGGCTCTATGAACTCGGCAAGGTCCATAATTGGAATTCTACCATCGATGTCGATTGGGACGCCCCGTGCGACATGAACGACTTCCCGATGGAAGAGTTCACGGGCGCGCTCAACGGCTATCCTGAATACGAAGCGCTGCCGCGTCACGAGAAAGTGCGCTTCGCCTGGAAAGGCCATGCGCAAACCATGAGCCAGTTTCTGCATGGCGAGCAGGGGGCGATGCTCGTCGCCTCGCAGCTGGTTTCGTGCGCGCCGACGGCGGACGCCAAGCTTTACGCCGCGTCGCAGACGTTCGATGAGGCGCGCCACGTCGAAGTGTTCAACGGCTATTTGCGCCGCCGCTGCGGCATGATGTATCCGGTGAACAAGAACCTCAAAGCGCTGATCGACAAAGTGCTATCGGACGAGCGCTGGGACCTCAAATTTATCGGCATGCAGCTCATCATCGAAGGTTTGGCGCTCGCCGCCTTCGGCACGCAAGTACGCACGACGCGCGATCCGCTGCTGAAGCAGATCGTCGAACTGGTGATGCGCGATGAGGGTCGCCACGTCGCGTTTGGGGTCAATTACCTTGAGGATTGGATCAAGGTGCTGCCGCAGGAAGAGATTGAAGATCGCGCCGAGTTTGCGTACCAGGCGTGCGCGATCATGCGCGATCGGCTGTTCGGCATGGACGTCGTGCGCGAATACGGGTTCAACGAAGAAGCGGCGAAGAAGCACATCATGGATTCCATGGTGATCGCGATGTTCCGCGAGCTTCTGTTCGAACGCATCATGCCGAACCTGAAGCGCGTCGGCTTGCTCACGGACCGCGTGCGGCCGAAGTACGACGCCCTGGGCGCGCTGAAATACGAAGACCTCGCCGGCGATGTGATGATCGATTGGGGTCAGCTCGAGAAGCCGTTGCCGACCAAGGACAACCTCGCCGCCGCCAGGATCGCGGCCGAGTAAGCGATCTCTCCCGAGACCAACTTCAAGGCGGCGCTTCGCGGCGCCGCCTTTTTTCTGTTCGTCGCATGCGACGGTCGGTTCCTCGCAGCCGCCTCCGGCTCGTGGCCGCCCAGCGCTAAGTGGCGTGAGAGAGGTGCTCGGATGATGAGAGTAGCAATCGCGGCCGCGGCGCTCGTGTTGTGCGGGGCGAGCGCCTGGGCCCAGCAGCAACATCCTACGCCCGTTGAGTCAATGAGCCGCCAGCAGCTGCGCGAGGAGCTGACACGGCTGCGCGCGCTCGCGCAGGGCAGGGCGGTGCTGCCGCAGAGGCCGGCGGGCTGTACGGCGTCCGAACATCGCCAGTTCGACTTTTGGCTGGGCGAGTGGGATGTCTCGCCGAGTTCAGCGGCAAGCGGCGCGACGATTGCCGAGAGTTCCGTCACCTTGGCTGACCAAGGCTGTGTCATCATCGAACACTGGCGCCCGTTCGGCGGCGCGCACGGCCATTCGCTCAACATGTACGATCCGGCGACGCAGGCTTGGCATCAGACCTGGATGGCGGGGCGCCTTTGCGCACCGAGTATCGCGGCGCCTTCGAGAACGGGGTGATGTCGTTTGAAGCGCTGACGCCGCTTCCCGGCGTGCCCGAGGGCGCGCGCACCCGCATGAAGTTTCAGGCCATCGACGCCAACACGGTGCGCCAGTGGGGCGAGCAATTGAACCCTGGCGCCACAGAGTGGACGGTGACGTGGGACCTCACCTACCGCCGCCGCGCCGGCGCACGTTAGCGCGCCGGCATCGCTGCGCCGACCTCGAACACGACCGAAACCTCCGCCGTGTACAATAGCGGTTCAGCGGCGATCGTCGGCGCCGTCACAGCTGCCTGATCGTAGGCCTGTTGCGGGCGCGCCGCGAACACGGCGCGGTTGCCGCTCTGCGCAATCATATTGTTCGCGCCTTCTTCGACCAGCAGCAGGCGTCCCAGACGATGCCCTGCGCCTTCGCTGTAGACGCGCGCCTTATCGACCGCGTCTGTAATCGCGGCTTCGCGCGCGGCTCTGCGCGCCCGCGCGGTGTCCCGGATCGAAAACTCGACGTCGTTGAAAGTGTCGGGTTGAGCGTTGACCGCAACCTCGACCGTTTGACTGAGCCGCGCCAGATCGCGAACCAGGATGGTGACGCCGGCGCTGGCTTCGTAACCGTTGATGCGGTCGGGGCGACGGTCGCCGCCTTCGCGCATGACCGGCGTGACCGAGACATCCGTGCGTTCGACGACGACGTTCTGCGCATCGATGGCCCGGACCGCGGCGTCAAGCGCCCGCGTGCGTTCGGAGACCGCGTTGGTGGCTTCGCCCGCTGTCCGTCCTGGTGCGTAGAAGGAGAGGCGCACGCGCGCCTGATCCGGCGGCAGGTACACTTCGGCGCGCCCGGCCACGCGCACGACCGCGGGATCGTAAGGGCGAAGCGGCTCGACGACCTGCGCGTTCGCCGGCGCGGCAAAAAGAACCGACAGCGCTAGGCTGAAGGCAATGAGCAGCCGTTTCATGCATTTCCCTTTGTCAAGGCATGCTCATCCTACAAGCCTCGATGTGGCTAAATCTTGATCTTGGCGGGTTTCGGCGCGCGGCTCTGTCAGATCAACCTCTTCGCCAGCACTGTGAACACGAGGTCGCGCGTCTTCGGCAAACCGAAGCGGGGATCGTCAAGCGGGAAGGGCTCTTCGCGGCCGGTGTCGGAATAGCCGCGGCGCGTGTACCACTCGATGAGTTCGCGCCGGCTCTTGATCACGGTCATTTCCATGACCTCCGCGCCGAACGAGCGTGCGTGTTGCTCCGCCGCGTCGAGCAGAGCTTTGCCTAAGCCGCCGGCTTGCCGGTCGGGTTGCACCGTGAGCATGCCAAGATAACCAATGCGTACGCCGTCACGGTCGCCCTTGTCGGCGACAAGCACGCAGCCAACCAGGGCGCCGTCTGTCTCCCCCATCAGCAGCGTCTGCTTGGGATCGGCGATGATGCCGGCGAGCGCTTCGGTATCGGTGCGCTGGCCGCCGAGTAGATCGGCTTCGTGCGTCCAGCCGCGCTTGGCGCTCTCGCCGCGATATGCGTTCTCGATCAGAGAGTGGAGGGCGCGGATCTCGCCTGAGTCGGCGGAGGCGTTGCGGATGACGAGGCGCGCCATTATAGCACTCCGGGCCGCGGGGGCGATTTATTCATGCGTATTCCAACTCCTGCTGCCTTGGCGGCGATCCTGCGACGGATGCGATCTGTTGGGTTCTCCCAATACGGGGAGGACGTCGTGTTGTACTCCACGTTGTTCCCGCGTGCGAACGGCTATTATTGTGATATCGGCGCCTATCACCCGGAGCTGGGGTCGAACACGTTCAAACTCTATATGCGCGGCTGGCGCGGACTGACCATCGAGCCGAACCCCGAGGTCGCCAGCGCCTTCCGCCGCTATAGACCGGCGGACAAACATCTCGTGATGGGTGTGGCGGAGCAGCCAGCAACGCTGACTTATCATCGATTCAAGCAGGACAAGTTCAACACGTTTGAACTTGACGAGTACCGTTCCCAGTTGGAGCGATCGGGCTCGCCACTCCAGGTGCCGTGTTTGCCTCTGAGCGACATCCTTGACCAGCATGCCGAGGCGCCGATCGATTTTCTCACCGTGGATTGCGAAGGGCTCGACCTGGAGGTGCTCAAAAGCAACGACTGGACGCGGTTCCGTCCGCGTGTCGTGATGGTCGAGGATTTCGACGAGTTCCGGCGTCGGCGCGATGGCGGGGCCAGCGAGAGCGCGATCGCTGCTTTCCTTCGTGACCTTGATTATCGGTGCATTGCCCAGACGCTATTCACCTTTATCTATGTCGACTGGCGGCTGCGCGACGTGAAGTCAGCGGTTGGGTTCAATTTCCCATCGACGCAGATCGGCTGATTACTCGAACAGCGAGCTGACGCTCTGCTCGTTGGCGATGCGCCAGATCGCGTCGCCCATCAGCGCCGCAACCGATATGTTGCGCACCTTCTTGCTAACGCCCTTGCGCGTGCTGGGATCGATCGAATTGGTCACAACCAATTGGTTGAGCTTGGAGGCGTCGACGCGGGTCACGGCGCCGTTGGACAGCACGCCGTGCGTGACATAGGCGGAAACCGACGCCGCCTTCTCCTTCAGCAGCGCTTCGGCCGCATTGCAGAGCGTGCCGGCGCTGTCGACGATGTCGTCGATCAGGATGCAGTCGCGGCCTTCCACGTCACCGATGATGTTCATCACCTCGGATTCGCCGGCCTTCGGGCGGCGCTTGTCGACGATGGCGAGATCGGCCCCTAAGCGATTGGCCAGCGCCCGCGCACGCACCACGCCGCCGACGTCGGGCGAAACGATCATCAGCTTGCCGACGTCCTTGTATGTCTCGCGCACGTCGCGTTCCAGCACCGGCGTTGAGAACAGGTTGTCCGTCGGAATATCGAAGAAGCCCTGGATTTGGCCCGCATGAAGTTCGAGCGTCAGCACACGGTTGGCGCCGGCGGTGGCGATCAGGTTCGCCACCAGTTTGGCCGAGATCGGTGTGCGGCCGCCGACTTTGCGATCCTGGCGGCCATAGCCGTAATAGGGGATGACCGCGGTGATGCGCCGGGCCGAGGCGCGCCGCAGCGCGTCGATACCGATCAAGAGTTCCATCAAATGGTCGTTGGCGGGATAAGAGGTCGATTGGATCAGAAACACATCCTCGCCGCGGACGTTTTCCTTGATCTCGACGAAAATCTCATTGTCCTTGAAGCGCTTGAACTCCGCCTGCGCGAGTGGCGTGTCGAGATGGTCGGCGATCGCCTGAGCGAGCGTGCCGTTGGAATTGCCGGCCAGTAGCTTCATGGGAATGCGAGCCCTACGCGTTCCTGATGCAGCCATCTACGGGCGAGTCGGCGCTGTGGAAACCGGATTCGCTGCAATTTTGTGACCGGGCGCTGCACGTGGCGCCGGGGACACGCGCTTACGCCGTCGGCTCGGTCCCGGCGTAGAGCGCCGCCGGCGCGCCGGTGAGCTTGGCCCACATCTGGTCGCCATAGCTGAAGTGCCACCACTCGCTCGGATTCGAGGCGAGGCCCGCGTCGGTCATCAGCCAGAACAGAAGCCGCCGGTTGGCGCGCGCTTCGTCTGCGCTGAAGCTGAAATGATCGGAGCGCGGCGTTTCGAAATGCGCAGTGTGGGCGATTGCAGACACGTCATCGAACAGCGACCCCATCCAGAGCGGTTCGCCGCCGCGCCAGCGGATGGTGAGATCGACGGCGCCGCCGGTGGCGTGCGGTGAGGGTGCGTCCTCGCCGGCGCTCGGTGCGGCCCAATAGGTTTCGACTTCGGCGAGCAGGTCATCATCAGAGATGCCGGGGTTGCGACGACGCAGCTCGGCGGGAAACCAATGATCGTGGAAGTAGATTTGCACCGCTTGCGGACGCCAGCCATCGAACAACCAAAGTTCTAGCTCGGCGCTGCGGAGACGAGCGTTCACGCGCTGCAACTGCTCGACCACGCCGCGCCGCAGCAGCAGACGATCGATCGCGCCAGGAATGGGACGATAATAGGGTGGGTTGCGCGTGCCGGCGTAGAAGTTGGCGCCAGCGAGACCGGCTTGCGTTGCATCGACTAGCGGCTCGGCATTGGCTGCGCCGTCCGTGTCGATGGGCACGGCGCGATAACCGCTCTTCAGCTTGAGATCGGTCGGGATGGCGCGATCGCGCAGGGCTTGCAGCTCGCCGAACATCAGCGCGACCTAAAGCTTAATCGCGGAACAATTGCGGCCAAAATCGCCTTCGCCCAGGTGCACGCTGCGGCGATGACTGAACAACGCGTCGGGCAGTGCATAGGTGTCGGCGTCGACGATCTCCGCGTCAACGCCAAGCGCAGCGAGGCGCGCGGCGCAGAAGCCCGGCAAGTCAAACTGGTGTCTGTCGCCAGCACTCGGCGCGAAGAAGCGGGCGTACGCGGCGTCGGCGTCGACGAAGCGGGCGCGGAACTCGGGTCCGACTTCGTAGCTTTTCTGATGGATGCAGGGTCCGATGGCGGCGCGGATGCGCGTGGCGTCGGCGCCGTGCTCTCGCATCAGCGCTACCGTGGTTTCGAGCACGCCGCCGAGCGCGCCTTTCCAGCCTGCGTGCGCCGCGCCGATGACGCCGGATGCTTCGTCCGCAAACAAAACCGGCGCGCAATCGGCGGTTAGCACAGAGAGCACGAGGCCCGGAGTTGTCGTGACCAGGGCGTCGGCTTCCGGACGTTCGCCTGGCCAAGGCGAATCGAGAAAAACCGCATGCGGGGAATGCACCTGATGCACGCCCACCAGGTGCGACGGCGCTACGCCGAATGCAGCCGCGATGCGGCGGCGGTTTTCCTTAACGGCGCTTGGGTCGTCGTTCGAACCGATGCCGGCGTTGAGGCCGGCATAAATTCCGGTCGACACGCCGCCGCCGCGACCGAAGAAGCCGTGGCGCACGCCCGGCAGCGCGCGCGCGGACCAGTGCGAGGGCGCATCCGCGCCCATCAAAATCCCGCCGGTGGCGGCAAGTTCGGGCTCGACAGACATATCGCTTTGAACAAGACGCCCATTTGGTCGGGATGGGTCAACCGGTGGAGCTCGCGCGCGACGCGCTGCGCATGCGCGGGATTCGCGCGCGTCAGCATGTCGACGCGCGTTTCAACGCCGAGCGCCTTCAAGAATCGGCCCTGCGGCGTTGGCCCATGCACGGCGAGCCCGGCTTCGTGCGCAAGATGCGCCACGCGTGCGAAATCGACGTGCGCAGTCAGGTCGGCCTCGCCTGGGGTGTCGAGCGGATCGATTTTCTTGTGACGCCTCAACGCTTGCAGCGTGTCGGCGCCCCCAGGCGCGACATAGCCGTAATCGACAAAGAGCGCGCGGCCCGGCGCGTCGTGCAAGCGCCGCTCGACTTCGTAGATCAGCGCATCCAGGCCTGGGGCGATCTCGCGCACCGCGCCCTCAAGGACGTCGTCCTCTTGGGCCGGCAGCAGCGCGCTCAGGCCGAATGTCAGAGTGTCCGCCTCGGTTAGCCCAACCAGCTTTTCCCGCCAACCATCTTCGACGCGCGCGAATTGGCGGATCGGCAGACAGTCCAGAAATTCGTTGGCGACGATGAGGCAGGGGCCGGGTGGAGCGTCTTCGAGCCGCGTCGCCCATTCGGCCTCGGGCACGCGATCGCCTTGCGCTTCCCGCAGCAGCGGGCTCGTCTCGACGAACACGATGTTGGCGGCGTCGTGGAAGCCCTCCACGCGTTCGGTCGCACGCCATGCGTCCTGCATCAGCACGCCGCGGCCAGGACCCAGTTCGATCAGATTGATCGCGGGTTTGCCCATCGCCGTCCACTCATGCGCACACCAAAGTCCGATCAGCTCGCCGAACATCTGGCTTGCCTCGGGCGCAGTGAGGAAGTCCGCGCCGTCGCCGCCGAGCGCGGGGCGGGTTGCGTAATAGCCGTGCTCAGGATCGTAGAGACACGCGGCCATGTACTCGGCCACGGTCATCGGGCCGTTTTCCTTGATGTGCGCGACGAGTTTCTGCTCGAGGCTCACGCCGCCGCCGCTTTCGGCGCTGCGAGCGCGCGGCGGATCAGCCAGAGCCCGATCAGGATCATCGGAACCGAGAGCAGCATGCCCATGGTGACGATGCCCTGGAGCGCCTCCGGCATGTGCGAGTCGGGCTCGCGCACCGTCTCCATCAGCGCCCTGAAGACACCGTATCCGACAAGGAACACGCCCACATTGAGTCCCGGGCGCCGCAACGAGTCAAAGCGCAGCGTCATGATATTGATGATGGCGAACAGAACCACGCCTTCGAGCGCGGCTTGATAGAGCTGACTGGGGTGCCGCGCTTGTTCGGCGCCGGTGAACATCCAGGCGCGCATATCCCAATTGTAGCCGCCTTCGGGAAAGACGACGCCCCAGGGCGCGTCGGTATGTCGGCCCCACAGCTCGCCATTGATGAAATTGGCGAGGCGGCCGAAGAACAGGCCGATCGGCGCGGCGGCGGCGGCGAGATCGCCCAGGCGCAAGAGATCGACCGTATCGGTGCGCGCTTTCGCGACATCACTGTTCTTAATCCACGCGCCTTTTCGTATGCGCGTGTATTCACTGCGCTTGCCAGCGGGCGGTTCGGCGACGACGTTTTTTGCCAGTTTGGCGTATTGTTCCTCGTTCACGTGCTTTTGGCGCGCGAACCAGATCGCCGCGAGCGCGACGCCGATCAGGCCGCCATGGAAGCTCATGCCGCCTTGCCAGATCTGCAGCACCTCCGCCGGGTTCCGCCAAATCATGTCGGGCTTGTAAAACAGCACATAGCCGAGGCGCCCGCCAAGAATGACGCCGAGCGTCGCCCAAAACAGAAAATCGTCGACTTGCGGCACGCTCAGGGACGGCCGGCCCGGTGACCAAAGTCGCTCGCGGCGGATCAGCCACACCATCCAGCGCCAGCCGAGCACCAAACCGGCGATATAGGCGAGGGCGTACCAGCGCAGATGGAACGGTCCCCATTCGCGGCCGAACAGCTCCAGCGCGGGAATTGTGAGCGCCGCAGGGTCGAAGTCGGGGAATTGAATGGCTTCGATCATCGGCTCCGCCCACCGTCCTTAAGCTGATCGGCCGCATTGCCCGGCCGCGAGCGGCTTTCTAGGAAGGGACAGAGGTTCGGTCCACATGCAAACGACAAGCTCGGTGTTCGACGATCTGGCGCGGCTTATGACCGGGGCGATGGGCATGGCGCAAGGCATGGGCGATGAAGCCAAGAGCTTCATGCGCACTCAGGCTGACCGCTTCGTCGCCGAAATGGACCTCGTGAGCCGCGACGAGTTCGAGGCGGTCAAGGAATTGGCGGCCGCCGCGCGTGCAGAGGCGGACGCTTTGCGCGAGCGCGTTGAGGCGCTGGAGGCGGCGCTGCGCGATCGCGCCTGAGTTCTAGTACTTGAACCCAATCAAATTCCACATCCACATCACCGCCAGCATCAAAGCGGCGGCGCCGGCAAACAGCGTGTAGTGCAGGCGCCGGCTGATCGGCCAGCCATTGCGCCCGCCGATCAAGCTCCACGAAGCAGGCAGTCCGGCCAACGCGCCGGCGGTGGCGAGCGCGAAGAGCGCCGCGAGCCACTGACTGGCGATGATCATGCCGCTTGGCCAAACCAACAGATAGGACAGTCCAGCGTTCGCCGCTCCCGCCATTTCTGCGGTCAGCACACCGATCGTGGCGACAGCGGACAGCGCTGCGACGATGGCGCTCCATGCTGCATAGCGCGCCGGTGCGCTGGGTTCGTCACCGCGCTTCTGAAACCGACGAGACCATGCAGCGATAAGCGTGGTGAGCGAAAGGAAGCCGGCGAGGCCGAGAATCAAGTTGAACGTCTGCGCTGTTTGCAGCGGAGCGATGCGTTCGAACGCAGCGTCGGTGAAGCCGCTGACGAATAGGTGCGTGATCTCGCCGTCCTCATTCTCGCGAAACGCGATGGTGTTGTCGCTGTCGATATCGCGGAAGGTAAGCGGCGCCGTCTCGACATAGGCGTTTGCGCCTTCCGGGCCGCTCAGCACCAGATACCCGTCTTGGTCGACGCTGACCGCGACTTCATTGCCCAACGAGGCTATGCGCTCAAGGCGTGTGTAGTTGCGCCGCGTGAACTGATAGGCGCCGGCGAAGCGGCCTGCGCG
>JAIELK010000026.1 GCA_019753175.1 Hyphomonadaceae bacterium
CCGTGTCTTCTTCAACCCGTCCTCCGTCGCCGGCCCAGACTCTCATAACTGGAATTTTCCAGCTTCGCCCGGTCCAGTTTTCGGGAAGCAGGTCAGTTGCGTAACAGGAAGTCAGGCTCGCCCGCCCACCTTGAGGCCGACGATCCCCAAGACGATCACGACGACACAGAGAATCCGGAACGCATTTACGGGCTCGTTGTAGACGGTAACCCCCACGACGAACGCGCCCACTGCGCCAATCCCTGTCCACACGGGATAGGCGACGCTGACCGGCAGTGTGCGGACCGCCAGCCACAAGAGCACAAAGCTGAGCACCATGGCTGTCAGAATGCCGATGGAAACCAGCGGACGCGCGGGGCCGACAAGCTTTAGGCCGCTTGCCCACGTGATTTCCAAGAGCCCGGCCAACAAAAGGGCGAGCCAACCGCCTGTCATGGCGTGCTCCAGAAAAAACTTGAGGCAATCATCAGGCGCGCGCTGCAATGGCCGCCACAGCATGGCGAAGGGCCGCGCCCAGCGCCCGGCGTGTTGCGGCCGGATTGACGGCGTGGCCCGAAAGGACGCCTACACCCTCGACCAATCCGACGATCATTTTCGCACGCGCAACGCTTTCGACGCGCGGGCGTCCCGGGTAAAGATCGTCAAGGCAGTCGGCAAAGCTGTCGTAGAGCGCGCTGTACATCGTGCGCAAGGCCTGGGCGGCGCCTTTGTCGCGCGCACCCAACATCCAGAACTCCCACATGCCGATAGAGCCCGCAGGGGAGTCGAGTTCGTCCAACATGAGCGCAACAAAGGCCTCTAGTCGTTTGCTTCCGCTGTTGGCCCCGCGGCTACGATCTTTGAGGCGGCAGCGGAAGCGCTCAGCCCAGTGCTGCGCGAGCCCCTCGTTCAGCACGTCGATGTTGGCGAAGTAGTATTGTAAGTGGCTCAGCGACATACCGCCTTCAGTAGCGACAGCACGCATCGAAAACCCACCAGCGCCATGTGCAATCAGCTGTCGCTCCGCGGCGGAAAGAATCGCGACGCGACGCGCATCTGGATCGCGCGGCGCACGCGTTGGGCCGCGTTTCAAGACCTTCGACATTTCACCTTCGACATTTCTGAAGTACGTTTCAGCTGTTGCGATTGTCAGAACTGCCCGTTAACGTATAGGTCAAATGACCAAAAAGCAAGCGCCATTGTGAAAGGAGCACGCGATGACGGGCACAGAAGAGTGGTTGTCGATAGCAGAATGGCGTGAGGAGCCGCTGGAGCGCGCGCGTGCCTTGTCGGCGCGGGCGTACACAGATCCGGCAATCTTCGAACGGGAGAAGGCGAAGCTCTTCCGGCGCGCCTGGCTACCAGTGGGGCGGCAAGAAGAATGGCCTGAAACGGGCAGCTACAAGGCTATCGATCTATTTGGCGATCCGTTACTTCTGGCGCGCGATCTACAGGGCGATATCGTCGCTTTGGCCAATGTTTGCCGTCACCGTTCGATGCGCATGCTCGAGGGATCAGGGCGGATTTCAGCGATCCAGTGTCCTTACCATCTGTGGACTTACGGGTTTGACGGCGCGCTCAGGGCAGCGCCGTACATGGACCAATCCGCCGCGTTTGACGCGAAAGCATGCCTTCCCCGGGTGCGCACGGAAATCTGGAACGGATGGGTTTTCGTCTCCATGGACGCGAATGCCAGACCGCTGTCGGTCGAAGCGAGCGAACTCAGCGCCAAGCTTGCCCACCTTGAGCTCTCCAGTTGGCGGCAGGTTGCTGCGCTTCAGTATCACTCCGCTTGGAATTGGAAGATCATGGTCGAGAACTTCGCGGAGTCCTACCATGTGATGAGCGCTCACAAGACATCGCTTCAACCGTTCTGGCCGGCGGCGCAAAGTGTCGGCCAGCAGACTGACGGCAGCTACGCGGAACTCCATCATTCGGTGGACCCCGTCATGGGGAGCCTCACCGTATACATTCTTTTTCCCACCACGCTTATATCCGTCAGTGAAGGGGGCCCACAGCGAATGGTGTTGTGGTATGACCTCGACATTGTTGCGCATGACCGGTTCATTCTGAACCTGCGAATCTTCTTTCCTCCCGCGGATGTTGGCAATGAGGGCGCAATCGCGTCGGCAGTGCAGAGCGTGGACTTCGTGCATCGTGAAGACATACCTCTTTGCGAAGCCGTCCAACGGGGCCTGTCCAGCCGGTTTTCCTCTAGCGGCCCGCTCTCCCACCTTGAGCAGCCGCTCGTGACCTTCCACAAGTACCTCGCCGCCCGAATGGCCTGAACAGACTGGCTGCTAAGGGGCTTGGTCAGCCGTTGCCCGCAGGCGGCGAAAGAGTTTCGCACTGATGTGACCCCCGCTCTTTATCGCGGCCCCCTGGAAGCGTTTCGGCGCAAGGCGGCATGTTGCCGCGATGAAGCGGAGCGAACTCTTCGGGGCGCAGCGTTTCCTTCGCCAGCAGCAAGCCGACGCCGGCTTCAAGATCGGAACGGTTCGCCGTGAGGATCGAAGCGGCGCGCGCGTGCGCCTGCGCGAGGAGCTCGCGCACGGCCATGTCGATCTCTCTTTGGGTCGCTTCCGACGCGGCGGCGCTGGTTGGAGCCCCCAGCAGGAATGGGTCGCGCTCTTGTGCGTAGATGCGTTCGCCCAGCGTTGGGTTCATGCCGAAGCGCATGGCCATGTCGAGCGCGATCTGGGTCGCGTGTTCAAGATCGTCCGCGGCGCCGGTGCTGATGTCGCCCGCATAGACGAGCGCCTCCGCGGCGCGCCCGCCCAGCAACACAGCGATTCGTTCCTCCAGTTCGGTGCGCGACAGCAGGAAGCGTTCATCGGTGGGGCGCTGCATGGTGAAGCCCAGCGCGCCGAGGCCATGGGGCACGATCGAAACTTTCTGCACCGGGTCGACGCTTGGCAAGTTCGCGGCGACGAGCGCATGGCCCATCTCGTGCACGGCGACACGTCGGCGCTCATCGGCGTTGAGGATGCGGCTCTTCTTCTCAAGGCCGGCGACAATCCGTTCGATGGCGGTTTCGAAGTCTTGCAGCGTGACCGCCTGGCCGTTGCGCCGCGTGGCGGCGATGGCGGCTTCGTTGACGAGATTGGCGAGATCTGCGCCGGCAAAGCCAGTGGTCATGCCAGCGACCGCGTCGAGATCAAGATCGCTTTCAAGACGGATCTTGCGCGCGTGCACTTTGAGAATAGCCAATCGGCCGGTGCGATCGGGACGGTCGACCAGCACTTGGCGATCAAAGCGCCCGGGACGCAGCAGCGCCTTGTCGAGGATTTCCGGCCTGTTCGTCGCCGCAAGCAAGATGACCCCGGCTTTGGTGTCGAAGCCGTCGATCTCGGCCAGAAGCTGATTGAGCGTCTGTTCCTTCTCATCGAAGCCGCCAATGGCGACGCCGCTTCGGCTGCGGCCAAGCGCGTCGAGTTCGTCGATGAAGATGATGCTTGGCGCAGCTTTCCTTGCTTGTTCAAACAAATCGCGCACGCGTGCGGCGCCGACGCCCACGAACATCTCGACGAATTCCGAGCCCGAGATGGAAAAGAACGGCACGCGTGCTTCACCGGCGACCGCGCGCGCCAGCAGCGTCTTGCCCGTGCCCGGCGGGCCGACAAGCAGCACGCCCTTGGGTGCATGCGCGCCAAGGCGGCCATAACCGGCGGGATCCTTCAAGAAGCCGACCACTTCCTCCAATTCATGCTTGGCTTCATCGACGCCGGCGACGTCGGCAAAGCTCACCTTGACGTCGGTCTCGACGAACAATTTGGCGCGGGACTTGCCCATGCTGAGCGCTCCTCCCAGTCCTTGGCCGACACGGCGGAAGAGGAAGCTCCAGACCAAGTAGAATAGAAACGCGGGCAGGACCCACGACACAATCGCGGTCATTATGCCGTTCGGCCGGGCGCCGGTGACGGTGACGCCGCGCGCGGCGAGGCTCTCCGCCAGCGCTGGATCGACGCGCACGGTGACAAAGCGCGCCGGCTCATTGGCGCTGGGCGCGCGCAGCCGGCCTTCGATCAGGTCGGGCCCGATTGTGACCTCGCTGACCTTGTTTTCCGCCACCCATTGGTCGAAGCGGCTGTAGGGCACGGTCTGTGTGGGGTTGGCCAGATCGAAGCCGATCTGCACCAGCCACAGTCCGATCAGCGCCGCGACAATGAACCAGACCGTGAAATCGCGGCGCCGATGGCTGTCATCGTCATTCTGGCCGTGTCTTGGAGGCGGGTCTTTGGCCATGCCTCATCTCGATACGCAAAATCGATCAGGCCGATTTGAGGAAGCGCAATTCATCGGGCCGACTTGAGAAATCCCAAGAATGGCCTGCGCGCGGGCCGCTTAAATCGCCTCCTCACTCAAGGAGGCGTCCATGGCAGACCAGAACCGCTTGACCACTTGGCCAAATGAACGCGCGGACATGGGCGCAGACGCGGGTCTGCGCGCCTTTATGCTAGGGGTCTACGGCAAGCTGGCTATGGGCCTCTTGCTGTCGGCCGCCTGCGCTTATGCGACGAGCAGCGTCGAGCCGGTGCGTGCGCTCTTATTCGCGGTGACGCCGGAGGGGGCGTTCGCAGGCTATACTTGGCTCGGGCTCGCCGTCCTGTTTGCGCCGCTCCTTGTTATGCTTGGCGCACTGCTTGCTCTACCGCGGCGCGCCAGCGCCGGCGCCGGAATCCTTTTCTGGGCGCTCTCTGCGCTCATCGGCGCCTCACTCGGCGTGCTGGTGCTCGTTTATACCAGCGCCTCGCTGGCGACGGCGTTTCTGTTCGCGGCCGCGGGCTTCGCCGCGCTTTCGATATTCGGCGCGGTGACGCGAAGCGACCTTTCGGGCATGGGGGCGTTTCTGATGGTGGCTTTGATCGGGCTTATCCTCGCAACCTTGGTGCAGATGTTCTGGAATCCGCCAGGGTTCTCATTCGTTGTCAGCGCAGCAGGGGTTTTGATCTTTGCAGGTCTCGTCGCTTACGACACACAACGCCTGAAGCGCGGCTATTATGAATGGGGCCAAGGCGCCGAACGCAGCGCAGCGACCTCCATGGGCGCGCTCAGCCTTTATCTGGATTTTCTCAACCTCTTCCAGTTTCTGCTCACCTTCGTCGGCCGGCGGCGGCGCTGACCGGCCGGCGATGACGGGCAGCGTGCATGGCGTCGCGCGGCCGAAGCGGGAGGAGATGCAGAGCGAAGCTTTCGCCTCACTGCGTGCGATCGGGGGTCTTCAAGGTCGCGCGCTTGCGATGAGCATTCAGAAACAAGATACCAAGCGTCAGGCAAGCCAGCATCACAGCGGAGAACTCAAAGTAGCCTAGCCGGCCCTCTACAGCCATGACGCCGCCCGCGAGCAGTGGACCTAATCCAGAGCCCACATAGTTCAAGAGCAACTGGCCGCGCGTCACATCCAGCCAGTCTTCGCCGGGAAACGGATGACTCGCCGCATAGGCCACCGAGAGCGGGTGGAGGGCGAAAATCACGCCGCCCTGAATGATGGCGCACACGACGAGCGCCGGGCCACTGCTGAAGGCCGCAATGATCGCGATGCTTGCGACGCTTCCCGCTGCCGCGACCGCCGCAAGCACGCGTGCACGATCGAAAGCGTCCGAAATGCGCCCGAACACAACGACGAAAAGCACGGCGCCAAAGGTGATGTTCGCTGTGAACGCCGCC
Organism: Hyphomonadaceae bacterium; assembly: GCA_019753175.1. Taxonomy (GTDB): domain Bacteria; phylum Pseudomonadota; class Alphaproteobacteria; order Caulobacterales; family Aquidulcibacteraceae; genus Vitreimonas. The sequence goes on from JAIELK010000026.1 coordinate 5,647, forward strand.
ACCGTCGGTGGGCTCATGTCGGAGGCCGTCGCGAAGAGCGGGCCGATGGCCCAGAAAGCGCCGGTGCCGAGGCCGGCGGCGACGGAACTGATCGCACCAATCGGCGCGTGCTTCACGACCCTCCAGGATGGCGCCCGGCTGGCGCGCAGCGTGTCTTGGGCGCCCATAGGCGAATACGCCACCGGCGCGATGCTGAGCGCGATCAGGACCGCGCTCAGAATTATGGTCTGATCCGCACTGGCGCCATAGAGGTTGACCAGAAGTTGGCCGAGTCCGAGCGCGGTCAGGCTCAGCGTCGTGTAGAGCGCAAACAAACGGCCGCGCGCTTTGTTCGACGCGGCAATCTGCAGCCAAGATTCGACTGACAGGAAGACGCCGGCCGCCGCCCATCCGTGGACGAAACGCGAGGCGGGCCAAGCGATCGGATCCGAAAGGAGAAGCAGCGAAAGGGCTGCGCACGATACCAGCGCAGCGAACAAGGCATAGGCTTTTGTGGCGCCCGCTGACCGGATGACACGATCATGGAAGTAGGCGCCAAGAAGAACGCCGATGAAGTAGCTGGAGCCTGCAAGGCTGATGAGCGCATGCGAGGCATGATTCGCGGCGAGCTGCAAAGGAACAACAAGGAGTACAGCGCCCTGGCCCAAAAAAAAGAGAAAGACGCCGCTCAGCAGACCCACGAGACGCTCAATATGCGGAATGCCCAGCAAGCGCATCGGCGGCGCAGCTCCCCTGCTAATGCGGCCCCAAGCTCCACCGGCCTCGCGTTCAGGCAAGCAGCAAAGCTCGGCAAGACATAAGGGCGCGGGAAACCTGCCCTAAGCGCTCTTCTTCTCGGCGGGCGCCTGGGACGGCGTTTCGGCATGCACGCGCTTCAGCACGGCGCGAAGTTTCTCTTCGTCAGTGCTGCTGAGATTGGTGCGGATGACTTCCCCGCCAGACGGCGCCAGAGCTGCGATGATGCGGTCTCCCGACAATTGACGCGCGAAGATGAAGAGCGCGGCTTGTCCGGGCTGCAGCACTTTGGCGACCTTTTTCATAAAGACGTCGTTTAGGCCGTAGTCGCTGAGCGCGCCGCTGATCAGGCCCGCGGTGGCGCCCACGGCCAAGCCAAGCAGAGGATGCAGGAAGAGCAATCCGATCAGCACGCCCCAGAACGAGCCGCCGGTGGCGCCGATCGCCCAAGGATGAACCAATTGGCTGAGTTTGATGTGGCCTTTCTTGTCGGCGGTCGCGACCACTGCGTCCGACAGATCGACGATGTATTCGCTTTGCAGGTCGAGGAATTGCTGACGGACCTTCTCGGCCTGCTCGGCGGTTTTATAGCCGATGACGATGAGTTCAGACATTGGACGGGCTCCTCAATTCAATAGACCCTCGAATCCTCCCCGTGCGGATCGGTTGAGGACTCGCGGGGGGCAGCATCGCGCGGGCTTAAGCGCGGGGAGTGCGCCGGTGCGATCTCTCGAACTCTCGAACTTCGCTCCGCCGGCGTCATTTCTTCTTGTCTTGACCCTTTGGCGGCGCGGTTGCGGTTTTAACTGGCGTACGGGGCGGCGTTGCGGGCTTTGCCGGTTGCGGCGTCTGTGACTTCTTATCCATGACGACCTCCTTGGTCCGTGGGCGGCTTGACAGGCTTGATTAAGGGAGAGGCGACGTGACCGCTCGCTGACTAGTAGTTTTACTCTGCGCTCAGAATGCGGAATTCCACTTGAGGAATCTCAAACCAGGCATGATGGCCGCAAAACTCCCGCTTGGTGCATGTCTGCGGCTTGCGCTTCGGCCTGACTTTCTGGGAAAGGAAGCAGCGCCCGCCTTGAAGCGGCGCGGATAGAGGGTGGCGGGGAAGGGCGATATGGAGCAGGCGCAATTGGCGACCGCCGCTTGGGACGCCGCTACCTTCACACGCAGCGCCTTTACCGCACTCAATACCCAGCCATCCTTAGCCGAGGCGGCGCTCTGGATCCCGTTCCTTGCCGGCGTTTCTGAGCTCATCGGCCAGGCCTACATTTTGGCCTCGCGACGCATCGCCGCCGGGCGCGCGATCATCAGCTTGGCGCTCACGGGCGCGATTCACGTCACGGCCGTGATCGTCTGGGCGCTTGCGGCTTTTCTCTTCCTAGAGCTGGATCGGCAGGGTTCAGACACATTACTGAGTTTGCTCGGCGCGATTAGCCTTGGCTATGCGCCCCGCTTATTGTCGATCCTGACAATCGCGCCATTCTATGGATCGATGTTGGGGCGCGCGTTGGACGCTTGGGCGATGGCTTGCGTCGGCTGGGGCGTCTGGGTTGTGACAGGCGGTCCAGTCGCGCCAGCGCTTGGATGCGCTGCCCTTGGCTGGCTCGCCAGTCTCATGGCGCGCCACTTTGGCGGCGTGCTCTTGTCTCCCTCGTTGCGGTCGCTCGGCCTAGCGACAGCAGGTATGCGCGATGTTTGAGGATATGCTTTGGCTGTTTCTCGTCGTCGGCGCCGCTGCCTTCGTCATCGCCAGCGTGGTTGCGCCAATCGGCCTCTTGACATGGTGGGCTGGGTCGGACGCCGAACCATACGCGCCTCAATCGCCAGCCGGCGCAGTCGCCAAACGATGCGTCATCTATCTTGGCGGGATCGACACGATCGATGGTGATAAGCACTCGGAGCGGGAGCGCAACTTTCTTAATGCGTTGAGCATGCGCGTGCCTGAGGTAATCCTTATCGATGGTGTGTTTCCCTACGCGGCGCGGGGCGAGTCGCTATTGCAGGCGCCGCGCCTCTTTTCCTGGCTGTGGCGTGCGCTGGCGCCGGCGCCGGAAGCTGCACGGCGTCCGTTGCGCGCTTACGTCATCAATTTCCGTAACCTGTTTCAGGTCCTGGTCGCCGCCGACCGACGCTATGGTCCCATCTACAGCGCAGCACTCGCGGGCGTCGTCTGGCGCGCGCTCGCGGCCAAGGGCGTATCGGCGGGTGCCGAGCTGGTGCTCATCGGCTATAGCGGCGGCGCACAAATGGCGGTGTCGATTGCGCCGAACCTCCGCGCGCGCGGTGCTGCCCGCATTGAGATCGTATCGATCGGGGGTACGATCATTGATGCCGGCGGCTTGGGCAGCGTCGCCCGGCTCGACTATCTGACCGCCGAAGGTGATGTGCTGCCGGGTCTTGCAGCCTGCACGTCCTTCGACCGGTGGCCGTTTCATGAGTTCTCAGCCTGGGCGCGGGCAGAGCGCGAAGGGCGGATCGCACGCCGCAATCTCGGGCGGATGCGCCATCTAGGCCCAAATGGCTACCTCGGCGCCGCCACAGCGGCGGGCGCTCACCTAGCGAACTGGGCGGTCACGCTTGATGCAGTGATCGCCTCCATTTCCGCCGCCCCTAATCCGGGCCTGTTGGCAAGCTCTCTCGCCGATGATTGACGGCTAAGCTGCGGCGCGCGCCGCAGCTTGTTGTCAGAGCCTCCTATCCGGGAAGGGGATCACGTCAGACTGAAGTCCATGTTGGCTCTGCGCTCGTCGCTGCCTTCGATAAAGCGATATAGTCCGGCGCGGGAAAGCAGTCGGAAGTGATGCGAGTCGCTTAGCTCAATGAGCTTCATCGCTGCTCCAAGCCGAGCGCGCTTTAAGGTCGATCGAAGTGAGTGGGTGGGGCGCGCCTTGCTCTGCAAGCCGAATACGCGAGCGGGAACATCAAACGCGCAGTTCTTTCTTGACGATCTGAGCGAGGCAAATTCGATGATGCGCCGACCGCACTCGTTCGCCCCTGCCACGCGACATCTGTGCGGTGATTACGCGGCGGCGCCAAAGCCATGTCGGCCGATGTGTCCGCCATCGCCTAGATGCTTCGGCGCGCCAGCCGATCAAACCCGCGCACAGGAGCGGCGCGTCAGCGCCATCGCGCGCATCGCGCCAAATCCAAATTCTATCGCGCCGGGAATATCGCGTCTATGGTTCGCCCATCTGGCAGTTGGCACTCGCCCTGGCCGCCGCCGGACATGCCCGCCGACGGATTGGTGAGATGAAAATGACAGCGCATATGCGTACCCCCGTCGCCTACAAGACTGGCGACGACGCGACCCGAAAAGTGGGTGACAAAACGCGGCCAGTCATCATGCGGCCCCCCCCAATACCCCCAACGCCCCCAACGGCCAGGGCGCCCCATCCATCCCGGAGGGGAGAAACCTCCTCGACCCAGGTCTCGGGCGTGATCTGGAAGAACCGCCCTGCAAAATGCGCGCCCGTGTTGAGATAGGCCGTCATCGTCCCCGAACAGCCGCCGTCGGACTGCCAAACCAAGCTTGCCGTAACGTCGCCGCTCATTGAGGACGCCGAACCGGCGCCGGACGTTTGGCAAGGCTCAAGGCAAGCGCGCATGCCGCACCGATCAGATGGGACCGTTTCATAATCCATTCTCCTCATATCCCATGCTGCCGTGGTCGGTGTGGGGCGCGGTTGCTTGAGAATCCTCAATCGCTCAAACTGCGGCGTACCTACATTCTCACCTATGCGTTATGTCGAGGCCGTGCTGTCGCCTGGGGAAAGGATCGTCCATCAAGGACGGTTGCACTGGGTTTATTGGCTGCGCGCCATCGCTTCGCTCGTCTTCTTGGGCATTCTCATTATTGGTGTGATCTGGTTCGTGCGCGACATCGTCTTCTTGACGACCACGGAGATCGCACTGACCAATCAGCGTCTGATCGAAAAGAGAGGGTTTGTGGCGCGTCATGCCCGTGAGCTGCAGCTCAGCAGCGTCGAGGTCGTCGAACTCGATCAGGGCGTATGGGGCCGCCTGCTTGGTTTTGGCAAAGTGAGCGTTCACGGCACTGGCGATGATGTCTGGGTGACGCCGCTGATCGCTCATCCGGTCGCGTTCCGGCGCGACCTTGAGGCTGCGCTGTCATCCGTCGCGGCGCGCCGGGGAGGCAAGCCCGCGCGCGCGGAAAAACCATAACTTGGCCGCCTCATTGACCGCCAGGTAGGCGCCGGCGAGACCCGCGAGCGCCAAGCCGGTGACCAAGGTCGGGGCTTGAAAGTCGAACAAGCGCGCAAGCGGGGGCGTAAGCACAAAAAGAAGTCCTATGGCCGCGAACGACAGCGTCGCGCGCACGAGCAAGCGCCCGGGGGTGTCTCGCCAGAAAGGCCCTTGAGTTCGCAAGATCAATGTGACGCCCAATTCAGTCGCCAATGACAGGAGAAACCATGCCGCCTGGAAGACAGGAGCCGCGGCATGTACAGCGAAGAGCAGAAACGCAAACGTCAGGATGTCAAAAACTGAACTGATCAAGCCGAACACGAGCATAAAATGCTGGACGTCGGCGATTCGTAACCGCTGCGGTCGCGCGATCTGATCGGCGGCGACCCGGTCCGAGGACAGGGCAAGCATTGGCAGGTCAGAGAGGAAATTGTTGAGCAAGATCTGCTTAGCCGACATCGGCAAGAACGGCATTAAAGGCGTCACAATCGCCATCGAGATCATGTTGCCGAAGTTTCCGCTAATCGCGATGCAAAGGTATTTCATCGTGTTTGCGAAGGTGCGCCGCCCGCCCTCCACACCGAGACGTAGAACGTTGAGGTCGCGGCGCATCAGCACGATGTCGGCGCTTTCACGCGCCACGTCGGTTGCGGTGTCAACCGATACGCCGACATCAGCGGCATGCAGTGCCGGCGCGTCGTTGACGCCGTCGCCAAGAAATCCGACGGCGTGTCCAGCGCGCTGCAGCGCCCGCACGATGCGTTCCTTCTGTTGCGGGTCGATTTCAGCGAACAATGCGGTGCGTTCTGCGAGATTGTAGAGCGCGTCGTCGCGCAAGCTGCCGATCTCGCCCCCCGTCAGGAGGCTCGTGTCCGCGAGCCCCAGCGTTTGCGCGACATGGGCGACAACATAGCGGTTGTCGCCACTGATGATTTTGACCGAAACTCCGAGCGCGGCCAGTTCCTTGATGGCGACGCCGGCATCACTCTTCACTGGGTCTGCGAAGACGAGAAACCCGCGCAGACAGAGTTCAGCTTCGTCGGCTGTAGTGTAGTCGGCGGCGGGCGCGAGTTGACGTGTAGCGACGGCCAATAACCGCAAGCCCAGCGCGCTCTCTCGTTGATAGAAGGCGTCGAGTTCGCGCCGCCGCGCCGCGGTCAGCGGCGCTGGCGCGCCATTCGCCCACACGCTCGTGCAGCACGCCGCAAGCGGCGCGTAAGCGCCCTTGGTGATCATCAGCAATTGGTCTGGGGTGCTGCGGTCGCTGATGACAATGCTGAGCCGTTTGCGTGAGAAGTCGTAAGGGAGCTCGTCGCGCTTCACCACGGCGTCGAGGCTCATGGCTCTGGAGCGCCCGGCTGCGAGAATGGCCTCGTCCATTGGATTGGCGATGCCCGTTTCCAGCGCGGCGTTGGCAAAGCCGAGGCGGAGGACTTCCTCGCTTGGTATGCCGTCGATGTCGATCGCCTCTTGAAGTTGGATTGACCCTTCCGTCAGCGTGCCGGTCTTGTCGGTGCAGAAGACGGTCATGGCGCCCAGATTCTCGATCGCCTCGAGTTGGCGCACCAGCACGCCGTTCTTGGCGAGTGCGCGGGCGCCGGAAGAGAGCGTGACGCTGACGATGGCGGGGAGGAGTTCAGGCGACATGCCAACGCCTAGCGCGACCGCGAAGAGGAGCGACTCCACGAAAGGGCGCCCGAGCAGTTGATTGACGGTGAGGACGCCGAGAACCACGACGATCATGATCCGGATCAGCATTGCGCCGAGTTGGCGTACGCCGCGCTCGAAGTCGGTTTCCGGCCGCGAGAGCTTCAGCCGTTCGGCGATGTGGCCGAATTCGGTCGATCGGCCGGTGGCGATGACGAGCGCTTCTCCGGCGCCGCTGCGCACCGATGAACCGAGGAAGACTGTATTGGTGCGCTTGTTTGCCGGCGTTTCGGGCGCCAGCGCCCCGGGCCGTTTCTCGACGGGGAAGGATTCCCCGGTCAGCGCCGCTTCGCTCACCAACAGATCCTGGGCGGCGATGATCACGGCGTCGGCTGGGATGATCGCGCCCGCGCTGAGCAGCACAACGTCGCCCGGCACGATCGATTGCGCTGCGATTGCAGTGGCGATTCCGTCCCTACGCACGCGCACGTTAAGCGCAAGGCGCTGGCGGAGCTCTGCAATGGCGCGCGACGCGCGATATTCTTGGCTGAACCCGAGCGTCGCACTGGCGATGAGGATAGCGAGTACGATGCCCGCCTCCAACCAATTGCCAAGACTTGCGGCGATCAACGCTGCGAAGACAAGGATAAGCATCAGAGGGTTGCGGAATTGGCGCGCCGCCAATTCAAGGACTGAGGCGCCACGCTCTTCGGTGACGGTGTTTGGACCATAAAGCGCGAGCCGCTTTTCGGCTTCAGCGGACCTGAGGCCATCCTGCGAGCTGTCGCAACTTGCCAAGAGCGAGTCGGCGGACTGGCTCCAATAAGCGCCCGGGGCGGCCTGGCGCACGGCGGCGCTGCGAAGGGGCGCTTTTTTTCGCAGCGTCTGCGCCGTCATAACCAGGGCCACAATCGAGAACGGCCCGATTGCGTAGATGAGGCGATAGAGCAGCAAGGCCGCCGCAGTCTCTTCGATCAGCGCGAAGTGATGCGACAGAAACAAGACGACCGATTCGAAAATGCCGATCCCGCCTGGCACGCCTGACGCCGCGCTTACGAGCGATCCCAGCACGAAGACCGCCAAGAAGGGTGCGAAGTGCTCCGCGGCCGGGGTCGGCAACAAGACGAAGAGCGCGAAGCCGGAGAACACCCAGTCTAGCACGGCGCCAAGCCAAGCCGCGCCGCGTTTCGGCATGCTGGGCGTGTTGAGCCGCAAGCCGCCGATGAGCGGCGCTCGACCCGAGATCCGCGCGAACCACAAATAAGATGGCGCCGTGAGCAGGATGGCAAACCCCAGCATCCAGAGCGGCAAACCAGGCGTCAGCGCGAGGGCGGCCCCTGCCGCGACAGCGCCGCTCAGCGTTACAGCGAGGCCGGCCAAAAGCGTGACCGCCGCAACTTCGCCTCTCGTAAGGCCGTCCGCGCCGTAATTGCGCCAACGCACAGCGCCGCCGCTCGCCAGACTGAACCCCAGAGCGTTAGAGGTGGCGTACGCGGCGATTGCAGTCGAAACAATGCGCTTCAGGGCGACGCGCTTGCCGATCAATGTGAGCGCCCACCAATCTGATGCGGCCAAGCAAGCATAGCTTAACGCGGTCGCGACGATAGCAGCCGTGATCGCCCAAAGCGGCGTCGCCGCAAGCGCGGCGCCAATTTGAGCGAGGCTCGATGCGCTGAGTTGGTGCGCGATAAGCCAAATCGCAGCGGCGAACAGAAGCGTCGCGAAGGCCGCCCTCATCGCGAGTTGAAAGCGGCGATTGTCAACTCTTGATGACGCGAACATGATCATGCGCTAAGAGTTGCGGGGCCGGTCCCGCGGCGTTTGTGAAGGGCGATCCGAAATGGGCGATGAGGTCTTGCAGGTGCACGTCATTACCCGCGCCTGGCGCGAGGTTCAGATGCTGAAGCGCCGTCCTTTGCGTGCCCGGCCATGAAAAGAACAGGCGCCGTGGTCCAACCTTGCGCACGCGCCACCCCGCCCGGCGCGCCATGAAGTAAAGCCAGAGGTCGTCGTTGGTTGGGCACAGGCGCATAAATAGACGCTCATGGAGGACGTCTGGATGGAGGCTCCCCGGAGGATAGAGCACTCCGCCAACCCCAGTAGCGATGTTAAGCGGCGAAGCTGGTCCCGGTTCAATATCGAAGTCCCAGCTGACATAAGGGGCAGGCGCGCCTGACGGCAGAAGCCGGATGCGATGCACCCGCCCGGCGGGGATTTCTCTCGCACCGAGTGCGCTATCGTCGATCAACTCGGCGAGCCAGTTTGACGGGTAATAGACGTCATCGTCGGCGATCACGATGTTGGCGTTCGGCGAGAGGGCTAATTCCGGGACGATCTTCTTGAACGAACGCACGTCTTGCGTTCGCCGAACATCAAGACCATGCGCGCGCAATGCCAAGACCTCTTCGGGCAGGGCGGCCCAGTCGTCACGGGCAATCCAAAGCCGGACCCGGTCTGGGCTGACGCTTTGCGTCAGCAGACATTTAAGGGTAAGGGCGAGCGTCGCAAAGCGCGGCCGGTAAGAGGTGAGCGAAACTATGAGCGGCGCCGTCAGGTCATGTCGGGGCGATCGCCGCCGGCGCCGCCAGCGCCAATGCACTGCTGCCGGCAGCATCGCGCCCGGAAGATCGCGGACGCCGCCACGCAAGGGGCGCATATGTGCGCGCAGTTGGGTGGCGAGTTTTGCGCTCCAGCGGACCTGCGACGGCTCCCCGCGAGCCGGCGAGATGCGATCACACATGGCGGCGCCCCTGAACTCTCATGCGCGGCGCCCGATGCGCGCGCCCTATTTGAATGACTGGCGCCGCCGGAGCCTGTGGCCTTGCGAAAGATCAAGGCCAATTCTGCCCGCCGGCGACCCACGACGCTGAAGGCATTCAATCGCGGGCCATTCCGTTCGATGTCCCCGATTTGGATGCCGCCCCAATTCCGCCATTACGACATCTATCTGCGCGACACGCCGAGCCGGCGATCGTTTTGAGCGGGCCGCGCGCTCAGCCATGTTTGGACCGACATCCTCATCTGTTCATGTCGCAGCCGCAGGGATCGAGATTATCGATCTCATTCGAAGAACAGTTCATCCCCGGTCAAAAAGGTGTCCCGCTCGCGCCACGGCGCCCTCATGCTGATTAACGCGCCTCCTACCAGCGTCGTCATTTGGGTGCGGTGCGCGTCAAGCGCGGCCTTTTTGGCCGCCAGCTGCGCGCGCACGTCCAAGCGCAGGCCGCGCCAAGCCCGATCGCGCAACATCAAGCGGCTGGGCAGGAAGCGCCCCCAGATCGGATAGGATAGGCGCCGCGCGCCGCTCAGCTTCGTACACAGATCCCGAGCTAACAACGCCGCAGCCACGTGATCCGGGTGGGGGTCATGAATCCAGGTGGCGAAGACGCTGGTGAAGCGGTGCTGATGACCGAGCGCGTCGAGCGCATCGGCCGCTTCGCGTCTGGCCGCGCCGTCAAACAGCAGAGTTGCGTCAGGAAGGTCCAAAAAGGTGAGGTGCTCTGGTCCAAGTCCGAGTAGGCCCGCGCCCTTGATCGCTTCATTGCGCCGCTCTTGCGCAAGCCGGGCGGGCGGCCAGTGCGACGAGCCGACATGCGAACGCCGCCCATCCGTCAAATAGACCACGTGGACCGGCGTGGATGATGAGACGCACCCGGCAATCAAGCCGCCACAGCCCAGGACTTCGTCGTCGGGATGCGGCGCCAGCACCAGCACCGGTCCCCCGCCGGTAAGCTCGCGCAATGGCGTCAACGGCGCCGCCGCCGCTTGGCCGAAGAGGCGCCCCGTGCTCAGAGGCGCCACATCTCGCGCGCGCCTGGGGTGGATGGCCAATTGCAACAGAGCGTGAACGAGAGCACCGCGCGCCGCGGGGCGATGTTTGAGACGCCTGCCGTGGTTTTTGGCCTCCAACACGGCAAGTCCCGCGAGCCCCGCCGCAACCGGCGCCAGGAAAGCCGTGAGGCGATAGACAATGAGCGCCGCTGTCACTTCGGCTGGCGCTCCGCCGCTGGCGGCGATCATGATCGCATCGAAAACGCCGAGGCCGTTTGGCGCCCCAGTCGCCATGGCGGCCAGATGAGCGCCGCAGAAGAGCGTTGCGAATATCAAGAAATCTGGCCGATCGGGCAACAGCACGTAGAGGGCGGCGGCGCTGAGCAGCCAATCGATCGCGCCAAGTGCGAGCCAGCCGATAAGTTCGCCGGCGCGCGGGAGCTCGATCTCTCGTCCGAACAGCTGATAGCGGCGGCCAGAGACCGCAAGAGCCATGAGCATCAGAAAGCCGAATATAAGGGCGGGGATGGTCCACTCCGGCGCCGCGGAGGCGGCTATCCAGCTTGGTGCCTGTGTCAATCCAAGTGCGGCGACAGACACTCCGCCGAGCACCGACATAAGCGTCACAGCCGAGGCGACGTAGAATGCAGTGACCGCATCGACGCCCGCGCTGGCGTAGAGCCGTGCGCGCAGCGCCCCGCCCGACAGCAGGCCGAAGCCCGAGCCCAGCGAAACAGCGTTCGCCACGAGCGCCGCGCCCGGGAGGAAATGTGCGGCGCGAGGCGCCTTGGCCCGATAGAGCGCGACCTGCTCCATTGCAAGGATTGTGGCGAACACGCCAACGATGCAGGCAATGCTTGCGGCGATGTTCAGTGCAGGAATCTTGCTGAGCGCTGTAAGAACGGATGCACCGCCGTCGGCGCCCAATGCACGCCAGATCGCGAAAAGGCAAAGTACGGTGAGGACAAGGTAAAACGCCAGCCACGCGGCGCCAGGCCGGCGTTGTTCCGCGCCCGCAGGTTGTGATCCAGTCACGTTGAGACGTCGATTGACGCGTCGGCTTGAGATGACGAAGCGGCATCGTCAGCACGCGCTCGCCATCGCATCACATAAGCGCTCAAGCGTGCGTGATTCTCCCCAAGCACCGTGCGCCAGAGCGGTCGGGATCGCAATAGTGGGCTCGATGACTCTAGTATCGCCCATGCCTGCGAGAATGAGCGAGCGCCGACGATAGCCTCTCGCTCAGTGTATGTTTCTAGCATACGTCGAGCACGATTGTGAAATCCCACGCCAGGGAAGAGGCGCCGCAGACCCGCGCGCATCAGTGCGCGTCTAAGCACTATTCGGGCCGGTTCCAGCTTCTGATGGCAGGCTTGGTTGTGCTCGCTGCTGCGCGCTTTGAGTTCATCGCTCCATCCGCCAGTTGCGCGGCCCTCTGTCCGACTTGAGGTCGTCACCTGCGGCCTGAAGTCGTGACGCACACGCATGCCATTGCGGCGTGCGAGCTGCACGAGCGCCTGATCCTCGCCTGGACAAACATGCGGCACGCCGCCAAGCAACCGGAGTGTGCGCGCGCGAAGCGCCAGATTGGCGCCGGTCTCCATCTGATGGCGCGGCCAGGGATCGTCGGGATCAGGGTCCACAAGCTCAAGCAGTTCGCAGGCGAGTTGGCTATACTCATATTCGACCGCCGCTTGCCGGAGCGCTTCGAATTCCATCGCCGGGGCGTCCGAAAAGTCAGGCGCGACAAAACCGCAGACGATGTCTGCGCCTGCGTCAAGGGTGTCCAGGCATGAGCGCACCCAGAGGCGATCGGCGTAGGAATCGGCGTCCGTAGAGAGTATCGCGCCATCGTCGCGGACGAGGCCTGCGGCGGCGTTGAGCGCGAGGCGTCTTGCCCACGCGGCGTCAGCCAGTTCCGTGGGCAGATCGGCGGAGAAAACCTGTAATGCGAAGGGAAGTTGAGGGGCGATGCGCGCGACGATTTCGGCTGTGTCATCGGTACAATTGTTCAAAAACAGAACCACGGCGAATGCCGGTGCATCGTGTTGCGCGGCGAGCGAGCGCAAACACCTCTCAATTAGGGCGGCTTCGTCGCGAGCCGGGATCGCGACCGCGCATGGACAATGGCCGGGTTGGGCGGAAAGATCGGCGGCAGGCGCCTGCCTAGACCACCCTGCGGGCCCGCTAGATTGGTGCATTCGCAATCCGTCCGTCGTTTCTGCTTAGCGTCACAGGAAACAGCGTCGGCGTAATTGAGAAATCGCAACTCGGGACAATCGCTGAAGTGCTCGAGCCCGTCTGCGCCGTTGCTGTCGGAGCTGATCGAGCAGCGCGCCGATCACGATTTCATTCGAGAGATGCTGGCGTTTGCCGCCGAGCGCCAGATGGGCTTTGAAGTGGACGCACTGACCGACGCGCCCCCAGGCTGTCATTTGGGGTGCGAAGAGCCCGGATCGCCTGGCGCAGCGCAACGGGTGTCGCGAACGGTCCTGGGACACGCGCGCGGTGCGATCGATCTGGAGATCCCGCGGCTGCGAGCGGGGCTCTCACCTTCCGTCGTTCCTTGATCCCCGCAAGACCTGCGGTTCAACGCATGCAACAAGCGCAAAGAAGGCTGTCGATAGCTGGTTGGCGGCACAATCCGAGTAGTCTTCCGCGAACATTCGCCGCCAAGCGGAAATGCGTGACGGAGGAAATGTCGGCGGTTTGTCTGACCCCCGTTCCGAAAACGCACGCAAAACAGCGCCATAGGCTCCTGTATGACAATCGAGTGGGAGTGAGCGCCTAGTCGGCTTTCGCCTTCAGCATCTTTTCCAGCCAATGGATCGAGTAATTGCCATTGATGATGTCGGGCTCGTTCATCAGGTCGCGGAACAGCGGCAATGTGGTTTCCACGCCGGTGATCACCATTTCGTTGAGCGCGCGGCGCAGGCGCATCAGGCACTCGGCGCGATCGCGCCCATGCACGATCAGCTTGCCGATCAGAGAATCATAATTCGGCGGGATCGTATAGCCGGCATAGATGGCGCTATCGAGCCGCACCCCTAAGCCGCCTGGCGGATGGTAGCCGGTGATCGTTCCAGGCGAGGGCCGGAAGGTGGCGGGGTTCTCGGCGTTGATGCGGCACTCGATGGCGTGGCCCTGGAATTTCACGTCCTTCTGCTTCACCGACAGCGGTGCGCCGTCGGCGATGCGAATCTGTTCTCGAACCAGATCGATGCCGGTGATCATTTCGGTGACCGGATGCTCGACTTGCAGACGCGTGTTCATCTCGATGAAAAAGAACTCGCCGTCCTCGTACAGGTACTCGACCGTGCCCACGCCCAGATAGCCGAGCTTGGCGATGGCCTCGGCGGTGATCTTGCCGATCTTGGCGCGGTCCTCGGCGTTGAGCGCGGGGGAGGGGGCCTCCTCCAGCACTTTTTGGTGGCGGCGCTGCAGCGAACAATCGCGTTCGCCCAGGTGGATGACGTTGCCGTGGCTATCGGCGACAATCTGAATTTCGATGTGACGCGGATGGGTAAGATATTTCTCCATGTAGACTTCGTCGTTGCCGAAGGCGGCCTTGGCCTCGGCGCGCGCCGTGGAGAAGGCTTCGCTTAACTCTTCCGCCGAACGCGCCACCTTCATGCCGCGCCCGCCGCCGCCGGCGGCCGCCTTGATCAGCACCGGATAGCCGATCTTCTTGCCCCATTTGCGCGCCTCTTCCTCATCGGCGAGGCCGCCATCCGAGCCCGGCACCACTGGCATGCCGGTGTCGATGGCTGCCTGCTTGGCGGCGATCTTGTCGCCCATCAGACGGATATGCTCGGCAGTTGGGCCGATGAAGGTCAGCCCGTGTTGGGTGACGATTTCGGCGAACTTGGCGTTCTCGGAGAGAAAGCCGTAGCCGGGGTGGATCGCCTGCGCGCCGGTGATTTCAGCCGCTGCGATAATCGAAGGAATGTGCAGGTAGGACTTCGATGCTGGCGCAGGGCCGATGCAGACACTCTCGTCGGCAAGACGCACATGCATGGCGTCGGCGTCGACGGTGGAGTGCACCGCCACCGTTGCGATGCCCATCTCTTTGCAAGCGCGGTGCACCCTCAGGGCGATCTCGCCGCGATTGGCGATGAGGATTTTCTCAAACATGGGGATAGCCGCGCATGGCGAATGGCGAATGGCGAGTGGGGGTTGGCGCTTCGGCGACAGTGCGTGGCGTTCGCAAGCGGGCGCTCACCTCGCCCTTCGCCCTTCGCCATTCACTATTCGCCCTCATTCGATAATCGCCAGCGCTTCGCCGTACTCGACCGGCTGGGCGTCCGTCACCAGGATGGCGATGACCTTGCCGGCGCGTGGGGCGGGGATCGGGTTGAACGTCTTCATCGCCTCGACGACCATGATGGTCTGACCCTCTGTGACGGTGTCGCCGATCTTGATGAAAGCCGGCGCGCCGGGCTCCGGGGAGAGATACGCAGTGCCGACCATCGGCGAGGGCACAGCGCCGGGATGCTTGCCGGGATCTGCGGCAACCGTGCTTGCGGGCGATAGCGCCGCGGATGCGGCTGTCGGAGCGACCGCCGCCGGTGGCGCGGCGTGCACCACGTGCGTCTGCATCGGCGCCACGGCCGCGGTCAGCGTACGCGCCAGGCGCAGTCGCAGCTCGCCGTGCTCGACCTCGATCTCGCTCAAGCCGGTATCGGACAGGATCGCCGCCAGTTCACGCACGAGATTGGGGTCGATGGTCTTCTTGTCGCTCATGGGTTTCCTGTTGCTCACGGCGTGCTTTCTCGGGCGATGAGGGCGGCGGCCTCGATGGCGAGGAGGTAGGACGTGGCGCCGAAGCCAGCGATCACCCCCCGAGCCGCTCTACCCACCAGCGAGGCGTGGCGAAAGTCCTCACGCGCCGCCGGGTTGGAGAGATGGGTCTCGATCACGGGGACAGAAATCGCCTTGATCGCGTCGTGCAGCGCCACCGAGGTATGGCTGTAGCCGCCGGCATTGAGCACGACCGCCGCAGCGGCCTCGCGCGCCTCCTGCAGCCAGTTCACCAGGTCGCCTTCGACATTGGACTGGCGGCATACGATGCCGAAGCCGAGCTGCCCCGCCCGCTCACCGCACGCCTGTTCGATCTCGGCCAGGGTCACGCGCCCATAGATTTCCGGCTCGCGGGTTCCGAGCAGGTTCAAGTTTGGGCCGTTGAGAACGTAAATGGGCTTGGGGCTCGCCATGCGCCTTCGAGCGGTTGATGGGGGGCCGGGGGGGCCTTAAGTCGGGCGGATAGGAAGCAAGATGCGCGTCATCGTCAATGGAGAAGTGCGAGAAGCCCCCGCCGAGGCGACCATCGCGGACCTGCTCGCCTCGCTGGGGATCGATTCCAAGCGGGTGGCGGTCGAGCGCAACCTCGAAATCGCGCCGAAGAGCTTGTGGGGGGAGATCGCGCTGGCGGAGGGCGACCGGCTGGAGATCGTGCAGTTCGTGGGGGGCGGGTGATGGGGGCCGATACTGCTAGGTCCGCGCAGGAAGAGGCGCAGCTGGCCTTTCTCAACGCCCTAAATGAAGGCGGCGGGATTGCTGAGGCAGCAGCATATCTGGATGCCGGTGGAGACATCAACGTCGCGATTGTGCCCATGATCGAACAGACGCTGTTGCACTATGCCACAATCCATAGACACATCGATCTCATTGAATTGCTCGCGCGGCGCGGCGCCGATCTAGACGCTCGGAATGCATTTGGCATGACAGCCATGCACCTCGCTGTTCAGCACGAATTGGATGCCATCCTCTTGCAATGGCAGGAAGCTGATTTTCCATGCGCGAGGAAACTCTTTCGTCTAGGCGCCTCTAGTGACGTTGTTGACAACAATGGCAAGACGCCGAGGGACTATGCGGGACCTAAGGGCACCCCTATGCGTGCGGCCTTCGATGAAGCACTGATGGATCCGGATGACTGAATCCCCCCTCACCATCGCCGGCCGCGCTTACGCCTCCCGCCTCATCATCGGCACCGGCAAGTATAAATCCTATGCCGAGAACGCGGCTGCGCTCGAAGCCAGCGGCGCGGAGATTGTCACCGTCGCGGTGCGGCGGGTGAATCTGTCCGATCCGACGAAGGAGCGGCTCACCGATCACATCGATCCGAAGAAGGTCACCTTTCTGCCCAACACCGCCGGCTGCTTCACTGCCGATGAAGCGCTGCGCACGCTGCGGCTCGCGCGCGAGGCAGGGGATTGGAAGCTGGTGAAGCTCGAAGTGCTGGCCGATCAGAAGACGCTCTATCCCGACATGGAGGAGACGCTGCGTGCGGCCAAGATTCTCGTCGCCGAAGGCTTCGAGGTGATGGTCTATTGCAGCGACGATCCGGTCTATGCGCGTAAGCTCGAAGACGCTGGCTGTGTCGCCATCATGCCGCTGGGCAGCCTGATCGGCTCGGGGCTCGGCGTGCAGAACCCCGTGAACATCCGCCTCATCGTCGAGCAATCGCGCGTGCCGGTGATCGTCGACGCCGGTGTCGGCACGGCGAGCGATGCGACCGTGGCGATGGAACTCGGCGTCGACGGCGTTCTCATGAACACGGCGATCGCCGAAGCGAAGGACCCCGTGCGCATGGCGCGCGCGATGAAGCACGCGGTGATCGCTGGGCGTGAAGCGTATCTCGCGGGGCGGATGGGGAAGAAGAAGTACGCTGATCCAAGCAGCCCGCTGGCTGGGCTGATCTGAAGATTCCACGCGCCCGAAGACGCATCCCTCGCCCTGCGCTAAAGCAACGCAACCACTACCCCTAAGGAGTTCGTCCGTGCAGGAAGGCGCCGCCAAAGTTCAGTCCGCCCAGCCGGGGCAGGCATACACCACCGACGTCATGATCGTCGGCGCGGGTCCGGTGGGCCTGTTCGCGGTGTTCGAGTTGGGTCTGCTGGGGCTCAACGCTCATCTGGTCGATGTGTTGGATCGGCCTGGCGGGCAATGCGCCGAGCTTTATCCTGAAAAGCCGATCTACGACATTCCCGGCCTGCCGGTTGTTACGGGCCAGGGCCTCGCTGACGCGTTGATGGCGCAGATCGCGCCGTTTAAGCCGGTGTTTCATTTGTCGCAGATGGCCGAGGCGTTGGAGCGGCTGCCGGACGGCGCGTTCAAGCTCACCACTGAACTCGGCACGACGATTACTGCACCTGTGCTCGTCGTCGCTGCTGGCGGCGGGTCGTTCGTGCCGCGCAAGCCGAAACTCGACGGCATCGAGGCGTACGAAGGCAAGTCGCTGTTCTACGCCGTGCGGCAAATGGAGCGCTTCCGCGGCCGCGACATCGTCATCGCCGGCGGCGGCGACAGTGCGCTCGATTGGGTGCTCAATCTGCAGCCGATTGCGAGGAGCACAACGCTGATCCATCGCCGTGACGATTTCCGCGCCGCACCGCATTCGGTGGCGCAAATGCGCGCGCTGGTGGCGCAAGGCAAGGTGCGCTTGGAGATCGCGGACCTCAAAGGCCTTGTCGGCGCCGACGGGCAACTGAGCGCTGTCCAGTGCCAGTCGAAGGACAAGGGCGGCTACGAGATCCCGTGCACCGATCTGCTTGCGCTCTATGGCCTCACCATGAAACTCGGGCCAATCGCGGAATTCGGTCTCAACTTGCATGAGAATCTGATCCCGGTGAACACCGAGAATTTCGAGAGCAGCGAGAAGGGCATCTTCGCCATCGGCGACATCAACACGTATCCGGGCAAGTTGAAGCTCATTCTTTGCGGCTTCCACGAAGGCGCGTTGATGGCGCAGGCCGCGTTCCGCATCTGCAGGCCCGGCGAGCGGCTGGTGTTTCTCTACACCACCTCGTCGACCGATCTGCAGAAGAAGCTTGGCGTCGCGTGACGGTTGCCGCTGCGGCCGGGTTGAGCCCGCGGCGCAAAAGGCGTTAGGTGTCCTCAAGGGATTGAGGGAGACCGTCCATGACCATCCGCCTTGCCGCTGCCGCGGCCGCTTTGGCGCTTGCCGCGTGCGCGACGGCCGATCAGACCCGCCAACCGCCAGCCGTTCCGGCATTCGCGCACGCGCCGCTATCGGCCGCCGCGCTGATGGAGCATATCCGCACGCTTTCATCGGATGAATTCGAGGGACGGGCCCCTGGCACGAATGGCGAGCGACTGACAGTCGACTATTTGCAACGTGCGTTTGCCGGCGCAGGGCTCGAACCGGGCGTGACGTTGCCGGATGGAACACGATCGTGGCTGCAAGAGACCACGCTGGTGGCGGCGACCCTGACAGAAGCGCCAACGCTGACGCTCACGGGCCGAACCGGAGCGCGCCAGTATCAATACGCGACGCAGTTCTCGGCTTGGACGCGCCGGCTTGATCCAACCATCTCGGTGGAGAACGCGCCGCTGGTTTTTGTCGGTTATGGCATCAACGCGCCTGAGCTTGGCTGGAACGATTATGCCGGCGTCGACATGCGCGGGAAAATCGCCGTCATCCTGATCAACGATCCCGATTTCGAAGCGGGCGAGGATCGCGGCTTCGGTGGCCGCGCCATGACCTATTACGGGCGCTGGACTTACAAGTTCGAGGAGGCCGGCCGCCAAGGCGCGGCGGGCGCGATCATCATTCACGAGACGGCGCCGGCCGCCTATCCGTGGGCGGTGATCCAATCGTCAACCGGAAGCGCGCGTTGGGACATCGTTCGCGCCGATCGCGGCGCAAGCCGGGCCGGGTTCGAGGGCTGGATTCACAACGACGTGGCGGTGGAGACCTTCCGAAGCGCCGGTCTCGACTTCAACACGCTGAAGGCGCGCGCGCAGGCGCGCGGGTTTAGAGCTGTGCCAATGAACGTCGCCGGTTCGCTGACGCTCAACACGCGCGTCGAACAGCGTACGACAAACAATGTCGTCGCCATGCTTCCGGGCCGCGAGCGTCCCGACGAAGTGGTGATGTACTCGGCGCACTGGGATCACCTGGGCCGTTGCCCGGCCATCAATGGCGACGACATCTGCAATGGCGCGCTCGACAATGCCACGGGCACGGCCGCGCTGGTCGAGTTGGCGCGCCGCTTTGCCAGCGAAGGAGCCGGAGAGCGATCTGTCGCCTTTATCGCCTTGACGGCGGAGGAACAGGGGCTGCTCGGGGCTCTGTACTACATGCAGAATCCGGTCTTTCCGGCGCACAACACCATTGCCGCCATCAACATGGACGGCATCAACAATGCCGGCTTGACTCACGACGTGGAGATTGTCGGTTACGGCAAGAGCGAGATGGATGACCTCATTGCCGAGGCGCTCACCAACCAGGGCCGCCGCGTGGCGCCAGATTCCGCGCCGGAAGCGGGCTTTTTCTATCGCTCCGACCACTTGCACTTCGCTCAACTCGGCATCCCCGTGCTCTACACCTCGAATGGCATCGACATGGTCGAGGGCGGCGAAGCGCGCGGGCGCGCAATCAACGAAGCCTATGTACGCGACAATTATCACAAGCCCTCCGACGAGGTGACCGACGCTTGGGACATGAGCGGCGGCGTGCAGGATCTCGATGCGCTCTACGCGGTCGGGCGGCGTCTCATCGATGGCAGCGAGTGGCCGCGTTGGCGCGACAACGCCGAGTTCCGCGCCGCGCGCGACGCCTCAGGACGATAACCCCCGCGCGCGAGCGAAATGCGAATTACTCGCTCCCTTTTTTGTTGCGAGACCGCAATGACGGTATAGTGTTCTGCGCTGGGAGGAGCGCTTACACGAGCGCCATTGCGTTGGGGGGATAGATGAAAGCATGGAAGCGCGCGGCTGCGCTTGCGCCTGCGTTGATTGCGGCGGCGGGGTGCGAGACGATCGGAAACACAACCCGCGACTGGGCTGGGCTCGACGAGAGCCCAGTACGCACTGAATATGATGACGGTCGTCCGGCCGGTGGTCTGCCTCGGGCCGGGAACGACGCCCGCGACAATCTGGTATCGGCGATTCGAGAGCTTGTCGGCGGCGGGTCCGCGATCAGTGCCGAAGTACAGACGCGACGCGCACATGCGGTCTTTGCGCGCGCGGAGGAGTACTACCACGTCGGCCGTCTGGCCATGCGCTCGCAGTGCGAAAGCTTCATGCAGACGCTCGCTTCGGTCGATGGGCAGACCACGTTTGGGCGCGATCTAGCGAACAATTTCTTCGACACCGCCACCGTGGCAGCGACCATCTCCAATTCGCCCACCATCTGGGCGACAGGCCTGTCGGCGACGCAGAATTCGTTCAACTCGATCAGCGGCAGCACGGAGCGCTTTCTCCTGCTGACCGATTCCGTTGGGGCGCTGCGTGAACGCGTCGTGCATCGGATGGAAAGCGCCGAAAGCGACACGCCGTCGTTCGCGGAATACAAGAATGACGACGGAAGCCTCAAGGATAGTGTGACGAGTGCGGTCGCGCTCGACATGGCGCGCCAGTCAGTCGAGGCGGTGCAACGCTATGGCGCGCCGTGCACCGAAGCAGGCCTGCGGCTTATCATCGCCGAGGCGCTCAGCACCAATGGTATCGCCCGGCAGGCTCAGGAAGCGCGTCAGCGCAGCAGTGTCGAGGTGCTGGAGTCGATCATCAATACCACGACCGTCGAGGGGCAAGAGCGCTATGTTGTACGCACGCGCGACCTTCAGCTGATGTATGTATGGGCGCTGACCGCGGGTGAGGAAGAACCCGAGGGCGAGACTGGCAAGATCCGCAATCAGATCGAGTTCGAACTGCCCTATCTCGCCGCGCTCAGGGGCGGCGACGAGAGCCGGGTCTCCTACTACGTGCAACAGATCGCCAGCGAGCGGCCGCAATTGCGGGATGCGGTGGGTGCGGTGCGTGCAGAGTTGCTCGCCGCGTATCAGACGCGAACCACCGCCAATACGCCGCAGGCGCCGGAGCAACCGTCAGAATAGGCGCGAGCATCGCAGCCAAGAATCGTTCTAGCCTCGCCACATGGCGCAGGCGGCGGTGATATCCACAGGGACGGCAAGCGCCGGCGCGTTTCTTGGCGTAGAGCGCTCGCTCACCGGAAGGCGATGGCGCGCCCGCGACGCTGACCTCTCGCTGGTTGAAGCGCTACGCCGGCGCTTTTCATTGCCCGAGATTGCCGCGCGATTGATGGCGTCGCGGGGGATCACGCTTGAGGCTGCGCCGGGGTTCCTTGAGCCGACGCTGAAGACGCACTTTCCCGATCCCTCTTCCTTCGCGGACATGGATGAAGCCGCGCGCGTGATTGAGGACGCGATCGTGCTCAATCGACGCTGCGCCGTGTTCGCCGACTATGATGTCGACGGCGGCTCGTCTGCAGCGCAGATCGTGCGCTATTTCCGCGCGCGCGGCCGTGAGTTGCTGATCTACGTGCCCGACCGGATGAAGGAGGGCTACGGACCTTCTGCGCTCGCGTTCGAACGCTTGAAGGCGCAGGGCGTCGAACTGGTTATCACCGTCGATTGCGGCGCAGCCGCCGAAGGTCCGCTTAACGCCGCCGCCGACATGGGCCTCGACGTTGTCGTGCTCGACCATCACTTGATGAGCGGGCCGCCGCCTAGAGCGCGCGCCGTGGTCAACCCCAATCGGCTCGATTGTCCGTCGGGCCAGGGCCACCTGACCGCCGCCGGCGTCGTGCTGGTGGCGCTTGCGGCGGTCAATCGCGAAGCGCGCCGGCGCGGGTCGATCGGGTCGAACAATTTGCCTGATCTCGTGCAGACGCTCGATCTCGCCGCCATCGGCACGGTCTGTGATGTAGCGCCGCTCACGGGATTTAACCGCGCCATTGTCGCCCAAGGCCTCAAGGTGCTGCGCAATGGCAAGAACATTGGGCTTGTCGCGTTAGCCGAGAACGCCGGCCGTAAGGGGCACGCGAGCGTCTATGATTTCGGTTTCGTACTCGGGCCGCGCATCAACGCCGGTGGCCGCGTTGGCGATGCGTCGCTAGCGACGCGCTTGCTTTCAACCGAAGACGCCGATGAGGCGCGCGAGCTGGCTGCGACATTGGAAGCCCTTAACCAGGAGCGCCGCCAGCGCGAAGCCGAGATGTTGGCCGAGGCGGAGACGGCGGCGATCGCCGAAGCCGAGCAGCGCGCCGTCGTCATCGTCGGCTCTCACCTTTGGCATCCCGGAGTCATCGGCATCGCCGCCGGGCGACTCAAGGATAAGCTGTTGAAGCCAACAATCGTGCTCGGCGGGGTCAATCAGCACGAGCCGGCGAAAGGTTCAGGCCGATCGACGCCTGGCGTCAATCTTGGCGCGGCGGTCGCGGCAGCGAAAGAGGCGGGGCTCTTGATCAATGGCGGCGGTCACGCAGCGGCGGCAGGGCTCACGGTGGAGTGGGCGCGCGTCGAGGCGCTGAAGGACTTCCTGTCGGAACGGCTCCAAGGTGAACTTGCGGCGGCCGAAGGCGAGGCGCGCGCGTTATCGATCGATGCGAGCGGCGGCATCGGCGCACTCGATCTGTCGCTCATCGATGCGCTCGACCGTATCGGTCCCTACGGTCCTGGTCATCCCGAACCGGTTTTCGCGCTCGCTGACGTGCGCGTGCCGTTCGCCAAGCTGGTGAAGGAAGATCACGTGCGCTTCACGCTTGAAGACGTGCGTGGGGCGCGCATCGGCGGCATCGCCTTCCGGGCGATGAAGGGTCCTCTCGGCGAAGCTCTTATGAAACGGGACGCGACATACCACGCGGCGGTGCGCGTCAAGAAAAACGAGTGGAACGAGACGGTGCGCGTGGAGGTGGAGATCGTGGACCTAGCGAAGGCGGGCTAGCCGGCGACCGTGGCAGGCCCTAGGGGAGTCGAACCCCTCTTTTCAGGTTGAAAACCTGACGTCCTAACCGATAGACGAAGGGCCCACGGAACCGCTGTTTCGCGGGGAAGCGGCCATATAGAGGCGTCCGGCGGCGCTGGCAAGCGGGCGAAAGCCGCCACTTCCGTGGGTCGCCCCACATGCTAGACAGGGTCAATGTCCTGGGTCCAAGGCGCGCGCGCTTTATCCTTTGCAGTGCTTGTAGCGGTCGGCGGGTGCACCCAATCCGAACCCCAACCCGTGCTGTCCGAGGCCGGCCTTGAGATCGAGGAGCTGACGGTCGATACGGCCAACGGCCCCGTGCGCTTCACGGTGGAAATCGCCGACGACGATCGTGAGCGCGCGCGCGGGCTCATGTTCCGTCAAGCACTCGCCGACGATCGTGGCATGCTGTTCCATTTCCAGGAGCCGGAGTACGCGAGCTTCTGGATGCGCAATACGGTGATTTCGCTCGATATCATTTTCATCGGCGTCGACGGGCGCATCCTCAATATCGCCGAACGGACGACGCCTTACTCCGAAGAAGGCATCCCGTCCGTGGGTTTAACACGCGGGGTGCTCGAAATCCGCGGCGGCCGCGCTGCCGAGCTGGGCATTAGCCCGGGCGACAAGGTCAATCACCGTATCTTCGAGTGAGCCGGCCGCGCGCCCGCCAATGTTGGCGGCGCGCGCACTCAACGATAGAGCACGCCCGGTAGCCAAGTGGCGAGCGCCGGGAACAACGCGACCAGGATCAGCGCGAGGATCTGAAGGCCGATGAACGGGACCGCTCCCTTATAGATGTCGATCGTGCGCACCTGGGGCGGCGCAACGCCGCGCAAATAGAAAAGCGCGAAGCCGAAAGGCGGGGTGAGGAAGGACGTCTGCAGGTTCACCGCCATCATCACGCCGAGCCACAATGGGTCGGCGCCCATCATGATGAGCGGCACTGCCACCAGCGGCACGACGACGAAACAGATTTCGATGAAGTCGAGGAAGAAGCCGAGCACGAACATCACCAGCATGACCGCGATCATCGCGCCGGTGAGGCCGCCGGGCACACCTTCCAGCATGGAAGCGACCCACTCATCGCCGCCCAAGCCGCGGAACACCAAGGTGAAGAGAGCGGCCCCGATCAAGATGACAAACACCATAGCCGTGATGTCGACGGTCGACCGTAAAGCTGGGCGCAAGTGCTGCGCTCGGGCGAGGATCCAGAACGCGCATGCAAGACCTGCCGCCGCAAGGATAGCCAAACCTGCGCCGAGGATGGTCACAATGAGAGCGAGCGCGCCATCGCCGCCGAACATCACCGGGAGGTTTACCGACAAGCGCAGAGCCGCGAGAAGGGCAAGCGCGCCGGCGCCAGCCAGGGCGAGCCGCGCCGGCCATTGGGCGCCGCGGCCGGAATCCCATTCCATGCGCAGCGCCGCCAGAAAGGCGGCTCCTGCCGCGCCCACGGCTGCGCCCTCAGTCGGCGTGGCGATGCCAAATAGGATCGAGCCGAGCACCGCAACGATCAAGATGATGGGCGCCGCAAGCGCACGCAGCACCCGATCCCAACCCGGCACGCCCGCTTCGCCTGCTGGAGCGGCGGAGGGATTCAGCCAAGCCGTGAGGGCTTGATAGATGAGATAAAGCCCGACCAGCAAAAGCCCCGGGATCAGCGCGCCGGCGAACAGATCGCCAACCGACACGACGGTGGGCGAAGCGACGCCCATTTGTAATTGGGCTTTCTGGTTCGCCGTGCCGATCACATCGCCCAGCAGGATCAAGACCACCGAGGGCGGAATGATCTGGCCGAGCGTGCCGGCTGCTGCGATCGAACCGGCGGCTAGGGATTTGGAATAACCTCGCCGCAGCATCACGGGCAAAGCGAGCAGACCCATGGTCACGACTGTCGCGCCGACCACGCCCGTCGATGCAGCGAGCAACGCCCCAACAAGCGTCGTGGCGTAGAGTAGGCCGCCGCGCGCGCGTCCGAACAGATCGCCCATGGTGGAGAGCAAATCCTCCGCGATCTTGGAGCGCTCCAGGATCACGCCCATAAGAATAAAGAGCGGCACAGCTGTCAGCGTGGCGTTGGTCATCGACCCGAAAATACGTTGCGGAAACGCCGCCAGATATGCGGGCGAAAACACGCCGAGCGACATTCCGATCACGGCATAAACCAGGGCGACGCCCGCGAGCGTGAAGGCCACCGGGTAGCCGCACAGGATCGCGCCGATGAGGGTCGCGAACATCAAGATGTCGAGAAGGCCGTGGATGTCGCTCACGCCACGCCCTCCCCCGGCGGTAGACCGCCAGCCTGGGTCGCGGCGGGTGCGAGCCGCCGGATTGTGATCGCGGCGCGGCAAGCCTGGGCGGTCGCTTGCGCGAGCAGGCCCGCCGCAAAGACTGGAATGGCGGTCTTCAACAGGAAGATAAGGGGCAGACCATCCGTCTCGGGGCTGCCTTCGCCGATTCGCCACGCCAGTTCGACCACCGGGCCGGCGGCGAACAGCAGCATCACAAGAACGGGGGCGGCGAACAGCGCATAGCCCAGAAGATTGATCACGGCCTTGCCGCGCTCATCGAGCGATCCATAGAAAATATCGACTCGCACATGCGCATCGCGCAGAAGCGCTGCGGGCGCGGCGAGCAGGAAGCCCAGCGCATGGGCGTAGAGCACGCCTTCGGCGAGCTTGGTGAAGCTCTGGCCGAACGCATAGCGCAGCACCACCGTCGCGAGCATCCCGAACGCCATCGCAAGCAGGCACCAGCGGGCGAAAGTCTCAAAGGCGAGGGAGACGCGATCGATGATATCGATCGCTGGCCGTGCGACGCGCGCCGCATCCTCCCCCAGCGCCAGGATCAGAATGGGCAGCAGCAAAAAGGGCGCGAGCGCAAAGCCCATGACGGTGAAAAAGACGCCGAGCGGCTGTCCGATATCGTAGGGCGTCATCCGGTCAATCTTGTCCGAGCGCGGTTTGGCGCAATGCGTAGTACCGGCCCTCGACGCCCTCGGTCCAGGGCCGCAGCGTCCCCATTGCGTTGGTGAAGCTTTCGTAGATGCGCCTGCCGAGCGCGTCGCTGGCGCCAGCTTCGGCCCAGATCTCACGCGAGATGTTGGCCGCGGCCGCCATGATGTCGTTCGGGAAAGGACGGATGCGGATGCCGTGGTCGCGCGCAAGAACACCGAGCGCCTCGGCGTTGCGCCAAGTGAACTCGCCGATCGACCAGTCATTCACCGCCCGGCAGGATGCCCGCAGGATGCCCTGATGCTCTGCGGACAGGCCCTCGAACACCCGCTTGTTGACGCCGAGTGCAAGCATCGCGCCGGGCTCGTGTATGCCCGGCCCGTAATAGAACGGCGCCTCGCGATAGAAACCCAAGCCAAGATCGTTCCAGGGTCCGACAAACTCCGCTGCATCGATCACGCCGGACTGCAAGGATTGGAAGATCTCGCCGCCGGGTATCGCAACCGCGGCGCCGCCGAGGCGGCGGATCAATTCGCCGCCAATGCCAGGAATGCGCATCTTCAGGCCGCGAAAATCGGACAGGCTTCGCAATTCGCGTTTGAACCAACCGCCCGTCTGGTGACACGAATTGGCCGCCGCCATCGGCACGATGCCGAACTGGGCGCCAAGCTCTTCCCACAATTGGCGGCCGCCGCCGTAATCGATCCAGGCTAGCTGTTCCATTGCCGTCATCCCGAACGGCACGGCAGTGAAGAAGGGATAGGCAGCGTGCTTGCCCTGCCAATAATAGTCCGCCGCGTGATACATGTCGGCCGCGCCTGTCGCGACAGCGTCGAAAACTTCGAAGGCGCCGACCAACTCGCCAGCCGCGTAGACCTTGATGTCGAGCGTGCCGCCGGAGAGTTCGGCCGCTGTCGCCGCCACGCGCTCGGCCGCTTCGCCAAGACCGGGCATGTTCTTGGGCCAGGAGGTCACCATGTTTAGCCGCAGCGCCGCGCCGGTCGCGGCCGCCCGTGCTCTCGGACCCGCCACGCGCTGTGTCCCCGCGCCCGCGACCTGGGTATAGCCGAACCCGGCCCCAATGCCCGCCGCAGCACCCACCGCTACGCTCGTCAACAAAGTGCGCCGATCCATCGCTGCCGCCACCCTTCCCGAAACTGCTCAGCGCTCATTTAGCGCGCTTTGGCGCGGACGCCCAAGGAGTTAGGACGCGGTGTGCGATTACAGGGCTAAATTGTCGCCGTGGAGCGTGGGCGGGGCGGTCAAGTCACCGCATGTTCGCGGGAAGTGGTCGGGGCGGCGGGATTCGAACTCGCGACCCTTAGCTCCCAAAGCTAATGCTCTACCAGGCTGAGCTACACCCCGACGAGGGCGCTCCTGTTGCCACGGGCCGCGTCGGTCCGCAACGAGGAATTGCTCGATTGTCGAAATGGTTCAGGCTGTGTTTACTGCGGCTGCTTTTGAGGCCAGCGGCTGGCGATGCAAGCATCCGATGTTCTCTCCGAGTCGGGAAAAAACTTGCAGGACCTCGCTTCCAAGCCTTGGCAATCCGACACTCTGGCGCCCCCAGAGGAGATTTTCGCGGCCAAGGGTATGATCGGGCCCGAGGAGCGACGCTGCTACTTTTGGCTCGGGAAAAACTGGCTTTCGGGCCAGGGCTGCATCGTCGATGCTGGCGCCTTTGTCGGCGCGTCAACGCTTTGCTTTGCCTCGGGCGCGGCGACCGGCGGTCGCCGCGATTTCAAGGGCGAACCTCTGGTGCACGCTTACGACTACTTCAAAGTCGTCGACAAGTATGTGGGGGAGTCGATTTCCCGCGACTTCCACCCCATCGAGGAGGGCGAAAGCTATCTAGAGATTTTCGCAGCGCAGGTCGGTCCGTACATAGATATGATCCGCGCCTATCCCGGCGACTTCCTTACACATCGCTGGCGCGGCCTTCCTATAGAAATCCTGTTCATCGATATCGCCAAGACCGCAGAACTTTGTGCGCATGCCATCCGCGAGTTCTTTCCGTGCCTGATACCCGGGCGGTCTGTGGTCGTGCACCAGGATTACTTCCACTGCTGGCACCCTTACATCCATGTCGGCATGCAATACCTAGACGACGAGTTTACACTTGTAGACGAGCTGGTGCCTTATCAGAGCCGCGTTTGGCGCCTCGCCAAGCCCATCCCGGCCGACAAGATCGCGCGGCTCGCGGCTTACGATTTCAGCATGGATGATCGCATCGCATTGCTCGATCGGTTGATCGAGAGTTCTTCGCCTACGAGCCGGCCGATGAACGAAGTGGTCCGTTTTTGGCAGATGTGCCTGGATGGCTCCCGCGAACAGGCGATGCGCGAGTTCGAACGCCTAGACGGCGTGTATGGGTTCAAGAACAGATACGAGCTCTGGGCGAGGCAGGCGCTGCAAGTCAGAGCAACGCTTACGAGCGACGATCGGGGGGAGAGCTATGGCTGAGATCAATGCGCACGTTGATCTGGAGAACGCGCGCGCTGTCTTTAGATTTTTTCGATCTTCACAGGAAAGAACTGACCCAGGCAACGTGGGCCGATCCTGACATCGCGTTCGAGTTTGTCGCCGCGGGCGCTAGCGATCCACGTCTTGAAAAGGCCGTGGCTCTCATGCAGCGATTTTGGAGCACAATTGACCGTCGGCCGCCCCTCAAGGCCTGGAGAGATTGCGTTATGATCGCAAGGGATCCGAAGAGCTACCTCGTCCGCGCCGGGTCCTGGACCGGTTGATCAGCGGTGCGTTCTCTTCAAGCAATGGGTGAGCCGCCGTGCGACTATGCCCTGAAAGCTTTCGTTGACGCCGCCAGCGGGCCTGTCCTTTAGTTGCGGACGGAGGTGGGCATGGGCGTGCAGGAGGATACAGCGCTGGCGGAGCCGGAGGCGCGCGGCGAGGAGGCGGCTCGCGTGGCAGGCGCGCCGGACCCGAACCTCGAGGCGCTCCGCCAAGCTGTTGCTCTACTCGTCCGCCGCCTGGACCAACTCGGTGCAGATCGAGATGAGACCGCGTTCGCAATCGCGCAATCGGCAATGGCGAGGCTCACACGGATAGAAGAAGACCACGGGAGACTGGAAGATCGATTGGCTTCTGTTGAGCGTCAGCTGCGCAATATCAAGTCGGCGGGTCAGGAGTTCTGGCGCTCCGAGGCGCTTTCATACCTGGCCGCTACAAGCGGCAATTGGACCTACGAAGCAACCGAACCAAACCTCTACTTTGAAGATCTGTTCGACGTTGACGTACCGCGGGGGCAGAAGCCAAGACGCTGGGTCGGCCGTAGCGGAAAGCTCTCCGGAGAACTCCTGTTCAATCGCACGCGTCCCGCGCGGCTTGGCGTTCAAGTGGCGGCGTTTGCACTTCCGAGCATTGCCGATACGCTGCAGCTCTCCATCGATGGCGAGCGCGTCGCTTGGGAGAGCACCCATAACAGATTGTATGTAGCGGTGGTGCCGCCGGCGAGCACACCCGGCCTGTCCTTTGAATTGTGCGTGGACATGAAGGGGGTCCCACCCGAGAAAGACGTGTCGTTCGCGTTCGAGCGAATATGGGTGCAGGCCGTCTGAGGGCGCCGTCGTGAAGCTCAGCGTTATCATCTGCACCTGCGACAGGTACGATTTGGCATCGACGGCGGTAGCGTCCGTGGTGGCGAGCGCGGGCTTCGACAGCGCGACAATGGAAGTCGTGGTTGTCGACAACACGCCTTCTCCGCGCCGTTCGAATGTCGAATTCGATCCGGCAAGGTTGGTTGTGTGCGATGAGCTTGGCCTTTCGCGGGCCAGGAACACCGGCATTGCGGCAGCCAAAGGCGAGATTGTTGCTTTTCTGGACGACGATGCCCGAGCCCAAGACGGCTGGTGTACGGCGATTGTCTCCTCTTTTGCGCGCTTTCCAAAGGCGCAAGCCATCGGCGGCAAGACCACGCCGCACTTTGCGTCTGACGACTTGCCCAAGTGGTACTACCCGGAGTTAGCGGGCTATTACTCGTGTCTCGATTGGGGGGACGCCGCGCGCCCGCTCAACACGGGCGAGTGGATCGTCGGCGCGAACATGGCGTTCCGCGCGGCGACGCTGGCGCGCTTCAATGGGTTCGACGTGTCGCTGGGACGCAAGGGCGCCCACGGGCTGCTCAGCAACGAAGAGACGGCGCTAATGCGGGCGATCGGGCTAGACCATATCTATTACGTGCCTGAGATGCTCGCCGATCATCTCGTGCCGCACGAGCGTCTATCAGTTGCGTGGCTCCGAAAGCGGGTGTTCTGGCAGGCTGTTTCAGACGCGTTGTCCGGAGAACTTTGGACGACGCCCGCGGAAGCCGCGCGAGAGCTGCGGAATCTTGTCGCCTCCTCGCCGGCAGAGTTCAGGGGGCTGAAGCTCTTTCGGTTTGCGCCGCGTGCGCCCGCCGAGCTACGCGACCAGCTCAGAGCCATCTACTTGCAAGCCGTGCTGATGAGCGACGGCTTCGACATTGGCGAGGAGGCGCGATGACCGCCCGCCGAGCGCTGGTGCTGAGCCCGTTTGCTACCGTTCCCGCGGACGCAGGCCAGCGGCGCAGGGCGCTGCAAACCACGCGCCTGCTAGCGGACGCAGGCTACGACATCACCTTCGTGCTCTATGCGTTCGAGGACGGCTGGAAGGCGCGCGTCAACGAGCACTGGCGGCGCGACTTGTTGCGGCAATGGCCTGAAACCTTGATCTGGCGCGCGGAAGGACGCGTAGGCCAACCGCCGGCGGAGGGCGAGTTCCATCATTTGGACGAGTGGTGGGAACCGTCGTTGGAGACCTTGCTGACGAAGCTCGTCCAGTACAATGACTTCGCAGTTGTGGTGGTGCACAATGTTTGGCTGTCGCGCGCGCTCGACTTCCTGCCGAAGCGCACCGTGCGCGTGATCGACACGCACGACGTGTTTTCGCGCCGCATCGCCGCGTACCGCGCCGCTTCCCTGCAGCCGGACTTCTTCGCCATTCGCGAAGAGGCGGAGTTGTTCGGCATCGACCGCTCCGACATTGCGCTGATGATCCAGGGAGAAGAGGCCGAGTGGCTCAGTAGGAAGACAGACGCGCTGGTCGTGAACTTGCCTTACTTTGAAACTTCGCCGACGGCGCATGCGAGCAACGACTATCAATGCCCTGACAAGGTGGTGTTCGGCTTCCTTGGCTCGGCCCACCCGTTCAACCAGCATGGATTGAAGGCGTTCCTGTCAGCGCTGAAGCGCGAAGTGGGCGAACGGGATTCTCCCGTCGAGCTGTTGATCGGCGGCAAGATCTGCGAGAGCGTCGAGGGGCGTGGCCCTTGGACATTGTGCGGCTATGTCGGAGATGAAGCGGAGTTCTTCGCCAAAGTGGACGTCGTGCTCGCGCCCGTGTTCGCCGGAAGCGGCTTTTCGGTAAAGACCTTCGATGCCATCCGCCACGGCAAGCCCTTGCTCGCCGCCGCGCACGCCGCGAAGGGCTTGGCGCTGACGCCAGAGGTTGTTGCGGAGACGCCCGCCGAGCTTGCGAAAGCCGTGGTCGATGTCGCCGAGCGGCGACCGCCGCTGGCGGCGCTGCGGCGGCCAATCGAGCGCGCGCGCATCCAGCTTCAGGTCGATTGCGAACGGGGAACGCAGACGTTCTTGCGCGCGCTCAAGCGTTTCGAGCGGGTCGTGATCTACGATTTGCGCGGTTTCAACGACAGGCGGGCGGCGGCGGTGCTGCTGTCTTGGACCGGCGCCATGCACGTGCTCAACGACATCGCACGGCAATATGTGCTGAGCGATGCTCCGTGGGTGGCGGAGCTTGTGGCCAACGCCCCGCCCAGCGTGCATCATCTCACGCACCCCAAAGCGGATATCGTCGAACGTGCCGCGCTCGTGGTCAGCGCCGCCGCACAGGAGGGCGCGCAACCGGAAGACGCCTCGTCCCACCATGACGCGATCTGGGCGCGCGCGTTTGGATCCGCCGGCGATGGTGTGCGTTGCGACGGGCGCGGGCTGTTCTGGCACAATTCACGCTGGGACCCGATGCTGAAGGGACTGATCGCTCAGCTTGCGCGTGACGGGCAGCCGACATTGGCGGGAACGGTGCTGGTCTTGGCTGGCGACCGGGCCGCCCGCGTCGGGGCCGAGCTGGAGGCGCTGTTCGACGGCGCGGGCGCGGCGATCTCGCTCGATGACGAGACGACGTTCCTGGATTGCCTGGCGGCGGTTTGCCAGCGGGCGCCGAGCGTGGTGGTGCTGGAGGAGGCGACTTCGCCGCGTGCGCTGATCCTGGCGCGGCTCTGCGTGGCGTGTTCGGTTCCGGTGCACGTGCCGCCGCCGCACAATCTGCCGAGCCAGGACCGCGCCGACCGCGCGTTCGAGACATTCTGGCGGGAAAATTTGTGGGGGGCGGCGCTTCGCGACCTTAGTGCGGTGTAACCCTCACATCCGCGCTTCAGCCGAGAGGACCGCATCAATCCATCGCGCCTGTCGATGCAACATCTCGCGCAACTCCTCTCGCCTTCCGTTCTGAACAAAGTCATATGCGTAGAAAGGCGCGAGATGTCGCGAGAATGAGTCGATATCTGCGTTGTTGGCCATCATAGCAGGCAGCCAACGTTCTCTATTGGCGGAGACGTCGGTCCCATTGGAAAAGGGTCGCCATTCATCTAGCGCAGGGCTGAGCGCCTGATAGAGGGCAATGTCTTGGTCGAAGTGTTTTGGCGCGTCAACTCGAATCGCCTCCGCTTGTTCAGTCAGGAAGTCCCCATGATCGGGTGCGCTCCAGCGCAGGTTGTCAGGGATCATTTTTTCGCCAGATAAGCCTATCAGCTCTAGCAGCCGACGTGCTGATTGTTCGAAACCAGCAAGGCTGTATATCAGATCAAACAGGCGCGCGGCCTCGAGCGCCTTCTCCGCCAGCGATCCCTTGGCCTGTGCGTCGATCGTGGGGAACGCTCGCAGGAACTCAGCGCACATGACGTTCGTCCGCATCGAAAGAAACGCTTCTGCAGTGAGGGGAGTGCGGCCCGCCGCAATCGCCACCTTGCACATCTGGTGATATTCGCTGACCGCTTTCTCCACCGGATCGCGAACACCTGTGAACCAGACCATGTCGCGATCGCGAAACACGCTGAAGAGCGACTCGTGCACGTAATGACCAAACACGAAGTCGACTTGTTTCCAGTCGAGGCGGCAAGGCAACTCTTGCCAGCTAAGAATTGCAGCGTCGACCGGTGCGGAGCAGATGTAGTGTTTGTGCGGCGACAAAGCGTCTGTAACAGCGTTGGCTAGGGTGGTTCCAGCGCACTTGGTGATATGCAAGCCTACAAGGACTGTCATTGATTGCATCCTGATCGCGCAACGAAGGCGCGGGGTGCTCCACGTCTGGCAATGCTAATCAGAGCTGAGCACCTCGCCCGCCCAAATATTCACGAAACGGTGCGCGGCGTCTTCGGTGGCGTAGTATTGTCCGATCCGAAGTTGATCGAGTTCGGCATCGTCGAGGCGCACCGAGCGCTGGGATCGGCTATCGTACCAGCGAAACGCTTTTGTCAGTGCGACCCTGCCAGCCTTGAGTCCGTGCACGAAGAAGCTGAATCCGGTCTCGATCGGTCCCGTCGCGCGCAGGATTGCCCAACCGTGTTTGCGGGAGAAGGCCGCTTCGACGGAGTCAGAAGCGCGCACCCACTTCACACCAGTGAAGTCGACGTTGTGAATTACGATCTCGATCTCGCGTGGGTATTTTCGGTGCGAGTTCGGCAGATCGCGGATCGTAAAGGAGTACGGAAGGTTGCCGATGATGTCGTCAAGGAACACGATACGGCCCGGATTCCAAACAACGACATGCTCGCCTTGGGTATCGAAGTTCCAACGGTGGAAGCCTGAATAGGCGGCATTCTCCGCTTCGTTCTGGCAGACGTTGATGAAGACTTTCGCTCCAGGCTTCGCCACCCGCAGCATGTTCTGAATCGACAAAGGGGCGTCCGCACAGTGATCGAGAGCGTTCCTTGAGTGTACAAAGTGGAAGGAGTCAGCGGCAAAAAGCCTGTTCAAGTCTTCCGCCATGCCTTTGATTGCGCGATGCGGCGGCTCAACGCCATA
The DNA here is from genome assembly GCA_019753175.1 of Hyphomonadaceae bacterium. Lineage (GTDB taxonomy): Bacteria > Pseudomonadota > Alphaproteobacteria > Caulobacterales > Aquidulcibacteraceae > Vitreimonas. Next base: position 39,767 of record JAIELK010000026.1, read on the forward strand.
CTCTCGCATGAGGTCGCGATAGGCGTCCGCCAAGGGATCGACCCCCACGATGTTCAAAGATACGTCACCGCATTTTTTACCGAGCACAGAAAGCGGGCCACATCCCACATCGAGAACGCGCGCGCTTTCGTCACCAGCATGAGAACTTAAGAAGACCGATCGAACCGGTTCAGCGAGAGTCGAGGTGGGGCTGAGCAAATGCTCGATGTAAGGATCGCCACTTGCTTGCCGCTTCTCGAACACGCGCTTCCAATAGGCGAGTTCGTCATTCTCCATGCTCTCTTCAGCACTGAGAACTTGGGTCGAGTCAGCCATCGATCATCCTTCTGCACTCTCCTTAGTTGAGTGACAGCTGACTGCCTAGTCGCTCGCCGTCGCCCCTGCGTAACGCATCACCGTGGCGCGCTTATCTCAAGGCTTGCGTATGACGCGAAAGTTGCTGTTCTGTCAGCTTTGGCGCCAAGCCTCTGAGATCGCAGGTGAGAGAAACATGGCGGACGCTTCCTTCGACGGCGGCGCGCTCGACAGCTTCGACGGCATGATCACCGGCGAAGAGGCGCAATTGCTTCATCGTCTCGCGGCGGAGCTTGAAGCGGGCTGCATCGTGGAGATCGGATCGTGGCGCGGCAAGTCGGCAATCGCCATGGCGATGGGCGCCCGACTGCAGCCGCCCGACCGGCGATCCATCGTGTACTGCGTTGAACCACATGCGGAATTCATCGGGCTTTATGGCGGACGCTTCGGCCCGGATGACCGCAAGGCGTTTTTCGAGGCGGTCCTGCGCGCCGACTGCGCGGACGCTGTGGCGCTGATCAACCTGCCGAGCGCGGCGGCAGGGAGAGCGTGGTCACAGCCGATCGGGATGCTGTTCATTGACGGCGACCACAGCGTGGAGGGGGTCAAGGCGGACGTGGAGCTGTGGACGCCGTTCCTGGTCGATGGCGGCTACATCGTCTTCGACGATGCGCTTGATCCCGAGGCCGGTCCCGCGCATGCGATTGCCCGCTTGCTGGCGTCAGGGCGATACGCGCGCGCCTGCGCCGCCGGCAAGGTGGTGGCGTTGCAGAAGCTCCCCGACACCGAAGCGGAACGGGCGGAGCGCACTCGCCGCAACGCCGCGGCCGCGGTTCGCGTGCGCGCGCTTGCAGCTGGATACGATCCCGAGGTCGCCGTGCGGAGGCTGTCGTACGGGTCGTTCGTCTCGCTGAAGCATCGCTACGTCTATGTGGAAACGCCGAAGGCGGCCTGCACCTCCTGGAAAAGGGTGATCGCGCGTGTCGAGCAGGCAAGTGTCGAAGAGAATTCTCCACCTTACCATCGCGAGAGCCGGTTGGAGATGCTTATCCATCAGCGGCGCTATGTCGACATCCCGACATTGCTCGACGTTGAGGAAAGCGAACACGCCGCCATCCTCGATGGCGATCCCGAGTGGTTCGTGTTCGGGCTCTGCCGCAATCCGTACAGTCGGGTGGTGTCGGTGTTCGAAAACAAGGTTCGGCTGCGCGAGCCTCACTACGCCGATCTCCATCGCCGCTATGGCGGGGCCGGCGCTTACGCCGAGGTCAAGCAAGCGTTCGCTGCGTTTGTGCGCGAGGTCGTGAGCGTGGCGGCGTTCCGTAACGCCGATGCGCACCTGTGCCCGCAAACGGATCTGCTGATGCCTCGCCTCATGCCGTACACCAAATTATTCAAAGTGGAGGAGATGGACGCGGCGTTGAATGCGTTCTCATCGCATCTGGCCGCTCACGGCTGCCAACAGGGCGTCACCCTGGAGCGCTTGAACGAAACCGTATCGTGGCCATGGCGCGCGTACTATGATGAGTTGAGCGCGGCCGCCGTCGCATCGGCCTATGAGCAGGATTTTGCGGCGTTCGGCTATGATCGCAGTGATTGGCGCAGCGACGCGAATGCAACCTCTCCTCCGGTTGATGAGAGCGCGTGGCGGGCGCAGGTCGTCGATCGCAACGCCATGATCGACCGGCTGTACGATTGGCTCGCGCAGCGCTAGATGTTCGCCAGCTTACGGATGGTCGATCTCAGCTGCGGATTGCGCTGCATCTCGCGCCGGACGCTCGCCAGCAGCTTGTCCTGAAACGACGCCTGCGACTTGCCGGTCTCGTCCAGCTCCACACCGCCGGCGAGCATGGCGATGACGATGTCGTACATGAGCCCGACATCGCGCCGGAACGCCTCCCGCTCTGTGTGGGCCTGCACGAAGCCAGGCGGCGGGGCGCCTTCAGGGGACTGGGCGAGTTCCTGGCGGAGCCGTTCGGCTGCGGCGCGCGCGTACGCTGACGCTTTCTCGGGGTCCTTGATGTAGTCGGAAACGGCTTGCCACGCGGCGCGGCGGCGAAACCAGCTCTGCTGCAGGCGCGCCGGTTCGATCAGGTGCTCGACCGTGGCGTCTGGAGCGTAGATCGCGATGCGGCCAGCGTCGACAAAGCGGTCGATAACCGCGCTCTCTTCGTTGGACAGCAAAGCCGCGCCGGCGCCCACACGACCCAAGGCGCGCGAAAAGCCGCCGAGCGCAAGGAGCGTGTCGCGCTCGAACGCAATGTTGCATCCAGCCAGCCATTCGGTCTTGCCGAGTGGCCGCGTCCGCCCGCCCCAATCGACAATCGAGAGATTGCCGATGAGTTCATCCGGCAGCCAGTCGGGCCTCGGCGCGATCCAGCGGGGCGTGATACGCCCGCCAACTACACCGGCTTTGGGACTGAACTGGCGGAACGCCGCGACGACATTGCGCGCCCAGTCCGAGGCAGCTACCGCGTCGTCATCGATATACGCGACGTAGCGCGCGCTGCACGCCAGGGCGCCCACATTGCGGGCGTTGGACAGTCCGGGAATCGGTTCGAGCAAGTAGCGCACTCGCGTGCCCGCATAGCGCGCAGCGAAGCGGGCGGCCTCGGTCTGGTCCGGCGAGTTGTCAACGACGATGATGTCGAGGTCGTTTGCGTCAATGTCCTGCTGTAGCACCGACTCGATCGCACCCGGCAAGACATCGTAGCGATTGTACGTGCAGATCACTGCCGCCAGCGGATGCGTTACGGGGACTGCGCGCGCCAGTGCTACCGCTGGCGCCGGCGTGGCTTTTCGCGCGAGCGGCGGCAGCTCCCATAAGGCGCCCTCCAACGATCCGGTGAGCGGAGGCGCTGATGGCGCCACGGTCATGTCGCCGAAGCTGGGTTGTGCGCGCAGGATCGCTTGTCGCCAATGCGCACGGTAGGCGTCGGGTGAGACATTGCGCTCATAGAGCGCGATGGCCGCTTCCGCACGGCGGCGCAATGCGGCGTTATCCGTGAGCAGCTCGACCAGATCTGCGGCGAGGGCTTGCGGCGTCGCCGCCATCACGCGCTCGTAGCCAGTGACGTCGAGCCCGCGCATGCTGACCGAGGTCGCGACGAACGGGCGGCCAAAGCGGAGCGCATCCAGCGCCTTGATCGAAACGCCGCTCGCTTCTTGGTCGGCGACCGCGAGCACACGGGCGCGGCCGAAAAAGTCGCCAAGCTCGTCGACGAAGTCGGCGAAGACCACGTTGTGGAGCCTCCGCAGGCGATCGGGGAGTAAGCGGGTGACGCGGCCGATTACAGCGATGCGCGCTTGCTGGAGCGTGTCGTCCAGTGGGCGAACCCGGTCGAAGAACCACTCCACCGCGCGCGCATTGGCCCGGTGCCAGTCACCCCACAGCAAGACATCGATGGTTTCGCGCTCGGCAAAGGCGGCGCTTAATTGGTTCGCGGTCACGACATCTGACCACGGTCGGAGCGTCATGTTTGCTTTCGGGGCCGCTGGGGCGATTAGAAACGCGGCCTTGGCGTGTGGGGCTATCGCATCGTGGTCCGCGGCGGTGAGGTTCACGCAGACGTCCGCGCGCCGCCAGAGGTCGCGCTGGTCTGAGTCCCGCATCGCGCGCGGTTCGCTGCCTAGATCGACGAAAGGGGGCCAGCCGTGGCTTTCGAGTTGCTGCAGCACGACGTCGTGGGTTTCAAGCACGACGGGGGCGGCGGACAGCCGTTGGGCGAACGCCATGTGGAAGGCGTGATTAACAACCGTGAGCTGCGCCGCGCGCGTGGCCCAGGCCAAGACATCGGCGTCTTGCGGGTCTCTCGGTTTCGCCAACGAAAGCTCAAGTTCCAGCCTACGCACAGCTGATCGTCGTTTGTAGTCCTCCGTGCGACGCAGCTTTCTTTGATCGGCAGACCTCGCGGGGCGAACGGCGACGGCAAACAGATGCGGGCGGACCTCCGCCAGATCCTCTCGCAACAACGCGTCTCCGACGTGTCTCGGGCGATCGTGATGTTCGACAAACACCCGTGCGACGATGGCGCCGCCCTCAATCAGCGCCTCCGTTTGCGCATCGAAAACGGCTGAGCTGCCGACACGGCCCCAAAGTGCGGTAACCAACAGCACGACCGGGCCGAAGGCTTTGACCTCGAAAGAGGGCGAACCATTGAGCTCGCCGCTTCGGACGGCATCGATAAAAGCGGCGACGTCGCACCCACTGATCGCCTTCACATCGGCGCGCAGCGATTGGGATAGATGTGTGGCGGCGTCAGCGCTTGCCGCGCACAGAATGACCGCGGTGCAAGGTGAGCTGCTGCGGAGCTTATCAGCCAATAGACTGAGGTGGCGCTCGCTGGCGGCGAAGCCTTGGGCAAAGAAAATGTAGAGCGTCGATGGCGTTGGGCGAGCGAGGCCAAGTCGCCACACAAGGCTGAACAGGGGGTCGAAGTCTTCGATCGTTTTTGCCGTCCACGCAATGGCGTCGTCGGCAGTCAGCGTCAGCTCTTTACGTGTATGCTGAGCGCGCTCCTTGCGCGCAAATTGAGTCTGTCGTTTCGCGTGCTGGGGCGGCGCCAGCTCAAAGCCGAGCAGTCGAGTGGTGAAGTCCGCGGCTGGAAACAAAAAAAGCCGATAGCACGCCGACCACAGACGCTTGGCCGCAGCGAGCGCCGAAAGAACCATCCGGGTGAGTGATTGGGCGCTCCGCCGGTAGGCGCGCTCCAACACGCGCGCGGCTGGGCTGCACAGCGCATAGGCGGCCCAGTACACGCGGTTAAGGGCGCCAGCGACGCGTTCAAGGATAGGAAACGCATACGACCAGAAGAGGCGCTTCAGAATCCTCGCCGATGGCCCGCACAGTGCGTAGGCGCGCCAGTAGAGCCAAACAAAAGGGCGGGAAGCAAAAAAGAGAAAACTCGCGCCAACGAAGCGCGCTCGGTATCCGATCCTGATCGCCAACCAGATTGGCACCGCGAGCACGACACTCGGGCTGCGACGCTCTTCGCGCCACACACGCCGCGACCAATCATCAAGGGACTCGATGAGATTCTGTCGGTCCGCTGCACCGCCGGTGAAGCTTTGAGACGTCAACTCGACGTTGCTAAACGTTCGGCGTGGCTGCCTGGACTCCCCCACAGCGGTTTTTCCTAGCCAAGGTCTCTAGTGCGTCTGACCGAGCGCCCGTGGCCAAACGGACGCACGGGGTGTCTCCGTCGTGGAGGACCCGGCCTGCGATTGTCACATGAACTCTCGGTGAGCGTCGCCCGCGGTGCCGCCTGAGGGACTCGAACCCCCGACCCCCTGATTACAAATCAGGTGCTCTACCAGCTGAGCTAAGGCGGCGCGGCGGTCCTTTTGCCAGCGTCACGGCGAACACGGAAGTGCGCAAAAGCCTGTGAGGTCCCGAGGTCGCAGCTTTGCGAGGCGGGGATAATGTGGTTAACCGCCATCTGCGCCTGCACATGGGGCATCAGGCGCAGACGCGGGCAAGCGCGCGAAGAGGTGGGCTCATGAGCTTCTGGGGTTCCGTTTTCCGCGCCATCTTTGGCTCCCGAGGCTCGCGCACGTCGCCGCCACCACCGCCGCAGACGCCGCCGCCAGCTAGACCGCCGGCAGCGCCTCCCGCACCACCGCCACCACCGGCAACGCCTCCCGCACCACCGCCACCGCCGGCCTCGCCGCCTGCTGCGCCACCACCGCCGGCAACGCCTCCCGCGCCACCGCCACCGCCGGCTGAGCCGCCACCCCCGCCGCCGGTCACTCCCCCCACAGCGGACGCCACCACGCCTCCACCCGGATTTTCGCTCGACGCGCTGCGGGCGCAGGATCCGACGCGGCTACTCGACGATGCACTCATAGCCGCCGCGCAAGCGCTTGGTTTTGACGCCAACGTGCTCAAAGCCATTCTTCGCGTTGAAAGCGGCGGTCCGGGTTTTTCGGGCGGGCGCTTGCTGATCTCGTTCGAACCATTCTTCTTCAGCGAAGCGACCGGCGGTCAGTTCGACGCGTCGCATCCAACGATTTCGAACCAGAGCCGTGCGCCGCTCGGCGGCAACCAAGCGTCGCGCTGGACGAAGCTCGGGGAAGCCTATGCGCTCGATCCCGACGCTGCGCTCGGCGCCACCAGCTGGGGCGCGTTCCAGCTGCCCGGGCGCTATTATGCGGCGGCCGGTCATCCAAGCGTCTTTGCCTTCGTTCAGGACATGGCTCAGTCGGAAGCGCGCCAACTCGCTGCGTTTCAGGCCTACGTCACGCGCGCGTCGCTCGTCGACGAATTGCAGCGTCGCGACTGGGTCGGGTTCGCCGGTGAGTTCGAGGGCGGTCCTAACGCGGCTGCGTACGCAACGGCGCTCGCCAACGCCTTCGCGGCGCTGCCAGCGCTGCTCGACCCCTATCTCTCGACGCTACGGAAACAAAACAACGATCCCTTGCGACGCGCGGACTTCGAAGCCATCGCGGCCAATATGGGCGTCGAATGGGAAGCGCTGGCCGCGGTTGCGGAAGTAGAGTCCGGACCGCTTGGCGGTTTCACCAGCGACGGCAAACCGGTGATCCTGTTCGAGCGCCACCTGTTTTCGCGCAAAACCAACTCGCGCTTCGACGCCAGCCACCCGACTATCTCCAACCGCACGCCCGGCGGCTATCCGCGCACGCAGGCCGAGCGTTGGGCGCAGCTGGAGCTGGCCTATTCGCTCGATCCGCTGGCGGCGCTGGAAAGCGCGAGTTATGGCCGCTTTCAGGTGCTGGGGCAGAACTACCCGAACCTCGGTATGGCGAATGCGAAAGACTATGTCGCCAAGCTCGCGCGTTCGGAACGCGACCAGCTTGAAGCGTTCGAAGGCTTCGTGCGCGCCAACAATCTCATCGATGAGCTACAGCGCAAGGACTGGGCGGGCTTCGCCAGCCGCTATAACGGCCCAGCGTACGCCGTGAATCGCTACGACGAGAAGATGGCGGAAGCGTATGCACGGCTGAAGGCGACACCGATCGCGTGACCCGCTTGCTGGCGTGTCTTAAGCGCTCTAGGTAGCGGGCTCCATGGCCCGTTACCTGATCACCTCCGCGCTGCCTTACATCAATGGCATCAAGCATCTGGGCAATCTCGCCGGCTCGATGCTGCCTGCGGATGTGCACGCACGCTTCCGGCGCCTACAAGGCCACGAGGTGCTGTTCATCTGCGCGACCGACGAACACGGCACGCCGGCTGAGCTCGCGGCGGCGGAAGCAGGCCAAGACGTGCGCGCCTATTGCGATGCGCAGTACCAAATCCAGAAGGCCGCCTGCGACGGTTTCCGTCTGTCGTTCGACCACTTCGGGCGCTCATCCAACCCGCCGAACCATCAGCTGACACAGCACTTCTGCGAGGCGTTGGAGAAAAATGGCCTGATCGAAGAACGCGTGTCGAAGCAGATCTATTCGATCGACGACAGGCGCTTTCTGCCCGATCGCTACGTTGAAGGCACGTGCCCGGTGTGCGCCTTCGAACGCGCGCGCGGCGATCAATGCGACAATTGCGGCACGCTGCTCGATCCGATTGAGCTGAAGAACCCACGCTCGAAGATCTCCGGGTCAACCAATGTCGAACCGCGCGACACCGCGCATCTGTTCTTGAAGCAGCCGCTGATGCAGGAGCGCATCCGAGCGTGGGTGGATCAGAGTACGGAATGGCCGCCGCTTGCGCGTTCGATCGCCTACAAATGGCTGGACGAGGGCCTGATCGATCGCTCCATTACCCGCGATCTGTCTTGGGGTGTGAAGGTTACGCAAACCGGCAAGCCACGGCCCGGCTTTGAGAACAAGGTCTTCTACGTCTGGTTCGACGCGCCGATCGAGTACATCGGCGCGACAGTCGAATGGGCGGACGTGACCGGCGCTGAGTGGGAGCGCTGGTGGCGCGAAGACAAAGGCGCCGACGATGTCACCTACGTTCAGTTCATGGGCAAGGACAACGTCGCCTTTCACACCGTGAGCTTTCCGGTGACGATCATGGGATCGGGCGAGCCGTGGAAACTTGTTGATCGTCTGAAGGCGTTCAATTGGGTGACCTGGTACGGCGGAAAATTCTCGACCAGCGAGAAGCGCGGCATCTTTATGGATCAGGCGCTCGAATTGCTGCCAAGCGATTACTGGCGCTGGTATCTGATGGCGAACGCGCCGGAATCGAGCGACGCGGCCTTCACGTTGGAGCAATTCCAGCAGACCATTAACGCCGATCTCGCCAACGTATTCGGCAATTTCGTCAACCGCATCACGCGCTTTGCGGCGTCGAAATTCGAGGGCAAAGTGCCTGACGGAGGGACGCCGGGGCCGGCTGAGGCGACTCTGGCGGCGGAGTTCTACCAGCGGCTCGAGGCGCTCACCCATTTCCATGAGCAAATGGAGTTTCGCAAAGCCGCTGCCGAGCTGCGCGCACTATGGGCGGCCGGTAACGAGTACCTCCAAGTCGCCGCGCCCTGGACAGCGTTCAAGACCGACCGCGACGCAGCCGCTGTTGGCGTGCGCACCGGGTTGAACCTCGTCGTGCTGTACGCGATCCTGGCGCAACCTTTCATCCCTGACGCGGCGAAGGCCGTGCTCGATGCTATGAACGTGCCCGACGGCAACCGAAGGTGGCCGCTGGCAAGCGATAAGGCGCTGCTCGATGCGCTTCCCCGGGGATTAGCGTTCACGCCGCCGGACGTGCTGTTCAAAAAGATTGAAGACGAGCACATTGCCGCCTGGTCGGAGCGCTTCGGGGCAGGGTGATGGACCTGGACGAGGCACACGCCGGTCTTTAAGAATTCGAAGCGGGAGCGAGGGCTTCGGCCCGGATGCAGGGGGAATCGATGCAAGCCTATCTCGACCAAGCCGTGCAAATCCTCCGCGAGGGCTTCGCTCAGATCAACGATCCCAAGGGTTTGATCCTGGCGCTCGCAGCTACGATCTTCTTACGCTCCTGGGGGCAGTGGATCCCAGTTTCGCTGCTGACCGTCGCGATCTACATTGCCATAGAGCATTTCGCTCCAGTCCTGGCTGGGCAACAGGAATTGGCGCTGCCGCCCATTATGGACCCAGCGTTTTGGACACGCGTGGGCGTGCTCTTCGTCGGCTTCCTGATCGTGATCGGCATCTTCTTCTTCGTGAAACGACTGATCACATCCGCGATGGGCGGCGGCGCGAAGAAAAAGTAGCGTTGGCTAACGCCGCCGGTGGTGGCGAGCGGCTTCATAGAGCACGATCGCTGCGGCCACAGACACGTTGAGGCTCTCCATACGCGGGTCGATAGGAATGCGTGCGCGTTTCTCGCAGGCTTCGGCGACGCTATCGCGCACGCCCTTGCCCTCGGCGCCGAGCACCACCGCGATCGGACGTCGGTCGGCGCAGGCGTCGGCCACGTCGAGGTTTGCTTCACCCTCGAGCGCGAGCGTCGCGTAGCCCCAGTCTCGCAACTGCTCGATGGCGCGCGACAGATTGGTCACACGGACGTTGGACACGAGTTCGATCGCCCCAGCAGAGGCCTTCGCCAAGGCGCCCGTGAGCGGAGGCGACTTACGGTCTTGCATGATCACAGCCCGCGCGTCGAAGGCGACAGCGCAACGGAATGCGGCGCCAACGTTTTGGGGATCCGTGACGCCGTCCAGGATCAGGACCGGGCGCCAATCCGCGGGCGTACAGGCGCCCTCCAACTCCGCGGGCTCCAGCGGAAACGCTCGCACAGCTACACCTTGATGCACCGCACCGGGCGGCAACATGCCATCGATCTGGTCGGGCGCCAGGATCTGTGCGTCCACGCCAGCCGGCAGCCTCGCCGCGCCATTGCGCGTGGCGACGATGCGTTCGAGGCGCCGCGCAGGGTTCGCCAGCGCCGCGGCGCAGGCATGGACGCCCCAAATCCAGGAGGGGCCGCCCGTTTCTTCCTCGAACTGACGGCGCGGGGTGCGCATCGGCGGCTTGAGCGGGGGAGGGGGCTTGGCTATAGGAGCGCTCCGCTTTGGGTGACCGGCGTCAGGTATCAGGTGTCAGAGCGCCTGACACCTGATGTATGCTACCCGACACCTCTGGAAGGGTGGCCGAGTGGTTAATGGCAGCAGACTGTAAATCTGCCCGCGAGAGCGTACGCTGGTTCGAATCCAGCCCCTTCCACCATCTTCAGTCTTGAACACAGGCCGATAGCGCGTGCATGCGCACTGGGCCCAAAATCAGCTGCGAGACTTTTGGTTTCCGTGCAGATCGGGGCTCCCAGGTTGTGCGCTTGCGGGTGGGCGGGGATCGGTACTAAAAGCCGATCCCCGCGGCGCGGGTATAGCTCAATGGTAGAGCCGCAGCCTTCCAAGCTGAAGACGAGGGTTCGATTCCCTCTACCCGCTCCATCACCGCGCTGACGTCACTTCAGCACGAACGTCACTTTCATGTTGACGCGCCACTCACTGATTTTGCCGTTCTTGCAGCTGACCTTAATGTCCTGAATCCATGCGCCTTCGACGTTTTCGAGCGTGTCGGAGGCCTTGGAGAGCCCCTGCTCGATGGCGTCTTCCAGCCCCTTTTTCGAGCCGGCTGTGACCTCAATGACCTTAGCAACGGCCATAAGCGTGTCCTCCTGTTGCAACCCGCCGATCAGGGTAGGGTGCTAAGATCGTCACCGCTAACGAAAACTAGAGGCGCTTCGCCGAGCCCCTATTGGGGCAGCTAATCAATTGCATTTGAAGGTTTTCTGCCTTTTATTCGGCAGGTAGCGGGAGGTCCATTTGAGGCATTTGAGCTTGGCGTTCGCGATCATCGGGTGCTGCGCTGCTCTGGCTGGATGTTTGTTGGCTGGCGGTGCTGACGATGTCGAAGTGGACATACGTTGGAGCGAGATGCCGCGTCAGTTGCGGTTCGGCGAGGCCAATATGGTGGTCGAACGCGTCGAGCAACCCATCGAGGAAGCGGAGGTTCTCGCTTCCGTCCAAAGGCTCGTGGCGCGGCAGACCACCTGCTTCTCGTGGCCGGCGTTATGGCTGGACCCGGAAGGACCGCGCGGATTGTTCGTCGTGCGCTACGACCTGATGACGCGCGACTGGGGCGGCGATGTCGCAGAAGCCAGCCACCGTCGTATGCAAGAGTTCGTGGACCAAGGCTTCCTGATTGAAGACCCTGCCCAGCGAGGGGAGGGCGTTGCGAGGTATAGGCTGACGGAGACTGGCGCTGCGCGGCTCAACGGTTCACCGTATCGAACGCAGCGCGCTCAATTCTGCGCGCCCGTGGAGCGGCGGGTGGTCGCGATCACCAACATGCAGTGGGGAGAGTTCAGCTGCGGCAATTTGCGTGTTCAGTTCACCCATGTCGCTGACGACTGGCCTTCTTGGGCACGCAGCGAGGAAAGCAGACGCCGAGTTGCGCAAAGGTGGGGTGCTGTCGGTGTAAGCGCACCGGGTTTCGTAACGCTTGCGCGACAATGGTTTCGCCCCGAGCAGATGCCTGCAGACATGCTGCGCAACGGTGAGTTGCGTTCGGTGTGCTTTGATGAGCAGCGACGCACCGTGATCGGTGACGACTTGACGCTCGGCGCCGCTGCAAGTGCGGAGGGCGGGGGCTAGAAGCGCCTGCGCAGCCCGGCTGTGCCACGTCGCGGAGGGCCCGCGAAGGCTGCTGGCTGCTCATAGGTTTGATCGCCGGCGTTATCGAGGCGCACGAACATGTCGACATCGTCCCCCATCCGTAGCGTCGCTGCGAGAGCGATGACATCGAAGGCGTCGACGCGGCCGAGAGCGTCAGCGAAGGCGCCATCGTTTTCATATGTGACATCACGGCGTTCGCCAACGATCGACCAGGAACCCGTGATTAGCAGGCGCTCTGACGGTCGCAGCGCCGCTTCGACGCGCCAAGCGTGCTCCGGCCGGCGGAGTAGCGGCTCGCCGCTGAGGCCGTTGCGGGCGTCCGTCCAATCGTAGGAAACTCGGAGTGAGCCGCCGTCCCACTGAGTCCCGACGCGCACTTCCGCGCCGTTGATCTCCGCGCTCCCGGTATTGATGTTGCGCCGGTCAGCAAAGCTGTACTCGATCAAGTTGTCGATTTGCGTTCGAAAAAGCGTGGCGCCGAGCTGGAGATGATCGCCGCCGGCATCGAAGCCAAGTTCGAAGCTCTGCGAGCGTTCCGGTACGAGATCGGGGTTGCCGAGGTTGAAAAAGCTTCTTTCGAAGCGCTCGCTTAAGCTCGGCGCCTGGAATGCGGCGCCGTAAGAGGCATAGACGCGGCCTGCGCCCAGCGTTTTCACCACACCGAGAGCATAGGTTACGTGGCTGCCGAAGCCATCGTAAGCGTCCGAGCGCAGCGAAGCGGTGGTCACAAGACGAGGCGCGATCGTGAGCTGCGTGACAGCGAACGCGCCAAGGTGATCTTCAGCAACGTTGAGCGGGTCGGAAAACGGGGTGTCGACCTCGATGGCGTCACGCTCGTAGGCGACGCCAGCGTTGACGGTCCAGCGCGCGGCCTGATGCTGAACGAGCGCTTCGGCGAACGCGCGGTGCGATTGGGCCAAACTGGTCTCAGCGCCATCGTCCTCCTCGACCCGATCGCCGTAAAGCGCCCCGCCAGAGAGACGGACCCGCATGCTCTCGTTCAAGCGATGATCGATGCCCAGCCTCCAAAGCGCTTGAGTCGCGTGGTTCGCGAGATCTTCGTCATCGGCGCGGCGGTCGAAGAAGGCGCCGCCGGAGAAGGTGTCGAACGCAGCGCTGGATTCACGAACTCGAAGCAAGACGTCTACGCCAATGTTCGCTGTCTCGTGTCTAGCGTTCGCCGAAACCGTTCCAACCGTGGCCCCATCAGCGTCGCCCGTATGTGTGGCGAAGCGCTCTGGAACGAGATCGTATCCCTGCGTCTCGAACCATTCTCCCGTGACGCCGTAATCGACGTTTTCGATTGAGCCGGCGGCGCCGGCGAGGGTCCGGGTCGTGTCGAGCAAGCCGATCGCGAACTCGGCCGTTCCTTCGAATGCGTCCTGTCCGCCGCGCTGCGGGATCAAGTTCACAACGCCGCCGACAGCGGCCGAGCCATAAACCGAGGAGGCAGGGCCGCGCAGGATTTCGATGCGGTCGAGACCGCCCAAGGTGTCAAGACCAAAGTCATAGAGACCATTGGGCGTTGAAGGATCGTTGAGGCGAACTCCGTCATAGAGCGCAAGCGCGTGTCTGGAGTTCGAGCCGCGCAGAAAAAGCGAGGCTTGCTGGCCCACACCACCCGACTGGACCGCCGCAGCGCCGAGCGCTTCGGGTAAGCTTGTTATGGCTTCGGCCTCGATATCGCGGCGGTCTATGACCTCCACGCGGCCCGGCAGAGAGGCTGCTGCGCTGTCGCTTCGGGTGGCGGTAACAACGACCTCGTCGGGCTGTGCAACGGCGGGAAAAGCCGTGAGCAGGCTTGCGAACAACGCAGAGGAAGCAACGCGAAGGTGACGCATGATGACGTCTCCGTTGTCGCGCCCGACCCAAGTGCGCGACCGATCCAGCGACAGCGGGGCGCCAAAGCGCGGGCCGCCCGCGTCGCTGCTGCGGAGAATCCGGTTCGCGCGGCTGATCCCGGCCGTCGAACGAGCGACGTGCGCCGGCAGGTCTCCTGGCTCGCGGGTCTTTGCCCGCCGCCGCCTTCCCGTCGGTAGACAGTGGCGTTGTGGCGTTGGGCTCGCCGCTTACAGTTGCGGGCACAGCCGCGGATTTGAGACCGTCGCCTCACACCGCGTTCCCTCTTCACGCCCCGAGGGGCGACCGTCGCGGCATTGCTTCTAGCATGGCGGAAGCGCCGGCCAAGACGCAAACGGACTTGACGGCGTCCAAACTGCGGCTAAAGACCCGCACCTTACGAGCGCTTCGGCCGGGCCTGAGCGCCTTTCAGCTTTTGGGCATCGTCGGAGAAACAGGACCAAAACATGGCCAAGGAAAAGTTTGAGCGGACAAAGCCGCACTGCAACATCGGAACCATTGGCCACGTCGACCACGGCAAGACGACGCTGACGGCGGCGATCACGATGACGCTCGCCAAGAAGGGTCAGGCCAAGGCGATGTCCTATGCCGACATCGACGCGGCGCCGGAAGAGAAGGCGCGCGGCATTACCATCAACACCGCCCACGTCGAGTACGAGACCAATGCGCGCCACTATGCGCACGTCGACTGCCCCGGCCACGCCGACTACGTGAAGAACATGATTACCGGCGCCGCCCAAATGGATGGCGCGATCCTGGTGGTGTCCGCCGCTGACGGCCCGATGCCGCAGACGCGCGAGCACATCCTGCTCGCCCGTCAGGTCGGCGTGCCGGCGCTGGTGGTGTTCATGAACAAGGTCGACATGGTCGACGACAAGGAACTTCTGGACCTTGTCGAGATGGAGGTTCGCGAACTCCTATCGTCGTACAACTTCCCAGGCGACGACGTACCGATCGTGAAGGGGTCGGCCCTGGCCGCAGTCGAAGGGCGAGACCCGCCGATTGGCGAAGACGCGATCATGGAACTGATGACCGCCGTCGACACCTACATTCCGCAACCGGAACGGCCGATCGACCAGCCGTTCCTGATGCCGGTCGAAGACGTGTTCTCGATCTCCGGCCGCGGCACGGTTGTGACCGGCCGGGTCGAAAAGGGCATTGTCAAGGTTGGCGACGAAGTCGAGATCATCGGCATTCGCCCGACCGTGAAATCGACCTGCACGGGCGTCGAGATGTTCCGCAAGCTGCTCGACCAGGGCCAGGCCGGCGACAATATCGGCGCGCTGCTGCGCGGCATCGATCGTGAGGGCGTGGAGCGCGGCCAAGTGCTGGCGAAGCCGGGCTCAATCACGCCCCACAAGAAGTTTGAGGCTGAGGTTTACATCCTTACCAAGGAAGAAGGCGGCCGTCACACGCCGTTCTTCACCAACTATCGGCCGCAATTCTACTTCCGGACCACGGATGTGACCGGCATCGTTCAGCTGCCGAGCGGCGTCGAGATGGTGATGCCGGGCGACAACATCAAAATGACGGTCGAGCTGATCAGCCCCATCGCCATGGACCAGGGCCTCCGTTTCGCCATCCGCGAAGGCGGTCGCACGGTCGGTTCAGGCGTCGTGGCGAAAATCCTCGAGTAGGGCTGACGTTCTGCTTTGCAAAGAAACGAAGGGCCGCTCTCACGAGCGGCCCTTTTTCGTCCCGGGCGACGGGGGCGTGCATCTGCATCCCCCTTGAAGGGCATCTCTGGGCTCGAGAACCGCTCGGACCGAGCGAGGGAGGCCATGGAATGGAACGCTTTGTGTTCTTCGCCGCGATCGTGGTGGCGGTGATTTTCGGGATTGTCGCCTTGGCGCGACAAAGCGACTGGGGTGTCCATTTTGATGCAGATGGCGGGGGCGGTGTGGCGGCGCTTGCTGACACGGCGCCCGGACGGCTTGAACCCCTTGCGCTGAGCGGGGAGCGGCTGCGCCTGCGCCACCTGGCCGCCCGTGTCGAGATTTTGCCGGAAGAACGGGCGGATTTCCTGGTTGAGATCGAGAATCCAGGCGGTGCGCCAATGCCGCAAGTGACAGCCGAAGGTGGCGTTATCACGGTCGACGGCCAGCTCCGCGGTCGCATCGATGACTGCATCGATGGCGGCGCCGAACTCGACGGCTACGGCACGCTCGGTGCGGATCAATTGCCGCGGGTGGTGATACGGGCGCCCCGCGTCCTGAATCTAACCCGCAGCGGCGCGGGGACGACTGCCATTGGGGCCGCCCAGGAGGTGGATCTCGACGTATCCGGTTGCAGTGCCGTCGCCGTGGGGGATGTCGCTGGCGTGCTTAGTGTCGAGTTAGCTGGCAGCGGCTCGGTGCAGACCGCCGCCGCCAATTCTTTAAAGGCGTCCATTGCCGGGTCCGGCGAGGTCGCGACCGGCGCGATTGCAGCCGGCGCGGAGATTGATTTGGCGGGTTCTGGAAACGTTTCTATCGCATCTTTGACCGGCGATCTGTCGGTGGATTCGGCTGGTTCCGGTGATGCTGAGATCGGCGGCGGTCAGATCGGCGAAGCGCTGATAGATGTCGCCGGCTCGGGCAATGTCGTCATCGCTGCGCCAGTCAACCGTCTGGACGTCGATCTCGTGGGGTCGGGCAACGTCGAGGTGGACGCTGCGGTTGGAGCGCTGGAAGCGGAAATCGCGGGATCCGGCAACGTCCGGGTCGATAGCGTCACCGGCAGCGTCACCCGCGAAGTGTGGGGCTCTGGAGAGGTAAACATCGGAGAGTGAGCCAAAGCGCCAATCACGCTTGACGGGTTCCGCATGGCTAATGTACAGACCCCCGCTTCGAGCCGGCCGTAAGCTTCAGCTTAGACGCGGTTCGCATTCACGCGGCGGTTACCCAGACTTGGGACTTCAGCGCGCGGGACTAAAGTCCCGTTCAGCCCGCGTTTTGCGAAACCTGCACGTAGCGAGCGCCGTCCGGTTCGGGCGGCGCTTCCGCTTTTAGGATCGGTGATCGGGACGTTTGGCAATGATGCAACAAAACATACGGATCAGGCTGAAGGCCTTCGATCACCGCACGCTGGATATGTCGGCCAAGGAAATTGTGTCGACGGCCAAGCGCACGGGCGCCACGGTGATCGGTCCGGTGCCGCTGCCGACGCGCATTGAGAAGTTCACGGTCAATCGCTCGCCGCACGTTGACAAGAAAAGCCGTGAGCAATTCGAAATCCGCACATTCAAGCGCGTGCTCGATATCGTTCAACCGACGCCGCAAACTGTTGACGCGCTGATGAAGCTCGACCTCTCGGCAGGCGTCGATGTTCAAATCCAGGTCATGGGCTAAGCAGCGATGGGCAAGCTCTCTCAACGCACCGGCGTCATCGCTCGCAAGGTCGGCATGATGCGCGTGTTCGACGCAGACGGCGTGCACACGCCCGTTACCGTGTTGGATCTTTCCGGTTGCCAGGTGGTCGGCCGCCGCACCGTGAAGGCAGAGGAATTCAAGAACGCCGCCGGCGACGCAGTGGCGTTGAAGCCGAAGAAGTCGCGCAAGAACGAAGGCAAGCAAGCGAAACCTCGCGCGCCCCAGGCCGACGGTTATTCGGCGATCGTGCTCGGCGCAGGCGCCGCCAAGGCTAAGCGCGCGAGCCAAGCGGAACGCGGCCAGTTCGCGCGCGCAAAGGTCGAGCCAAAAGCGATCGTGCGCGAGTTTCGCGTTGCTGAAGAGAATCTGCTCCCGGTCGGCGCCAAGATCAGCGCCGGCCATTTTGTTGTCGGCCAAAAGGTTGACGTCGCCGGCGTCTCGATCGGCAAAGGCTTCGCCGGCGCCATGAAGCGCTGGAATTTCGGCGGTCTGCGCGCCACCCATGGTGTCTCGGTCTCGCACCGCAGCCACGGCTCCACCGGCCAGCGCCAGGATCCGGGCAAGGTGTTCAAGGGCAAGAAGATGGCCGGCCACCTGGGCGATGAGCGCGTGAGCGTTCAGAACCTGCAGGTCGTGCGCATCGACGCGGACCGCAATCTGATTTTCGTCAAAGGCGCGGTTCCCGGCGCCGAAGGCGGTTGGGTGGAAGTGCGTGACGCAGCGAAGGCGCCGTTGCCCAAAGACGCGCCGATGCCGGCGGGTCTCATGCAGGCGGCGGAGTGAGGGCGGACATGAAGCTCGATATTCAAACCCTCGACGCCAAGAAGGCGGGTTCGATCGATCTTGATGACGCCGTGTTCGGCATCAAGGAGATCCGCGCCGACATCCTGCAGCGCATGGTGAAGTACCAGCTGGCTAAGCGCCGCGCCGGCACCCACAAGACGCTCTCGCGCGGCGAAGTCGCCCGGTCGCACTCCAAGCTCTACAAGCAAAAGGGCACTGGCCAGGCGCGTCACGGCTCGGCGAACGCGCCGATCTTCCGTGGCGGCGGTCACGCCCACAATCGTCTGCCACGCGATTATGGTCACGACCTGCCTAAGAAGGTCCGCGCCCTGGCGCTGAAGCACGCGCTCTCCGCCAAAGCTATCGCCGGCGACATCGTGGTGATTGAAGCGGCGTCGTTGAAGGAAGCGAAAACCGCTGCGCTCGCAAAACAGCTCGGAAAGCTGAAGCTCGACAACGCCCTCTTCATTGCGGGCGCTGAGATTGATCAGAACTTCGCGCGCGCCGCGTCGAACCTCAAGAACATCGATGTGCTGCCGAACGCGGGTCTAAACGTTTATGACGTGCTCCGCCGCACCAAGTTGGTGCTTACGCCTGACGCAGTGAAAGCGATCCATGCGCGTTTCGCCGACGGCGCTGCGCCGGAACCGAAGAAGCGCGCGACAAAGACCAAGCAAGCTGAAGGGGCCGCAGCATGAGCGCGCTCAAACACTACGACACCATCATCGCGCCCGTGATTACCGAGAAGGCGACCCTGCAATCTGAGAAGAACAAGGTCGTGTTCCGCGTGCCGCTGAACGCGACCAAGACCGAGATCAAGGAAGCGGTTGAGAAGCTGTTCAACGTCAAGGTTGGCGCGGTGAACACCATCGTTCGCAAGGGCAAGACCAAGTATTTCCGCGGCATTGAGGGCAAACGCTCCGACGTGAAGAACGCGGTGGTGACGCTGCTGCCCGGCTACTCCATCGACGTGACGACGGGGCTTTCGTAATGGCGTTGAAGACTTTCCGCCCGACTTCGCCCGGTCGCCGCGAATTGGTGATCGTGGACCGCGGCGAACTCTACAAGGGCAAGCCGGTCAAGGCATTGACCGAAGGATTGACCAAGTCCGGCGGACGCAACAATGCCGGCCGTGTCACAGCGTTTCGCCATGGCGGCGGCCACAAGCGTTCGTATCGCAAGATCGACTTCAAGCGCCGCAAGTGGAATATGGAAGCCGTTGTCGAGCGGCTGGAATACGATCCGAACCGCACGGCGTTTATCGCGCTGATCAAGTATCGCGACGGCGAACTGGCCTACATTATCGCGCCGCAGCGCTTGAAGGCAGGCGACACCGTCGTCGCCGGCGAGCGTGTTGACGTGAAGCCAGGCAACGCCATGCCGCTGAAGGCGATACCGGTCGGCACGATTGTCCACAACATCGAGTTGAAGCCGCTGAAGGGTGCGCAGATGGCGCGGTCAGCCGGCACCTACGCGCAGGTCGTCGGTCGCGACGCCGGCTACGCCCAACTGCGCATGGCGTCGGGCGAAGTGCGCATGGTGCCGGACGTGTGCATGGCGTCGATCGGCGCTGTGTCCAACCCCGACAACATGAACGAAGTCTGGGGCAAGGCGGGACGCTCGAAATGGCTTGGGCGCAAGCCGACCGTGCGCGGCGTCGCTATGAACCCAGTCGATCACCCCCATGGCGGCGGCGAAGGCAAGACCTCCGGCGGACGCCACCCGGTCACGCCATGGGGCAAGAAGACGCGCGGTCCGAAGACCCGCAAGACCAAGCCGTCCGATCGCCTGATCATTCGTCGCCGTCACGCGAAGAAAGTGAGCTAACGTATGCCGCGTTCTGTTTGGAAAGGCCCATTCGTCGACGGTTATCTGCTCGCCAAGGCTGAGAAAGTCTCTGGCAGCGGCCGCCGCGAAACGATCAAGACGTGGTCGCGCCGCTCCACCATCATGCCGCAATTCGTCGGCCTCACCTTCCAGGTGCACAACGGCAAGACATTCACGCCAGTGCTCGTGAGCGAGGACATGGTCGGCCACAAGCTCGGCGAGTTTGCGCCGACGCGCAATTATTACGGCCACGGCGCCGACAAAAAAGCCAAGAGGAAGTAAGCCATGGGCAAGCCTAAGGCGCCTCCGAAACAAGCCCCCAACGAAGCGCGCGCGGTGCTGCGCGCGGTTCGCATCAGCCCGCAAAAGCTGAACCTGGTCGCGCAGTCGATCCGCGGTCTGTCGGCGGAGAAGGCCAAGAACGAGCTGCGGTTCTCGCGCAAGCGCATCGCCAAGGACGTGCTGAAGTGTCTGCAGTCGGCGATGGACAACGCCGAGAACAATCACGGCCTTGACCTCGACGGTCTGGTGGTGGCGCAGGCCCATGTCGGCAAGAATATCACCATGAAGCGCATGCATCCGCGCGCTCGCGGCCGCGGCGTGCGCATCGAAAAGCACTTCTCGCAAATCACCATCGTGCTGCGTGATACGACCAAGCAGCCCGAGACGGCGGAGGCCGCCTAATGGGTCAGAAAGTCAATCCGATCGGCTTGCGCCTCGGCGTCAACCGCACTTGGGATTCGCGCTGGTACGCGAATACCCGCGACTATGCGCGGCTGCTGCATGAGGACATCAAGATCCGCAAGTTCCTGCGCGAGAAGCTGGCTGCGGCCGGCATCTCCAAGATCATCATCGAGCGCCCGCTCAAGAAGTGCCGCGTCACCGTTCACACCGCAAAGCCCGGTGTAGTGATCGGCAAGAAAGGCGCCGATATCGAGAAGCTCCGCAAGGACCTTGCCAAGATGGCGCCCAACGCGGAAGTCCACTTGAACCTCGTCGAGGTGCGCAAGCCGGAAACCGATTCCAACTTGGTCGCCGAAGGCGTCGCTCAGCAGCTGGAACGCCGCGTTGCCTTCCGTCGCGCCATGAAGCGGGCGATGCAATCGGCCATGCGCTTGGGCGCGCAGGGCATCCGCATCAATGTGTCGGGCCGTCTGGGCGGGGCGGAAATCGCACGTATGGAATGGTACCGCGAAGGCCGCGTGCCGTTGCACACGCTGCGCGCTGACGTCGATTACGGCTTCGCCGAAGCTGACACCGCCTATGGCAAGATCGGCGTGAAGGTGTGGATCTTCAAAGGTGAGATCATGGAGCACGATCCAATGGCGCAGGATCGGCGCGCGCTGGAAACCGGCGAGAACCGCGAGCGCCGCGATCGCGACGATCGTCCGCGTGCGCCGCGCGATGATCGAGCGCCTGGCGATCGTCCGCGCCGCGGACGCCGTCGCACTGGCGAAGACGCCGAGCAGGAGGCGTAACCCATCATGATGCAGCCGAAAAAAACCAAGTTCCGGCGCGCCCATAAGGGGCGCATCAAGGGGAACACCAAGGGCGGCGCGGCCCTCAACTTCGGCCAGTTTGGGCTGAAGGCGCTTGAGCCAAATCGCGTCAATGCGAGAGAGATCGAGGCTGCACGGCGCGCGATCACGCGTGAAATGAAGCGCCAGGGTCGGGTCTGGATCCGCATCTTCCCGGACGTGCCGGTGTCGAAGAAGCCTGTCGAAGTCCGCATGGGTTCTGGCAAAGGCGCGCCGGAATTCTGGGCGGCGCGCGTCGCGCCCGGCCGGATCATGTTCGAGGTCGACGGCGTGCCGGAAGCTGTGGCGCGTGAATCGCTACGCCTGGGCGCAGCCAAGCTCTCGGTGCGGACCAAGATCGTCGCCCGGGTGGAGGGCCTCTGATGAAACACAAAGAGATCCGCAAAGAGCTGGGCGACTTACGCGGCGGCGACGCCGGCCGTGTCACCGCCGAACTCGTCGACCTCAAGAAGGAGCAGTTCAATCTGCGCTTCCAGCAGGCCACCGGTCAGCTCGAGAAAACCTCCCGCGTGCGCGAAGTGCGCCGCATGATCGCGCGCGCCAAGACGGTGCTGCGCGAGAAGCAAACGAAAGCGAAGGTCTAAAGCAATGCCGCGCCGTGTTATGCAAGGAACAGTCGTGAGCGACAAAGGCGACAAGACTGTCGTGGTCCAGGTCGAGCGCACGTATCTGCACCCGCTTCTGAGGAAGACGGTGCGTCGCTCGGCGAAGTTTCACGCCCATGACGAAGCCAACAGCTTCAAGGCTGGCGACATCGTCCAAATCCAAGAATGCCCGCCCAAATCCAAGCTGAAGCGCTGGGAAGTGGTCGGGCGCGTCGGAGCATGATGTCATGATCCAGATGCAAACCAACCTCGACGTCGCCGACAATTCCGGCGCTAAACGCGTAATGTGCATCAAGGTGCTAGGCGGCTCCAAGCGTCGCTACGCTACCGTCGGCGACATCATCGTCGTTTCGGTCAAGGAAGCGATGCCCCGCGGCCGCGTAAAAAAGGGCGATGTACGCAAGGCGATTGTGGTGCGCGTTTCGAAGGACATCAAACGCAAGGACGGGTCGACCATCCGCTTCGATTCTAACGCCGCCGTTCTCATCAATAATCAAGGCGAGCCGATCGGCACGCGCATCTTCGGACCGGTCCCGCGCGAGCTGCGCGCGAAGAACCAGATGAAGATCATCTCGCTCGCTCCGGAGGTGCTCTGATGGCGTCGCGTATTAAGAAGGACGACACCGTTATCGTCATCGCCGGCAAGGACAAAGGCCGCTCCGGACGCGTGCTTACGGTCCTGACGAAGGAGGAGCGCGTCTTGGTCGAAGGCGTGAACCTAGTGAAGCGTCACACCGCGCCGTCGATGAAGCATCCCCAAGGAGGCGTCATCTCGAAGGAAGCGCCGCTGCACATCTCCAACGTCGCGCTGCGCGACCCGAAGACGGGTAAGGCGACCCGCGTCGGTTTCAAGATCGTCGGAGAGGGCGCGCAGCGCCGTAAGGTGCGCGTCGCGAAGGGTTCGGGAGTTCAGATCGATGTCTGACGCTCAGCAACAAAAACCGAAGGGCGGCGACAAGAAGCCGGCGGCGAAAGCCAAGCAAGCCGCGCCTTCGCGTCCGCGCGCGCCGAAGCCTGCGGATTACGAGCCGCGCCTCAAGTCCCGGTACAAGAGCGAGATCAAGAGCCGTCTCAAGGAACAATTCAGCTACACCAACGAGATGCAGATCCCGCGTCTGGAAAAGATCGTGATCAATATGGGCGTCGGCGAAGCGACGCAGGACTCGAAGAAGCTGACGTCGGCTGTCGAGGCGCTGGCGCTTATCGCCGGCCAGAAGCCGGTGATGACCAAGGCGCGCAAGTCCATTGCGGCGTTCAAGCTGCGCGAAGGCATGAGCGTGGGCGCCAAAGTCACGTTGCGCAAGGACCAGATGTACGAGTTTCTAGATCGTCTGATCACGATTGCACTGCCGCGGGTCAAGGATTTCCGCGGCCTCAACGGCAAGAGTTTCGATGGCCGCGGCAACTACGCCATGGGCATCAAGGAACACATCGTGTTCCCCGAAATCAATTACGACCAGATCGACCAGATTTGGGGCATGGACATCGTCGTCTGCACCACTGCGCGCACCGACGCTGAAGCCATGGCCCTGTTGAAGGAGTTCGATTTCCCGTTCCGGAACTGACCGGCGCAAGTCGGTCCACCCCAGAACGCATCGGGAGAAGTGAAAGCATGGCGAAGACAAGCTCTATCGAACGCAACAAGAAGCGCGAGCGCTTGGCGAAGCAGTACGCCGCGCGTCGGGCTAAGTTGCGTGCGGCCGCACTCAACGAGGACCTGCCGCTCGAAGAGCGGTTCGCGGCGCGGCTCAAGCTTGCGCAACTGCCGCGCAATTCCTCGGCCACGCGTGTCCGCAATCGCTGCGAACTGACCGGGCGTCCACGCGCGTTCTACCGCAAGCTGAAGATGTCGCGGATCGCGCTACGGGATTTGGCCTCCAAGGGCCAGATTCCGGGCATGGTGAAGTCGAGCTGGTGAGGGCGAGATGAACCTGAACGATCCCATCGGCGATCTCATTAGCCGCATCCGCAACGCTCAGCTGCGTGGCCGCTCGAAGCTGACCTCGCCAGCGTCGACTCTGCGTGTGCGCGTCCTGAACGTACTCAAGAGCGAAGGCTACATCCGTGACTTCCGCGAGTTGCAGAACGGCGCCCATAAAGAAATCGAAATCGAGTTGAAGTATTTCGAAGGCGCGCCGGCGATCCATCAGATCCAGCGCGTGTCGAAGCCTGGCCGCCGTGTCTACTCTTCAATCAAGGATCTGCGCCTGGTGCGCAACGGCCTTGGCATCTCGATCCTGTCCACGCCGAAGGGCGTGATGAGCGATGCCGCCGCCCGCGACGCCAATGTCGGCGGCGAGATTCTCTGCGAGGTTTATTGATGTCACGCCTCGGCAAGAAACCAATCCCCGCTCCTACCGGCGTCACCATCACGGTGAAAGGCCAGGAAGTGAGCGTAAAGGGTCCCAAGGG
Source organism: Hyphomonadaceae bacterium (assembly GCA_019753175.1). Lineage (GTDB taxonomy): Bacteria > Pseudomonadota > Alphaproteobacteria > Caulobacterales > Aquidulcibacteraceae > Vitreimonas. The sequence goes on from JAIELK010000026.1 coordinate 64,000, forward strand.
GACGTTGAACTTCCGCGCCCATGACGACGTGGAAGTATCGTTTGGCGATGGCGCGATCGCGGTGAAGCCGCGGCACGAGACCACGCGCGCGCGTGCGCTGTGGGGTACGACCCGTGCGGTGCTCGCGAACAATGTGAAGGGCGTCACCCAGGGTTTTGAGAAGAGCCTGGAAATGACAGGGGTCGGTTATCGCGCCGCGATGCAGGGCAAGAACCTGCAAATGCAGCTCGGCTATAGCCACGAGATTGTCTACACGCCTCCCGAAGGCGTGACGCTGGCGACTCCAAAGCCCACCGAAATCAAGGTCAGCGGCTTCGACCCCCAAGTCGTTGGTCAGGTCGCTGCCGAAATCCGTTCCTATCGTCCGCCCGAGCCGTACAAGGGCAAGGGCGTGCGCTATGCCGGCGAGCATATTCGCCGCAAGGAAGGCAAGAAGAAGTAAGTCCGATGCCGCGAAAACTCGACCCCACCGCACGCCGCGCTCAGCGCACTCGCACTCGCATTAAGAAGCTAGCGAGCGACGGGCGCCTGCGGCTCTCCGTGTTTCGCTCTTCGAAGCACATATCGGCCCAGCTGATCGATGACGCCAACGGCGTGACAATCGCCTCAGCGTCGACGCTCGACGAGGCGTTCAAGAAGTCCGGCAAGAAGAGTTCGGACAAGACCGGTGCTGCCGAGATCGGCAAGCTGATCGCCGAACGCGCGATCGCCAAAGGACAGAAGAAGGTCGTGTTCGATCGCGGCCGCTACGTATTTCATGGCCGGGTAAAGGCCCTAGCCGAAGCCGCCCGCGAGGGCGGGCTCGATTTCTGAGGACGACCCAATGTCGGATGAAACTCCAGGCGCTAGCCCTGAGCAAACAGAACAGCCCCGACGCGGGCGCGGGCCCCGCCGCGGTGGCGGCGGCGGCGGCGATCGCGGGCGGCGTCAGCGCGAGCCTCAAGCCCAGGAAGAGCGCGCTGAAGGGGAGCTCGTTGACAAGCTCGTTGCCATCAACCGCGTCGCCAAAGTGGTGAAGGGCGGCAAGAATTTCGGCTTCGCCGCGCTGGTTGTCGTCGGCGACAAGAAGGGTCGCGTCGGCTTCGGACACGGCAAGGCCCGCGAAGTCCCGGAAGCGATCCGAAAGGCGACTGAAGAGGCCAAGAAAACCCTGGTGCGCGTGCCCCTGCGCGAGGGCCGCACCTTGCATCACGACGGTCATGGTCGTTGGGGCGCCGGCAAGGTGATGCTGCGTGCAGCGCCCGCGGGTACGGGCCTTATCGCTGGGGGCCCGATGCGCGCGGTGCTCGAAGTTCTCGGCGTGTCTGACGTGGTTGCGAAGTCGAAGGGTTCGTCGAACCCCTACAACATGGTCCGCGCAACCTTCGACGCGCTGAAGTCGCAAAGTTCGCCGCGTCAGATTGCGAACCGCCGTGGTCTCAAGGTGGCGGACTTGGTCGGCCGCCGCAAAGATGGCGCCAGCCTCGGCGAAGTTCCGGCGGAGGGCTAAGCGATGGCGAAGAAGATCAAAGTGCGCCGTGTCGGCAGCCCAATTCGTCGCGAGAACAGCCAGCGCGCGACTCTGTTGGGCTTGGGCCTCAAGCGGGCCAACCAAGTCGTCGAACTCGACGATACGCCTGCCGTGCAAGGGATGATCCGCAAGGTCGGGCATCTGGTGGAAGTTGTGAAATGAGCGAATGGGGAGTGGCGAGCAGCGACGTGGGATCGTTCCATTCGCCAAGCGCCATTCGCCTCGCCCGGAGCGAAGCGACATGAAACTGAATCAACTCGCGGACAATCCTGGGAGCGCGAAGAAGCTGATGCGCGTTGGGCGCGGCGTCGGCTCGGGCAAAGGGAAGACCGGTGGCCGTGGCGTCAAGGGTCAGAAGTCTCGCCGTGGCGTCTCGATCAATGGCTTCGAGGGCGGTCAGATGCCGCTGCACATGCGCATGCCGAAGCGCGGCTTCACCCCGCCAGCTCAGAAGCGGATGACGTGGATCAATCTCGCAAGCCTGCAAAAGGCTATCGATAACAAGAAGATCGACGCCGGCGCAGAGATCACTGAAGACGCGCTGGTCGCCGCCGGAGTGTTGCGGCGTAAGAAAGACGGCGTGCGCCTCCTTGCGCGCGGCGAACTCAAGTCCAAAGTGAGCATCACAGTGTCTGGCGCTTCGGCGGCGGCGGTGGCCGCTGTGGAGAAAGCCGGCGGCAAGGTGACGCTGCTCAATCCGCCTGCGGCGGACACCGCGGCGGCTTAAGACGTTCTCTGGACGGGAGTTTCCGCGTTCAGCGGAATTAGGATTCGGAGCGCGCGCGCCTCATGGCTTCAGCTGCAGAACAACTCGCCGCGAACATTAATTTTCAGGCTTTCGCCAAAGCCACCGACCTGCAGAAGCGCATCTGGTACACGCTGCTGGCGCTCGTCGTTTACCGCATCGGCACCTTCATCCCGATCCCGGGCATCGATGGCGCTGCGTTTGCGCAGGCGTTTCAAAGCCAGGCGGGCGGTATTCTGGGGATGTTCAATACATTCTCGGGCGGCGCCGTGGAGCGGATGTCGATCTTCGCGCTCAACGTGATGCCGTACATTTCGGCGTCGATCATCATTCAGATGATGGCGACATCCGTGCCTTCGCTGGAGCGGTTGAAGAAGGAAGGCGAGGTCGGCCGCAAGCAACTCAACCAGTACACACGCTATCTCACGCTGGCATTGGCGATCTTCCAGTCCTACGGCATCGCGTTGGGCCTGCAATCCAGCGCCGGGGTGGTGACGAACCCCGGCATTTTCTTCGTTGCGTCCACGGTGATCACGCTGACCGGCGGCACCATGTTCCTGATGTGGATCGGCGAGCAGATCACGGCGCGCGGGGTCGGCAACGGCATCTCGCTGATCATCTTCGCGGGGATTATCGCCGAGATGCCGCGGGTGGTGTTCCAAAGCCTTGAGCTTGCCCGCACTGGCGACATCAATCCGTTGGCGATCTTCGTGATCGGTGCGGTAATGATGGCGGCGATCGTGTTTATCGTTTTCATCGAGCGCTCGCAGCGGCGGCTCGTGGTGCAGTACCCAAAGCGCCAGCAGGGCAATCGCATGTTCATGGGCGAAAGCTCGTTCCTGCCGCTGAAAATCAACACTGCCGGCGTTATCCCGCCGATCTTCGCCTCATCGCTGCTGCTGCTGCCGACGACGATCGTCAGCTTCGCCGGCATGGGCGAAAACACACCTGAGTGGCTTGATCAGATGCAGGGAATGCTAGGCTACGGCCAGCCGCTGCACATGGCCCTCTACGCCATTGGGATCGTCTTCTTCTGCTTCTTTTACACGTCGATCGTCTTCAACCCTGAAGAGACTGCCGACAATCTGCGCAAATATGGCGGCTTCCTGCCGGGTATTCGGCCGGGCAAGAAGACCGCCGAGTATCTGGACTACGTGCTCACGAGGCTGACCGTGATCGGTGCGGCCTACATCACATTGGTGTGTTTGCTTCCGGAAGTGATGATCGCCTACTACTCGGTGCCGTTCTACCTGGGTGGAACGTCGGTGCTGATCGTGGTGTCGGTGACGCTGGACACGGTGGCGCAGATACAGTCGCACTTGGTGGCGCACCAATATGAAGGCCTGATCAAGCGCTCGAAGCTGCGTGGCAACAATCCAGGATTGCCGCGGAAATGAACCTGGTCCTGTTCGGTCCGCCTGCTGCGGGCAAGGGCACCCAGGCCAAGCGCCTCACGGCCGAACGTGGATATGTGCAGCTCTCGACTGGTGACATGCTGCGCGCGGCGCGAAAGTCCGGCTCCGAACTGGGTCAGCGCGTCGCTGCCATCATGGATGCGGGCAACCTGGTGTCCGACGAGATCGTGATTGCGCTGATCGAAGAAGCGCTGGCCGCCAATAGCCGAGCACCAGGCTTCATCTTCGACGGCTTTCCCCGAACGGTCGCGCAGGCAGAGGCGCTCGATGCGATGCTGGGCAGGCATGGCCAGCAGATTGATTGCGTGATCCGTCTCGAAGTCGATAGCCAAAAACTAATGGATCGGGTCGCCAAGCGCTTTGCCGAAGAGGGCAGGGCTGACGACAATCCGGACGCCTACAAGGTCCGTCTCGACGCCTATATTGCTCAAACCGCGCCTCTGCTGCCCTATTATGAACGCCAAGGAAAACTGGTGGGGGTCGACGGGATGTCGGACGTGGAGACGGTGGCGCGGGCCATTGCCGCAGCCCTGGACGTGTAGGCCGACCATTCGGTCGCGGGAGAACCGCGTTTCACCTGGTTGACGCGGCATTTAGCCCCGCTATATACGGCTCCCTTCGCGAACACCCATGCCGCGATGCTCCCCGAGCCGAATGGCCCGGCGGCGTCGCGTCTATTGCGTTTTGGAGCACCGCCTCAATGGCTCGTATCGCAGGCGTCAATATTCCGACCCAAAAGCGCGTCGTTATCGCGCTGCAGTACATTCACGGCATCGGCCCTCACTTCGCCAAGGAGATTTGCGGCAAGGTCGGCATTGGCGACGCCCGTCGGGTCGGGGAGCTCACAGACGCAGAGGTTCTCCAAATCCGGGAGGCCATTGACCGCGACTATACCGTCGAGGGCGATCTGCGCCGCGAGAACTCCACCAACATCAAGCGGCTGATGGATCTGGGCTGCTATCGCGGGCTTCGTCACCGTAAGGGCCTGCCGGTGCGCGGCCAGCGCACCCACACCAACGCACGCACCCGCAAGGGTCCCGCCAAGCCGATCGCCGGCAAGAAGCAAGCAACCAAGAAGTAAGGACCAAGCCGCGATGGCAAAGGAATCCACCCGCGTAAAGAAGCGCGAGCGCAAGAACATCGTGACCGGCGTCGCGCATGTGAGCGCGTCGTTCAACAATACGATGATCACCATCTCCGATGCGCAAGGTAACACGATCGCCTGGTCGAGCGCTGGCACCATGGGCTTCAAGGGCTCGCGCAAGTCGACACCGTACGCTGCGCAGGTCGCCGCCGAGGATGCGGGACGCAAGGCGATGGAACACGGCATGCGCACGGTTGAGGTGAATGTGTCTGGTCCAGGCGCTGGGCGCGAGAGCGCGTTGCGGGCGCTCCAGGCCATCGGCTTCACGGTGACGTCGATCCGCGATGTGACGCCGATCCCCCACAATGGTTGCCGGCCGCCGAAGCGCCGCCGCGTCTAACTGATTTTTCGGGCTGCGCGCTCGTATGCGCGGCGCCCGCCATGGAAAAATGAGCATGATGTCAATTGAAAAGAACTGGCTGGAACTGATCCGCCCCAAGAAGCCTGTCATCGAACCCGGCAGCCATGACCCGCAGCGTCGTGCGACCATGGTCGCCGAGCCGCTGGAACGCGGCTTCGGGCTGACTCTCGGCAATGCGCTGCGGCGCGTCTTGCTGTCGTCCCTCCAGGGGGCGGCGATCACGTCGGTACAGATTGACGGCGTGGTGCACGAGTTCTCGTCAATTCAAGGCGTGCGCGAAGATGTCACCGACATCGTGCTCAACCTGAAGCAAGTTGCCATCCGCATGCGTGGCGAAGGTCCAAAGCGCGTGATGCTGAAGGCCGACGGGCCGGGCGAAGTGAAAGCGTCGGCGATCCAAACGGTCTCCGATATGGAGATCCTCAATCCGGAGCACGTGATCTGCACGCTGGACGAGGGTGCTTCCATCCGCATGGAACTCACCATCGCCACCGGCAAGGGTTATGTGCCGGCCGAACAAAACCGTCCCGACGACGCCCCGATCGGCCTCATCGCGATCGACGCGATCTACTCGCCGGTGCGCCGCGTCGCCTATCGCGTTGACAATACCCGCGAAGGTCAGGTGCTCGACTACGACAAGCTCATCATCGAGGTGGAAACCAACGGCGCCATCCGTCCCGAGGACGCGATCGCGTACGCCGCGCGTATTCTACAGGACCAGTTGCAGGTGTTCATTACGTTCGAGGAGCCGAAGCAGAAGAAGGAGGGCATGGACAAGCCCGACCTGCCGTTCAATCCGGCGCTCCTGAAGAAAGTCGATGAACTCGAGCTTTCGGTACGCTCGGCCAATTGCTTGAAGAACGACAACATCGTTTACATCGGCGATCTGATCCAAAAGTCGGAGGCGGAGATGCTCCGGACACCGAATTTCGGCCGCAAATCGCTAAACGAGATCAAGGAAGTGCTGGCCTCGATGGGCCTTCATCTCGGCATGGCGGTTGAGAATTGGCCGCCGGACAACATCGAAGACCTCGCGAAGAAATACGAAGACCAGATCTGAGGCAACACCAATGCGCCACGGCGTCGGACACAAGAAACTCAATCGAACGGCGAGCCATCGCCAGGCCATGTTCGCCAACATGGCTGCTGCGCTGGTGAAGCACGAGCAGATCGTGACGACGTTGCCCAAGGCGAAGGCCCTGCGGCCGGTGGTCGAGCGTCTGGTCACGCTGGCCAAGCGCGGCGACCTTGGCGCCCGCCGTTTGGTGATGTCGCGCATGCGCGACGAAACCCAGACCAAGAAGCTCTTCGAGACGCTAGCGCCGCGCTACAAGGCCCGCGCTGGGGGCTACACGCGGGTGCTCAAGGCAGGGTATCGCCACGGCGACAACGCCCCGCTGGCGGTGATCGAGTTTGTTGACCGTGACGAGGAGGCCCGCGGCAAGGACAGCGGCCCACGCCCTGAAGCGATCTATACAGACGACTGAACGGGGTTCACTGCTAAGCTTTTGAACGGGCCGCCTTGTGCGGCCCGTTTGCGTTTGAGCGCTGAGCTCACGCGCCTGTAACCCATCTCGCCATGTTTCCGCCCAGCGGCTCGGCCAAAGCCGAGTGAGTTGAGCGAGCTGCGGCATGAAGATCACCCGTGACCTGCTGTTGAAGGCGTCTCCATTCGCGGCGCTGATCGTCGGCTTTGCCGGCGGCGCGCTGGCTGTGGCGCCGATGGCGAACACCGAACGCACGATCTTCCAACCCGAAAAGCAAGAACAGGATCCGTATCTCCAGCTCGTTCAGGCTGAGCCGCTGGTGAGGGCGGCGCCATCAAGTCGCGGCGAGGTCCAGCTCTCTTATGCGCCGGTTGCGGCCCGCGCGGGACCGGCTGTTGTCAACGTTTACGCACAGCGCGTGGTGCGAGCCATGGCGCGTGACCCGTTTTTCGGTCGCTTCAGCGCGCCACGCGTCGAGCAATCGCTGGGCTCTGGCGTGATCGTCCGCGCCGATGGCGTGATCGTCACCAACAACCACGTGATTGAAGGCGCACAGTCGTTGCGCGTGGTGTTGGCGGACCGGCGCGAGTTCGACGCCACGCTAATGCTCGCGGATCCGCGTGTCGACCTGGCCGTGCTTCGCATCAATCCCGGCAGTGAGCGTCTACCGACGCTACCCTTCGCCAACACCAACGATTTGCAGGTGGGGGATCTTGTTCTGGCGATCGGTAACCCGTTCGGCCTGCAGCAGACTGTTACCAGCGGCATTATTTCAGCGCTCGCGCGGACCGAAGTCGGCGTAAGCGACTATGCCTTCTTCATCCAGACGGACGCGGCCATTAATCGTGGCAATTCCGGCGGTGCGTTGGTCGACATGTCTGGCGCGTTGGTGGGCGTCAATACGGCGATTTTCTCGGAGAGCGGCGGCTCCAATGGCATCGGCTTCGCCATTCCCTCCGAAATGGTGCGCCGCGTGGTCGAGTCCGCCGTGTCGGGTGGCACAACCGTGATCCGCCCGTGGCTCGGTGTAAGAGTCCAGACCGTCAATCAGGAAATCGCAAGCTCGCTTGGTCTGCGCCGCCCAGAGGGAGTCTTGGTGAACGAGCTTTACCCGCGCGCCGCGGGCGAACGCGCCGGCCTGCGTAATGGTGACGTCATCTTCTCGGTGGCGGGCACGCAAGTGCGCGACGAAGCGGGCCTGCGTTACCAGTTCGCGACGCAGCGCCCTGGCGCGCGCGTGCCGCTAGCGATCCGGCGCGACGGTCGTTCCATGACCCTGACCGCCACGGCCGAGGCGCCCCCTGGCGGTGCGCCCGAGGCGCGCGAGCTTACCGGCCGCCACCCCCTGTCAGGCGCTCGCGTGGTGACGTTGACGCCCGCCACCGCTGAGCAGGCCGGGCTCGATCCCTTCGCCACCGGTGTGTTCATCCAGGCGCTTGATCGCGGCGGCGTTGCCGCGCGCATTGGGTTCCGCCCGGGCGACATCATCGACGCCATCAACGGCCAGCCCGTGCGCGACGCCGCACAGCTGGACCGCGCGCTTGCCCAGGCGCGCAGCTGGGTGATTGGCGTCGAACGCAACGGCCAGCGCGCCGAGATCAGGTTCTAAAATCTGGCGGCGCAGGCCGGCGAAGCGCATATTGTCCCGTGTGAGCGATTTGTTCGAAGCCGCAGGTTTGAGCCAGGGCGCGCAAGCGCCGCTAGCCGAGCGGCTGCGGCCGAAGAAGCTCGCCGAGGTGGTCGGTCAAGACCATCTCCTCGCGCCTAATGCTCCGATCGGGCGCATGGTAGCGCAGAAGCGGCTCGCATCGATAGTGCTGTGGGGGCCGCCCGGTGTCGGCAAGACGACAATCGCCCGCTTGCTTGCCGAGGCGACGGGACACGAGTTCCAACAGATCAGCGCCGTGTTCTCCGGCGTTGCCGACCTGAAGAAGGCTTTCGAGACAGCACGCGGCCGGCGCATAGCCGGCAAGGCGACGCTGTTGTTCGTGGATGAAATTCACCGTTTCAATCGTGCGCAACAGGACGGCTTCTTGCCCTATGTCGAACAAGGAATTGTAACGCTGGTTGGGGCGACCACGGAGAACCCAAGCTTCGAGATCAATGCTGCTTTGTTGTCCCGCTGCCAGGTGTTCGTGCTGAAGCGGCTGGAAGAACCGGCGCTGGAGTCTCTACTGCAGCGCGCCGAGACTTTGATAGGCCGCACGCTGCCGCTAAGCGCTGACGCCCGTACTGCGCTGTGCAACCTCGCCGACGGCGACGGGCGCTATTTACTCACGCTGGCAGAAGAGCTTTTCGCGCAGCAGCCGGAAGCTCCGCTCGACGCTCAGGCGCTCGGCGAACTGCTGCAGAAGCGCGCGCCCGCCTACGACAAGGATCGGGAAGAGCACTACAATCTGATCTCCGCATTGCACAAGAGCATTCGCGGCTCCGACCCGGACGCCGCGCTCTACTGGCTCGCGCGCATGGTGATCGGCGGCGAAGACTTGTTGTTTATCGCGCGCCGGATCGTGCGCGCAGCCGCGGAGGATGTCGGCTTGGCTGATCCGACGGCGCTGCTGATCGCCAATGCTGCGAAGGACGCGGTGCATTTCATCGGCCCGCCGGAGGCCGAGCTGCACTTGGCGCAGGCGGTGATCCATCTTGCAACCGCGCCCAAGTCGAACGCAGCGTATGTTGCGTGGAAGGCGGCGAAGCGCGCCGCAGACGAAACCGGGACGCTCGCTCCGCCGCTGCACATTCGCAATGCGCCCACCGCGCTCATGAAGGAATTGGGGTACGGCGCAGGCTACGCCTATGACCACGATGCGGAGGGGGGATTCTCTGGTCAGACCCATTTCCCAGAAGGCATGGAACGGCGCGTCTTTTATGCGCCTGAGGGCCGCGGTCGCGAAGCCCAGATCAAGGAACGGCTAGAGCACTGGGCTAAATTGCGGGCGTCGCGACAATGACTCTGTCGCCTGACGACATTTCCTACACGCGTTCGCTGCTCCTCTTCGAAGACGCGCATTTGCTTGCGTTCAACAAGCCGTCGGGTCTCGCCGTACAGGGAGGATCAGGTGTGGAGCGTAGCCTCGAGACTCTGCTCGCTGCCTTCGCCAAGTCGAACGGTAAGCGCCCGCGCCTCGTCCACCGTCTCGATCGCGAGACCTCAGGCGTCATCGTCGCGGCGCGCACCAAACCAGCCGCGGCATTTCTGTCTGAGGCGTTCGCGAATCGCGCCGTGAAGAAAACCTATCTCGCTATCGTTTGCGGCGAGGCGCCAGAGCCTCCCGAAGGTGAGGTTGACGCGCCGCTGAGGAAGGCGTCACGCAAAGGGCTCGACATCATGGAACTTGCACGAGCCGGTGAGGCTGGCGCGCAAAATGCACTAACGCGCTATCGCACACTGGCGGCTTCCGGCGGGGCCGCGTTGCTCGAACTCGATCCGGAGACGGGGCGCATGCACCAGTTGCGCGTGCACCTGTCGAGCATCGGCCGCCCCATCGCCGGCGACGCCAAGTATGGCGGGCTGTTCCGGTTGGGCGGTGTAGAATTGCCTGGCCTCATGCTGCACGCTGCTGTGCTGGAACTGCCGCACCCGGCCGGCGGAGTACGCAAGTTCCGCGCCCCGCCGCCCGGGTCGTTCATCGAGGCTGCGCGATCGCTTGGACTTGATCGAGCGTTGCCGACTGACTCCTGATAGATTCACGCGCCAGCTGAAGGATTGGCTCCATGAAGACTGTGTTGTTTCCCCTGGTCCTGGCGGCATTGCTTGCGGCCTGCGTCACCAGCCCGCCACCCTATGCGCCCTCTGCGTCAGTTGACGTCGCCGGTTATTCAGAAACTCGGATCGAATCCAACCGCTACTTCGTCACGTATCGCGCGCCGGGCGGGGCCGATGCCGCGCTGCTCCAAGATTACGCACTTTTGCGTGCAGCGGACCTAACGCTGCAAAATGACCGCGATTGGTTCTGGGTCGATCGTCGCACAGTTGACGAACAGCCGGCGTCCCGCGGTCCAAGCGTCGGTGTAGGCGTTGGCGCTGGCTCATGGGGCAGACGCAGCGGCGCCAGCGTCGGGGTGGGCATCAACTTGCCAATAGGGCAAAGCGGACAGCGGGCCCGCGGGGCGACCCTTGAGGTGCGCCTTGGCGATGGTCCGAAGCCAGAGGCTCCCAACGCCTATGACGCGCGCTCGGTCGCGGCGAGCCTGCGGGCGCGGCTCAACACACCCCGATGAGGCAAGTGCTGTTGGTTGCGCCCGGCGGCGGCCATGGGGCGTTGGCGCACGATGCCCTGACTGGGAAAGTGCCGGCGGGCTCACCATTTGCCTGCCTGCGGCCAACGGTTTGCTCCCCCTTGGAACGGGCTATTGGACGGCTTCACCACCTTTTCGACGTTCTCGCTTGAGACGCTGTGGCTGATGGACTTAAGCCCTGGATGGGGCTGGCGCTAGGACGAGGATGAGGTCGGTCGAGACCATCGAGGTGGCTGAAGACGACGGTGTGGCGCGGATCGACCGCTGGCTACGCCGGCGCTACCCGCACTTGACGCAAGGCCAGGTGGAAAAGCTGCTGCGCACCGGACAAGTGCGCGTGGATGGCGCGCGGGTGAAAGCGTCCGATCGTGTCGCGCCTGGCCAGAAAGTGCGGGTCCCGCCCTTGCCTGATGCGGCGCCCAAGCGCGATCCAGGCGCTCTGTCCGTCCGTGACGAGGCGTTTGTACGAGCTCTCGTGATCCATCGCGACAATGACGTCATCGTGCTTAACAAGCCGCCCGGGCTGGCCGTGCAGGGGGGAGAGAAGACGACACGTCATCTCGATGGATTGCTGGAGGGATTGAAGTTCGACGCTGAAAAAAAACCAAAGCTTGTGCACAGGCTCGATCGCGACACGTCCGGCTGTCTTGTCCTCGCGCGTCATCCGCGGGCGGCGGCCGCGCTTAGTGCAGCGTTTCGCGATCGCGATACTGACAAGATCTATTGGGCAATTGTTGTCGGCAGCCCGCGCCCGATGGCTGGAGAGATTCGCGGATGGATGCGGAAAGCGCCCGGCGCCCGGGAGGCGGACCGCGAAATGATGCAGCGTTGCGTTCAAAGCGACGAGGGCGCTGTTCATGCGATTACGCAATACGCCGTGATCTCGGAAGCGGCCGATCGCGCAGCATGGGTCGCGCTGCGCCCCGTCACTGGACGCACGCATCAGTTGCGCTTTCATATGGCCGAGATTGGCCACGCCATTATTGGCGACCCCAAGTACAAGTGCGATCGGCCTACGCCAAACAACGTCGGTTCGACCCTGCTGTTACACGCCCGCGCATTACGCCTGCCGCACCCATCGGGCGGAGAGCTCAAACTCATTGCGCCAACTCCTGAACATATGCGTGCTTCTTTCGACGCTCTGGGATTCGAAGAACGCGATGCAGGCGATCCGTTCGCAGCGTTCGAGGCTGGCAGGTGACTGCGGGCGCCGAGATCACGGCGATCGTGAATGCCAGTCGCGAACTACTGGCGCAGGGTGACGCTGAAGGCGCAGAGCGTGTGTTGAAGCCGGTGATCAGCCGCGTCAGCACTGACGGTGCGACGCTGCACCTCATGGGGTTGATCAAGAAGGCGCAGAACCAAGTCGTTGAGGCTGAACGCTACTTCCGGAAGGCTGTGGCCCACGGTTTGCGCGAGGGGCCTTATTACAACGACCTTGGCGTCGTGTTGCAAGCGCGCGGCGAGTATGTAGAAGCGGCGCGGGTGTTCCGCGCAGCGATGGCCTTGTTGCCGCAAATCACCACAGTCCGCGCCAATTTGGTGCGTTGTCTGCTGTCGGCGGGTGACTTAGCGAAGGCCGAGGAAGAGGCGCGCGCGTACCTCGCGATAGAGCCCGGCGCAGAAAGCTGGACATTGCTCTCGCAGGTGCACCGCGCCCAGGAGCGCCATGACGATGCGCTCGCGGCGGCTGAGGCGGCGCTCAAATACGGTCGCAAGCTGCGCGGGCTGCGATTCAACTACGCCGCAGCGCTTGACCGGGTCGGTCGCGGCGGAGAAGCGCTGCAGGTGTACGAACAGCTGGCCGCGGATGATCTCGATACGCAGGAGCTGGCGCTTAATTTTGTTCGCGCGCTTTACGCCGCCGGTCGAAAGACCGATGCGGAAACCGTGGCCGAGCGCGCCGTCCAGCAATGGCCTGGCTCGACCGTGCTGCACGGCGCGCTTGCGCGAATCCGGTGGCTGCGCGGTGAAGGAGAAGGCTGCGCCGCGGCGATGGAGGCCGAGTTGTTGTGGCGGCGCCCGAGCGACATCGCGCTGCGTATGGCCTGCGCCGACGCCTTGCATCGGGGCGGGCACATCGAGAAGGCGTTGAAGGCGCTAGAAGAGGCGCTGCGCTACGCGCCTGAAAACCCCGTGGTGATGACAGCGTACGCCATCATGCTGGATGAACTCGACCGGCCGCGCGATGCGCTTTCGGTCTTACGGCGGGTCGCTGAGCTTGCGCCGACCTCGCGAACCGCCCAACGCAACATGCTGTCAACTTTGCTGCGCGGCGGCCAACCGGCAGATGCATTGACGATCACCCGAGCCTTACGGGTCGAAGAGCCTGATGAGCAATACTTGATCGCCTGCGAGACGACGGCGCTCCGGCTCTTGGGCGATCCGGACTATCCGAAGCTCTGTGATTACGATCGGCTGGTGCGGACCTACGACATCCCTGCGCCGCGCCGACACTTCACCGCGGAGAGTTTCAACGCGTCGCTGACTGAGTTCTTGCGCAACCAACACCGCGTCAATGCTCACCCGCTCGACCAAACTCTGTCGAACGGCAGCCAGACCGGGCGCAATCTGCTTCTTGCGCCCGACGTGATCCTGAAGGCCTTCATGGAGGCGATCGATGTCGCCGTCCGCGATTACATTTCGCGATTGCCGGGCGATGTTGCCGAACCCTTGGTGCGCCGGCGGGGCAAGCACTATCGCTATGGCGGTCTGTGGTCGGTGCGCTTGATGCGCGATGGGTACAAACCAAGCCATGTCCACGACCGAGGCTGGATCAGCGCTGTCTACACCGCCGCCGTGCTGCCTGCCGAGCGACCGCGCAATCCGCACAATGGCTGGCTCAAGCTTGGCGAACCGAACCGACCGCCGCCGCGCTGCGGACCGGAACGCCTGATCGAGCCGAAGGTGGGGCAGCTGGTGCTGTTCCCGTCGTACTTCTGGCAGGGGGTGGTTCCCTTCGAGGGCGACGAACGTTTGACGGCTGAGCTCATGGTGACGCCGTGACAATGGGAGAGAACAAGTTGCGGCGCTTCTACAAGGCGGCGCAGGTGAGCAAGAGTGCGGATGGCTTCGGCGTGCTGCTGGACACGCGCGCGCTGCGCACCCCCGGCGGCGCCGTGTTCTGCGCGCCGACCCAGGCGCTTGCGGTAGCGGTAGCGCGCGAATGGGACAGCCAGGGCGCTGTGATCGTCCCTGCATCGATGCCGCTGACGCAGATCGCCTTCGCCGCGCTCGACGGCGGCGAAGCGGCGCGGGCCGAACGCGTCGCCTACGTGGTCAAGTTCGGCGAAACAGACCTCTGCTGTCACCGCGCCGATGCGCCGGCGGCGCTGGCCGCACAACAGACCGCGACCTGGGACCCGCTGATCGCCTGGGGTGAGGAGGCGCTTGACGTTCGTCTGCCTGTTGTAGCCGGGATCATCGCAGCCAAAGTCCCAGGCGAAGCGCTAAAGCGCCTGCGCGATCGAGCGTTGGCGCTCGACGATTTCCGGCTGACGGCGCTGGCGCAAGCTACGGGGCTCGCCGGCTCGGCGCTGATCGCGTTTGCGCTGATTGAGGAACGGTTGGCGGCAGGCCAGGCTTACGTCGCCGCCGCGCTCGACGATCTGTGGAGCCTAGAGCATTGGGGCGAGGACGAGGAGGCGCGCGCAAGGTTGGAGCGGCTGCGGGGGGATTTGGAGGCGGTGGCGCGGTTCGTGGCGTGCTTGTCAGAGTGAACAACATCCGTCATTCCGGGGCTCGCGAAGCGAGAACCCGGAAACCAGGTGATCGTAGACGCCGCTTGTTTGCTCCTGGGTTCCGGATCGCGCTCCGCGCGTCCGGAATGACGCCCGTGGATGTGTGGAGTGAAGTTGAATGAAAGACATCATCGCCGCCCTCGAAGCCAAACGCGCCGCCGCGCGCGCCGGCGGCGGGGAGAAGCGCCATGCCGCGCAACATGCGAAGGGTAAGCTCACCGCGCGCGAGCGCATTGATCTCTTGATGGACGAAGGCTCGTTCGAGGAGCTCGACATGTTTGTCGAGCATCGCTCGGCCGAGTTCGGCATGGAGAAAACCAAAATCCCCGGCGACGGCGTCGTCACCGGCTGGGGGACCATCAACGGCCGCCTCGTCTACGTGTTCTCCAAGGATTTCACCGTGTTTGGCGGCTCGCTCTCGCTCGCGCACGCTGCCAAGATCGTCAAGGTGCAGGACATGGCGCTGAAAAACGGCGCGCCGATCGTCGGCATTTTCGATGCCGGCGGCGCGCGCATCCAGGAGGGCGTCGACAGTCTCGCCGGCTATGCCGACATTTTCATGCGTAACATTCTGGGCTCGGGCGTGGTGCCGCAGATCAGCGTCATCATGGGCCCGTGCGCGGGCGGCGACGTCTATTCCCCGGCGATGACCGATTTCATCTTCATGGTGAAGGATACAAGCTACATGTATGTCACCGGCCCCGAAGTGGTGCGCACGGTGACCAACGAGATCGTCACCCACGAGGAATTGGGCGGCGCGCGCGTGCATGCGGCGAAATCCGGCGTCGTCGACGGCGCCTTCGAGAACGATTTCGAAGCCCTGACGCAGATGCGCCGGCTGATCGATTTCCTCCCCGGCTCCAATCGCGACAAGCCGCCGACGCGTCCCCATTATGACGACATCAACCGCGAAGAGCCCTCGCTCGATCGCCTGATCCCCGACAATCCCAACAAGCCCTACGACATGAAGGAGCTGATCGAGAAAGTCGTCGATGAAGGCGACTTCTTCGAAATTGGCGCGGAATTTGGGCGCAACATCATCACCGCGTTCGCGCGCCTGGACGGCGCGCCGGTGGGCGTGGTTGCCAATCAGCCGATGGTGCTGGCCGGCGTGCTCGACATCGATGCGTCCCGCAAAGCCGCGCGCTTCGTGCGTTTCTGTGATGCGTTCAACATTCCGATCGTGACCTTCGTCGATGTGCCGGGATTCTTGCCGGGTACGCGCCAGGAGCTGGGCGGGTTGATCAAGCACGGCGCGAAACTTCTGTTCGCTTATGGCGAAGCGACGGTGCCGAAGGTGACAGTGATCACGCGCAAGGCTTATGGCGGCGCCTATGACGTGATGAGCTCGAAGCATTTGCGCGGCGACGTGAACTATGCGTGGCCGAGCGCCGAGATCGCGGTGATGGGGGCCAAGGGCGCGGTTGAGATTATTTTCCGCGCCGACATCGGCGATCCGGAGAAGATCGCGGCGCGCACGAAGGAATACTCCGACCGCTTCGCCAATCCGTTCGTCGCCGCCTCACGCGGCTATATCGACGACGTGATCATGCCGCGCGAAACCCGCCGCCGCATCATCCGCGCGCTTTCCACATTGAAAAACAAGCAGCTCGAAAACCCCTGGAAGAAACACGATAACATTCCGTTGTGAGGGTGGCGACTATGCGAGTTTTGCTGGCGTTGCTTGTTGCGTGTTGTTCGCCTGCTGGGCCTGCCGCGTCTGGTGCAAATCAGTCAGAGGTGGCCATAGCGAGCGAAGTTTCAGCGCGCGAATTGCTGGAAACGATGTTTATCGACAACGGAGCCTTGGTTGTGTCGGCTAGGCGTGGCTTCGAGACATCTGGGCAGCAGATTTGGGAAAGCTGGGCCAACGACCCTGGCTTCGCAAGTATCAGCGCCACCCGGCGCGAGGCGATCCGCGTCTATCTCGCCGACGATTACCCACGCGAAGCAACCGAGGAAGTCTTGCGTGGAGCGCCGCAAGCATTGGATGCGGCGGGTCCGCGAGTTTCGGCAATGTTGAACGAGACACAGATTGCTCAATTGGATGGATTTCTCGAGTCGGATGAAGGGCGAACTTGGTTCGTTGCGGCCATTGCGTCTGGTGATGGCGAGTATGCGCCGACCCCTGCGGAGTCACGCGCGATCGACCGCTTCGCCTCGCAGACGAATGGTCAAGTGTGGACCGAGGAGTTCAACCAGCTCGTTGAACAAATCGCCTATGATGTGATTGCATACCGAGCAGCTGCTGTACGCCACAGGCTTTTCGCCAGAGTGTGTGAACTTGCCGGCGACGAGTGCCCGCCGGGTTTCGTTCCTGAACGGTGACGTTAGCTCGGTGAACGACGATACGCGCTCGTAGAACCCTCTCCCTCCTTTGGGAGGGAGAGGGCAGGGTGAGGGTGGGGTACGAACGCCCGCCGGCATGAGCACAGTAAGAACGGCTGGGCTCGCGAAAAGACAAACATCACCCATCACCGCCGCGACCTCACCCTAACCCTCTCCCCCTCGCGGGGGAGAGGGAACGCGCCGTCACCCCACATTCCCGCCTCAATCCGCGCGCCACAATCACGCTCGCGAGGAACAGGGAGGCATGCTCATGCGGTCGCTCGTTTGCTCTCTTGTGGCGCTCGCATTCGTGTTCGCGGCGCACCCGGTCCATGCGCAATCGCCCGAAGACATGATGCTGCGCATGGAGACCGCGATGGCGGAGGCGCAGGCGCAAGCCTCGCGCCCCGGCGATGAAGCGCTCTCTTGCGAAGCGCTCGAAGCCGAGATGATCGCCGTTACGCAGGACCCCGCGTTCCAAGCGCGCGTCGCGGAGAATGGCGTCTGGGTGCGGGCCAGATCGACCAGATGAACGCTCTCGCCGGTCGCGCCCGCGCGCAGATGGGCATGAGCATGATCCTGGGGATCGCAAGCTTGTTCATCCCGGGCGGCGGCTACGGCCAGATGATCGCCCAGCGCGCCATCGCCGCCGGGCAACAAGCGCAGACTGAGCAGCACATGGCGCAGATGATGCGCATGGCGGAGGGCATGATCCCGTTGATGCCGCAAATGATGCGCGGCCAGCGCGTCTACGAGTTGGCGCAGGCCAAGCAATGCGCGTTCGTCGCCGAGACGGCGCAGTGCGCTCCGGCTGAGTGAGCAACCGTCGCGATCGTGACTGACCCGTAACGTCTGTCCGGAGCGCGTCCTGCTAACCTAATCGCGGGGAGGTCGCTCATGCGCCAGATCATCGTTGCCGTCCTGCTGGCGTTCTCTGCAGCCGCGGTTCAGGGCTGCGCCACCAGCGGGCAGATGATCGCCCGCTCCAGCGTGATGGACACAGCCAACGACGTTACCAGACGCTACGCCGCCGCCTGGAACGGCGGCGACATGTACGCGTTCGGCGCGCTGTTCACGGAGGACGCGCGTTATGTGAATTTGGAGGGCGCGTTCGTGCGCGGGCGCAGCGCCATCGCCAACGTCCATGGCGCCAACCGTGCGCGACAGGCCGCTGGCGCGCGCATGACTGCGTCGCTCGAAGGCGCGCGCGCCATCACCGACGACACGATCGTTTCTGTGATGCAAGTGCGGTTCTCGGATAACGCCAACGCCGCACGTATCACGCTGACCTTGGTGCGGCGCGAAGGACGCTGGCAGATCGCGCAAGCGCAGGCCTCCGCATTGACGTGAGCTAGCTAGTCGGCCTTGCCGAATGGCTTGATTGGTTCGCCGAGTTCGTAGAACTCGGTCCCCTTGTCCGTCTGCATGAGCAGGTAGCGTTTGTCGTCGTGGGGGTAGGTCAGCACATCGATGGGCCGGTCTTCGCCGCCCATCAGGTAAACACACTCTTCGTCGAATGCGTTGCGCATCAGATGCGGAACGGACGGCGTGGCAAAGCCCATGAAATCTCCGGGGCCGACCTCGTAGGTGTCGCCGTCGATCTCGGCCATGGCGCGGCCCGAGATCACGTAGATCCACTCCTCTTCCAGCATGTGCGCATGATAAGCGAAGCTGTCTTTGCCTGGCGGCAGACGAACCAGGCTCACATGCGCGCGGCTCATGCCGGCGAGGCGCGACAACGCCGCGGCGCGGAACAGCGAGTTCGGGTTGAGCTTCTGGGTGAACGGCCGCATTGTCGGCGCGATATCGCCAGCGCGCCACAGGGGCTTCTTCCCGTCAGCCATGTCAGAATACCACCGGCTCGTAGGCGCGCCATTTGCCGGCCACCAGAACTTCGAGCGGGCGAAAATCCGTCTTATAGTCCATCTTTTCGGCGCCAGGGATCCAATAGCCGAGATAGAGGTGGGCAAAGCCGGCTGCGCGCGCCTGCTGAACGTGGTCGAGAATGACATAGGCGCCGAGGCTGCGCCGCGCGGCGTCCGGATCGAAAAACGAGTAAACCATCGACAATCCGTTGCCGAGCACGTCGACAAGCGCGGCCGCCGCGAGATCACCGGCGTTGTCGCCGCCGTTGTAGCGATATTCGATGATGTGCGTGCGTACGGCGCTTTCTTCGACCATCGAGACATAATCGCCGAAGCGCATCTCTGCCATGCCGCCGGCGGGATGACGCGCGTTCAGGTAGCGTTTCAGCAGGGCGAATTGCTCTTCGCGCGCTTCCGCGGGCCGAAGTTTGCGCACCAGGTCGGCATTACGCAGCATCACTTTGCGCCAGCGCCGCGAAAACATGAACTGATCAACGGGAATGCGCGCCGAAATGCACGCCTCGCAATTATCGCAGGATGGCTTGTAGGCGATGGTTTGTGAGCGGCGAAAACCGGAATCGGCTAATGTGTCGTGCAGGCTTTGCGCGTCATAGCCATCCAGGGCAGTGAAGACTTTTCGTTCGCGCTTGCCCGGCAGGTACGGGCATGGCGAAGGCGAGGTGAGGAAGAACCGAAGGTTCTTGGTCGGAAAGAGCTTCGTCACGCGCCGCCATGGTCCCCGAACCGCGCCGCCCGTCAAGGCCATGTGGCGCAAACTGCTGTTACGACTCACCCCGCGCGAGCGGGTCGGGCAATACTTCCCCGTCCGGAACGAAAGCCAACGACACCGAGTTGATGCAATATCGCAAGCCCGTGGGGCGAGGACCATCGGGGAAAACGTGCCCCTGGTGGCTGTCGCAGCGTGCGCAGCGCGTCTCGACTCGGCGCATGCCGTAGGACAGGTCCTCCACGCCGATAACATGACCAGGATCGATCGGTGCGGTGAAGCTCGGCCAGCCGGTGCCGCTGTCAAACTTGGCGTCATGGCGAAACAGCGGCAACCCGCACAAGCGGCAGCAATAGCGGCCGGACTGCTTCTGGTTGAGCAGGCCGCCGCAAAACGGAGCTTCCGTGCCATGGTTGAGCAGCACGCGCCGTTCCTCGGCGTTCAGGCTGTGCACAAGCATCTCTCGTTGTTGAGCCGTGGGCGGGGTCAGGTCGAAGCCAGATTGGGAGCGGGCCATCGTTAAGTCCATCGAGGTGTACGCAGAGGGAGCGAGGGCGTTACACGGGGAGTGCGCGGCCATGCAAGAACACCCGGAAGGCGCGAATAGTGGCCGGGGCGCACCCAACAGCACACAATGAGCGCTTATGCCGGAAGATTTGGCACTTGTGGAATTGTTTGAGCGTCTGGCCATGGCGCTCGGGATCGGTTTCCTCATCGGCGTGGAACGCGGTTGGCGCCACCGTGACGCGGTCGAGGGAACACGCGCAGCCGGATTACGCACTCACGCCATCGCGGGACTGTTCGGCGGCGTCACAGGCGCGCTGACCCCCTTTGTCGGCCCTGTTGGGTTTGCCGTTCTGACCCTGGGTTTCTGCACGGCGTTCATTGTGTTCAAGGTATCGGAGAGCAGAGAGGACCGGGACATCTCCGTCACCGGCACGCTCGCGGGGCTGCTCGTCTTCGCGCTTGGCGCATTTGCCGTGCTCGGGGACATGCGCGTCGCCGCGGCTGTCGGTGTGACGCTGGCGCTTCTTCTCGCTTTCAAGGACGCACTGCACTCCTGGCTCGACAAACTGACATGGCAGGAAATTCGCTCGGCGCTCATCATACTGGCGGCCACGGCGATCGCGCTTCCGATCTTGCCGGATCGCACCGTCGATCCGTGGGGCGCAATCAATCCGCGCGAGCTTTGGCTGCTCACCATCTTCGTGGCTTCTGCGTCCTTCGCCGGTTACATCGCTGTTCGCGCGCTCGGGGCGTCTTTGGGGCTGATAGCAGGCGCTGGCGTGGGTTCGCTGGTGTCCTCGACCGTGGTGACCGCGGATCTTGGCAGAAGGGTGCGGCGGGACGAGGCCACGGCGCTGACGGCGGCCAGCGGAGCTTCGCTCGCCGCGGCCGTCAGCGTTATTCGGGTGCTTCTGTTCGTGGGGGCTACAGCGGGCGCGGTCCTCCCGCTGATCGGGCCAACCCTGGCAACGGCGGCGCTGGTGTTTGCCGCAGCGGTTTGGGTGTTGAGCCGGGCAGCGGATGCCCGCGGTGACAGCGATGGCGCGACAACCCTGCACAGTCCCCTGGAACTGATGTCGGTGGGGCGTTTTGCACTTCTGCTTGCCGGCATCATCGTGCTGGGGCGGATCATCTCGCAGACGTTTGGGCAGGCTGGGTTGCTGCCGTTCGCGGCCACGGCGGGCTTGGCGGATGTCGATGCAGTAACCCTGGCTGCGGGCAGTCTGGTAAGACGGGGCATCGAGGTCGATGCGGCGGCAAACGCGATCCTGATCGCTGTGTTGGTGAATACATTTGCTAAGGGGGTCATCGCCGGCGTGACGGGCGGGGCCAGATATGCGGCTTGGTATTTGGGCGCCGCGCTCGCAGCGACCGCCGCCGCCGCTGCGGTGTGGTTCTTTGCCGCCTCGCAACTAGCGGCGGGGTTAAGTCAGTAAGCCTCGCTCCGGCCACGTGTTCTCAGTAAGATTGGCGACAATGAAGGAAAGATGGACCCCCGCAGGCTGGCGCTCGAAGCCGGCCAAGCACATCCCGGCCGACTACCCGGACGCGACGGCGTTGGCGCAGGTGGAGCAGCAGTTGCGGAGCTATCCGCCGCTGGTGTTCGCCGGCGAAGCGCGGACGCTGAAGGCGCGCCTCGCGGAGGTGGCCGAGGGCAAGGCGTTCCTGCTGCAGGGCGGGGATTGCGCCGAGAGCTTTCGGGAATTCCACCCGGACAACATTCGCGACACCTTCCGCACCCTGATGGCGATGAGCGTCGTGCTGACCTTCGCCGGCTCCAAACCGGTGGTGAAGCTCGGGCGCATTGCCGGTCAATTCGGCAAGCCGCGCAGTGACGACACCGAAACGCAGGGCGGCGTGACACTGC
The DNA here is from genome assembly GCA_019753175.1 of Hyphomonadaceae bacterium. Classification (GTDB taxonomy): domain Bacteria; phylum Pseudomonadota; class Alphaproteobacteria; order Caulobacterales; family Aquidulcibacteraceae; genus Vitreimonas. Next base: position 85,935 of record JAIELK010000026.1, read on the forward strand.
CCGCCTACCGCGGCGATAACATCAACGGCATGGAGTTCACGCCCGAGCAGCGCACGCCGGACCCGGAGCGCCTGCTGCGCGCCTATTCGCAGTCGGCGGCGACGCTCAACCTCATTCGCGCCTTTGCCCAAGGCGGCTACGCCGACCTCAACAATGTGCATCGCTGGATGGTGGGGTTCGTCGCCGATAGCCCGCAAGGCAAGCGCTATCAGGAGATCGCAGACCGCATCTCCGAAGCCATCGCCTTCATGGAGGCGTGCGGCATCACGCCGGAGAGCGTGCCCCAGGTGCGTCACGTCGATGTCTACACGAGCCACGAGGCCCTGCTGCTCGGCTATGAAGAAGCGATGACGCGCATCGATAGCACCAGCGGCGACTGGTACGACACCAGCGCGCACTTCGTCTGGATCGGCGATCGGACGCGCCAGCCTGATGGCGCGCATGTCGAATTCGCGCGCGGCGTGAAGAACCCAATTGGATTGAAATGCGGCCCCTCGCTCGATCCGGATGAGTTGCTGCGTTTGATCGATATCCTCAATCCGGCCAATGAAACGGGGCGCCTGACGCTCATCACTCGCTTTGGCGCGGACAAGGTCGAGCAGGGCTTGCCGCGCCTCGTGAGGGCCGTCCAACGCGAGGGGCGCAGCGTCGTGTGGTCGTGTGATCCGATGCACGGCAATACGTTGAAGACCGCGAGCGGGTTCAAGACCCGTCCGTTCGACCGGATCCTCGCGGAGGTGCGGTCGTTCATGAATGTCCTGCCCGTTGAAGGCGCCTATCCGGGCGGCGTACACGTCGAAATGACGGGCCAGCAGGTGACAGAATGCATCGGCGGTGCGGCGGCCCTGACGGAAGAGGACCTTTCCTCGCGCTACCACACTCATTGCGACCCGCGTCTCAACGGCGCGCAAGCGATCGATCTCGCTTTCCTGATTGCCGAGCACTTGCGCGGCGTACGCATCAATGACGCTCGGGCGAAGGCAGGATGAAGACGCTGCGCATCGCCGTGCAGATGGATCCCATCGACACAATGGTGGTGCAGCGCGACACGTCGCTGGCGCTGATGCTCGAAGCCCAGGCGCGCGGGCATGAGGTGTGGTGGTTCGCGCCCGACGATGTGTTCTTCGACATAGGCGTTGTGAAGGCGCGCGCGCGGCGCGTGACGGTGTGGCTCAATGACGAAAAGCACTATGAAACCGAGGAAGAGCGCGTGCGCGCACTCGATGATTTTGATGTTATCCTAATCCGTCAGGATCCGCCCTTCGACATGGGCTATGTGTCGAACACCTACCTGCTTGAACTGACGAAGGCGCTGGTGCTCAATCCCGCGTTGGGTGTGCGCAACATCTCCGAGAAGATGTCGATCATGCGCTTCCCGGAACTGACGCCAAAGACCTGGGTCGGGCGCGATCTCGATGCACTGGAAGATTTCGCCTCTCGCTTCGAGCAAGTGGTGCTGAAAGTGCTGTATCTCATGGGTGGCGACGGGGTGATTAAACTCCGTGGTGACTCTGACGATTTCCGCGCCCGCGCCGCCAAATTCATGGCCGCGGCCGGACGCGAGCCGATCCTGGCGCAGGAATTCCTTCCCGCCGTGTCGGGCGGCGACAAGCGCGTGTTTGTTCTAGATGGCGAGGCGTTCGGCGCCGTGCGTCGTGTGCCGCAGGGCGGCGACTTCCGCGCCAATCTGCACGCAGGCGGGGTGGCTCAACCGGCGGAGCTGGATACCGACGACCGCCGCATCGTCGCCGCCGTTGCGCCACTCCTAAAGCGCGAGGGCATCCTGTTTGCCGGCATCGACGTCATCGCCGGCAAGCTGATCGAGGTCAACGTGACGTCGCCCACGCTCGTGCAGGAGTTGAAACGCTTCTCCGGCCTCGATCTGCCGAAGGCGTTCTGGGATCGGGTCGAGGCGATGCGGGCATAAGGAACGTCGCGGTTCTCCAGGCGCGCGAATGCCGCTTTAGCGTGAGCAGGAAGCCACGACGTGCCTCGAAAGCAACAGTTAGGTGACTTTAGCGGGGCTGGAAATTGACCCGGAGTTGCAATGCCACTACCAGATGCTAGTGGTAAAAAAACGAAGGGGCCTGGATTGGGCTCGCCAATCAGCGGGGGCGAAGTAAATGAAGAAAGCGGTTTCTTTTTTGGGGACAGCTGCGGTCGCGTTAATGGCGGCTGGCGCCGCGCATGCGCAGGGCGGCGGCTACTTGGGCGTGTCCTACTATGATGGTACCGGTAGCGTGGCGGATGGCGTGATGGTCGATGGTTCGGCTGTTTTGGGCTCAAACGTCCAGATCGACGCCAGCTACTCGTCCAGCGACGACATCGACTTTACTTCGGTGGGCGGCCATTTCTTCAGCCGGACCGAAAACGGGGTTTGGGGCGGCTATGTCGGCTATGATGTCGCTTCTGGGAGCGGCGATGATATCGACGAATTCACGGTTGCTCTGCAAGTGCAACATTACGTGGGCCGCACAACGCTGAGCGCAGACCTCAGCTACAGCAGCATCTCAGACATTCCCTTCTTTGGCGAGATAAGCACCACTGGCGTATCCGGAGAGGCGCGCTTTTTCCAAACGGACAATGTCAGCGCGCACATAAATCTCGGCTACGCTGAATTCGATACTGATTTCGGTGGCGGCGACATTAAGAGCCTTGGCGCTGGTTTGGAGTGGAAGCCCGATTCGCTCCCCATTAGCTTCTTCGGTGAAGCTCGCGGCTGGACATCGGATACCGTTACCGAGGAATCATCGTGGCGTGTTGGCGCGCGTTATACATGGGGCGGGTCACTGTTTGATCGCAACCGTTCCGGTGCCGCCTTGAGCCAACCCACTGGCTTCCTTGACTTCGTCTTCTGAGACTGATTGCAGCAGTTGCAATAGAGAGCCCCGCACTTAGCGGGGCTCTTTTTTTGCTCCGATCTCGCCGACAGGCCTAGCCCGCCTTGACGAACCTCAGCGTCATGCGGTCACTTTCACCGATTGCGTCGTATTCCGTGCGGTCAAGGTCCGGGTTCGGCGGCTGCCCGACCGGTGACGTACGCCGCGTGGGGGCCAGGGTCCACACGCCAAACGGATGATCGCGGTCGTCGCGCGGATTGGCGTTGATCTCGGAGCGCCCCGCGAGCCTGAGCCCGGCGCGCTCGGCGGCCTGAATGACGTAGGCTTCGGGCACATAGCCAGTCGGCGCTGTCGACGCGACATCGGCGCCCTCCGCAGCGCGATGTTGTTCAACCGCAAGCACGCCGCCTGGTTTCAGCACGCGTGCGAACTCGGCCATGTAGCGGTCGGTGACGCCATCGGCGCGCGCCCAATTGTGGAACGCGCGCGCAACCAAAATGAAGTCCGCGCTGGCATCCGGCATCGCCAGCCCTGAGGTCATCCCGAAATTGACCACGCCGATATCGCCGTAGAGCGATGCATCGGCGTATTCGTTCTCAAAAGCCATGCGCGCGTTGCGGGCGGCGTCTGTGACGTTCGGTGCGCCGAGGTCTACATAGCCGGCGACATAGCGACCGCCGGTCCGATGCGCGTAAGGGGCTAGGATCTTGGTCCACCATGAGCCGGCGCCGGGATTGATCTCAACGATGGTCATGCCGGGCCGCAGCCCCCAGAAGGCGAGCGATGCCTCAGGATGGCGATACTGGTCGCGATCACGATCCTCGGCGCTGCGCCAGCTGCCGGCGACCACGGCCGCAAGTTCGGCGTCGGTGCGCCGGTCAGCGCTGGCGCCCGTGGGGGACCCGACGCAAGCGACGGCGGAGGCCGCAAGTGCAATCGCTGCAAAAAGCTTTTTCATGCTCTGTCCTCAATCCCAGTTGGCCGCGAAGGCGATGATCAGGATCGCCGCGGCAATGTTGAGCCCAATGCCGACGCTCAACATTCGGCGCAGCGTCACCAACCCCGACGAGTATGCAATCGCATTCGGAGCAGTCGCAACTGGAAGCATGAACGCGAAGCTCGCCGCAATTGCCACAGGAAATGCCAAAGATTGCAGCGGCGTGTTTGTCGCCGCGGCCACAGCCGCGACCACAGGCAACATGGACGTCAACGTGGCGACGTTACTCGCCAATTCGGAGATCAGGATGGTTGCGATGACCAACACCGCCACCAGCATGAAGATCGAAACGCCGTCCATCCCGGCAATCTGAGCGCCAATCCATTCCGCAAGCCCTGTGGCCTCCATGGCTGCGGCCAGCGAGAGGCCGCCACCAAACAGTATGGCGATGCCCCAGGGAATGCGCTCGGCAGCGGGCCAATCCATAAGCTTTTCGCTGCCCGCCCGACCGGATGGGATAAGAAAAAGGGCGAGCGCGCCGGCGATCGCGATGCCTGTGTCGGTGAGGCCGCTCAGCGTCGGGAGTTCGGCCAGTTGCAGCCTGAACATCCACGCCAGCGCCACGAGGCCGAACACAATGCCGATGCGAACTTCCGGCTTCGTCAGCGGACCCAGCGCACGCAGGGCGCCGCGGACGATGTCCCGCAACGCCTCGGTTTGCTCGAGCTTACGACCGAACAATGGGATGCAGAGCAGAAACCAGGCGAGCGGCAGCATGATAAGCATGACGGGAATGGCGCGCGACATCCACTCCACGAAGGCGATGGGTTCGCCCGCGCGTTCGAAGAATCCGACCGCGATGAGATTGGTCGGCGAGCCCACCGGTGTCCCAATACCCGCGATCGTGGCTGCATGAGCCACCCCAAGCATGAGGGCGCCGCCGAGTGCGAGGTCGGGTTTGCCATCGCGCGCCAAGGCGCGAGCCGCCCCCAAGGCGATTGGGGCGAGCATCAAAGTCGTGGCGGTGTTGGAAATCCACATGGAGATAAGCGCGGCTGCGCCCATGAAGCAGCCGACAAGCGCGAGTGGGCGTCCCCCTGCGAGAGTCGCGATGGAAAGGGCGACGCGCTCGTGGAGGCGCCAGCGCTCGACGCACGCGGCGAGCATGAAGCCGCCGATGAACAGAAAGATGATGGGATCGGCATACGGCGCAGCAGCATCCCGCATGCTGGTTGCACCCATCAGCGGCAAGGCGGCGAGCGGCAGAAGCGCTGTGGCGGAGATGGGGATCGGCTCAGTGACCCACCAAACCACCATCAGTGTGGCCAAGGAAACGACACGCCAAGCTTCGACCGAAAGCCCTTCAGGCGGCGGCGTGAAGTGCAGCCCGATCGCGAGCGCCGGCCCCAGGATGAGGCCAATCCAACGCCCGGTTCGTCCGAAGCCGGTCTCCTCAGCCTGAACGTCGCCCATCGGCCGCGCCCCCTTCCGCCGTTGGTGCCCCAGGCCCGACTCGAACGGGCACGTCCTTGCGGACGGCAGATTTTGAGTCTGCTAATATATACCAGAAGCGATTGAATTTATTAGCTAAT
>JAIELK010000030.1 GCA_019753175.1 Hyphomonadaceae bacterium
TGGATCCCGGAGCCTCCCGTGCTGGAGATGCGAACATCATACGACGGCTTTGCAGGTGTGGGATTGATGGCGGCGCGGGCGTTGAAACGACGCGAGAAACGGCGCTGTGCGTGCAGGATAGATCGTCATCCCGGCCGAGCGCTGCGCGCTCGACCGGGATGACGGTGCGGCGGAGGGACGCGCTCTACCTGTACAACATCCGTGCCGCCCCCTCACCCTGCCCTCTCCCCCTCGCGGGGGAGAGGGGCGCTCAAGAAAGCCACCGCTGGTCGTCATCCCGGACGCGACGCAGTCGCGATCCGGGACCCAGGGAAAACCGACTCAACATCGGACCCTGGGTGCCGGCACGCGCTCGCGGCTAGGGTCGATGGCAGGTGACGTTGACGCCATCTGCCGCTAGGAGGAGCGCAGCACAAAGGGGAGCGACCGCATGAGCCGCGTCGAAGCAAAGCTGCAAGAACTGAACATCACGTTGCCGACGCCGCCGGCGCCGGTGGCGTCCTACGTGCCGTACGTGATCGTCGGCAAGCTGGTGCATGTGTCGGGGCAGGTGTCGGTGGACGCCTCAGGCGGCATCAAGGGCAAGCTCGGCGATGCGATCGAGGTCGAGCAGGGCCAGGCCGCCGCGCGCCTGTGCGGGCTCAATCTCCTGGCGCAGGTGAAGGCCGCGTGCGGCGGCGACCTCGACAAGGTCAAGCGCGTGGTCAAGCTCAACGGCTTCGTCAATGTGACGCCCGATTTTGACCCGATCCCGCAGGTGATGAATGGCTGCTCCGACCTCATGGTGTCGGTGTTCGGCGACGCCGGCCGCCACGCCCGCTCTGCTGTGGGCACGGCCAACCTGCCCTTGAACTACGCTGTGGAAGTCGACGGCGTGTTCGAGGTCGAGTGAGACCCTCGCGGGCAAGGCCGCGAGCGGCTACATCTGGCGCGATGGACGGCGCTGGTGCTTTGACGATCACGGTGGCGGGCGAACTCGCGGGCGTTGCGCGCGAGGGCTGGGACGCGCTCGCCAATCCCGCGCACGAACCGTACGACCCGTTCGTCTCATGGGATTTTCTGCAGGCGCTGGAAGAAAGCGGTTGCGTGGGTGCGGGCAGCGGCTGGAAGCCCGCGCATCTGGTTGCGCGCGAAGCGGGCGGCGCGATGGTCGGCGCGATGCCGCTCTACGCCAAGGATCATTCCTATGGCGAGTATGTGTTCGATCACGCCTGGGCCGACGCGCTGCATCGGGCGCGCGAACGCTATTACCCCAAGCTGCAGTGCGCCGTGCCGTTCACGCCCGTGCCGGGGCGGCGCATCTTGGCGCGTGACGGAGAGGTCGAGCGGGCGCTGGCGTCGGCGGCGATCGAGCTTGCGCGGCGCGCGGGTGCTTCATCGGTGCATGCGACGTTCGCCAGCGAGGCGCTCTGCGCGCGGCTCGGGCCGCTTGGCTATTTGACGCGCGTCGGCCTGCAATACCATTGGTTCAACCGGGGCTACGGCTGTTTCGAGGATTTCCTCGCCGCGCTGTCGTCGCAAAAACGCAAGACCATTCGCAAGGAGCGCGCCCGCGCCAATCAAGGCGTGACCATCCATCGGTTGCGCGGCGACGACATCACGCCGGCGGATTGGGACTTCTTCTTCCGCTGCTACATGGACACCGGCGCGCGCAAATGGGGCTCGCCCTATCTCAATCGCGACTTCTTCGCGTTGCTGGGAGAGCGCATGGCCGACGCTTGCGTGCTGTTCATCGCCGAAGCCGATGGCGCGCCGGTTGCGTCGGCGCTCAACCTGGTTGGCGGCGAGGCGCTCTATGGGCGCTATTGGGGCCGCATTGCCGACATCCCGTTCCTGCATTTCGAGCTCTGCTACTATCAGGCGATCGAACTGGCGATCGAACTTGGACTGCCGCGCGTCGAAGCCGGCGCGCAAGGCGAACACAAGCTGGCGCGCGGCTATGTGCCGGCGCCGACCTATTCCGCGCACTGGATCGCGCATGAGGGCCTACGCAGCGCGGTGGCGCGCTATCTCGAAGCGGAGACGCCGGCGGTGGTCGACGAGGCGGAGGCGCTGGCTGAGCACGCGCCGTTTAAGCGAGACGGCTAACGCCTCAACCCCGCCGCTTGCCGCGACGGTGATCGCGCTCGCGGCCGCGGGGTTGGCCGCTGCGCCGCGCTTTCTTCCAGCCTGGCGCCGGCGGTTCGGGGTCGGTGAGCACGGAGAACAGGAGCCCGCCCGAAATCGGCGTGGCTTCGTCCAGCCGCACTTCGACGCGCATGCCGAGGGGAAAGCGCACGCCAGATTGCTCCCCGACCAAAGCGTGCGCGGCTTCGTCGTGATGCCAGCGTTCGTCGCCGAGCGAGCGGATCGGCGCCAAGCCGTCGGCTTGGGTTTCATCGAGGCGCACGAACAGGCCGAAGCGGGTGACGCCAGTGACGCGGCCGGTAAAGGTCGCGCCGATGCGGTCGGCGAGGAAGGCGGCGATGAAGCGCGAGGTGGCGTCGCGTTCGGCGGCCATGCTCTTGCGCTCGGTTTCGGAAATGTGCTTGGCGGTCTCCTCGTAGCGCGCTTCGTCTTTTTCGGTGGCGCCGTCGTCGCCGAGGCCGAGCGCGCGGATGAGCGCGCGGTGAATGGTGACGTCCGCATAGCGGCGGATCGGCGAGGTGAAGTGCGAATAGCGCGCGAGATTGAGGCCGAAATGGCCGATATTGTCGGGCGCATACACGGCTTGCGATTGCGTGCGCAGCACCACTTCGTTGATGATGTCCTTGTTGGGCGAGGCTTGCGCCAGCTGCAGGATGCGATTGAAGCGAGCTGCAGTGACGCTCTGGCCCTTGGCCCAGCTCATATCCACGGTCGGCAGAAAATCGGTGAGCGCGGCGATCTTCTCGTCGCTCGGCCGGTCGTGGATGCGATAGATTTGCGGACGGCCCTTCAGCTCCAGCGTTTCCGCCGCGCAGACATTGGCCTGGATCATAAACTCTTCGATCAGCTTGTGGGCATCGAAGCGCTCGCGCCGGGTGACGCCGACGATGCGCCCGTCCTTGAACAGGATCTTGTGCTCGGGCGCATCGATCTCGAGCGGCTGACGTTTCTCGCGGCCCGCCCACACGCACGCATAAGCGGCCCAGAGCGGCTTCAGGATCGGCTCCAAGAGCGGCTTGGTTTTCTCGTTCGGCTCGCCATCGATCGCCGCTTGCGCGGCTTCATACGAAAGCTTCGCCGCCGAGCGCATCAGCCCGCGCACGAATTGGTGGCGGCGCTTTTGGCCCGCTTTATCGAACACCATCTCCACCGCGAGGCAGGCGCGCTCTTCGCCTTCGCGCAGCGAACATAAATCGGCAGACAGCGTCTCCGGCAGCATCGGCGCGACGCGGTCGGGGAAATAGGTGGAATTGCCGCGCCGGAACGCGCCGCGATCCAAGGCCGAGCCCGGCGTCACGTAATGCGAAACATCGGCGATCGCCACCCACACGCGCCAGCCCCCCGGATTCTTCGCATCGCCATCGGGCTGAGCGAACACCGCGTCGTCATGGTCGCGCGCGTCTTCGGGGTCGATGGTGATCAGCGGCACTTGCCTCAGATCGACGCGCCCTTTCAGCGGCGCGGGTTTCGCCGCATTGGCTTGCGCGTCTTCGTCGGGCGTGAAGCCCGGCATGATGCCGTGCGTGTGCATGGCCAGGATCGAAGCCGCGCGCGGATCGCTTTCGTTGCCGACGATCTCCTTGATCAAGCCACGCTTTGGGCCATGCGCGCGTTCAGCCTGGCGCGCATCGATCTCGACCAGCACCAGATCGCCATGCTTGGCCTCGCCAACATTTTGCGCCTCAATGACGATATCGAAGCGCGCTTTGCGGTCAGCGGGCTCGACGCGGCCGCCGCCAAACTTGCGCCCGCGCTCGTCCTTCATGGCGCGGAACACGCCGAGGATGCGGTGCGCGCTTTGGCCGAGCCGTTTGACCACGCGCGCTTCGAGGCCGTCATCGGTGCGGGCGATGCGCGCCAGCACGCGGTCGCCGACGCCGATAGCCGCTTCGCCCTTTGTCCCGCGCGCATCGCCGGGGGCGAGCCGCACGACGGGGCCGAACAAGCCCTCCGGCCCGCGCATGCGCGCAAGCAATTCGCCGTCGGCGTCGCGATCGACAATATCCATCACGCCGGACGCAGGCAGCGCATGCGTGTCGGCGTAAGTCTTGCGTCCAGTACGCCCGAGCGCGCCTTCTTCCTCCAGCGCGCGCAAAATTTGGCGCAGCTCTTTCTTCTGATCGGGGCCAATGCCCAGCGCCCGCGCCAGATCGCCCTTCCGCGCCGCGCCGCCGGATTTCTGCAGCGCGGCCAGCACAAGCTCGCGGGTGAGCGGGGCGGGGGTGGGCGAAGAGCGCTTAGTCATCGAAATCTAGCACCAGCCCTTCTCCCCGTGCGCGGGGAGAAGGTGGCCCGAAGGGCCGGTTGAGGGGAGCGTTACGGCTCAAGGACGGACCAAATCGCGGCTTCGACTTCGCCTGGCGACTGGTAGACGTGATCGTTCGGCACGCGCATCACGCGCCAACCGGCTTGCTGATGGTACTCGGTGCGCGCTTCATCGAAAACGCGCTGGGCTTCAGCATCGTGGCTTGGGCCATCAACTTCGATCACGAGTTGGATAGCTGGACAGGCGAAATCGACGACATACTTTCCGATCGGATGCTGGCGACGGAATTTGTAGCGTAAACGCCGGTCGCGCAGCAGAGACCACATACGCCCTTCGGCGTTGGTCGGATTGCGCCTACTGACTCTGGCGCGCTGAATAGTGGTGGGCGTCTGGTCGGTCATTGCGATTGCGTCTGCCTTCGCCTCCTCATCCGGCCCGCCAGTATCGCGACCCAAAGGCTAGGGTAGTCGAAACGGTTCCATCGCGATACAGGCGGGCCACCTTCTCCTCCGCAGGAGGAGAAGGGACGCTTGACTCACGCGGTTGCTTTCTTTTTCGCAGCAGCCTTCGGTGCGACCTTCTTCGCAGCTTTTTTTGCGGCCGTTCTAGGCTTGGTGTCGACGTTGGCTGCCTTCTTCGCTGGCGCTTTGCGTCCGCGTTTCTTTCCCCCGCCAGCCTCCGCGCGTGCCGCCAACAGTGAGAGCGCTTCGTCCAGCGTCACGTCTTCCGGCTTCTTCTCCTTCGGCACGTTGGCGTTGGTGTCGCCGTCATTGATGTAGGGGCCGTAGCGGCCGGAGAGCACGCGCACGGGCTTGCCAGTGACCGGGCTTTCGCCGAGTTCCTTGAGCGCCGTGGGCGCGGCGCGGCCGAAGCGGCCTTTGCCGCCGCCGGCTTTCTTTTCGTCGATCACCGCCACCGCGCGGTTCATCTGAATTTCGAACACGTCTTCGATGCTCTGCAAGTTGGCGTACATCTTGCCCATTTTCAGATACGGTCCGTACTGGCCGAGACCGGCGAGGATCATCTCGTTTTCGCTGGGATGCATGCCGACTTCGCGCGGCAGCGAGAGCAAAGCCAGCGCGCGTTCGAGCGTGATGCTGTCGGGCGACCAGGTTTTCGGCAAGCTGGCGCGCTTGGGTTTGTCGGCGTCGCCGTTGGGCGTTTCAACGTACACGCCAAACCGCCCGCTCTTCAGCGTCACCGGCCCACTCGGGCCGTCGCCCAGCAAGACGCCTTCGGCGGGGATCGCGCTCTCTTCGGCTTCGCCATTGCCGGCGAGCTGGCGGGTGAACTTGCACTCGGGATAGTTCGAGCAGCCGACAAAAGCCCCGAACTTGCCGAGCCTGAGTGAAAGCCTGCCCGCACCGCAGACCTGGCACGTGCGCGGATCGCCGCCGTCTTCGCGCGCGGGGAAGATGTGATCGCCCAAAACATCGTTCAGCGTTTCAATCACATCGCCGATGCGCAAGTCCGCGATCTCGCCGATGGCGCCGTTGAAGTCGTTCCAGAACTCACGCATCAGCTTCTTCCAGTCGAGATCGCCGGCCGACACTTCGTCGAGCTTGCCCTCAAGATCGGCGGTGAAATCGTACTCGACATATTTGCGGAAGAAGTTCTCGAGGAACGCGGTCAAGATCCGGCCGCGGTCGTCGGCGATGAAGCGGTTCTTGTCCATGCGCACATAATTGCGCTCGCGCAGCTTCTCCAGGATCGCGGCGTACGTGGAAGGCCGGCCGATGCCGAGTTCTTCAAGCTTCTTGACCAAGCTCGCTTCCGAGTAACGCGGCGGCGGCTCGGTAAAATGCTGATCGGCCTTGACGTCCTGCACCGAGGCCGGCTCGCCTTGTTTGAGCTGCGGCAGGCGGCGGTTCTCTTCGTCCTCCTCGTCGTCGCGGCCCTCCGAATAGAGCTTCAGAAAGCCGTCGAAGAGAATGACCTGACCATTGGCGCGCAGCTCCACCTTGCCGGTCGGTTCGACCAGATCGACCGTGGTGCGTTCGATCGAGGCGGCTTCCATCTGGCTGGCGATGGCGCGCTTCCAGATCAGTTCGTAAAGCCGCGCCTGATCGCCATCGAGATGCAACGACCGTGGTGTGTTCGTTGGATCGGTCGGCCGGATCGCTTCGTGCGCTTCCTGCGCGTTCTTGATCTTCGAGGCGTAGCGGCGCGGCTCGGCCGGCGTGTATTGCGTGCCGAACTGCGCATCGATGGCGCGGCGCAGCTCGCGGATGGCGCCTTCGTCCATGGAGACGCCGTCGGTCCGCATATAGGTGATGTGGCCGGCCTCGTAGAGACGCTGCGCCGTCTGCATCGTGCGCGTCGCGGAGAAGCCGAGCTTGCGCGCCGCTTCCTGCTGCATGGTCGAGGTGGTGAACGGCGGAGGCGGATTACGCTTGGTCGGCTTGGCCTCGACCGCGGCAACCTTGAAGCCGCCGCGCTTTGCGGCGTCGCGCGCGGCGAACGCCATCGCCTGGTTGCGGATGTCGAGGCGTTTCAGCTTCTTGCCCTCGAAGGCCGACAGCCGCGCCAGGAATTGTTCACCGCGCGCGCTCAGCATCTGTGCATCGACCGACCAGTATTCCTGTGGGCGGAAGCGCTCGATCTCGACTTCGCGATCAACGATGAGTCTGAGCGCCACCGATTGCACGCGCCCCGCCGAGCGCGCGCCCGGCAGCTTGCGCCACAGCACCGGCGAGAGCGTGAAGCCGACGAGATAATCGAGCGCGCGGCGCGCCAGATAGGCGTCGACCAACTCCATGTCGATGTCGCGGGGCGCCGCCATCGCCGCCTGCACCGCCGGCTTGGTGATGGCGTTGAACGTGACGCGCTTGACCGACTTGCCCTTGAGCGCCTTGCGCGCCTTCAGCGTCTCCAGCACGTGCCAGGAAATCGCCTCGCCTTCGCGATCGGGGTCGGTGGCAAGGATAAGGCCGTCAGCGTCCTTGAGCGCATCAGCAATGGCTTTGACGTGCTTGGAGGACTTGGCGTCGAGTTCCCAGTCCATGGCGAAGTCCTCGCCCGGCTTCACCGAACCGTCCTTGGCGGGCAGGTCGCGGATATGACCGTACGAGGCCAAAACCTTGTAGCCGGCGCCTAAATATTTGTTGATTGTCTTGGCCTTAGCCGGAGATTCGACGACGACGACGTGCATGTGCGGGAGCGCTATCTGGGACGGCCGCTGGGGCCCGAAGCGCGCGGAAACTGGGGGCGGCGATGACGGGTGTCAACGCGCATGGTTTCACCGGAGTTGCGATACTGGCCAATTATCCATGTTAAATCAGCGACTTAGGTGATCAATACAACGCAGTTGCGATACAACCCAAAGCTGCATACAACAACCTATGAACGAAAATCATCCCGACTCAGGCGACCCCGGCGTCAGCGCATTCGACACCGCAGCCTACATTTTCGACGTTGCTGGCCAGTTGGCGTCCATGGCTGACGCCCATCGCTTCATACGGCTTGCGGCGGCGCTAGAGCTGGCGCGCGGCGCGGCCGCCGAAGCGCTGGCGTCGCTGGCTGTGGAATCTCAGTCGGGCGCACGAAAGGCGGCGACCGAAGACGCGGCGTAGCCGCCGGGCAGGGACGCGGCGCGGCCGTCCAACTCAAGTTCGGTGAGCGCTGCAGCGACGAGTCCACTCGGCGCAGCGAGCAGCCGCGCGAGGTCGTTTACATGCACCGGCGTCGGTGACAACAGGCCGGCAATCCGCTCCGCGAGGGCGGAGGTTTGCTTCGCGCTCACGGGCGCATCGTCGAACAGCGGTCCGGTGGAGAGCGGTCGGAGCGGCGCTTCAACGTTGCCCAGCGCCGCGATCACGTCCTCGGCGCTCTCGACCAATGTCGCGCCCTGTTTGATCAGCGCATTCGAGCCGCGGGCGCGCGGGTCGAGCGGTGAGCCGGGCGTAGCCATCACGTCGCGGCCCTGATCGGCGGCCGCGCGGGCGGTGATCAGCGAGCCGGAGCGCAGCGCCGCCTCGACAACAATCACCGCGCGCGACAAGCCGGAGATGATGCTGTTGCGCCGTGGGAAATCGCGCCCGCGTGCAACCGCGCCGAGCGGCGCTTCGCTGACGACGCAGCCATGTGCGCAGATCGCGTCATGCAGTTGCAGGTTTTGCGGCGGATAAGGATGATCGAGCCCGCCCGCGAGCACGGCTACGGTGCCGGTTTTCAACGCGCCGCGGTGCGCGGCGGCATCCACGCCGCGTGCAAGTCCAGAAACGACGGTGAAGCCGCTTGCGCCGAGATCAGCCGCAAGCCGCTCGGCGAACAGCAGCGCTGCCGCCGAGCCTTCGCGCGACCCGACAAGAGCGATGGCTTTGGTCTTCAGATGCGCGGCATCGCCGCGCACGGCGAGCGCCGGCGGCGGCGCGTCCAACTGCGCCAGCAGCGCGGGATAAGCCGGCTCGCAGCTTGCGAGCAGTACGGCGCCCATGTCGTCGAGCGCCTCGAGTTCGGCGTAGATACGCTCTCTGGGCGGCGGATTGTGATCACCGAGGCGCGGGAGCGCTTCGAGTGCGGCGGCCGCGCCGCCAAAGCGCGCGACCAAGCGGTGAAAGGTCAGCGGGCCGATGCGCGGCGTGCGCGCAAGCTGCAGCCAAGCGACGCGCTCCGGCTGCGAGAGCGTCCGGTTCATGCCTCGTCAGCGGGGGCGGGCGTCTGCTCGGGCGACGTGTCCTGGGCGGCCTCGTCCTTCTTGGCGCCGATCCGAGGTTCCGTGCCCGCGCGCAAGCGTTCGATGTTGGCGCGGTGGCGCCAGAAGATCAGCACCGCAAGCGCGGTCGTGAACAGCACCTGCGACCAGCTGAAATTGGCAACGAGGCTGGCGATGGGTGTGATCGCCGCTGCGCACAACGCTGCGAGCGAGGAATAGCGAAAGATGGTGGCGACCGCGAGCCAGGTGACGCCCGCGAGCACGCCCAACGGCCAGATGCCGGCGAACAGCACGCCGAAGAAGGTTGCAACGCCTTTGCCGCCTTTGAAGCCGAGCCACACCGGATAGCAATGTCCGACAAAGGCAAAGCCGCCCGCCACCAGCTCGATCTCGGTGCGGTTCGGCGCATCGCCGGCAAGCCAGCGCGCGATCAGCAGCGCCGCGCCGGCCTTGGCGGCGTCGAGCACGAGTGTCGCGAGCGCTAGGTCCTTGCGGCCGGTGCGGAGCACATTGGTCGCGCCAATATTGCCCGAGCCGATGTTGCGTACGTCACCCAGCCCCGCCGCTTGGGTCAGCACGAGACCGAAAGGAATCGAGCCGAGCAGGTAACCGCCCACGGCGGCGAGCAAGAAGGGTAAGGCGTCCACCGGCGGCTCTCTAACAGGAGCGCGGCGCGCTGTGGAGGGGAGACTTCGGCCGTGCGACCGCTAAAGTCGGGCGCATGACCGGCAACATCACCAGACGGGGAGCGGTGGTCGGCGCAGCGAGCGCCGCTCTCGCATCCTGCGCGCCTGAGGGCGCTTCATCGTTCGCACCCCCGCAATCGCGGCAGTTTGCGGCTGACTTCCTGTGGGGCGTCGCCACCGCCGCTTTCCAGACCGAGGGTTCGCTCAGCGCCGACGGGCGTGGTCGGAGCATATGGGATGCGTTCCCGCGTGAGCGCATTGCCGACCGATCCGATGCGAGCCTCGCCTGCGACTCGTACCGGCGCTTTGCCGAAGATGCGGCGCTGATCGCCGACGCAGGCCTCAAGGCGCACCGTTTCTCGATCGCCTGGCCGCGCATCCTCCCCGATGGCGCCGGCGCTGTGAACGACGCGAGCGTCGATCATTACGCGCGCGTGATTGATGCGCTGTTGGCGCGTGGCGTTGTCCCGTATGCGACCCTCTTTCACTGGGACCTGCCATTGGCGCTGCAAGAGCAGGGCGGCTGGAAGTCGCGCGACACCGCGCTTCGCTTCGCCGACTATGCGCGCGTTGTCGTGGAGCGGTTGGGAGACCGCTTAAGACATATCGTTGTGCTGAATGAAGCGGCGGTGCACGCGGTATTGGGGCACGTGCTTGGCGTGCACGCGCCCGGTCTGACCGACGCCACCCAGCTCGGGGCTGTGATCCACCATCAGAATCTAGCGCAAGGTCTGGCGATCCAAGGCATGCGCGGCGCGCGCAGCGATCTTACCATCGGCACCACCATGGCGCTGATGCCGTCGCGCGCCGCGGGTGGACTGTTCGCGCCGCTGCACCGCATCGCCGCCGACGGCTTCGATGAGTTGTGGAATGGCGGTTTTCTCGATCCGGTGTTCCGCGGCGCCTATCCGAAGACCGCGCTCGGCATGGTCGAACCCCTCCTGCAAGACGGCGATCTTGCGGTCACGCGCCAGCCGCTCGATTTCCTCGGCGTGAACTATTACGCACCCTCCTACATGCGTTTCGATGCAAGTTCGACCAGCCGCATTGGGCCAGCCGAGCCGCCGGCTGGCGTCGAACGCGACGCCTTCAATCGCCACGTCGATCCGTCGGGGCTCTACGAAGTGTTGGCGCGCTTACGCGAACAGTACGGCAATCCGCGCGTGCTGATCACCGAAAACGGCTGCTCGGATCCGTTCAGCGAAGGGGCGGCCATCATCGACGATCAATTCCGCATCGACTATGTGCGCCGTCACCTCGAAGCGGTGAAGAGCGCGATGGAAGCCGGGAGCAACATCGGCGGCTATTTCCACTGGACGCTGATCGACAATTGGGAGTGGGCCGAGGGGTATCGCTCGAAGTTTGGACTGGTCGCAATGGACCGCGTTACCGGTGTGCGCACGCCGAAGGCGTCTTACGCGTGGTTCAAGGCGCTCGCGGAAAACGGGCTTTTGGCGGCAGCTTAAGCCGCCGCCAGTTCCAGCTGCGGCTTCTGACGCGCCGCGCGGATGCCCGGGAACAAGCCGCCGAACAAGCCAATGACGATAGCGACGATGATCGCCGTGATGACGAGGCCGGGCGAGAGTTCGAACTTGAACACCAGCTGCGTGAAGCCGGCGCCCAAGGTCGATGTGGTCTGGCCGTTGAAGGCGAAGAACGCGATCAGCACGCCCAGCACGCCGCCAATCGCGGAGAGCGCCAAGGCTTCTACCATGGTGCCGAAGAACGCGGCCCAACCCGAGAAGCCGATGATGCGCAAGGTCGCGATTTCAGAGGCGCGTGCGGCGACCGATGAGTACATCGTGTTGAGTGCGCCGGCGAGCGCGCCGATCGCCATCATAATCCCGAGGATCCAGGCGATGGCCATAAACCCTTGGGTCGATTGCGAGGCTTGGCGGGCGTAATAGGCGCGCTCGCTCAGGATTTCGAGCCCCTCAAGGCGTGCGTCGCCTTGCGCCCATTGGGTGTAGTCCTCCATCGCCGCAGCAGAGGTCAGCTGCACGCGCATCGTCTGATAGACATTGGGGCGATTAAACAAGCTTTGGGTCACGGCGATGTCAGCCCAGAGTTCGCTTTCGAACACGGTGCCCGGAGCTTCGAATACGCCGACAACCTGCCACTCGCCGCCGCGGATGCGGATGGTTTGCCCGAACTCGAAGCCTGAGAACTCGCGGAGCAGTCCTGCGCCGACAACGATTTCGTTGGTGCCCGGCGTGAACATGCGGCCCTGGGTGATGGTGACGCCGCGACGCAGCGCCAGACCCTCCGGGCCGATGCCGCGAAACGGCATGTTGGCGTTGGTGCCGGTCGAGCGCTTGACGCCGTCGACAATGACCAGGAGTTCGCCTGACGCGAGCGGCGCGCCATTGCGCTGCGCAACGTTAGGGCCGGTGGAGAGGATCGCCAGCTGGTCGCGCGTGACGACGCTGTTGAGTTCGGCGTTCGACCCTTCCCGGATCACGATCGCGACGTCCTCGGAGCCGGAGCCGGCGACTGTTGCGCGCAAACCGTTCGCCAGCGCCAGGAAGAACAGCAGCACGGTGATTGTCAGCGCCACCGCGACGATGCTCGCCGCCGACATCCAGCCGCGCTGGGGAATGGACCGGACGTTGAGCGCCGTCACCGCGCCGATCTGATCGAGAAGCGTAGCCATGAACGAAACTCCTTCAACGGCGCGCGAAGGCGTCGACGATGCGCATGCGATAGGCCTGAAGCGCCGGCGGCAAGCCGGTGACAAGGCCCAACGCGAGCGCGATCAGGGCGGCCCACAACGTCACAATGGGCGCGAAACTGATCTGCGGACCGCCGCCCCCGCCGGCGGCCAAGAGCGCCAGCAGACCAACGGCGGCGGCAACCCCGAGTGCGGCGCCAAGCAGCGAAAGCAACAGCGACTCACCCAACACCATGCGCAGCACGCGTGTCGAAGAAAAACCGAGCGTCTTCATCACGCCGACTTCCTTGGTGCGTTCCCGGACCGCGAGCGCCATGGTGGTGCCGACGATCAGCAGGATGGCGATGAACGCCGCGCCGACCACAAGCGTGATCACCAAGCCGATATTGCCGAGCTGCGCGGCAAACGACTTGTTGAACGCCTCTTCATCCTGGGTCGAGGTCTCGTCCTGCGAGTTGGCGAACATTTGGTCGATGCGGTTGGCCACCTGGTCGTTGATCGCGGCCGAGGTGGTGAGGAACGGGATCCAGCCGATCTGATCGCGACCGAACGTCACCGTTTCGTTGTAGTAGTCGTAGTGGATCAACACCGAGCCGGCCTGCGAGCTGCCGGCTGGAGTCGGGATCGTGCCGACCAGGGTGAACTGCCAGGTCGAGTCGCCGGTGGTCGCGTTGGTGAAGATGTTGCTCTTCAGCGGAATGCGTTGGCCGACGCGCCAGCCGAAGCGTTCCGCCACCGGCTCGGCCGCCAGCATCGCTGTGCGGTCGTTGAAGAAGGCGTCGCGCTGTTCGGCGGGGATGTCGAGATCTTCGGCATAGACCTGGAAGTACGTCTCTGGGTCCACCGCAAACACCGGCAGGAAGCCGCGCGGCATCTCCTGATAATAGCCGCCGAACCAGTTCATGTGCGTGGCCACCGCCACGCCCTCCATGCGCGCAACGCGGTCGTAATAGGCGCGCGGCAGCGACTCTGTAAAATTGATTTTCGACAGCGTGATCATGCGCGTCGGCAGCGTGTTCACGTTGTTGAGCGCGTGATTGAAGCTAAGCATCAGGCTCAGGATCAGAAACGCGATCATGATCGAAACAATAAGCAGAACCGTGCGCACCGGCTTGCGCCACAGGTTCTTGTTCATGAGCGTGAGGTCGTTCATGCCGCCAGCTCCCGCTCGTCGAAACGGCCCTTGTCGAGGTGCAGCACGCGCTTGGCGAACTTGGCCGCCTCGGCGTCGTGGGTGACCATGATGATGGTCTTGCCCAGTTCGCGGTTGAGCGTCTGCAGCGTGCCGAGGATTTCGTCGGCGGTGGTGCGGTCGAGGTCGCCGGTCGGTTCGTCGGCGAGCAGCAGCTTAGGGTCCGAGACGATCGCTCGCGCGATGGCGACACGCTGTTGCTGGCCGCCGGAAAGCTCGCGCGGCCGGTGCTTGGCGCGATCCTCCAGGCCGACGATCTTCAGCGCCGTTGCGACATTGTCGCGGCGCTGCTTCGGCGAGAGGCGCGTCAGCAGCAGGGGCAGCTCGACATTCTGCGCTGCCGTCAGGATCGGCATCAGATTGTAGAACTGAAAGATGAAGCCGACATTGGCCGAGCGCCAGGCGGTGAGTTGGCCTTCGCTCAGCTTCTCGATGTGCTTGCCGTCGAATTCCAGCGAGCCGCCATCGGGCTTGTCGGTGCCGCCGAGCAGGTTGAGCAGGGTGGTCTTGCCCGACCCCGACGGGCCCATGATGGCGACGAAATCGCCTTGCTCGATGCGCATGGTCAGCTTGTCGAAGATGGTGATCTTTTCCTTTCCACGCTTGTAGCTTTTTTCGACGTCGGTGAGACGGATGAGGTCGGGCATTCTATCAATCTCCGAGACCGTGCAGAAAGAATCTTTGCTGAGCCGCCGCCGGCGCCGCGTTTGGATGCAGGGAGCTTACGTCGCTTCGTCGAGGAAGCGGACGCTGATCGCCATTTCCGGCAGAATGCGCGGGTCGAGTTGGTCGAAACCGATCCGCACGCGGACCGTGGCGCGGCTGCGGTCAGCTGCGGGAATCGTGGCGATGACGCGCGCCGGGAACGTCTCGCCCGGGTAAGCGTCGAGCGTCGCCTCAACGCGTTGGCCTTCGGCGACCCTCGCGATGTAGGCTTCGCTCACGTCCACCTCGATTTCGAGGCTCGACATATCGACGATGGTGCAGATGCCGGTGCGGGTGAAGCCGCCGCCCGCCGATACCGGCGAGATGATTTCGCCGGGCTGCGCCGACTTGTTGACCACAACGCCGGAGAACGGCGCGCGGATTTCGTAACGCGCCAGCTGCGCCGAGGCGCGCTGGGCGTCGCTGCGGGCGGCGTTGCGCTGCGCCAATGCTGCGTCATGGCGCGCCTGCGCCGTGGTCATGGCGGCGTCGCTGGCAAAGCCCTGGTCGGCGAGTGTCCGCGTGCGAACGAGCACGCGCTGCGCTTCGGCGTAGTCCGCTTCGGCGGCGGCGGCGCGAGCGCTTGCAGCGCCGGAATCGGCGCGCGCCAGCGTCGGTTCGAGCACGGCGATAATCTCGCCGCGGCGCACGCGCTGCCCTTCCTCAATGCGCACTTCCAGCAAGCGCCCTGTGACCTCAGCGGCGACAGTGGCCTGGCGGCGCGCCACCACATAGCCGGACGCCACGAGACCGCCGCGCGCAACCGACGCGCCGCTTCCTGTCTGTGCGGTCTCAACCGGCGGGGCGGGCGGCGCTGGCGGCGCCGGCTTCAGGAACCATCCGGCGGCCACGCCGACAACAAGCGCCAAGGCGCCAACGCCTGCGGGCGCGACCCATCCTGGGAATCGCGCCTCCTGCTCGTCGCTCGCCGTGCGCTCAATCTTGAGCGATTTGAGGAGGTCGGTCTTGTCGTTCACGTGCATCGTCCATTTCGCCGGAACCTAGTGAGCCGGACCGCGCCATGCAACGCGGTTCGCCTGGGTACGGGTTAGAGCGGCAAACGGGTCACATCTGTCTTAATGGGACGTAGCCCACCTTGATCGCGATGCGATCTGCGGTCCCAGGGGCGGGTTCGAAGCGCAAGCCGTAGCGCTGCGTCGCCAAAGCGTCATCGATGCAGACCACGTCGTCGATGGGATCGAGGTTGTCCTGATGCAGCAGGCCCATGCCCCCGGCCCGCGCCTTGGCTGCGGACCAAACCGCGCGCTTGTCGGTCCCGATATGGAACGAATAGGCGTGGAACTCCTGAAACACCCCGAGCTGATAACCGCCGGTGTTGACGAAGTAGAGCGACAGATCGCCGGCGCCGGCTTCGTCCGCAGGTACGGGCGTGACCCGATAGCCGTCGACGGCCTCGATCTGTGCGAAGGCGTCGATGTGCAGCGAGTCCGCGTTCCCCCACCAACGCTGCTGCAGGAGCGGAAACGTCTCTTCAACGGAACGCGCAACGACAAACTGAATGTCGTGCAATTCGATCGTCGCGCGCGGATGCGAACCGCCAACCAGGAAGGCGAAGAGTCGGAGCGGCGCGCCGGACACTTCAGCTGCCGCGGCAGGCGACGGGCGCGGCGCGGCCGACCTCCCACTGCGCTGCTTCGCCGCCGCCGCGGAAACCGTAGCGGCCGTTGCTGTAATAGCCGTCGCCCGCACGCGGCAGCACCATCGACGGACCGCCAATGATAGCGACGCGCGCCGATTGCGCGTCGACGTCGACCATCAATTGCGCTCCATTGGCGCAGCGATAGGCGATCGGGCCGTCGATCGGGATCGGCGGCGGGGCGCCGCCGGGTCCGGGATCGCCCGGGCCGGGCGGCGGCGAAACGCACGCCGACACCGCCAACAGCGTCGCTAACGCCGTCAATGCTAAGACGCGCATGTTCACCTCCGTCTAGGTCGGATACACTTGCTTACCGCCGACGAATGTCCGTTTCACGGCGCCCTGCAGGACTTTTTCGTCGAACGGCGAATTGTTTGACTTTGACTTCAGCGTGTCGGAGTCAAGCTTGAATGGCGCGCCGATATCGATCAGCGCCAGATCAGCCGGCGCCCCCTTGATCAAGCGTCCTTGCGGCACCTTCAGGATTTCCGCTGGCCGCAGCGTGAGCGCGCGAAACAGCTGGTTGAGGCCGATCTCGCCTTTGTGATGAAGTGTGAGCGCGCCTGGCAGCAACGTCTCCAGGCCGACCGCACCGAAAGCGGCCTCTTCGAACGGCAGTCGCTTGTCTTCAGCGGGCCGCGGATCGTGCCCCGAGACGATGACGTCGATGAGGCCGGTGCGCACAGCGTCTGCGAGCGCGACGCGGTCGTCTTCGCTCCGCAGCGGCGGCGATAGTTTTGCAAACGTGCGATAGCCGTCGACGTCGTTCTCGTTGAGCACGAGGTGATGAACATTGACGCTAGCGACCGCGTTGACGCCGCGCGCCTTGGCGCGCTGCAGCGCCGGCAGGGTTTGCGCCGACGACACCATGTCCATGAACAGCCGCCCGCCCGTGAGCTCCGCGAGCGTCAGGTCACGCTCGGCCATAATCAGCTCGGCGGCGGCGGGAATGCCGGGCAAGCCGAGGCGCGCGGCAAGTTCGCCTTCGTGCATGACCCCGCCTTCGGCCAGGAACGGATCTTCCGGGCGATGCGCGACCAGTGCATCGAACGCGGTGGCGTAGGAGAGCGCGCGGCGCAGCACGCGCGAGTCGGCGATCGGCCGGTCGCCATTGGTGAACATCACCGCGCCGGCCTCGGCGAGCAGGCCGATCTCGGTCATGAGCGCGCCGTCGAGGCCCTTGGTCAGCGCCGCTGCGGGCAGGATGCGTACGCCGCCTGCGCGCACGGGCGCGCGGCGCAGCACGAAGTCGACCAAGCTCTGATCGTCGATCACAGGCGCGGTGTTGGGCATCATCACCAAAGTGGTGACGCCGCCCGCCGCCGCTGCACGGCCAGCAGACTTGAACGTTTCCTTATGCTCGGCGCCCGGTTCGCCAATGACGACGCGCATGTCGATCAGCCCGGGCGCGACATGGGCGCCGTCGGCGTCGATGATCTCAGCGCCGTCCGGTGCACTCTTCACTGCGCCGATGTCGAGGATGGTTTCGGTGAACAGAATGGCGCCGTCTTCGACCTTGCCCTTGGCGGGGTCGATCAGCTTGGCGTTGATGATGAGGGTGGGGCGGGTCATTTCTGCTTCATCGCGACGTTGAGCGTCGTCGAAAACGCAATCGCAATGATGAACGGCACCCAGATCGGCAGCGTGCCGAGGCCCGGCGTTTCAAGTGCTGCGGCGAGGTGATCGTCGACGCACCACCAAAGCAGGAACATCCACATCAGGCGCTCTCCTGGTTGGCGCCGGTTTCGGCCAAGGCTTCCAGCACCGCCATGCGCACAGCTACGCCCATGCGCACCTGTGTTTCGATCAGCGAGACCCTGGGATCGTCGGCGATGGCGCTGTCGATCTCAACCCCGCGATTCATGGGGCCTGGGTGCATGACCAGCGCACCGGGCTTGGCGCAACGGAGCTTGTCTTCGTCCAGGCCGTAGAACCAGAAATATTCCCGTGCTGACGGAAAATAGCCGCCATCCATGCGCTCGCGCTGCACGCGCAGCATCATCACGACGTCAGCGTTCTTCAGCCCCGCGCGCATGTCGTGAAACACGTCCGCGCCCCAGCGCTCGGCGCCGGCAGGCATGAGCGTCGGCGGGCCGATCAATCGTACGCGCGCGCCCAACATGTTGAGCAGCGCCACGTTCGAACGCGCCACGCGCGAGTGCATGACATCGCCGCAGATGGCGATCGTGAGACCTTCGACGCCGCCGAGGCGATCGCGGATGGTGAAGGCGTCGAGCAGAGCCTGCGTCGGATGTTCGTGCTTGCCATCGCCGGCGTTGATGACGGCGCAATCGACTTTGCGCGCCAGCAATTCGGCGGCGCCTGACGATCCATGTCGCACCACCAACAGATCGGGCCGCATCGCGTTCAAGGTCGCCGCCGTGTCGATCAGCGTTTCGCCCTTGGCGACGCTGGAGGATTTCACCGACATGTTGACGACGTCGGCGCCCATACGTTTGCCGGCAAGCTCGAATGAGGATTGCGTACGCGTCGAACTCTCAAAGAAGAGGTTGATCAGCGTGCGCCCGCGCAGCGTGTCGAGTTTCTTGACCTTCAGTTCCAAGAGCGGCGCGAACGCTTCGGCGCGGTCGAGCAGGCCCTCGACTTCAAAGCGGTTGAGATCGGCGATGGAGAGCAGGTGTTTGTGTCGAAACCGAACCGGAGTTGCTTTTGCGTCGGATTTCTTCGCGCCTGACGGTCGCTGTGCCATGCCTGCTTGTTAAGCCCTGTGTCGGAACCGCCGCAAGCGCGGCGCAAGCATGCACAGAAAATTTGTTTCCGCCGTATTGCCGCCGCCGACTCGGTGCTGTACTTGGTTTGTTCCAAGAGTGGTTAATTTGGTTAACGGCGCTTGGGATCGGGGGGCTTCGGGTAGTGGAGGCCAAGATGAGAGACGCAAAGCGCGAAGAGCAGCCGCTGAAACCAGTGGGGTTCGCTCTGGCCGCCGTGGTCGCCGGTCTCGGCGCCGGCAAGGCGCAGGCGGTGGAGACGCGCGTGCATGCGCCGATCGAGCCGAGCACGCACGAGAAGACCTTCGTCGTCGATCCGACCAATCATCCTGGGTTTGAGGAGGATCCAAGCTTGGTGGTTGGGGCGAGTGCGCCGGTGGCGCCGTTCAGCAAGCGCTGACGGCTTCAATGTAACGCCAAGCCGATGGCGAACGGCATCGTGAACATCGAAAGGATGGTCGTGGCGGTGATGATCGCCGCCATCAGGCGCGCATCGCCGCCCATCTCGCGCGCCAAGGTATAGCCGGCCGCTGCGGTGGGCGTCGCGCCGATGCCAGCGGCGACGGCCGCCGCGAGCGGGCTCGCACCGAGCGAGGTCGCGGCGAACCAGAGCACGGCTGGCGCAATCGCGAGTTTGATCGCACACGCGGCCGCCACCTTGGCGCCGTCGGCGCGCAACGCGCTGAAGTCGAGCCCGGCGCCGACGGTGATCAGCGCAACCGGCATCGCCGCTTGTCCCAGCAGGCGCAACGCTTCGCTGATCGGGCCGAACTGGGTGACGCCGACCGCTTGCGCCAGCATTCCAGCGCCGCAGGCGAGGATCAAAGGATTGACGATGATCTGGTCCAGCACGGCGCGCCAGCTCGCGGCGCGCGTGGCGCCCCAACGCGACAGTACGATCACGCTGGCGATATTCACCGCGAACACCAGCGGCCCGAACACGATGCCGATGAGTTCCTGTCCCATCGGCCCGTAGAGCGCTGTCGCCGCCGCCAACAGCGGAAAGCCATTCCAGCGCAAAGCGCCCTGAAACACGCTGGTGTAAGCGGGTCCATCGCCGCGGAACAGCAGACGCAGGCCAAGCGCGAGCAACATGATCGCGCCAAAGCCCAGCAACACGGCGATCACAAACGGGCCGGCGTCGGCGTTGGAGAAGTCGGCGCCGGTGACGATAGTGAACAGGAAGGCCGGGTAGAGGATGAAGTACCCGAAACGGTTGACGACGCCGAACTGTTCGGCGGTGGCGATGCGCCGGTTGCGCGCCAGCCAGCCCAGCGCGATGAGGATGAAGACCGGCGCAAGCGCTGCATAGACGCTAGCCACGGAGGATGCGCTCCTGCAGCGCATCGAGCGCGCCTTGCAGCATGTAGGCGGCGGCCATTTTATCCACGACCTCGCCGCGGCGCTTGCGCGTGGCGTCGGCGCCGATCAGCATGCGCGTCACAGCGGACGTGGACATGCGCTCGTCCCAGAGCAACAAGGGGACGTCGCGAAGGCTGACCAGGTTGCGCGCGAAGGCGCGCGCCGACTGCGCCGCTGGCCCTGAGGAGCCATCCATGTTGAGCGGCAGGCCGATCACGAATCCCACGCACTGACGCGCGTCGAAGAGTTTCAGGATCGCTTCGGCGTCGGCGGCGAATTTGCTGCGTGTGACGGTGTCGAGCGCGGAGGCGATCAGGCGGGTCGTATCGCTGATGGCGATGCCGATGCGTTTCTCGCCGGGGTCAAGGCCCATGACCGCGCCGGCCGCGGGCAGTGCGGCGGCGAATTGGGGAAGATCGAGGAGGGCCATGAACGCGGCATCAGTCGCAGACGCCCTTGCGGCAGGTCAAGGATGGGTCTTGGATGCGGGCCATGCGCCAGACCGTTCTCGCCGTTTGCGTTGCAGCCCTTTCCGCCTGCGCTTCGCCGGCGGGCGACCCACCCGCGCCACTTGGCGTTGCCCTCGTCTGTTCGGCCGGCAAGTTTGTTCGGGGAGGTGGCGCCGCGCCTGTGCCGTTGCCGATCTCGCTGACTGTGCCGGCGACAAGCGCCGCCGGCAATTTCTGCATGGCGACAGGGTGCGAAGACGCGCGGATCGAGCCTACGCAGACGCGCGCGCTCGGCTGGACGGCGCTGGTCAGCACCAACGATCGCTCGACGATGCGCATGGAACTGGAAATCTCGCGCGATCGGCGCAGCTTCCGGCTTCGCGACACAGCCGAGGATGGCGGCGAATGGTCCGGCGTCTGCATGGTCGCGGGCTCTTGAACGCGTGATGCGGCGCCTATAAGCCCGCTCCCCATGTCGATTGATGAAAACACCGTGCGCAAGGTCGCCCGCCTGGCGCGGTTGGCGCTGCCTGAAGAGCGGGTCGCGCCGATGGCGGCCGAACTCAACGGCATCATGGCTTGGATCGAGCAGTTGAACGAGGTCGACGTCGAAGGCGTCGAGCCGATGACGAGCGCGGTTGAAGGCGCTGGTTTGGCGATGCGCGAGGACGTGGTGACGGATGGGAACGATCCCGAGCGCGTGCTGGCTAACGCGCCGAAAGCGGAGGACGGCTTCTTCGTGGTGCCGAAGGTGGTGGAGTGAGCTTCACCATCGCCGCCGAAACCCCGCTGCAGGACGATGTGCGCGCGCTGGTGCAAGCGCTCAACGAATACACCTACGCGCTGACGCCGGCTGAGTATCGCCATCACATGACGGTCGAGCAAATGGCGCAGGCGGATACGACCGTCTTCGTCGCACGGAATGCGGGCGGCGCTCCGCTCGGCATGGGGGCGTTGCGCCGCCACGGCGATCTTGTCGGCGAGGTGAAGCGCATGTTCGTGAAACCAGAGGCGCGCGGCCTTGGTCTTGGCGGAGCGATCCTGTCGTGCATCGAAACGCGTGCGCGCGAAGAAGGATGCGCGCGGCTCGTGCTCGAAACCGGATCGAATTTCGACGCCGCCAAGCGCGTCTATGAGCGCGGCGGATTCGACCCCTGCGCACCGATTTTGGATTATCCGCCGAGCGCCTGGACGGCGTTCTATGCGAAGGCGCTTCAATGACCGACCTCACCGCCCTGACACTTGCGTCCGCGCTCGACGGCATGGAGAAGAAGCGCTTCTCCAGCGCCGAAATCACCGACGCGTTCCTCGCCGCGATCGAGAAAGCCAATCCGCACCTCAACGCCTACGTTGTGGTCACGGCGGAGCAGGCGCGCGCGGCGGCTAAGGCGAGCGATGCGCGTCGGGCCAAGGGACAAGCCGGCCCACTTGAAGGCGCCCCGCTCGGCATCAAGGATTTGTTCTGCACCGAGGGTGTGCGCGCCACCGCCTGCTCCAACATCCTGGGCGAATTCACGCCGACCTACGAGAGCACGGTGACCGCCAATCTTTGGCGTGATGGCGCGCTGATGCTGGGTAAACTTAACATGGACGAATTCGCCATGGGTTCGTCCAACGAGACCTCGCGCTTCGGCCCAGTGGTCAGCCCGTGGCGGCGCGGCAACGAAGACGCCAAGCTGACCCCCGGCGGCTCGTCGGGCGGCTCGGCTTCGGCGGTTGCCGCCGATCTCTGTCTTGGCGCCACCGCGACCGACACCGGCGGCTCGATCCGCCAGCCGGCGGCCTTCACCGGCACAGTCGGGATCAAGCCGACCTATGGCCGCTGCTCGCGTTGGGGGATCGTCGCGTTTGCATCGTCGCTGGATCAGGCTGGGCCGATCACCAAGACGGTCGAAGACGCAGCCATGCTGCTGCAATCCATGGCTGGCCACGATCCCAAGGACTCGACCTCTCTTCCGGATGGGCTGCCGGATTTCCGCACCGCCTGCGCCAAGCCGATCAAAGGCATGACCATCGGCATTCCCGAGGAGTACCGGGTCGACGGCATGCCCGCCGAGATCGAGGCGCTCTGGGCGCAAGGCATCGAATGGGCGAAAGAGGCCGGCGCCAAGATCAAGAAGATCAGCCTGAAACACACCAAGTACGCGCTGCCGACTTATTACATCGTCGCCCCGGCCGAGGCGTCGTCCAACCTCGCCCGCTATGACGGTATGCGGTACGGCGCGCGCGTTGCCGGCAAGGATCTGGTGGCGACCTATGAGCAATCGCGGGCGCGGGGCTTTGGCGCCGAGGTGCAGCGGCGCATCTTGATCGGCACCTATGTTTTGAGCGCAGGCTATTACGACGCCTATTACTTGCGCGCGCAGAAGGTTCGCCAGCGCATCGCCGAGGACTTCCGTGAGGCTTTTAAGGACGTGGACGCCATCCTGACGCCGGCGACACCTTCGGCGGCGTTCGCGCTCGGCGAACGCTCGGGCGATCCGGTGCAGATGTATTTGAACGACATCTTTACGGTGACGGCGAACCTCGCCGGGCTTCCGGGGCTGGCGCTGCCGGTGGCGGTCGACGCGCAGGGCTTGCCGCTGGGGCTTCAGGTCATCGGCCGGGCGCTTGACGAAGAAACTGTGTTCGCGGTCTCCGCCGCTCTGGAAAAAGCCGCAAAATTCTCTACTAAACCCGCCAGGTGGTGGACGTGAGGTCACGCGAATGCACGAATTGCTGGAACGCCTGGGTCGTGGCGATACGCGCCTGATCGAAATGTGCCGCGAGGCCAATCGGGCGTGGACCGAGTTCCTCGACGAGCTGCGCCCCGCCGACACGGGCACGATTTCTGCGCGGTTGGGGTTCTTCGAGCCGCGCTTCAAGAAGATCTTCGAGAGCGACACGCTCGGCCAAACCATGATGCCGTGGACCGGGTTTGCGTCTCTGTTCGACACCAAGAATGGCTGGGGCGACAACCTCCCGCGCGCGCGCCAGCTCGCCGAAGCGTTCCAGCGCAGCAATTGCAGCGCCGAAGTACGCTCGGAAGCGCGGAGCTGCGTGATTTCCTACGAACTGGAGGGGCCCAACACCGGCATGGCGCCCGTTCCGCAAACGAGACGATAATCGCCGAAAGCAGCGCGCGCCGGCGAATCTTCGTAGGCTGGCGCTCATGTCGAAACGCAAGTCTGAGCCCTCGCGCGCCAAGCCTGAACGTCGCTCTCGCGGCGAGATCGATCGCAACTACTTTTTCGGCGACGTGCTGATCAAGACTGGCGCTGCCGTCGGCGCAGCGTTGCTCTTGGTTGCGCTCTACACGCCGTTCACGCTGCGCAGCGCCATCGAGGACGGCATGTATGGCTATCTCATGGTGGTCGGCGCGTTCGCACTGTGCGGGCTGTTGGCGTTCGCCCTTGGGCGCCATCTCCGGCGCGAGGCGACCCACTGGGACTTCGATTAGCGCCTTGACCTCGGCGCCTTGAGCGGGAACGGTACCGCCACAAGGAGCCCGCTCGTGGACGCCACCGAATGCACGCGCCTAGGCGCTTATCTCAGCAAATTGCTCGGCTCGCCGACCGTGTCGATTGTGTCACGTGGACAGGACGAGGGCGCGCTGCTCGTCGACGGCAAAGCCATCGCTGAAGTCTTCCGCGACGATGATGAGGGCGAACTCAGCTACGCGATCAGCCTGATCGTGCCGCGCGCCGCCGGCGCGAAGAAGAACGCGCCGATCGATGATGCAGAGCGTGCCCGGCTGCAAACGGCGTTGAGACAGGTTTTGCACGCGGCCGAACTGGACGTTCGCGCGCGCCCGAGGAAAACGGACTCGGCCGAGGTCTATGTTCATGACGAATTCGTCGGCACGGTTTCGGTCGATGAAGACGAGGGCCAAGTGCTCACCATGAGCATTCTCGACATCGATCTCGACGGCGAAGGCTGAATCGGCAGGCGACTGTCTTCCCCCGCATTGTTCGTCAGCTGCGGTTCTTCCGCCTGCCCGGCAAAAGAAAGCCCCGGCGCAGAGCCGGGGCGAAGTCGATGTTCGAAATCCAACCCAAGCGTTTACAATCGGAGGAAACGCGATGCCCGCGCTACAAGACACCCAACATGGATGCGACCAGCGGATGGCGGACGATGTCTTGCTCGCCGAGGCGCACGACGGCGATGTTACTGACGCGTTCAAGCTTCTCCGCGACGACGCCAAGTCCGGAGAGATCGGGCAGCAGATCGGTCTGCGCGGGGTCGCCGGTGACGACCATGGTCGAGTGCCAGCCAAGCCGGGTCAGCAGCATTTTGATCTGCCCATAGGTGCAGTTCTGAGCCTCGTCGATGACCACGAACGCGTTGTTCAACGTGCGCCCGCGCATGAAGCCGACAGGCGCGATCTCGATCAGCCCCTCTGCAATGAGCGCTTTCAGGCGTTTCGCTGAGAGTCTGTCGGTCAGTGCGTCGTAGAGGGGTCTGAGATAAGGTGCGAGCTTGTCTTCCATGGCGCCGGGCAGGAAGCCGAGGGATTCGCCCGCTTCGACCGCGGGCCGTGACAGCACGATGCGCCCAACCTTGCCTGCTTCCAGCGCTTCGACAGCCTTGGCGATGGCTAGGTAGGTCTTGCCGGTGCCCGCAGGCCCCAGCGCCAGCACCAGCGCATGCGAGTCGATGGCCTCCATCAATTGGCTTTGGCCCTCGGATTTGGGGCGCACGGTCTTGACGAAGCTGCTTTCGCGGGGGCCGTCGTTGGCGGGGTGCCAACCGCCCTCAAGCACTTGAAGATTGCGCTGTCGGCGATCCTCCCTGTGAAATTCCTGAACGTCGGCGCCGCTTTGTGCGTGCCGGCGCTTGACGCTGCGCTTCGCCATGAACGTCTCCTTGCTGGAGTGGCTGTGAAGATGGGATCGGCCTTTGCGGGCCGGCGTCGGAGGATCGAAGAACAGTGTGGAGTCGGTAGAGTCGGCGTTAGAAGCGCCGGAGGGCGGTTTGCAGAATGCGCGTCGCGTGCGCAGTGCGCCCAAGCTCTCCCCCACTAGCGGGCTTGCGCCCTGGAGATGGGCGGGCCGAAACATCTCCGGCCCGATGGTTCACATCAAACGTCGAACCGGTTAACGACGCATTGAAAAGCCGTAACGCCGGGCGATTTTTCCATGGCGCGTGAAAACGGCTGTGGAGACGCACGATGCCGATCTACGCACTGGCCGACGCCGACCTCGAGGTCGAGGACGAGAACGCCTTCTGGGTTGCGCCGACAGCCGTGCTGATCGGGCGGGTCGTCCTCAAGCGCAACGCTTCGATATGGTTCGGCGCGGTGCTGCGCGGCGACAACGAAGCCATCGTAATCGGCGAGAACTCGAACATACAGGACGGCGCGGTGCTGCACACCGACATGGGTGCGCCGCTCACCATCGGCCGAGACGTAACCGTAGGCCACCAGGCCGTGCTGCACGGGTGCAGCGTCGCCGACACTGCGCTCGTCGGCATCAAGGCGACGGTGCTGAACCATGCGGCTATCGCGCGTTACAGTCTTGTCGGCGCGCACGCACTGGTCACCGAGCGCAAGAGCTTTGCGGAGGGTTCGCTGATCACGGGCGCGCCGGCGCGTGTCGCGCGCGCACTGGAAGAGCCTCAAAAGCAGCTGATCGCGCTGTCGGCGGCGCACTACGTCGAAAACTGGAAGCGCTACAAGGCAGGTCTGCGCCCGAGCCGTTACGGCTGATTGGCCGCTTCGAGCGGCACGGGCCCGTTCCACACCTGGGCAATGCGGACATCGACTTCAGGACCGAGGTTGAACCACGCCAATCGATCGCGTGTGGCGTCAACAACGACGAAGCGGTCACCCGGCTTCAGCAATTGCGACATCGCATTGCGGATCGTGCTTGCCGAACGCCGCGTGCGGACAAGCCACAGAGTGCTGCTGAGTTCGCAGACAAAGCCCAAGGCCTCGAGTGTCGCCATCACGTTTGGGTAGGCGCCCGAGCCAAGCTCGGCGTGAACCAGGATGTTGGCCGCGTCGCCAGCCGCGTCCTTGGCGAATGAGGGCTGTCTGAGCCCGCGAAGCGCCGGCATGCGATAGGCCTCGGCCCATTCGCCGTTTTCTCGATCGCGGACAAAGCTGGTCTGCCGTACGCGGCCTTCTGCAAAGAATCGCGCCATCTGTTCGAGCGTGTACGGCCCGTACGGCTGGCCACGCACCTGCACCCACCATCGGGCGGCGCCATTCGATGCTGCGGGTGCTTCGCTCACGCCGTTTGCTCCGTTTCGGGACAGACGCCGAGCTGCGGCGCCTTGTCCGAAACAGGCCGGTGCAACGGCTATGCCGGGGGCGGCTGCCGAGGCTTGAGCTCGAAGTCGATGGCGAAGCCGTTTTCGATCAGCCGCGCCACTCGGCCATAGATATTGCCGACGCGCACCCAAACGCCCAGGAGCGGCGGCGGACGCTTGGATCGGATCGTCATGCCAGCGAGCGAGAAGTCGAGCACTTCCCCCTCATAGGTCTCGCCGGTCTCGAACTGCAGCTGGACCATCTGCGATCCGATCGTGGCGTTCGAGGCCGCGGGCGCTTCGATGCCGAGGTCCTTGTTAATGGCTAACGTCAGTTGCTCGGTGAGCTTCTCGCGCTTGTGGGCGCTGAAGTCGAAGATGATTGCCGCGCCGTCCTCGCCCCGGCGGGCGATGTTGCCGGTGATGCGGCCGAAGCCCTCCAGGTAGATGACCACCCGCTCACCAACATCGGGCAGCACCGGCGCGAGGATACGCGCATCCCCGGGGGACATGTCTGCGGTGCGGCAATCGCGCTCGCGTCCGAGCGAGTCCAACATGCGGCCATTGATGGTCAACGGCAGGCGGCGAAAGCGGCGGCGCTCGCGCAGGCCGACTTGCGCGGCGGCAAGGCGGCGGGCGGCGGCGGCGAAGTCGAGCTTCTCGGCGGTGTTGCTCATCCTGCGTAAATGCGCTGTTCACCGTAAAGGTTTGCTTAAGCTTTGACGGTGGGGCAGGGGTTGGCTTGGCGGCGCGGCCAGCGCAAGGTCTGGCGCACGGGTGCAAGGGAAGAAGCGCAAAGATGAGTTCAGGCGAGCGGTTTGACTACGTGATAGTGGGCGCCGGCAGCGCCGGCTGTGTGTTGGCCGGCCGGCTGACCGAAGACCCGAAGGTGACGGTCGCGCTGCTGGAGGCGGGCGGAAAGAACGAGTCGATCCTCGTGCGCATGCCTGCCGGGGTCGGCAATCTCATCGCCAACAAGGGTGAGTCGAACTGGGGATTCGAAACGGTCCCGCAGAAGCACCTGGACGGACGGCGCCTCTATCAACCGCGCGGCCGAGGCTGGGGCGGCTCGTCAGCCATTAACGGCATGATCTACATCCGTGGGCACGCACGCGACTACGATCAGTGGCGGCAGACCGGCTTGACCGGGTGGGGCTACGCCGACGTGCTTCCCTACTTCAAGCGCTCGCAACATCATGAAGACGGCGCCGACGTTTGGAACGGCGCGGGCGGGCCGCTCTGGGTTTCGCGTGGTCCCCCAGGCGATCCCGTCTACAAAGCGTTCATCCAGGCTGGGGCGCAGGCCGGGTTCCCGGTGACGCGCGACTTCAATGGCCTTCAACAAGAAGGTGTCGGGCCCTATCACCTGACGATCCGCGACGGCGAGCGATGGAGCGCCGCCCCCGCCTATCTGCGCCCGGCGATGCTGCGTCCTAACCTCAAGATCATCACCGGCGCTCACGCCACGCGCGTCTTGTTCGAGGGCAAGCGCGCGACGGGTGTTGAGTATGCGGCTTCGCGCGGTGCGGTGCGGCAGAGCGTGCAAGCGGCGCGCGAAGTGTTGTTGTGCGGCGGGGCGTTCCAGTCGCCGCAATTGCTGATGCTCTCGGGCGTCGGCCCCGGCGGCGAACTGCAAAAACACGGCGTCGCGGTGTTACACGATGCGCCTGATATTGGCGGCAATTTGCAGGACCACCTCGACGTGTCGATCATCTACGAGATGACCAAACCGATCTCGATGTATTCGAAGACCAAGGGCCTGCGTCAGCCGATGATCGGCCTGCAATACATGCTGAACAAGCAGGGCCATGGGCGCACCAATCATCTCCACGCCGGCGCATTTCTGAAGACGCGCGGAGAACTAGACCGGCCCGACATCCAGCTCCACGTTGTCAACGCCGTCATGATCGACCACGCGCGCGTGAAGGCCGACCGTGACGGCTTCACCGTGCACGCCTGCCAATTGCGGCCGGAGAGCCGCGGCGATGTGCGCCTGGCGTCAACCGACCCGTTCGATCACCCCGCAATTGACCCTAACTACCTCGATGCTGAGAACGACCGGCGCACGATGCGCGACGCGGTGCGTGTGGTGCGCACAATCGCGGCGCAGTCTGCCCTCGACTTTTATCGTGGGCCGGAAATGCGTCCTGGAGCGCAAGTGCGCACCGACACCGAGATCGACGCCTGGATCCGACAGACGGCGGAAACCATCTACCATCCGGTCGGCACGGTGCGCATGGGCGCCGATGACAAAGCGCCGGTGGATGGCGACTTGCGGGTGCGCGGCGTCGACGGGCTGCGCGTCATCGATGCGAGCGTGATGCCGACGTTGATCGGCGGCAACACCAATGCGCCGACGATCATGATCGCGGAGAAGCTGTCGGACATCCTGCGCGGCAAGCCGGCGCTGCCGCGCGAAGAAGCGCCGATCGCCGAAGACGCGCGCAGCAGCGCTGCCTGAGGTATGCCGGTGCTTGTGTTAAGGGCGCTGGCGGCGGCGGCTGCGCCGGTCATTCTAGCGTCGGTCGTTTCGCAGGGCTGGATTTCGACCCAGGACATGATCCGCAGCGGCGGTGACGTCGCCGACGGCGTCTGGCGCTATCTGGGCTATTTCACCGTGCTCACCAATCTCCTTGTCGTCGGCGTACTGGCCGGGGCGGCGTTGGCGCCCGACAATAGAAAAGGGCTCAACGCGCCGCACATCGAACTCATGACTCTGACGTCGATTCTGTTCGTTGGCGTCGTCTATCACCTGCTGCTGGCCTCGCAATGGAATCCGCAGGGCCTGCAGAAGCTCAATGACGACGTGCTGCACACATGGTCGCCGCTTGCGTTCGCAGCATTCTGGCTGCTGCGTCCGCGCGGCGCGGCGAGGTGGAGCGACGCTCTGTTCGCCGCCGTTTGGCCGACGGCGTACTCGGCCTACAGCCTCACCCGCGGCGCTTTCGACGGACACTACCCGTACTACTTCATCGACCCATCGAGCATGCCTTGGCTGATTGTGGCGCGCAACATGGCGGGGCTGGTGCTGGCGTTCGTCGCCGGCGCCTTGGCGCTCGCCGCACTCGATCAAGGATTGCGCAAGCTTGGGCCGCAGAATTGACATACGCCCGGCGCACGGGGGGCGCCGGGAGGAAATCATGCGCTCAATCGTGATTGCGATGGCGCTCTTTGCCGTGGCGAGCCCGGCTTTGGCGCAGAACCCTGAAATGGACGCCGCCGAACAGGAGATGCGTTCGACGATGGCGCCGGCGGGCGCGACGGTGGAGCGTGTCGCCCCCGACGAAGTGCGCTTGATCATGCCATCGGACATCACGTTCGACTTCAACCGCGCTGAGGTCCGCCACGAATTCAGCCCTTATCTTCGCGATTTGGCGCGCACATTGGCGCGTTATCCCGGCATGTCCGTCAACGTGGTCGGGCACGCGGACGCCATCGGTTCCGACAGCTACAACCAGCGTCTGTCCGAGCGCCGTGCGTTTTCGGTGAGCGACGTGCTGCGCCGCTATGGCGTCGACTATCGCCGCATTAGCTCCAGCGGCCGTGGCGAGTGGGAGCCGGTGGCGACCAACGCCGAGGAATGGGGCCGCGCCCGCAATCGGCGGGTTGAGATCAGCGTCAAATCGGCGAAGTAAGCTCAGTCGTTGACAACGACCAATCTCGCCCGCGGCGGCAGCTTCGCCGCCGGCGGGTGTAGCGAACCCACGCGCATGTATTGAATCGGCCGGCCGTCGAGGAAAGGCTCGCCGCCTAGCGGCTGAAACATGCCCAGCATGCGTTTGCCGAGCAGCGGCAGGTCGACCTTCAGCGGCGCGAGCAAGAGTTCGGCGCCCAGCGCCTTGCCGCAGACCGTGTGCGCGGTCACCCGCACGATGCCCGGTTCGGCGGCGTCTTCGCAGGCGTCGATCATTGCGGTGACGAGGGCCAGATCGGGCGCGAGAAAGAAGCGCGCGAAATCATGCTCGCGCATGTCGCGCCCGAACAGGGCGACGAGTTCGCGGCCAAAGCTGCGGATCGGCATGCGGCCGTCGCGCGTGCGTTCGATCACGAACAGGCGCTCGATGACGTGATCGGCGCCGCCTTTCTTGGCGCGCCCGTCCGGCGCGCCGGCCAGCGCGCGGCCATACGCGAGCAAGGCCCGCGTGTCGGGGTGGAAGGTCTCTTCGCCGTTCATGTCAGCGAGTGGTGAGCAAGGTCGGCGCCCTGGACTTGGGGGTCTCCCGCCCCGTTTCGGGCGCGCTTTCCCGCCTCAAGCTAATCCTGGTTCGGCTCTTGCTGTGCGTGGTGCAAGTTTGACCAGAGTTCCGCCATGAACGAGCCAATTCGGGACAGGGTGCTGCGATTGGGCTTGGCCGTCCTGGCCTTCGGCGTCGCGGCCTTGGGGTTGGCGTTGCTCTGAGGCGACGCGCCGCCGCTGGACAAAGCGCCAAGCGCTCCCCTAATCCAGCGCCATGACTGAGCTCGACGTCCGTTCCGCGCGCGCTGACCAGCTGGTGGCGGGGCAAAAATCCCAATGGGAGATCATTGTCGGCCTGGAAGTGCACGCGCAGGTGACGTCGCAAGCCAAGCTCTTTTCCGGCGCCAGCGCGGCCTATGGCGGCGCGCCGAATGCGCATGTCTCGCTGGTGGATGCGGCGATGCCGGGCATGCTGCCGGTGATCAACAAGTATTGCGTCGAGCAGGCGATCCGCACCGGGCTTGGGCTCAACGCGGAAATCCAGCGCGTGTCGCGCTTTGATCGAAAGAATTATTTCTATCCCGATCTGCCGCAAGGCTATCAGATCAGCCAGTACAAATCCCCGATCGTCGGCGAGGGCGAGGTCGAGGTGGAGCCCGACGGCGAAGACGCCATCATCGTGCGCATCGAGCGGCTGCATCTGGAGCAGGACGCCGGCAAGTCGATCCACGATCTGTCGCCGAACGAAACCTTTGTCGATCTGAACCGCGCTGGCGTTGCGCTGATGGAGATCGTGTCGCGCCCGGACATGCGCTCGGCCAAGGAGGCCGCCGCCTATTTCAACAAGCTGCGCGGCATTCTGCGCGCGCTCGGAACCTGCGACGGCAACATGGAGGAAGGCTCCATGCGCGCCGATGTCAACGTCTCGGTGCGCCGCGCCGGCACCCGGGAATGGGGCACGCGCTGCGAGATCAAGAACGTGAACTCGACGCGGTTCATGATGCAGGCGATCGAGTACGAAGCGCGCCGGCAGATCGAGATTCTGGAGAGTGGCGGCGCGATCGATCAGGAGACGCGGCTGTTCGATCCCGACAAGGGCGAAACCCGCACCATGCGCTCCAAGGAAGACGCGCACGATTATCGCTACTTCCCCGATCCCGATTTGCTGCCGCTGGTGCTGGACGAGGCTTGGATCGAGCAAATCCGCGCCTCGCTCCCCGAACTGCCGGATGCGAAGAAAAAGCGATTTGTCAGAGAATACGGGCTCTCGGCTTACGACGCCGGTGTGCTCTCGGGCGACAGCGACGCGGCTACGTACTTTGAGACCGTCGCCAAGGGTCGCGACGGCAAGGCGGCGGCGAATTGGGTGAGCCAAGAACTGTTCGGCGCGCTCAACAAGAAAGGCTTGGAGCTCTCTGCGTCACCGGTGAAAGCCGAGGCGCTCGGCGCGCTGCTGGACTTGATCAAGGACGGCACCATCAATGGCAAGATCGCCAAGGACGTGTTCGCCAAGATGATGGAAACGGGCGATGCGCCCGGCGTGATCGTTGAGCGCGAAGGCTTGCGCCAGGTCACCGATACGGGCGCGATCGAGCGGGCCATCGATGCGCTAATCGCCGCCAACCCGGACAAGGTCGACGACGTCAAGAAAAACCCGAAAGCATTCGGCTGGTGGGTCGGCCAAGCCATGAAAGCCACCGGCGGCAAAGCCAACCCGGCGGTGGTCAACGAGATTCTGAAGAAGAAGTTGGGAGTCTAGATCGCCCGCGCCGCCAGCGGCGTGTAGCGTGCGACGTGTCCGGCGGCGCCGACAAGGTTTGGCGAGTCGATCGCAGAACGCAGGTGGGCTTCATAGGCGCCGGCGCTCAGCGAGGCCAAGCGATCACCGCCCGGCATGAACGCCTGCGTCATCACGCACATCCAGATGTAGAGCAGCATCGGCGCACTCCCCCGCTCGAGCGATGGCGCGCAGAGTGCGGCGTCAGGGTTGATCAGCCGTTAACGCAGAACGCCGCCCGCAGTTGAGGGGGCTGCGGACGGCGCGTCTGGCGCGAGCCTGGCTGGCGGCGGGTTAGTGGCCCGACAGGATCACGCCGAGAATGACGCCAGTGGCGATGCCCACCAGCAGATATTCTTCGCGGTCGTCGTCATAGACGTAGTGATAACCGCGCGGCGGGGGGCGCAGGCGGTGATAGCGCCAATCCACCGCGTGGTAGTGGCTGCGATAATAAGGCGGCAGCACCTCGCCGCGCCGCCACGGCCGATAGTCGTAGCGGTAATGCTGCGCGTAATGGCGCGGCGGGCCGTAATACCAGCGGCCGTCGTCCCAATAGCCATTGTGACGGCGAGCGTCCCAGCGCTCATGCCGGCGCCCGTCGCGATAGCCTTCGCGGTAGGCGCGCCGCGCCTCGCGGCGATCCCAGCGGTCATCGTCGTCGTCGTGGTATCCATGGCGCCAGCCGCGATCATCACGATCGTCGTCTGCCGACGCCGCGCTCGCATATGCCAGCGGCGCCGCGAACATCACCGCCGCAAGCGCGGCGGTCGCTAGCCGTTTCATCTCAACGCTCCCTGTTGCGTTCCAACCGGCTCTGCCGGATGTACGTGCAATGTCGGCGAGGCTGACGCGGCGAGGCTGAATCGACCCTGAACGCCGCCCCTTGATGGGTTAAGCTTCGCTTAGGTGTGGGTTTAGCGGGACGGCGCTTTGCGGCCGCTTGTTGGCTCCGGCCGCCTGCGCCATGTTGGCGGCTGAAGGAACGCGCCCATGACCACCCCCATCGAACTCTTCTTCTGGCCCACGCCGAACGGCTGGAAGATCAGCGTTGCGCTCGAGGAAATGGGGCTGCCTTACGTGATCCGACCGGTGAACATCGGTGCGGGCGAACAATTCGCGGCGGGTTTCCTGAAAATCAGCCCGAACAACCGGATGCCAGCGATTGCCGATCCCGACGGCCCAAACGGCGAACCGATCTCCGTCTTCGAGTCCGGCGCCATTCTGCAGTATCTGGGTCGCAAGACGGGGCAGTTCTATCCGAAGGATGAACGGGCGCGCGTCACCGTTGACGAGTGGTTGTTCTGGCAGATGGCCGGTGTCGGCCCGATGTTCGGGCAGGCCAGCCACTTCCGCAATTATGCGCCCAAGCTGGTGGATGACCCCGCGAAGATCGAATACGCGGTGACCCGGTACAACAATGAAGTGAACCGGCTCATCGGCGTCCTTAATCGCCGCTTAAGCGACCGCGCTTTCGTCGCCGACGACTATTCCATCGCCGACATGGCGCTTTATCCGTGGGTGAAGCTGGCCGGCATCTTCGGCCAGGACATGAGCACGTTTGCGCACGTGACGGCGTGGCTGGATCGCGTCGCCGCCCGGCCCGGCGTTCAGCGCGGTATGGCCGCGGGCGCCGAACTGCGCCGCCCCCCGCCCAGCGAGGAAGAAGTCAAGCGTGTGGCGCAATCGCTGTTCGGGCAGACGGCGGCCTCGACGGCCGAGGCGGCCTCGAAACAAGGCTGACGCCGCTTAAGCTTATCGCAATTTATGCATGGCATTGCTCTCCCACGCCGTCGTCAAAACGACGGCGGTGTGGGGTGGAACGGATGACGTCATAAGGCGCAGCGTTCCTGGACTTGAGACCAAGGGAGCGGCCAAAATGGCGTTCACAGATCACGAAATCGCCGAGGCGCATGAAGCGGCGCGCATCGGCGGTGATTGCGACAATCTTTACAAGCTGGGTCTGATCTATTCGATCGGCGACACGGTCGACCTGATCCAGGCGCACATGTGGTTCAATCTGGCCGCCGCGCGCGGCTCGGATGCGGCCAAGGAGTGCCGCCGCGAGCTGGCTGACCAGATGTCGAAGGACGACATCGCGACCGCGCAGAAGCGCGCCCGCGAGTGGCTATCGATTAAGCACCATTGAACCGGCGAGGGCGGGCGTACGCCCGCCCAGACAGGGGTCCCGTCGTCGCGCTGGGCTCTCGCGAGCCCCGCCGTTGCCTGCGTCACGCTTGCGAGGCGCGGCCAGTCCGTTTAAGCGGGTGACCCGCTGGAGACGTGGCCGAGTGGCTGAAGGCGGCGCCTTGCTAAGGCGTTATACTCGAACAGGGTATCCAGGGTTCGAATCCCTGCGTCTCCGCCAGCCCGCGCAGCGCGGCGCGTTGCGCCATTCACGCAGTAGGCGGGCAGTCGACCCCGCCGAACTCATCTTCCCAGTGCTTGCGGCACAGCGAGACATAGACGTCTTTCTGAAGCTCAACCTGCTCCCCAGCGGTGGCCGCGCGGCCGGAGGCGTCGCGGCGCAGCACCATGGTCGCTTTCGCGCCGCAATGGCAAATGGTGCGCACCTCGCGCAGGCTGTCGGCGATGGCGAGCAGTTCCGCAGAGCCCTCGAACAGTTCGCCGCGGAAGTCAGTGCGAAGCCCATAGCAGAGCACCGGGATTTTCAGCCGGTCCGCGACGCGCGCGAGTTGCCAGACCTGCGCGCGCGTGAGGAATTGCGCCTCGTCGACGAAGACGCAGTCGACCTTCGCCGCTTCATGCTCGCGCGCCACCCACGCATAGAGATCGTCGTTGGCGTCGAACAGCTCCGCCTCGGC
Source organism: Hyphomonadaceae bacterium (assembly GCA_019753175.1). Classification (GTDB taxonomy): domain Bacteria; phylum Pseudomonadota; class Alphaproteobacteria; order Caulobacterales; family Aquidulcibacteraceae; genus Vitreimonas. The sequence continues at coordinate 35,506 of JAIELK010000030.1, forward strand.
GCGAACGCCGATCCGTGAGCAAATCTGGCCACTCTCCAACTCGGCGTAGAGTGCGGAAGTGAACAAGAGGGTGCGCATGCCGCGCTCGCGATAATTGTACGACGCTTGGAGCAGGATCGTGGACTTGCCGGCGTTCATCGCCGCATAGGAGAAATAGAGTTTCGCCATGCGTCAGGCCTTCAGGCCAATTTCTTTGAGCCGCTCGGCGAGGAAGGCGCCCGCCGTGATCGGCGGATAGAGCGCGCCATCGCCGATGCAGGAAGGCAATGCGGCCAGAGAGGTGTCGGCGGTGGGGTGCATGAAGAACGGCATCGAGTAGCGGCTCAAATGCGAGTCCGCGGAGTTGACGACACGGTGCGTGGTGGCCGGAATGACGTTGTTGGTGAGCCGGGCCATCATGTCGCCGCTGTCCACCACGAGCGCGTTCGCTTCGGTGACGATCGGCAGCCACGCGCCGTCGCGATCCAGCAGTTCAAGTCCCGCGCCGCGCGCGGCGACCAGGATCGTGATCAGATTGATGTCTTCGTGCGCGGCTGAGCGCACGGCCCCGGGATCGGCGCCCTTGCCGATCGGCGGATAGTGCAGCACTCGCAGAACCGAGTCGCCGCGCCGCACCAACGGTTCGAAATAGTCAGGCGCGAGCCCCAATGTCGGCGCGAGCGCTTCAAGCAGCACACACCCCGTGTCGTTCAGAGCGACGAACAGTCGCTCGAACACGGAGCGGAAGCCAGCTGGCCGGGTAGGCCAGACATTCGGCGCGGAGAACGGATTGGGCGGCGCGCCCGGTTCGGGTTCGTGGCCGATCTGCCAGAACTCCTTCAGGTCCGGCGTTGGGTTGTTTTTGGCGTGCTCTGTTCCAAACGGCGTGTAGCCGCGCAGCCCGCCCACGTAATCACGCTTCTCCGCTTCGGGCAGACCAAAGACCTCGACCGCGTGGGCGTAGGCGTCGTCCAGCAGACTCACGGGCACATTGTGGTCGACGAGGACGACAAAGCCATAGTCGCGCAGTCCCGCCGACAGCGCTTGCGAGAAAGCGGCGCGCGCGCTTGGATCGCCGTGCGTGAACTGGCGCAGCGAGAGTTCGGGCACTTTGCGCATATCGCAGACCTCCGGTTTCAACAGCGCGCGAGCAGCGTGTCGACGGCGCCGCGACGCGGCATTGCCGGTTGAGCGCCGTCCTGTGTTGTGGCGAGCGCGCCGGCCACGCAAGCGAACACTAGAGCGGCGTCAGGCGGCTGTCCCTCAACCAGGGCGAGGGCCAAGGCCGCACTGAACGTGTCGCCCGCGCCCGTCGTATCGCGCGCCGTCACTTGGGGCGGACGCGCGCGAGCGACCTCTAAGCCGCCGCGCAGCAGCGCTGCACCGTCAGCGCCATAGGTAATCGCGACCCACCCTGTCGTGCGCTGCAGCGCGTCGCCATAGAAAGCCGCCTCGCCTTCATTGACGATGAGCAAGTCGGCGCGCGCGAGCAAGGCTTCAGGCGTCTCGATGGCGGGCGCGAGGTTGATCGCGGCAAACCCCTGGAATTGAAGCACCGCCGCCAGCGTGGTTGGAACCGGAACTTCGAGCTGGCACAGCAGAGCGTCAGCGGTGATGACGCCGAGATCGCCGGGGCTGAGGCGTTCATTGGCGCCTGGCGCCACCACGATCTGGTTCTCGCCGCCGTCGGAAACAACAATCAGCGCGACTCCGGTCGGCGCGTCGTCGAGCGAGCGGCAATGGCGAAGATCGACGCCTTCTGCGCGCAGCAGTGCGAGCGCCTCGTCCGCGAACGCATCCGAGCCGACGCAGCCCCAAAGCGCCACGTCAGCGCCAAGCCGTTTCGCCGCCAGGGCTTGGTTTGCGCCTTTGCCGCCCGGATAACGCGCGAACGCAGCGCCGCCCACTGTCTCCCCGGGCGCGGGCAGATGCGATGCGCGCGCGACCAGGTCGAGATTGACGGAGCCGACGACGGCGATGCGGGGCGGGCTCATGCCAGTCTCCGCGTCAGGAGCTCGAACACGCCCTCTGCGTCGACGCCCGTTGTCCAACGCGTTGCACTGGCGGCCTGCACACGAAACTCGACCGCGGTGTGGCCGCGGGTGAGCGGCGATGTCGTTTCGACATCGATCCTGGCCGGCACGGTCTCGAACAAACTTGGCGCCAGACAGTAAGCGACAATGGCCGGATCATGCAGAGGCGCGCCCTCGCAATGCGCCAGCGTGCGTTCGACGTGTTCCCCGAAGCGCAGCAAGCGCGACGCCGCACGCGCTCTGGCTGAGTCCAGGGCTTCAAGCCGCGCCATGCGCGCGGGCGTGGTGCGCACTTGATGCGTGGCGTCGAGCCCGATCGCGATGATCGGCAGACCCGCCCCATACACGGCCGCCGCCGCATGCGGGTCGGCGTAGATGTTGAACTCGGCGGACGCGGTGATGTTGCCGCCCTCTCGGCGCGCTCCTCCCATAATGACGAGTTCGCGTATGCCTTGCGCGCAGGCCGGCGCCGCGCGAAGCGCCAGCGCGATGTTGGTGAGCGGTCCAAGCACGGCGACGCTGATGGATCGTGGCTCGGCGTGGCTCAAGGCGTCGATCAGGAAATCGACCGCCCCCGTGCTTTCGGGATCTTTGCCGGGCGGAGGGAAGGTCAAATCGCCGAGCCCGTTGCCGCCGTGAAAATGGCCGGCCTCGACTGGCGCGACCTCGAGCGGGTGCGTGGCGCCGGCAAAAACAGGAACGTCCTCGCGGCCGGCTATCGAGCGGATGATGCATGCATTCTTCGCGGTCAACGTGGCGTTCACGTTGCCGGCCACAGTGGTGACGCCGCGCAGATCGAGTTCATCCGCCGCCGAAAAAGCGAGCAGCAGGGCCACCGCGTCGTCGACGCCAGGGTCACAATCGATGATCAACGGGCGAGGCGCCATGGCTCTAAGTTAGACCGGAAGAAAGAGGCTCGCCAAGGCAGCGCTCATGAGGTTCGAGAGCGAGCCGGCGGCGACGACGTGCAAGCCGTATCGCGCCATTTCCGGGGCGCGTGCGGGCGCGAGGGTGTTGAGCGCCGCCATCAAGATCCCGATCGAGCTTAGATTGGCGAAGCCGCAAAGCGCGAATGTCGTTATCGCAGCCGTGCGTGGAGACAGCGAGTCGCTCATCTGACCCAGATGCATGAACGCCACGAACTCATTGAGGATGAGCTTTTCGCCGAATAGGCCGCCCGCTTGTTGCGCTTCAGACCAGGGTATGTTGAGCAACCACATCACGGGGGCGAACACGTAGCCAAGCAGGCTTTGCAGCGTCAGGCTCTCCAAACCAGCCAGATTGGCGAGTGCGCCGAGGCCGCCATTGATCAGGGCGATCAGAGAAACGAACGCAATCAGCATGCCGGCGATCGAAGCCGCCAGGATCAGGCCGTCCTGCGCGCCGGAGGCTGCGGCCATGATGATGTTGGCGTGGCGTGGGTCTTTGGCTGCGCCCTCTGCATCGTCGATGATTGGCGCCGCTTTCTCGCTGGCGTCGGCGGCGGCGCTTGGCTTGTCGTCCGGCATGATGATCTTCGCCATCAGCAAGCCGCCTGGCGCTGACATGAAGCACGCGGCCAGCAGATAATTGATGTCGACCCCCATCTGGGCGTAGGCGGCAAGCACGCTTCCCGAAACCGACGCCATGCCCGTGGTCATGATCGCGAACAATTGCGGACGACTGACGTGCGGCAGGTACGGGCGCACGACCAGCGGCGCTTCGGTTTGTCCAACAAACACGTTTGCGGCGGCGGTGAGCGACTCCACGCGGCCAGCACCCAACAGCAGCCGCAGGCCGCCGCCGACCCACTTCACCACCAGCTGCATGACGCCGATATGGTAGAGCACCGACATCAGCGCCGAGAAGAAGATGATAATCGGCAGAACGTTGATCGCGAAACTGAAGCCGACATCGTTCGCGAGCGGGCCGAACACCATGTCGATTCCGGCTCTGGAAAAATTGATCAGCGCCTGCACGCCATCCGACATCGCCGCCAGCGCCGCGCGTCCGGCGGGAACGTAGAGCGAGAGCGCCGCCAGCGCCGCCTGCAGCGCCAGCGCCGCGGCCACGATCCGCAGGCGAATGGCGCTTCGATTTGTGGAGAGCAATAGCGCCAGCGCCAGAATGGCGGCGACGCCAAGTAATCCTTGCCAGTGCTGCACCTGCGCCCCCGAACTCCCTATCGGTTAGGGGTTAGACGGGTCCGGGGTCGCGTTCAATGTCCGCGCGCCCATGATGGCCAAAGCGCTGGGCTGCGCTCAGTTTTCCCGCCGGACGCGATGCGACCGGCCGGCCTCATCCGGGCTCAAGATGTAGCTGGACAGGGCCCCGCGCCGGATCGTCACTGCATCGCCGGGATCAATGCCGCCGATGCGTTGTGGCTCGGTTTGGGTCCAGCGCTGGCCATCGTCCATGACGAAGGAGTGCCGGCCGTCGCCGTGGCGAATGATGCGCGCAACCCGCGTCTCCACGCTGGCGATCGGTTCGCGCTCGCCGCCGGCGCCGAGAAGTAAGCGCGAAAGGTTCGGTACGCTCAAGCCGAAGGCCTCGCGTTCTAGCGCGTCGACCCGCGTTTGATCCACGATGATCGAGCGCGCATTCGATGAGGTGCTGGCGACATCGGCGCCAAGCCGATCGTAGCACGCCAAGCGCGGCTCGGCGGCCTCCACCGAGGCGCACGCGCGAACGCGGCTCAGGAGGTCGCGGTCGCCGCCATCCTGTGCGTGGGCGAAACCAATCGAGAGCGCCCAACACAAACCTGCAAGCGCGTAAGGTCGAGGTCCGATCATGGGTGGCGGTTAGCAGTCTTTCTCAGGCTGCTCAATCGGCGAACCGAGAAATGCAGTGAAAACGCGCATCTTTCGTCGCGACAGAAAGATCACACCTCGCTGAAAGCCTCTCATTGTGCAGCTTTGCGCGCGTTAGCCGCCGACGCGATGCAAGACGGCGTTCGCGACCGCCTCCCTTATACGGCATCCGGCTATTCGCATGCATCGCATGGCGTTGACGCGGGGATGCGACGCTCGCGCGATGGTCGCGCTGTCTGGTCGTTTGAGTTGCGAGGGATGAGAGACATGTCTTCTAAGACGGTGCGGAAGTCATTGCTGACTGGAGCTTCGTTATTCGCCGCCGCGGCGGTGACGCTGGCGGCGACGCCCGCGGTCGCCCAGGACGACACTGCTGCTGTAGAAGATGAGGAAATCGTCGTCACGGGGTCGCGTATCGCGCGCCCGGGCTTCACCTCAACCAGCCCCATCGCCACCATCGGCGGCGCCGAGCTGGCGCTACAGCAGCCGCTGAATGTTGAGGAATTGCTGCGAAATCAGCCCCAGTTTGGTGCAGGCGACGGAACGCAGACGAACAACGGGTCGCGCGGCGCCGCCACGCTAAACCTGCGGGGATTGTCGCCTACGCGCACGCTGCCGCTGATCGATGGCAAGCGTATTGTCGGTTTCGATCCATCGGGATTGTTCGACACCAGCGCTGTGCCGCTGGCCCTGCTCGAACGGATTGACGTGGTGACCGGTGGCGCTTCGGCCGTGTACGGGTCCGACGCTATTGCTGGGGTTGTGAACTTTGTTCTCAACGATGATTTCCGCGGCGTGGAGGGGCGTTGGGAGCATACGCTGAACGATCTTCACGATACCGGCGACGCCGACAGCGCGTCGCTGACGATCGGATCGAGCTTCGACGACGGGCGCGGTAACGTTGCACTGAGTGTCGGCTGGCTCGATCGGGAGGCTGTTTATCAGGTCGAAGGTCCGGCGGCCCTCGCTCCGGGCGCCAGCTCCACCACGGTCCCGGCAGCGGTCGACTCCGCCGTCGGCGGCCGCACCCAGTTCAACAATGCCGGTTCGCTGGTTCCGTTCTTTCAAGCCTTCGACTTCAACGGACAGAACCTCTACCAAGCGCCGCAGCAGCGTTGGAACGCGACAGCGATCGGGCGCTATGAGATCTCCGACGCGCTCGAGGCGTACTCGCGCTTCATCTACAACAGCTCAACGAGCGCGCCGCAGCTTGCGTCTTCGGGAACGTTCGGGCTGACCTTCGCGGTGCCGCTGAACAGCCCGTTCCTTTCGGTGCAGGCGGCAAATTATTTGGCGGCTAACAACACAGTGAGCGACTGCGCCGTGCTTTCTACAACCAACGTGGCGATCAACGCCTACGGCGTTTCCGCGCCTGCGGGGGTTAATTGCGTGCCGGTTGGACTGCGCTGGCGAGGCGTGGCGGTGGGTCCGCGGCAATATCAGTTCGAGTACGACACCTTTCAGACTCTCGTCGGCCTGCGCGGGGACATTGGCGAAAGCGGATGGGAATGGGACGTTGCGTACGCCTACGGTGAAACAAGCCTGAAGCGGCAACAGAACAACGACATTGACGCTACGCGCGTGCAGCAGGCCTTGTTCGCCACCGGGCCGGCGACATGCTTCGATCCGTCGAACCTCTGTGCGCCGCTCAACATCTTCAACGGCAGCACCTCCCCATCGGACGCGGCGCTGGACTTCATTCGCCTGAATCTTCAGGTGCAGTCGTTGACGACGCAAGAGTACGTCATCGGTTCTGTGTCAGGAGACACCGGCGAGATTCATAGCCCGTTCGCATCGTCGCCGATTGGCGCTTCGTTCGGTATCGAGTGGCGTCGCGAAAGTTCTGACTACCGGCCGGACGCCGCCTCGCAAGCGGGCATTTCGCCGGGCTTCGGACAGACACTCCCCGTTGCCGGCAGCTTTGACGTGTTCGAGGCGTTTGGCGAAGCCTTGGTGCCGATCGTTGAAGACGCGCCGTTCGCGGACTCGATCAACCTCGAGCTCGGCTTCAGAACCTCAGAGTACTCGTCTACCGGCCGCGCCGAAAGCTACAAGTACGGCGCCGACTGGACGCCGTTCGAGGGGCTCCGCTTGCGTGGGATGTTCCAGCAGGCGGTGCGCGCGCCGAACATCAGCGATCTGTTCACGCCATTCACACCGGGAACGGGCGACCTCTTCGTTGATCCCTGTGCGCAACAGGTGCTGACGTCGGGCTCGCTGTTCACGTTGTGCGCGGGAACTGGCGTGCCGGTGGCCGTTTTGAACGCCGGCACACTGGCGCAACCAACGTCGGGACAGGTGAACAATTTCATTTCCGGCAACACAGACCTCAATCCCGAGGTGGCGGAAACGTTCACCGCTGGCTTCGTCTGGCAGCCGCCTCAACTCGGCGGGCTGTCGGTCACGGTCGACTATTTCAACATCGAGATAGCCGATGCGATCTCGGTGCGCCCGGCTCGCGATATCGTAGACGGGTGCTACAACATCGCGCGTAACACGACCGTCAATCCAAACGCCGCCGATTGCCAACGCATCTTGCGCAATACCAATGGAAGCCTTGAAGGCGACACCATCTATGGCGTCGATCAAACAACCGAGAACATCGGCGACGTTCGGGTCGAAGGCATCGACTATGGGATTTCATACACATGGGACTTGGGCGCCTGGGGCGAACTCGACACGGCGCTCGACGGCACGCACTTGCTGACCACCAGCTATGTGCCAAGCCCGGGCGGCGCCGAGATCGATTGCCTCGGCTACTACGGAAAGAGTTGCGGTCTCCCGGAGACGGTGAACGCTTCGGTTGGCGGCCCTGTCTCGCAAGACCGGTTCGTGCAGCGCACGACGTGGTCAATCGCAGACTGGGAGCTGTCGTATCGTTGGCGCTACCTCAGCGCCACTGAGGTGACGCCAGAGGACTTGGCGGACTCCACCACCGCCGGCGGCCTGCTCGACCCGAACTCGCTGTCGATTGACTCCTTCAACTACATCGACCTGGCGGCCACTTGGGAGCCGATGGACTTTTTGCGTCTGACGGCGAGCATCACCAACGCCACCAACGAGGACGCGCCGTTCGTGTTCACGACGACAGGCTCGACTGCGTACAACAGCGGCAACACCTATCCGAGCAGCTATGACGTTCTGGGACGTGTATTCACGCTCGGTGTGCGCGCCAAGTTCTAACTGAGCGGCCTTAGACGGCAGGAGCAAATCCTCCTGCCGTCTGACTTCGTTTCCGAGCGCGAGGCACCGGCGCCCTTGTTCACAGTCGGGCGTATTCATGCAGGACGTGGAAGCAACCGCCCAGATCGACGCGATCATAAGCGCGGCGCGCGCCGCAGCCAATCGCGGCGACTGGCTCACGGCGGAGCGTCTGTGGAAAGAGCTTCGCGCGCTTGAGCCTGGCAATGCGCAGGCGGCTTTCGGACTTGCCATCCATGCCATGCGACGCGGCGAGTTCAAGACGGCGCTGCCGTTGATCGAACAGGCGTGTGCGGCGTCGCCCAACGATCTGCTGGCGCGCCTGACGCTGGGTATTGCCTGGCGTGAGCTAGGCGAGCCTGAGCGCGAACTCGACGCGATCGACGCGGCGCTGGCCATCGATCCCTATTTCCTGCCTGCCATCTTGGCCAAGGCCTCGTGGTTTGAACGCAAGAGCGCGGAAGCGGCCGCCGCGCTCTTCTATCAGACCGCGCTGAAGTTCGCGCCGGACGAACCCGCGTGGCCGCCTGCGCTGCGTGCGCAGCTTCTGCACGCGCGCGCGATCGCTGATCGGTTCGCCGAGACGATGGAACGGCAAATGTGGGAGCTGCTGGCCCCGCATCTTTCGAATGCACCGGCGCTCGAACAGGAGCGCTGGAAGGAAGCGGCGTCGATCATCGCGGGCCGGACCAAGCCCTTTCCGTCGCAATGCAACCAATTGCACGTGCCGAGGCTTCCGGCCGTGCCGTTCTTTGACACGGCGCAGTTTCCGTGGTTCGACGCCATTGAAGCCGCAACCGACGCGATCCGCGCTGAGCTGATGGCCGCGCTCAAGCAAGATCGGCGGCAGTTCACGCCTTATGTCGCCTACAAGCCCGGCGCCCCCGTGAATCAATGGAAGGAGCTGAACCACTCCGAGCGTTGGAGCGCGTATCACTTCTGGCGCAGCGGCGTCGCCATTGACGAACACCTCGCCGCCTGTCCGAGAACCGCGGAGGCGCTGCGGCGGGTGGACATGGCTACAATTGGCGGGCTTTGCCCGAACGCGATGTTCTCCGCCTTGGCTCCCCATACCCATATTCCGCCCCACACGGGTGAAACCAACGCCAGGGTCGTCGCCCACCTGCCGCTGATCGTGCCGGACGGGTGCAGCTATCGCGTTGGCTATGAGCGTAGGCGGTGGGAAGTCGGCAAGGTGCTTGTGTTCGATGACACCATTGAACACGAGGCCCGCAACGATAGCGACGAGCTGCGCGTGGTCTTGATCTTTGACGTGTGGAATCCACACCTCTCGCCAACAGAGCGAGAGGTCGCACGCGTCACCATGGAAGCCGTGCGTCGCCTGACTGGCGTAACCGGTGAGAGTGATTCGGTTGGCGCCGCGCAGTCCACTCAAGCGCACGCCGCAGTTCATCGACGTTCTCTGTGACTTGGTCGCAGCTCCGAAAAAAGCGCACGCAGGGCAAGAAACGGGTTCGTCTACGCTTTATGTGCGCTCGTCGTGCGCGCTGAAAAACGAACCTTTCACTTCACCTTAAGCCAGCATGAAAAACCGCACAAACACGCCAGAGTTCGCTGAGTTTGCGCCAATCAGCGCCATCTTCTCTCAGCGGAAGTGCGGTTCGCGAGTACACTGGTTGTGCGGGAGTCAGACCGACGCCCGATAACAAGGAGAGAGAGCGCCATGGTGGGCCTGGGTTTGTCGATCGCATCTGGCGTGCAGACGACCCGTCTCATCGGCGCCGGCGTGGCGTCGCTTCACTCGTTGCTGGACCAGCTGCCGACGGTTCCGTTCTACGCCAAGGACAGGATGCTGCACTTCACCAACGTGAACGCCGCCATGGTCGCCCTGTGCGGCGTGCCGCGTGCGTCGCTCAAAGGCAGGGGGGCGAGCGAGTTCTTTGCCGAGGAAAGCAGCGACGCGATGACGGCGGTCGAACTCGAGGTGATGTCCACGGGGCGCGCCGCAAGGAGCCGCATGGTGCATGTCGCGCCGCTGCATGCCGCCCCTGTCTGGCTCCTGCTCAATTGCTGGCCGATCGTGGAAGACGATGGCGAAGTGGCCGGGGTCGCTGCCGTCGGGCATGCTTTGCCCAACAGCAACCGCAAGGATCACGGTTACCGGCGCGTCGCCGAGGCGGCCGCATTCGTCACGCAGAAGCTCTCATCGCCCATCCGGGTGAGGGATCTGGCGCAAAGGGCGGGCGTGTCGATTTCGCGCTTCGAACGAGACTTCATCGGCGTCTTCGGCGTGCCGCCGAATAAGTACGTAGCGATGGTTCGGCTGGAAGCGGCCATGGACATGCTTCGCGGCACCGGTGATCCGATAGCCGAGATCGCGCACGCCTGCGGCTACGCCGATCAGAGCGCGTTCACGCGGCGCTTTCAGGCGGCCACCGCCATGACGCCGAGCGAGTACCGGCGCAGCAGCATACGCGAAGCGGCGCGCCGCTGAACTCCATTTTGAATGCGAGATCGTCGGCAGCCGTGGCTTGGCAGCGACACAAATCACACATGCGTTCATGAAGACGTTGCTTGTGCCGAAATCGGCGCGAACCGTCGAGCGACTGCACAAGACGGCGCAATTGCGACCCCCGCAGAATGACAGTCTAGCCAGCGTGGTTGGCGCAGGCGATCGTAGGGGGTCAAGGTGAAGTTTACTCGCGAACGAGCAAGCGTTTTGGGTGCATCGATGCTGGCGCTGGGCGCCATGCTCGCGCCGAGCCAAGCGGTGGCGCAGACAGAGCCAGCGCAGACCGAAGAAACGCAGGAAGACGAGATTGTCGTTGTCGGTTCTCGCATCCGACGCGACAACTTCAACTCAAGTTCGCCGATACAGGTCGTAACGCGCGAGGAGTCAGTGCGGGCCGGCCTGGCGTCGACGACAGAGACGCTGCAGAGCACGTCGGTGACCGCAGGGAGCGCCCAAATCAACAATTTGTTCGGCGGCTTCGTCGTGAACGGCGGCCAGGGCGTCAACACGCTCGGCCTGCGCGGCTTCGGGCCGACGCAAACGCTTGTTCTGTTGAACGGTCGCAGACTCACGCCGGCGGGGACGCGTGGGGCGGTTGGCGCGGCGGATCTCAACACCATCCCGTCGGCGCTGGTCGATCGCATTGACATCCTGAAAGACGGCGCCTCATCGGTGTACGGTTCGGACGCGGTGGCTGGTGTTGTGAACATCATCACCACCGAGCAGCTCGATGATTTCGTGCTCGAAGGGCAGCTCAACATTCCGGAGCAAGAAGGCGGCGGGCAGACCCGCATCTCGCTTTCCGGCGGCGGCAGCTTCGGCAATCTGACCGTGACGGGGTCAGCCGAGTACTATGAGCGGGACACACTGACCTATGGCCAAAGGGAGTTCTCGCGCTGCCCAGTGGACGGGATTCGCGATCCAGCGACGGGGCAGAGTCTTGAGGACATCGACCCGCTGACCGGCGAGGTGAAGTGCTGGGGTATCACGTTCGGCAACTCGCCCGGCACCACAATGAACACGATCGGCACCGCGAGCCGCGCCGGGTTCGGCGGTCCGGGCGCCGCGGTGTTAGGCAATTTCACGCGCTGGCGGCCAAACTCTGGCGTCGGCGACGGGGTTGGCGGGAGGCTTGATGGCTTTGAAGGCGTGAACGGCGGCGGCTTTGGCTTCGCGAACCGAGATACGTTCGACCCAGACATGCTGGATCAAGAACTGATCACGCCCACCCAAACTAACAATTTGTTCCTGCAAGCGCAGTACGACTTGGGCGCACACGAGCTCTATGGCGAGCTGCTTTATTCAAACCGCACGTCGTCCGGCCTGGGTTATGTGCAGCTGACCTTGGATTACCCAAATAACGGGCTGCTTCTGCCGGCGGAATTGCGCACCGGGTCTCCTTTCGCAGTGCTGTCGACGTTCCCGGCGACGTTGCCGACGAATGTGCCGATGCCCGCACCGTATGCGACGCAAGTGCGCGCCTTCACCGGCTTCGGCAATACGTCCGCGACTCAAGACGTCACTTACACGCGTTATGTCGCGGGCTTGCGCGGCGACCTCGGATTCGCTGACGAGTGGCGCTATGACTTCAACGTGTATCACGGCAAGAACGAAGCCGATAACGTGCAGGAAAACTTCCTCGTTGACCGCGTGTTCAACTCACTTGTCGTCGTGGAAGCGCCCGGTGGCACGCCGGCACACCTCACACGGACTGTGCCCTGGGATCCGGATGGCGCCGGCCCACTGGCGCCGGGCGCACGATACATGTGCGCCATTACCGCGACCAACCCGGGTTATGGCTGCATTCCCGCGCCGCCGGTCACGTCTTCCACCGTCGGCGGCAAATATCCCAGCGACTGGGTGAATTGGATCCAGCAGTCCTTGCTTGAGCGAAATCTCTACGAGGAAACCGCGCTCCAGCTGATCGTTGACGGTCCGCTCTTCAGTGTGCCCGCAGGTGAAATTCAGGCGGTGTTCGGCGTCGAGTACCGGACGGCGGAACTCGACAACGTGCCTGACTTCAACAACATCAACGGAAACATCTACAACTTCTCCTCATCGGGAATAACGCGCGGCGAAGACAGCGTGCGTGAGCTGTTCACGGAAGTGGAAGTGCCGTTGCTTCGAGATCAAGCGTTTGCTCAGTCGCTGACGCTGAATGTGTCGGGCCGATACACCGACTATGACTCCTACGGCAGCGATACGACCCACAAACTGGGCCTCACGTGGGAACCTGTAGACACGCTTCTCGTCCGGTACGGGCGTGGCACGTCGTTCCGGGCGCCGGCGCTGTTCGAACAGTTTCTTGGGTTCCAGAGCGGCTTCTTGGCCAACACTGCCGATCCATGTGACGGCTATGGCGCGCGCGCGCCGACCGATCCCATCCGCATCAATTGCCACGCGGAGATTGGCAATCTGGCGTTCTTGCAGACCTCCGGCGTGACAGTCTTTGGCGCGGGCGGGGCGGTCTTCGATCTCGCTGCTGAAACCTCTGAGAACGAAACCTATGGCTTCAGCTGGCGGCCGTTGCAGGACGTGGAGGGCTTCGGCGAATTCTCGCTCGCCATTGACCACTTCTCGATCGAGCTGAACGACGCCGTCGCACAGCCGGGCGCCCGCAACATCTTGAACATCTGCTACGGTAGCGCGAACCCAGCCACGGAGCCTTATTGTTCATTCGTGTCACGTGATCCGAGTTTTCGCCTGACGGTCACAAACCGCTACTTGAACATCGCGAGCCAGGTGGCGGAAGGATATGACTTCGGCGCGCGTTATGTGCATACGTTGTGGGACGGCGAAATCACGCTCGTGGCCAATCTGACGAACTACACCACGCAGCAGTTTCAGCTGCTCGACATCTTCAGCCCGACTGACACGAACGGGAGGATCGGCGCACCGGAACTCACGGGCGACTTTAGCATGAACTACGGGAGAGGTCCGTGGAACTTCCGCTATGGGTTCAGTTGGATCGACGGCATGAGCGATTACAACGCGCTCGGCCAGGATCCGGAGACCTCGATCTTCATTCTGTCGACGCCGGACTATTATCTGCACGACGCCTCGGTTGAGTATGAGGCCGACTCATGGCGGGTGATCTTTGGTGTTCGAAACATGTTCGACGAGCAACCGCCGGTGGTGTCCTCCGTCAATCCGCTGATCAATGGTCTCGGCTCGATGCCGATCTACAGCGGGCTCGACTACGTGGGCCGCCAGTTCTTCGTGAACGTGTCCACGCGGTTCTAAGGACTTGACGCTGCGGAGCGGCGCGCTCGTTCATGCGAGCGCGCCGTTGCCTGTGGAAGTGGCCCGCCTATTCGGAAAGCCCGCGGCTTCTCTTGTTGCGTTTGCGGTACTTTGACGGCGAAGCGCCGAGCAGCCGCACGAATGCGCCATGCATCACCGAAGCAGAGCCGAAGCCGGAGGCAACGGCGATGGCGTCCAGCTTGTGTTCGGTTGTGAGCAGCAGGCACCGCGCCGCCTCGACGCGCGCGCGTTCGACGAAGCGAGCCGGGGTTTCGCCTGTCTCGGCGACGAAGTGGCGGTGGAAGCTGCGCAAACTCAGATGAGCGCGGCTCGCCAACGCTGCGGTGGAGAGGTCGGCCGCTGGGTTAGCCACGATCCATTGCATGAGCGCTCGGATGCGACTCTGATCGACCTGCGCTTCAGCGCGAGCGCTCAACTGTGGCTCTCCGAGCCGGCGGCGCGTATCGGCGACGAGGTGGCGCGCAATCCGGGTGGCGATGGCTTCGCCGTGGTCATGCTCGACCATCGCCAGAGCAAGATCGGTGGCCGAGAGCAGCCCGCCTGAGGTCCAGAATTTCCCGTCGACCGCATAGGCATCCACGACAAAGTCGATGTCGCTGTAATTGAGGAACAGGTCTGTGTCGGTCCAGTGCGCCGCAACGCGCCTGCCGCTCAGAAGTCCGGCGCGGGCAAGGACGAACGCGCCAGGTCCCATAGCGCCGACGCGCCGCGCGACGGTCGCCTGGGCGCGCACGGCGTCGACAAGACCAGACACTTTGCAGGCGCGATCCACCGCGACGTTGGTGGCTCCTGGGATGAGAAACGTGTCGATCGGTTGGACCGAGAACGCATCGGTATCGATGGCGGCCCCCAGCTCTGTTGTGATCGCGCCGCCGCTAAGGCTCTCGACCCGTACATCGTATGGCGGCGGGAGCCCGTCCTCTGCGCTCAGCGAACACGCTGTGCGGAACACCTGCAGCGGCGCTGCAATGTCAAGCAGCACCGCATCGGGGTAGGTCAAGAGCTTCACAATGCGCACGCGCAATCGCCTTCCATGACTTGGGGGGACGTGCTTCGACACGACTGAACGCTTGTACGCTCCCGTCTGCAGCGGTTGTTGCGAGGACGCGTACCAGAATCATCGGCCTTCGGCGTACAGCTTTGCGATTGCTCAGGCTCACAAGGGTAAGGGCGACGCACCTGGACGCCTAGGCAGCTCATCGCATCGCTAGCGCAAGTCATCGAAATGTAGGGGGCAACGGCGCCGTTAACTCCGTTCCACGCCAAAGCGCGTCTGTGCCGAATTCTGCGCAACCAGGGCCTTGCCCATGCAAGACAGCGCTCTGGCGCGAATGCACCCTCGTTGGAGTCTCACGGGAATCCGGGCGAAACGAAAGAACAGTTTGCATGCGCTTGCTTGACCAGGTCGCGCAAAGCGCCGAGCCAATATCCGTGGTTCAGCAGGATGGAAGAACCGTGCTGTTGCCAGGCGTCGACACAATCGCTGCGAAGCTCCGCGCGTGTCCCCTGCGCTTCGTGCTGAGCGATGAGGTGGCCGCCGTGTGCGCTGATCTCGCGTTCGCCGCCGATGGTCTTTTGGGCTCATGCGTCGACATTGTGCGGGCGCCATCGCCGATGCTGTGGATTGAATATGCGCAGGGCGCGCGAAGCGGCGCCGGCGGCGCCCCGAACCAGCGGATTGGCATGCTGCTTGAGTGCAAGGACGCCGCGATGCGGGCAGGCGCCGCTCACATTGTATGGGAATCGCTAGCCGACCTTGGCCCGGAGCTTTGTCCGATCGTTGTCGAGTTCGACTTTGACGATCCAGCTTTCGCGGACGGATCAGGCCTGGATGCTCGGCGTTTGCCCATGACGCAGCACGTCGGCGGCTTGTTCGATCGCGTTCGGTTGCAGTGTAATCCGCAATGGATGGACTATTACCGCGCGGAGTGCGCCGATGAACCGCAGGTGCAAGCAGCGATCCAGCGCAACGTTTCCATGGTGCTGGGGGATTTTCCATTCGCGGCGGCGTTCTGTTTGCTGACGATGGCGGGAAGAGCGTTTGAGCGGCGCATGATTGATCACAGCCGCCTGAATGCAGCGCGCGCGAAGAAACGGCGGCCCGCCTTGCTCAGTCACGTCGAACTCGAGATGGCTGTTCTTGACAGCGGCGCCGAGGCTCAGCGCGGAAACGGTGGCGCGCGGCATGCGCCTCGCTTGCATTTTGTGCGCGGTCACCTGGTCCGGCGGCGCAACGCGGTCTTCTGGCGGTCGCCGCATTTGCGCGGCGATCCCGCGCAGGGTGTGATCGAGTCACGTACGATCTCGGTCCGTCTCTAGGGTTGTGCGGGCGCACGGTGGCTCATCGAGGCGGCGCGGGCGCCATCATGCCGATGCACCCGCGGCGCGTAGGACGAAATTCGCGAACTCCAGGGGGCGCCCTGGTATGGCGCGCGCCTGCTCAGCGCACGAGCTTGATATCTTCCTTGGCGGCCCAGGCGTGGACGTCCTGGCGCTTTAGGGCGGTCGCCATCAGGTCAGGGAATTGGTCCGGCGTGCAGGCGAAAACTGGCGCGCCGAGCGCGGCCACGCGCGCGGAGAGCTGGGGATCATAGGCGGCGTGACCTTGATCGCTCAGCGCCAACAGCACGATGACGTTCACGCCCATGCCGATGAGGCGCGCCAGGCGCGTCAGCATTTCCTCGGCGTTGCCCCCTTCGTAGAGGTCGGTGATCAAGATCAGGTGCGCCTTGCTCGGCCGCTCGATCTTGTCGGCGCAATAAGCGACCGCCTGGTTGATGTCGGTGCCGCCGCCCAATTGCACGCCGAACAGAACCTCCACCGGGTCCGCCAATTCCTCGGTCAGGTCCAATATGACGGTGTCGAAGCACACGAGCTTGGTTTTCACCACCGGCAGCGACGCCATCACCGCCGCGAAGATGGAGGCGTAAACGACCGAACTTGCCATTGAGCCGGATTGATCGACGCAGAGCACGACCTCATCGAGGTCGACCAGGCGCCGCTGTTGGCGCATGAAGCCAATCAGGCGCTCCGGCACGACGGTGTGGTGCTCGGCTTGATAATGCTGGAGATTGGCGCGGATGGTGCGTGGCCAGTCGATATCGGCAAAGCGCGGGCGATTGGTGCGCCTGGATTTGTCGACCGCGCCGCGCAAGGCTTCGGCGGTTTTTCGCTCCAGCCGTTCCATCAATTCGGCCACGACCTTGGCGATGACGATGCGCGCGGTGTCTTTAGTTTTCTCCGGCATCACATTGCGCAGCGAGATCAGGTTCGCGACGAGGTTGATGTCGGCTTCGAGCGCGGCGAGGAATTCGGGCTCCAGCATCATGCGCTGCAGGCCGAGGCGTTCGAAGGCGTCCTTCTGCACGATCTGGACGACCGGCGATGGGAAGTACTCACGGATATCGCCCATCCAGCGCGCTACATTGGGGGCTGAACTGCCGAGGCCCCCGCGCCGCTTCTTCTCGTCAGCATCGCCTTCGCCGTAAAGCGCGGTAAGCGCGCCTGAAAGGCGCTGATCCCCCGTGCTGAGTGCATCATCCTCACCGCCCAGAGCCAGGCGCCAGCGGCGTTCGCGATCTTCACTCATCGGCGGGCCTTGCGGTGAGAATTTGTGAGAGGCGCGCAAAGTGCGCGGGCCAAATCGCGGCGGCGTCGGGCAACAGCGCGCGGCGAGCGAGACTGGTCTCTACTCGGCCTAACAGAGCATCGAGCAAACGCTTGCGCTGCATGCGATCGAGATTGGAGAGGGATCGCCGGAACAACGGCAGATATTCCACGAATTGATCGCCGTCGAGCGTCTGCATCCAGCAATCGACCGCCTCGCGCAGAGCGGCATCATGGATCAATTGCTCGCCGGCGCCTTCGAAGAAGCCTTCGAAAAATCCGGCCGCGTCGATCACGGCTCTGCCCGGCGAGAGCGCGCGCCCGAGCAAGATCGCCGCCGCATCTGGCGCCAGCGCTCCCGCTTCGTAGAGCAGGCGCGCCGCCGCGCCCGCGACCAGGGGCGTTGCCTGGCCGTCGTGAACCAGCGTTTCCAAAGCCTCGCGCCAGGGCGCGCGCTCGACCTCTGACAGATCAATGAGCGCGACTGCGCCATCGGCGGCGCGTATAATCGCGCATAGGGTTTTGGCCGCGTCCTGATCGAGGCCGCGCGCGGCGTAAGGTAGCGCCAGCGCGCCCTGGATGAGCAGGCGCGTCAGCAAACCGTTCAGTTGCGCCGAGTCAGTCTCGCGCGCCTGGCCGTAGCGCAAAATGGCGGCCAGCGGTGGCGCCGCCGCGAGCAGCTCGGCGCAATCGCTGGTCTGCGCGGCGCGTTTTTCGATCAGCGCGATGCCGCGTTCGGTCGCTGCGGGCAGCTGCGCGACCAGCGCGGCGTGAACCAGATCGGCCAGTTGCTTGAGATCGCTGGCCTGGTCGAGCTTGGCGCCGACGCGACCAGCCGCCGCCTGCGCGATGGTTGGTCCGTAGACCAAATTCTCCACCAATTGCACGGCGAATTCCGGTTCCCAGCGCAGCACCCAGCGCTCGCGAAAGGTGCCGCGGGTGCGCCCGGTTTCAGCGAGCTTGCCCCAGGCGACGCCCAGGAGCGTGAGGCGATGCAGCAAGGTGGAGCGGTCGAGCCCGCTTTCGCTGCGCAAATCGATGGCGAGTTCACGGTCCAGCGCCTCGGGTTTGAGGCGCGTGCGCTTCTGTTCGCGCTGCAGATCCTCGAGCAACGGCGCGAGCGGCACGTTGTGGGGAATGGCGCCAACCTCGGCGCCGATCAGCAGGCGCGCAGAGATGGTCGACCAAAGCAGCGCATCGCCGAAGCAGAGGCACGCGATCGCTGCTTCGCGCAATTCCTCGAAGCCCGGCGAAGGGCGCCCGCGCATGGCCGCAAGCGTCATCGCAAGGCGTTCGGCTTCGATCAGCGAAGCGGTTGAGACCATGTGGCCGTCGCCGCGCAGCGACGCAGCGATGCGCGTGAGCCAACGCGTGGCGATTTGCGCACGCGCCGTTGTCCAAATGTGTACGCACCAGCCAGGCGCGGCGACGCCCGCGCCGTAGCCGCTGGCGAAAGCAAGGCGCGGCGATGTCCACGGCGCCCAGGTCGCCGCGATTTTCTGTTTCGGCGCGCCCTTCAGCAGCGCCTTGTCCGCGGCCGCGGAGACCTTCTGACTGAGTGCGGGTGCATGCCAAGCGCCGCACACGACGGCGACGCCGCCGTCGGTTTCCTTCACGGCCTTGGCGATTTCCAGGCGCATGTGCGCTTCGCGCGCTGCCTCGCGCCCCTCGGCAACGGCGCCTTCGCGCAGCGCGCTCATGGCGTCGGCAATGGCGGCAAAGACCGGGCCCGGCGCGGGATTCTCCTCGATGACATCGCGCCACCAGCTTTCGCTGTCCTCATAGCCGGCCGCTTGTGCAAGCGCGCCGATGGGGTCGCGCTCGAGCGGGTTGGCTTCTTGTGAGGGACGTTCTTCGGCCGATTGTTCCGCGCCTTCTTTGGAGTCACTTTCCGGCGCCTCGGGTGGGGCCAGGCGCCAAGCAGCGGGCAGGTCGATGAAACGCACCGTCGCGCCGTTGCGCATGGCCCAGCAGGCTGCCTGGTATTCGGGAGAATAGGTCGCGAACGGCCAGAAAATCGCGCGCGCTGGATCGTCGGCGGCGTAGGTGAGCAACGCCACCGGCGGGACCATCGCCGGGTCGGCCAGCATGGGCAACAGGTCCGAGGCGTCCGTTGGCCCTTCAATCAGCACTATGGTCGGGCTCAATTCGTCGAGCGCCTCGACCAGCCTGCGCGCGGAGCCGGGCCCGTGGTGACGAATGCCGAGGATGTGAACGGCCGACGCCACCGCGCTCAGACCAGATCGACCAGCATGCGATAATATTCCGCGTAATCGGCGCGCTTCTTGAGCACCGCTTCGAGATATTCTTCCAGCACCGCTTTGTCCTGCACCGGGTCCTTGACGATGGCGCCGATCATGTTGGGGGCGATGCCTTCGGCCGAGAGCTTGCCATTGTTGAAGAAGGCCGCTTGGCTCAAACCGCCGACCATGACGGCGATGGCTTCGGCGGTGGAGAGCGAGCCGGACGGCGTCTTCAGTGTCGTCTTGCCGTCAAGCGTCGCGCCACCGCGCAGTTCGCGGAAGATGGCCACAACCCGAGCAACTTCTTCGGCGACGTTTTTCGGCGCCGGCAAGTCGAGGCTCAGAGCCATCTCGCCGACGCGCTTGGTGACGATGGCGATCTCCTCGTCCATGTCGCTGGGAAGCGGCAGCACCACCACGTTGAAACGCCGCTTCAGCGCGGAGGAAAGTTCGTTGACGCCCTTGTCGCGATTGTTCGCGGTGGCGATCACGTTGAAGCCGCGCACGGCGTAGACGGCGCTGTTCAGTTCCGCGATCGGCATCATCTTCTCGGAGAGCACGGTGATCAGCGTGTCCTGCACGTCCGAGCCCATGCGGGTCAGCTCTTCGAGGCGGCAGAGCTTTCCCGCTTCCATGGCGCGAAACAGCGGCGTCGGCACCAGCGCCTGGCGCGACGGGCCGTGCGCCAGCAATTGCGCGTAATTCCAGCCGTAGCGGATCTGGTTCTCGTCGGTGCCTGCGGTGCATTGGACTATCATGGTCGAGTCGCCGCTGATGGCGGCGGCGAGATGTTCGGACACCCAGGACTTCGCCGTACCCGGCACGCCAAGCAGAAGCAGCGCACGGTCGGTGGCGAGCGTGGCGATGGCGGTCTCGATCAGGCGCTTGTCGCCGACATATTTGGCGCTGATCGGGGCTCCGTTCTTGGCCTTGCCGCCCATGAGATAGGTGACGGTCGCGCGCGGCGAAAGCGCCCAGCCTTGCGGCTTGTTCTCATCATCGCCGCCGCGCAGCGCTTCGAGTTCTGAGGCGAAGGTCTGTTCCGCGGGAAGGCGCAGCGTGTCGCTCACGATTGGGGCTCCGTGGTTAGGGCGGCGTTCAGATACAGCACGTCAAGCTTAGGGTCGGCGGGCGAGAGGCCGCGCTCGGCGAGCTTTGCAACAAGGTCGCGGGCGCCGCGCGCATCGAGAATGAGGCCCAGATGATTGAGATGGGTGGCGAGAAGAGCGTTGCCGTGCGCTGGCTGAGCGTTGTCAGTCTTGCTTAGCGCGGTGTCGAGGCAGTGGGTGACCTGCGCAAAAGCAGGCGACGCAAGCACCGCGTCGAGCGCTGCCACGCCAAGGTCGCGTCCCATGAACGCCAGCGTTACCGACAATCCACCCGCGTCGTGCGCGAGGATTCGCTCCAGCAGCGTGCGTCGTTCTTCAAGCGAGAGGCGCTGCGCCAACACGGGCGCGCAGCGAAGCAGGTCGGCGCTCTCAACAACATGGCCCGCGAGCGTACGCACCACTTCGTCGCTGCCGCTGAGCGCGACCTGGTTCACAAAGGCCTGTATCGCACCCCACTCACCGGCAGGCGGAGCTTCAACAAGCTGCATTTCGCTCGCCTTGAGCGCGCGCGCCAGTCCAGCCAGGCTCACAAGGTTCAGCAATTCCAAGCGCCGCGCGTTCTGCGGCCCGGTCTTAAGCGGCTTGAAGGCAATGTGCGTACGCCGATTGATCAAGCCGGTCTTCCCAAGCTCGACCATGTCGGCGAGTTCGGCCTCAGGCGCTTCTGCGTTGTCGCCCTTGCCCAGGCGCGCCAGAAAAGCGCGCGCCAGCCCCGCGACGCGATCGGAGCGATCCTTGAGCAAGGTTTCGATAAAGGAGGCGTCGGTCTCGCTAAGCTTGTGCGCCAGGATCTCGATAAGCCGCAGGCGCCGCTCGGCCGGCTCGGTTGCGGCTTTCGCCTCAATGATCGCAAGCGCCGCGGACGGGTTGCTTTCGCGCATGCGAACCAGGGCGAGCCGGCGTTCGCCCCATGACCAGGTTTCATAGGTGTCGGCGGTGAGTTCTTCTTCGTGTGGCGCCGTGGCCTCCGCGCGAACCCAATCAAGCCAAGGCGAATAGAGATCTGGCGCCCAATCGTCGCGTGGACCAGGCATCCAATCGCCAGGATGAACACAAAAGCCGCGCGCGGCGATCAGATGCAGGAGTTCTTGTTCAATCGGCGCACTGCTCTTCTGTGTAGCTCTAATGCGGCGGAAGCGGGCGCGCGTTTCCTCGGGAAGCGTGGGCGCAGCAAGCGGCGGAAGCAAAGGACGCGGTTCGAGCGGTTTGGCGGGGGCGGCGCGATAGAGCGTTTCATGCGCGACGCCCGCCAACGCGGCGAGTGCGGCCTCGCTGTCCGCCAGCGCGCGCCACGCTTCAGGGCAGCAGGCGCGCGCAGATTGGCCGGCCATCCAGGCGTCGCGCATGCGCGAGAGCGAACCATCGATGTCATGCATCGAAAGCGAGCCTCCCCCAATTGGTGCGCGCGGCCACGAGTGAGAGCCGCGCGCCATCCCAGAGGCCAAACGCGTTGTCGATCGCTGCGCCCATGCCGAGTAGCGGCGGAGCGGTACGCAGCGGCGCTACAATTCCAGTGTCCGAGCGCCACCAATGCAGCTTGCCCTCTGGGACTAGCCGTCCCGCCGACAACAGCACGGGGGTTTCCACGCGCCACGGCGCGGCCATGAGCTGAGCCGCGTGAGCCGTTATCGGATCGGCATCGGCCGCGGGCCAAGCGCCATCGCCGGGCTCTGCATCTTGGCGCGCGGCAATGACAGCGCGCAATGGCGCGCACGCGGGATAGAACGCAAGCTCCGCATCGATGCTCTCGCCGGCGACAAACGCGCCGCCGCGCCGCCCGGCGGAGGCTGGGAAGAAATCCAGCAGCAGAGCGAAACGCTGTGGCCCGCCGTTTGTGTTCAGAAGCCAAGTCGATTGACTGATGAGGCCGTCCCGCCGCGTTGTGATTTGCTCGCCGAGCACTTCCCAGGTTGAGCGGACGCGCGGCGCGTCGGCATTGTTCAACACGTCATCGCGTGACTCGGAATTGATCACCTCGCGGCGCAATTCGGGATCGTCCGGTTGCGCGCGCCATGCGCGCGTCAGCAGCGCGAGTTTGCCCAGTTCACGAATAGCGGCGTCGATGCGCCCATCGTTGGGTAGGGTCAGCAGGCGGGACGGCATTTCGTCGACGCGGCTCGCGAGTGCCGCGGCCTTGGCGTCCACCAGACGCGCGGCGATGCGGCGGCAGCGTTCGCTGAGTTCTCCCAAGAAGCCAGCAAGGCCAGTGCGGAACTGATCTTCGATCCAGAGATCGAGATCTTCAGTGGCGCTTCGAACTGAGCGGCGTGTTTCGAGAGCGCGTTTGCCGGAAGCGGCCTTGCGTCGCGCTTCGGCTAGGGGGTCGAGCGGTCTTGCTTCGAGCGTCGCTGCGGCGACGTCGAGGCTTTTGGCGTCGTTTGAAGTGGAAACGGGCGCCGCCGCGCCCTTTCGTCTGCGCCCCATCCAATCATTGACCCAGTCAGGAATGGATCCTGGCTGGAACGCCGCTGCGTTATCGACATACATCCACATCAGCGCGAGCGCGTGTTTGCAGGGGAATTTGCGTGAGGGACATGTGCATTTCGAACCGTGATCGGCCGTATCAGCGACAACGCGATACGGGTTGGCGCCCGAACCTTGGCACTCGCCCCAAATCAAGCTGTCCGCCCGCGCCCGCACCGGCCATTTCGCGGGCTTGAGCAAAGCAGACGCGGCGCTGAGCGCGCTTTGGTCGGGCGCCATCGCCTCGATCAAGCTGCGCGTGAGTCCCATGTACGGGCGCCTCCTCGATGTTGGTTTGGTATCGCAATAAAGATATCTCAGGGCAATGGCGATGCTCGCGGGTTGCACCGCGTCTTGAATCTGAGCCGCCGCGATGTTATGTGCGCCGCTCCGAGTTCGAGGTGAGAGCTATGTGCAGAGTTGAATTCAGCAAGAACGCGATCCGCGGGACGGCCCCAGCCGTCGCGCTGGAATCGTATCGGTTCAACGCATAGCGTCTCTCGCGTTTCGGGGAGGCGTTTGGCCTCTCCGCAAAGTTCAGAACTGAAAGTTCACGAACCCCGGATGGCCAGCGCCTCCGGGGTTTGTTTTGGGCCGGCGTCCCCCGCGTCCCACCGAATTGGCGCGCCAATGCCAATGGCCGCTTGGATCTGGGCTGATCATCCGGGCTCAGGCGGCGTCTTCTGGAGTCAGTGTGATGCAATGAGCAAAGTACACGTGAATGTCGGCACCATCGGCCATGTCGATCATGGCAAGACGACCCTGACCTCCGCGATCACGCAGGTGCAGGCGGCGCATCTTGGCGGGAAAGGCTTGTCGTTCGATCAGATCGACAAGGCGCCCGAGGAAAAGGCGCGCGGCATCACGATCAATGTGGCGCATGTGGAATACGAATCCGAGACCCGGCACTACGCCCACATGGATTGCCCCGGCCACGCCGATTACGTGAAGAACATGATCACCGGCGCGGCAGACAAATCCAAGTGCGAACACATCCTGCATGCGCGTCGTCTCCTTCAGCGCATGAGGATGACGGGCGTCATATGAAGGTTCGAGGCGGCAAGATCGGGTGGGGCATTAAGGGCGCATGAAGATTGGGCCTGAACGGGCTCGACCCGCCATTACTGCGTCCAATGCAAAGTCGTGTGCGCTTACGTGTGCACCGACACCGCACGCAACCGCTCGCACAATGCACAGTATCCGCTAAATCAGTGTTCAATCCTCAGTATGTCCTGCTCCGCGGAGGACACACTCGAAAAATCAATGAAATGAAACAATTAGATCGCCGTTTCTGCATAGCGCCCATGATGGATTGGAAGAGAAGCTGTAGAAAAACATGCGCTTAGACGCGCGCGGGCACACAGCGGGCACACGCAGGAAAATGAAAAATTGGACGGATGGACGAGGCGTGGTGGGCGGCCTCGCGCAGGCGCTCTGATCCTTGAAAGCGCGCGCAATGCGTTAACGTCCCCACGTCGCAGAAAGACAGAAGGGTGGCGAATGGAACGGCAGGCTTGTGCACGTTCCCAGCCCAAGCGACACATTGTTGCGATTTGGCGTCTTTGGCCCAAGTTTGTCGTTCGGCACGTTGTTGGTTTTCGTCAACTTCGCACCGATGTCCCGCGGATTGACGTCTATCAAGCGCTGGGGGTCAGCCGGTCAATGTCAACGCCGTGGGCATGACGGAAGATGAATGCGCTCCGAGCCCTGGCGCCTAAGGCTCTCCCTTGATGCGATGGCGCTATGGCCGAGCGCGGCGGGCTGATGAATGGGTCAAAAGCCCGCTGCGCTAAGGGAGATGCGTGGAAACGCCGTCTCCTCCCAGGTTTGGAAAGGGGCGGCGGCGTGCAGCGACTTGAGGACGGCTTTGGCCGTCGTTTTCCATACTTGCGCCTATCGGTCACCGAGGCATGCAATTTTCGCTGTACCTATTGCTTGCCCAACGGGTACCGAAAGTCCGCCCCCAATGATTTCCTCTCGGTCGACGAAGTATCTCGCCTTGTCCGCGCCTTTCATGCGCTTGGCGTCCAGAAGGTCCGACTCACGGGCGGGGAGCCCAGCGTGCGCGGCGATCTGGTGGCGCTCATCGCGGCTGTGACCGAGGCGGGCGTCGAGAAGGTGGCGCTAACGACGAACGGGTGGCGCTTGGCGCGCGGCCTTAAGGATTGGGTGCGGGCAGGGCTCACGCACCTCAATGTGAGCGCCGATAGCCTCGATCCGTCTGTATTTGCGCGGGTGACCGGTCATGACAGGCTGTCCGAGGTTTTGGCAGGCGTCGATGCCGCGTTGACGCATCCGCGCCTAACGGTGAAGCTGAACGCCGTTCTTCTGCGCGACACGCTGTCGGAGGGGTTCAGCGCTTACGCATCGTACCTGAAGAAGCGGAAAGTCAGCGTCCGCTTCATCGAGTTGATGCGCACCGGCGATAATGCGGCGTTCTTCGCAGGTCAGCACGTGCCCGGTAGCGAATTGCGGAACTGGCTTCGCGACCAGGGGTGGTCGCCAGTGGAGCGCGGCTATGACGATGGGCCAGCGACTGAATTTTCTCATCCCGAATATGAGGGCCGCTTTGGCCTCATTGCGCCCTATGCGCCTAGCTTCTGTGACAGCTGCAATCGGTTGCGTGTGACTGGGAGAGGAAAACTGCGCCTTTGCTTGTTCGGTGATGGCGGCGTTGACTTGCGCGATGTACTGCAGACGGACGAAGACCGAGATGCGCTCATGGCGCGAATCACAGACGCGCTCTTCTTCAAGCCCCGTCGGCATGCCTTGCTCACGGGAAATCCCGGCGATACCAAGCATCTCGCCGAGTTAGGCGGTTGAGGAGTTCGAGGGTGAGCTTAAAGAACGAGGCGGTGATCCGCGACTTCGTCAAAGCATGGTCGCGGCTGAATCCCGAGGAGATAGCGGGCTATTTCACGGAAGAGGGCGTCTACCACAACATGCCGGCGGGACCGGTGCACGGACGAGAACGCATCCGCGCCTTTATCGCAGGTTTCATCAAGGACTGGACCGCTACGGAGTGGGATCTGTTGACCATGGTGAGTTCGGGGGACGTTGTGGTCGCCGAGCGCTTGGATCGGACTCGTTCGAAAAAAGGAGAGGTCGACCTGCCCTGCTGCGGGGTCTTCGAGATGCGTAACGGCAAGATCGCTGTCTGGCGCGACTATTTTGATCTTGCGACCTACACGCGCGCGACGAGTTAAGCAGCGCCCGCACGCTGGTGTTCGGTGGACCAGATCTCGGCGTCGGCTTCCGCGAGCAGGGGCGCCCGCGGCGCATAATTGTCGATAAGCGGGTCGGGGCGCGCGAGCCGCTCAAGGTCGCGAAGCTTCCCTAAACGTACGTCGGCGCCGTTCACTTCAACACCATAGCCGCCGAGAGTCGCGAAGGCGCGGGAGAGGTTTTCCGGCGTCATTCCAAGGAGGGCGGCCAGCACGCGTTTCTCGTGCGGCAGGTGGATGTTCTCGCCGCCGCCGGACTTGGCGCGCAGGGTGAGGAGATAATTGGCTAGGCGTTCGACGCCGCCGCGTAGCTTTTGATTCTTGATTGTGCGCACAAGCCCTCGGTAGCAGCCCGAGAGTTCGCGAGAGATAGCGACCGCGAACGCGGCGTCCTCGGCCATGTTCTGACGGATGGCGTCGCCCGAGATCATCAGGATTTCGCAGCGTTCCAGTGTACGCGCCGACATCAGCGCATCCGCGTCAAGAACGACTGCTGCCAGGATGAAGGTTGAAACGGGGCGCAGGATCGTCAGAGTCGTTTCCTTGTCTTTCCAGGTGCCCTGAAGCTCGACCTGCCCCTCAAGCAATACATAAAGAAAATCCACCGGGTCGCCTTCCAGCAAGAGCGTAGTGTTTGCCGGAAAGCGCTGAAGGTAAGCAGTGCCTGTGACACGGTTGGAAGTGTCGTCGCTGACGCTCGCGAACATCGGTAGTGCACGAACCTTCGGAGTATCGGTGGGCCGCATCAGGACTCTCCCTCTTTGAGTTGCCTGATACGCTACGGTCCGGTCCGCATCTTGATCTCCATCAATTGGCAGCCCTGTTTCCCTCGAAATGGCGCGCGTGAGTTGACTAAAATCAAGAGACGCAGTCGACGAACGCAAATGGCTGCCAGAAATCTGCATTGGTGCGACCTCGCGCACTTGCTGCGGTCAATTATTTCTCCCGGGCGGCGCGCCTCGCTTAACGCACATCAAGCGCTGCCGCGCGCACGCAGGCCATTGTGCAGCCGTAAGTGAAGCGTCGGCCTTCACGGCCAAAAGAGGGGCGGAGATTCATGGTCACTGCGGCTGAACGACCAGCGCCTGGGGCGGGCGGCGCGCTTTGGATGAGCACAGTGGCGTTCACGACATGCTTTGCTGTCTGGACGATCTTTTCGATCCTTGGCGTGCAGATCAAGAACGACTTGGGGCTGACAGAAACCCAGTTTGGCCTGCTGATCGGCACACCCATTCTCACGGGCTCCCTCATTCGCTTGTTTCTTGGCGTATGGACCGATCAGATCGGCGGCCGCATCGTCTACGCAGGCGTCATGCTCGCGGCGGCGGCGGCGACATTCTTGCTGTCATACGCCGAGACCTACCCGCAATTCCTGCTGGCTGCGCTTGGCGTTGGCATTGCGGGTGGCTCGTTCGCCGTCGGCATCACATATGTTTCCAAATTCTACCCTCAGAAAAGCCAAGGCACGGCGCTCGGCATTTTCGGCGCCGGCAATGTCGGCGCGGCCGTGACAAAATTCGCCGCGCCCGTCGTGCTTGCGGCGATGGGCTGGGAGCGCGTCGCGCAAATTTGGGCGGCCGGGCTAGTTGTCATGGCGGTGGTGTTCTTCGTCACCACGAAGGACGATCCCGAGCTTGAGGCGCGCCGCAAGGCCGGTGTGAAGCCCCGCTCGCTCGCGGAGCAATTCGAGCCGCTGAAAAACGTGCAGGTCTGGCGCTTCTCGCTCTATTACTTCTTCGTGTTCGGCGCCTTCGTGGCGCTTTCGCTGTGGCTGCCTCGCTACCTGATCGGCGTCTACGGCTTCGACTTGCGCACGGCCGGCATGATCGCGGCGGCGTACTCGATCCCGGCTTCTCTCTTCCGCATCTATGGGGGATTTCTCTCCGACAAGGTCGGTGCGCGCAAGGTGATGTACTGGACGTTTCTCGTCTCAATGGCGGCGACGTTTGTGCTCTCGTACCCAGCAACGACGTATATCGTCGATGGAATCGAAGGGCCTATCCAGTTTCGCTTCGAACTCGGGCCGGTCGGCTTCATCGTTGTCGCCTTTGTGCTCGGGTTCTTCATGAGTCTGGGCAAGGCGGCCGTCTTCAAACACATCCCGATCTACTACCCGAAGGACGTCGGCGCAGTCGGCGGACTTGTGGGCATGATTGGTGGACTGGGCGGCTTCGTCCTGCCCATCTTGTTCGGAATGCTGAACGATCTGACCGGCGTGTGGACGAGTTGCTTCATGCTGCTCTTCCTTATCGTGTCAGCGTCGTTGCTGTGGATGCACTTCGCCATCCTGCACATGGAGCGCGAAGCGGCGGCGAAATCGCTGGAGGGCCTGCCGCAGCTGCCGGAAATGCAGCCGATCCATACACCGAAGCAAGCCGAAGCGCTGGCGCCGAAGCTGATTCAGGAGTGGCGCCCGGAGGACGCGGACTTTTGGAGCAAGACCGGCAAGGCGATCGCCAATCGCAATCTTTGGCTCTCGATCCCGGCGCTGTTGTTATCATTCTCGGTGTGGATGGTGTGGTCTGTCGTTGTCGCGAAGTTGCCCGCAATCGGCTTTGACTACGACACGGACCAATTGTTCTGGCTCGCGGCGCTACCAGGACTCTCGGGCGCGACGTTGCGCATCTTCTACAGCTTCATGGTTCCAGTGTTCGGCGGGCGGTTGTGGACCACGCTCACAACCTGGTCGCTCCTTATTCCGGCGCTCGGCATTGGCTTTGCCGTGCAGAATCCCGAAACGCCATACTGGGTCATGCTCGGACTGGCGCTGCTCTGCGGCTTTGGCGGTGGCAATTTCGCCTCCTCGATGTCGAATATCGGCTTCTTCTTCCCGAAGAAAGAGAAGGGCAACGCGCTCGCGCTTAATGCCGGTCTCGGCAATCTCGGCGTCAGCGTCATGCAGTTCATTGTGCCGATCGTCATCACCATGGGCGTGTTCGGCGTACTCGGCGGCGCGGCGCAGGTGACGGCGGAAGGTGAACAGCTGTTCTTGCAGAATGCTGGTTTTATCTGGGTTCCGTTCATCGTGGCGAGCGCCTTCGCGGCCTGGTTCGGCATGAACGACCTCTCCACTGCGAAGGCCTCGTTCGCTGACCAGGCTGTGATCTTCAAGCGCAAGCAGAACTGGATCATGTGCTGGCTCTACACCGGCACGTTTGGCTCGTTCATTGGCTACTCGGCGGCGTTCCCGTTGCTGACCAAGACGCAGTTTCCCGATGTGAACGTGCTGCAGATCGCGTTCCTAGGTCCGCTCGTGGGGGCGGTGTCGCGCTCGCTGACAGGCTGGGTGTCGGATAAGTATGGCGGCGCCAAGGTGACGCTGGTGGTGTTCGCGCTCATGATGCTGGGCACGATCGGCGTACTCTACTTCCTATCAACCGGCGCGTTTGCAGGCTTCTTCGCCTCCTTCATGCTGTTGTTCTTCGCGAGCGGCGTCGGCAATGCGTCGACCTTCCAGATGATCCCCGCGATCATGCGTAAGGAGGTGGCGCGGCTCGAACCGCAGTTGTCGCCAGCGGATCAGGTCAAGCAATCAGAGAAGGAAAGCGCGGCGATTACCGGATTTACCTCGGCGATCGCGGCCTACGGCGCCTTCTTCATTCCGAAGAGTTTCGGCTTCTCGATCAGCGCGACGGGCAATGCAGAGGCGGCGCTCTATGGCTTCCTCGCCTTCTACGTCTCGTGCCTGGCGATCACCTGGTGGGTGTACGCGCGCCCCGGCGGCCTCTTATTCGATGTCGAAAACGCCCGACGCGCGTCTTCGAACCCCGCTACCGCTCAATAAGGGCTGACACATGAGCCATGTCCTCGATCGCCTGCTGTTCTTCACGCGCAAGACCGAGACCTTCGCGAACGGTCATGGGGTGATGAACAATGAAGACCGCACCTGGGAGGAGGCCTACCGTCACCGCTGGCAGCACGACAAGATCGTGCGCTCCACCCATGGCGCGAACTGCACCGGCTCGTGCTCGTGGAAAATCTACGTCAAGGGCGGTATCGTCACCTGGGAGACGCAGCAGACGGACTACCCGCGTACGCGCCCGGATTTGCCAAACCACGAGCCGCGCGGTTGCTCGCGCGGCGCGTCGTACTCCTGGTACCTCTATTCGTCCAACCGCGTGAAATACCCGTTGGTGCGCGCGCAGTTGGTGAAACTGTGGCGCGAATCGCGGGTGCATAAGCCGCCCATCGCGGCTTGGGCTTCGATCGTTGAGGATGAAGCCAAACGCAAATCCTATATGACGCGCCGCGGCGGCGGCGGTTTTGTGCGCGCGAAGTGGGACGAGGTCACCGAGATCATCGCTGCGGCGAATGCTTACACGGTGAAGAAATGGGGACCCGATCGCGTGTTCGGCTTCTCACCGATCCCGGCCATGTCAATGATCTCGTACGCCGCGGGCGCGCGCTATCTGCAATTGCTCGGCGGCGCCTGCGGTTCGTTTTACGATTGGTACTGCGATCTTCCGCCCGCCAGCCCGCAAACCTGGGGCGAGCAGACCGACGTTCCCGAGAGCGCGGATTGGTACAATGCCGGTTTCATCATTGTCTGGGGCTCAAACGTCCCGCAGACGCGCACGCCGGACGCGCACTTCTACACTGAGGTGAGGTACAAGGGCACAAAGTCCGTCGTCATCAGCCCGGACTATTCGGAAGCGTCGAAATTCGCCGATCTTTGGATCAGCGTGAAGCAAGGCACAGACGCGGCGCTTGCCATGGCCATGGGCCATGTGGTGCTGACAGAGTTCCATCGCGATCGCGAAGTGCCGTACTTCCGTGACTATGTGCGCAAGTACTCGGACATGCCACTGCTGGTGCGATTGGTCGCCAAGGATGGCGCCTATGTGCCCGAGCGCCTACTGCGCGCCTCCGACTTCGCCGACAATCTGGGGCAAGCTAACAATCCGGATTGGAAAACGGTCGCCGTCGAGGAAGCATCGGGCGCGGTGGTGGTCCCGTCGGGCGCCATCGGTTTCCGATGGGGCGAGCAGGGCAAGTGGAACCTGGAAGAGAAAGACGCCAACGGGCGCGATGTGAAGCTGCGCCTGGGCCTCAAGGGCGCGCACGATCAGGTCGCGGAAGTGCTGTTTCCTTACTTCGCCAACACGGCGTCGAACGGATTCGCCTCAACCGATCACCCGAGCACGCTCAAACGCAACATTCCCGTCAAGAAGATGGCCCTGAAGGATGGTGAGACGTTTGTCGCCAGCGTCTACGATCTCTTCCTTGCCAATTACGGCGTCGATCAGGGCCTCGGCGGCGAGCATCTGCCGAAGAGCTTTGACGACCTCGAGCCCTACACGCCGGCCTGGGCCGAAGCCGTCACCAGCGTGCCGCGCGCGCAAGTTATCGCCACGGCGCGCGGCTTTGCGTCGAACGCTGAGAAAACCAATGGGCGCTCGATGATCATTATCGGCGCGGCGATGAACCATTGGTACCACATGGACATGAATTACCGGGGGGTGATCAACCTTCTGGTGATGTGCGGCTGCGTCGGTCAATCCGGCGGCGGCTGGTCGCATTATGTCGGCCAGGAGAAGCTGCGGCCGCAATCGGGCTGGGCGCCGATTGCGTTTGCGCTCGATTGGGCGCGTCCGCCGCGCCAGCAGAACTCAACCAGCTTCTTCTATGCGCACACCGATCAATGGCGTTACGAGACGCTCGACGTCGATGATTTGCTCTCGCCAACGGCGCCTGATGGTGATTGGGGCAAGACCTTCATCGATTACAACGCCAAGGCCGAACGCATGGGATGGCTGCCCTCGACGCCGGCGCTGAAGGTCAATCCGCTCGAAGTGTGCCGACGCGCCAGGGCCGAGGGTATCGACGCCAAGACCTACGCCGTGCGCGAACTCGCGGCCAAGCGGCTCGAAATGAGCTGCATGGACCCGGACGCGCCGGAAAATTTCCCGCGCAACATGTTTGTATGGCGCTCGAACCTACTGGGCTCATCGGGAAAGGGGCACGAATATTTTCTGAAGCATCTGCTCGGTACGTCACATGGCGTGATGGGCAAGGATCTGGGCGGCACGGGCCGGCGCAAGCCCACTGAAGTGAAATGGCGTGAGCAAGGGCCGGAAGGAAAGCTCGACCTGCTCGTCACCATCGATTTCCGCATGAGCACGACGGCGGTCTATTCCGACATCGTGCTGCCGACCGCGACCTGGTACGAGAAGAACGATCTCAACACCTCCGACATGCACCCGTTCATCCATCCGCTGACAGCGGCGGTGGACCCGGCGTGGGAGTGCCGCTCCGATTGGGACATCTTCAAAGGTATCGCCAAAAAGTTCTCGGAGGTTGCGCCGGAGGCGCTTGGCGTAGAGCAGGATTTGGTGCTGGCGCCAATCCAGCACGACAGTCCTGGTGAGATGGCGCAAAGCGCAGAGCCGAAGGATTGGTGGAAAGGCGA
Source organism: Hyphomonadaceae bacterium (assembly GCA_019753175.1). GTDB lineage: Bacteria > Pseudomonadota > Alphaproteobacteria > Caulobacterales > Aquidulcibacteraceae > Vitreimonas. Next base: position 68,299 of record JAIELK010000030.1, read on the forward strand.
GTGCGAACTCGTTCCGGGCAAGACCGGGCCGAACATGGTCATGGTCGAGCGGGACTATCCGAATCTGTACAAGCGCTTCACCGCGCTCGGACCGCTGATGAACAAACTCGGCAATAGCGGCAAGGGCTTGGCGTGGAACACCGAGCACGAAGTGGAGGCGTTGGGCAAGTTGAATGGCGTCGTCACCGAAGAGGGCGCCACCAAAGGCATGCCGCGCATCGAAACAGACATCGACGCCTGCGAAGCGGTGCTGATGCTGGCGCCAGAAACCAATGGCGAAGTGGCGGTGAAATCTTGGGAAGCGCTCGGCAAACAGACCGGACGTCAGCACACGCATCTGGCGTTGCCCAAAGAGGATGAGAAGATTCGTTTCCGCGATGTGGTGGCGCAGCCGCGCAAGATCATCTCTTCGCCGATCTGGTCGGGATTGGAGAGCGAGAAGGTATGCTACAACGCCGGCTACACGAACGTGCACGAACTCATCCCTTGGCGCACGCTCACGGGACGCCAGCAGCTCTATCAGGATCATTCCTGGATGCGCGCGTTCGGTGAGCAACTCTGCGTCTACAAGCCGCCGGTGGACTTGAAAACCATTGATCCGGTGCGGGGCCGGAAGCCGAACGGCGAAAAGGAGATCATGCTCAATTTCATCACGCCGCACCAAAAATGGGGCATCCACTCTACCTACACCGACAATCTGATGATGCTGACCCTGAACCGGGGCGGTCCGGTCGTGTGGCTCTCCGAGGTCGACGCCAAGAAAGCCGGCATCGTCGATAACGACTGGGTGGAGGCGTTCAATTCGAACGGCGCGCTGACGGCGCGCGCGGTCGTCTCGCAGCGTATGCGTGAAGGCACGGTCTTCATGTACCACGCGCAAGAGAAGATCGTGAACACGCCGGGTTCCGAGATGACCGGTCAACGGGGCGGTATCCACAATTCAGTAACGCGCGCAGTGCTGAAGCCCACGCACATGATCGGCGGTTATGCGCAGCTCGCCTACGGTTTCAACTACTACGGCACGGTGGGGTGCAATCGCGACGAATTCGTCCTTGTCCGCAAGATGAACAAGGTGGACTGGCTAGAACGGCCGCGGCCGCAGGATCGTACCGGAGGCGCGTCATGAAAATCCGCGCGCAAATCGGCATGGTGCTCAATCTCGACAAGTGCATCGGCTGCCACACCTGTTCCGTCACCTGCAAGAACGTGTGGACCAATCGCGAAGGCGTAGAATACGCGTGGTTCAACAATGTCGAGACAAAGCCGGGCATTGGCTATCCGCGTGACTGGGAAAACCAGCAGCGCTGGAAAGGCGGTTGGGTGAAGAAGCCCGACGGGCGCATTGAGCCTCGTATTGGGGCCAAGTGGCGAATCTTAGCTAAGATATTTGCGAACCCGGACTTGCCCGAGATCGACGACTATTACGAGCCGTTCGACTTCGACTACGGCCATCTACAAACGGCGCCTGAACTGCTAGCGTTCCCAACTGCGCGCCCGCGCTCGCAGATCACCGGCGAGCGAATGGAGAAGATTGAGTGGGGTCCTAATTGGGAGGAAATACTGGGCGGCGAGTTCGCCAAGCGCTCCAAGGACCAGAATTTCGAAGGCGTGCAGAAGGAGATGTACGGCGCATTCGAAAACACCTTCATGATGTATCTGCCGCGCTTGTGCGAGCATTGCCTCAATCCCACGTGCGTCGCGTCGTGTCCGTCCGGCGCCATCTACAAGCGCGACGAGGACGGTATAGTCCTTATCGATCAGGACAAATGCCGTGGCTGGCGCATGTGCGTAACCGGCTGCCCCTACAAGAAGATCTATTACAACTGGTCGAGCGGCAAGAGCGAGAAATGCATCTTTTGCTATCCGCGCATTGAGGACGGTCAGCCGACTGTGTGCTCTGAGACGTGCGTCGGGCGCATTCGCTATCTCGGCGTCATTCTCTATGACGCCGATCGGGTCGAAGCGGCGGCGAAGGCTGACGACAAGGATCTCTACCAGGGTCAGCTCGACATCTTTCTCGACCCGCACGATCCCAAAGTGACCGCGCAAGCGCGCGCCGACGGCGTGCCAGAGGCTTGGCTTGAGGCCGCGAAGAAAAGCCCGGTCTACAAAATGGCGATTGACTGGAGGGTGGCGTTTCCGCTCCACCCCGAATACCGAACCTTGCCGATGGTCTGGTACATCCCGCCGCTCTCGCCAATTCAGGCGGCGGCGGCGACCGGCGCGATTGAGAATGACGGCGTGATGCCGGATGTGAGGGCGTTGCGCATTCCGGTGAAATATCTGGCCAATCTGCTGACTGCCGGCGACGAGAAGCCGGTGATCTCGGCGCTCGAACGCATGCTGGCGATGCGCGCCTATATGCGCACGAAGACGATCGATGGCGTCATCGACGCCACGATCGCCGAGCGCGTGGGCCTCACGCCGACGCTGATCGAAGACATGTACCAGATCATGGCGATTGCCAATTACGAGGATCGCTTCGTCATTCCATCGACGCACCGTGAGGGCGCCGAAGATGCTTACTACATGCGAGGTGCGACCGGCTTTTCGTTCGGGAACCAAGCGTCGGGCGGCCGCTCCGAGGTCGGCCTCTTCGGCGCCAATCGCAAGCGTCGCGCCAAGCAGGAAATGGGGAGCTGATCGTCATGGCACGGACCTACAAAGCTCTTGCGCTGCTGCTGTCCTATCCCGAGGAGGCGTATCGTGATCTCTATCATGCCGCGCTGGAAGCGATCTCCGAAGAGAAATTGCTACGCGAGGCCGGCAAATTGAAGCGTCTGAGCGAGGAACTGGCGCGGGGGGACATCCTCGATCTGCAGTCGCGTTATGTTCAGCTCTTTGACCGCGGCCGGCAGGTTTCGCTGCACCTCTACGAACACGTCCATGGCGAAAGTCGCGATCGTGGCCAAGCCATGGTCGAGCTAAACAAGCTCTATGCGTCGCGCGGCGTGCTGCTCAGCGCCCATGAGTTGCCGGATCATCTGCCGGTGTTCCTGGAGTTTCTGTCGCTGCTTGAGCCGCGCGAAGCCGCAGCGCTCCTTGGCGAAGCAGCACACGTGATCACGGCGCTGCGGGATCGGCTGAAGAAGCGCCGGTCCCCCTACGCGGCGGTTTTCGCGGCTCTCGTCGAACTGGCCGATACCAACGCGGACCCTGCCGCGCTGCAAGCCTTGTTGGCGGAGCCAGAAGACGATCCCAACGATCTCGCGGCGCTTGATCGCGCTTGGGCGGAAGAGCCGGTGAATTTCGGACCCGATCAGTCGGGCGGCTGTCCGCAAGCGCGAGAGATGCTCACCAGAATGGGGGAGAGTGCGGCATGACGAACGTCACTAAGAGCGGTGTGGCTGCGGCGGCGTTGGCCGGCGTGGTGCTGTGCGCGCCAGCGGCGCTGGCGCAACGACAGCAGAGCGGAAACGGAGGAGACTTCATCGTCGATGGCCGCCTTCGCTACGAACACGTCGAGCAAGATGGCCTGACCGATGCGAACGCGGTCACGTTGCGGCTGCGCTTGGGCTACGAGCAACAAGTGTTCGAGCACTTCAAGGTGCTGGGCGAAGTTGAGGGCGTTGCTCTGCTTGATGACGACTTCGCGGATACGGTGCGGGCCCGTCCGGGGCAGGCGATTGTGCTCGACCCCGAGGCGCTGGAGATTAACCGGCTGCAGGCGCAATGGACGCATAATGGCCTGACAGCCACGCTCGGACGTCAGCGCATCATCCTCAACAATGCTCGTTTCGTCGGCAATGTCGGCTTCCGTCAAAACGAACAGACATTCGACGCGCTTCGACTGGCCTACCGAGCGAGCGAGCACTTGTCGTTCAACTACATCTATGTTGATCGCGTCCGCCGTATCCTAGGTGATGATAGTGCGCAGGGGGAGTGGCGCAGCGATTCGCATGTCGGGCAGGTCGATCTGAAGACGGACATCGGGGACTTTTCCGGCTACGGGCTTCTACTGGACTTCCAGAACGCGGCCGCACAATCGAACCAAACCTATGGGCTGCGCTGGACTCGCGCTGTGGCCGCCGAGCCCTACCGCTTCACCTTGGGCGCCGAGGCAGCTACGCAACGCGACTATGGGAACAATCCGGCGTCGTTTGATCTAGGCTATTACGCCGCGAGTGCCAGCGTGCAGCGCGGGCAATGGCGTCTGGGGATGACCGCAGAAGTGCTTGAAGGCGACGGCGCGCGTGGATTGGCAACGCCGCTTGCGACGCTGCACGCGTTCCAGGGCTGGGCCGATGTGTTTCTTGCCACGCCCCCGGATGGCGTCAGGGACCTCAACGGTTCGGTGTCATGGACGGATGAGACTCTGCCCGTTGGTCGCTCGCTCACGTTGACCGCGCGCTATCACGACTTTGCATCAGATGACGGCGATGCCGACTTCGGTTCGGAGTTCGATGCGGTGGCAAGCTGGCGCGTCAATCAGCGTTGGTCGCTTGAGGCGAAGGCCGCGTTCTTCGATGGCGAAGATCCGCGCTTCTCGGATCGCGACAAGATTTGGCTCGCCGCTGAGTTTAGCCTCTAGGAGCGCATGACATGCATCCGGAATTGCCTACATGGCCCGCGGGAGACTGGCTGAACCAGGCTCTGTTTGGGTACTACCCCTACATATGCCTGGCGGTGTTGGTGTTCGGCTCGATCCTGCGTTTCGACCGCGAGCAATATACCTGGCGCTCGGGTTCCAGTCAGTTGTTACGACGTAAGCAGCTTGTGTGGGGCTCAAACCTCTTCCATCTCGGCATCCTGTTCTTGCTGCTCGGTCACAGCGTTGGGCTGCTCACGCCGCACGCGATCTACTCGCAATTCATCACGGCGGAGCAGAAGCAAATGCTGGCGATCGTCGCCGGCAGCATCGCGGGCGCGGTGTGTTTCCTCGGGCTGACGTTGCTGATGCACCGGCGTTTCTTGGATGCGCGTATTCGGCGCACCAGCACGTTTGGCGACAACGCAATTCTGCTTATCTTGTGGGTGCAACTGTGCCTTGGATTGGCGACGGTGCCATTGTCGCTCGGCCACGGAGATGCCTCCGTCATGTTGCGTCTGTCGAGTTGGGCGCAGGGCATTCTGACCTTTAAACCCGGCAGTGCGGACTATGTACAGGGCCTTGACTGGCCATATCAAGCGCATCTCCTGCTTGGGCTCACCATCTTCTTGATGTTCCCGTTCACGCGGCTCGTGCACATGCTGTCGGCGCCGATCTGGTATCTCGGCCGGCGCGGATGGCAATTGGTGCGTACGCGAGCGCCGGAGATGCCGCATCGTAGTGTGAGCGTGCCGCGTCACACGCCCGTGGAGTAAGCAGGTGACAACGATCATCGACACGCTGGCCGCGCGCAATGCGAAGCGACATCCAATCCTCGAAGAAGCGGCGGGGTGCGGGGGCTCGTGTTCGACGCCGCCGGCAGCGGTAGCAAAGCTTGCGCTAGATGCGTCACCGGTGAGTGTCGATGGAGTGTTGATTGAAGAGGCGGACATCGCGCGCGAAGTTCAGCACCACGAGGGTGTGACAATCGAGGAAGCAAGGGCGGCGGCGGCGCGTGCTCTGGTCATCCGCCATCTCTTGCTCGCGCGCGCCTCGGAGATCGGTCTCGCGCCCGCGCCGGAAGCTGACGCGCTTGGGCGCTGGGAGAGCGATGAGGAGGCGTTGATCCGTCATGTGCTTGAAGCCGAGGCTGCGCCGCGCGCGCCAACTGAGGCGGAGTGTCGGCGCGTTTACGAGAACCACCGCAGCGCGCTTCCGGATGCTTATGAAAAAGCCGCCCCGGTCATCCGCGACCGCCTTATGGCGCGTGCGTGGATGGCGGCGTCTGCGAAATACGTGGCCGAGCTTGTGCGTGGCGCACGCATCGAAGGGCTGAATGTGCTGGAAGGAGGCGGACCATGAACGTTGAGGTGCATGTCGGCCAACCCTTGCCCTACAATCCCGGCCCAATCGAACGATCGCCACCCGCTTTGCTCAAGGAACCGCTCGAGTTTCTATTCGCTGAGCATTACCGGCATCGGCACATGTGCAAGGTCCTGGAGTATTTGTCGATCGCTTCTGGGTTCGAAGCGGGTCTCATCGCGAGCACGGATGATTTCATACGCTATGATCTCGCCCTCCACGTAATTGATGAGGAGGAGGATTTGTTTCCACTGCTACGTCGGCGATGCTCTGAAGAAGACGATATCGAAGACGTGCTTGGGCGACTGTCAGCGGATCACGCGTTGGATCAAGCGCTCGCGAAGACGGTACGCACGCTGTTCGCGCAGTCGCTGGAGGCACGCGTGGCCCCATCGGCGGTAGCGGGTGGGCCGCAAGCATTGCTGCAATTGGCGCGGCAGGAGAAGAGCCATATGGCGCTCGAAAATGCGGTTGTTATGCCGTTGGCGCGAAGGCGTCTGACGTCCGACGATCTTGAAGCGCTGAGTCTACGCCTCGCCGCACGGCGCGGCGTGACCATGGCCTAAGGCGATGGCGATCGGCGATTTGCTCAAGCGAAACGCCCATTGGGCCGCGACCAAGGCCCGCGTCGATCCGGAGTATTTCCGCCGCCTCTCGGTGCAGCAGGCGCCGGACTATCTCTGGATCGGTTGTTCGGACGCGCGCGTGCCGGCGAACGAGCTGGTGAGCCTCGACCCTGGCGAATTGTTCGTCCATCGCAACGTTGCCAACCTCGCGCCGCCGCAGGATGCGAACTTCCTTTCCGTCTTGCAGTTCGCCGTGGAGGTATTGAAGGTCAAGCATGTCATCGTGTGCGGACACTATGGATGCGGCGGCGTGCGCGCGGCGCTATCGAGCAAACGTCTCGGTCTGATCGACCATTGGCTATCCCCGATACGCTGCATCTATGAGAAAGACGCCGACCACTTCGATCGGATCGTAGATTTCGATGCGCGCGTCAACGCGGTCTGCGAGCAGAACGTGCTGGCGCAGGTGCGGGCTGTTGCGAGCAATCCGTTTGTGCAGGACGCGTGGACACGAGGGCAACAGCTCTCGGTGCATGGCTGGATCTATTCCATCAAGGATGGGCTCATCCGCGACATGGAGACAAGTGTCACGAGCCGTAAAGAGGCGGCGCGCCTGCGGATTGCGAGCGTTGAGCGCCAGAACCGACCGCGAGGCGGCGATGGGTGAGTGTGGAGAGGCGGCTTCTTCGCCGTGTGGCGCAACCGAGCTCGACTGGGGCTTTGAGATGAAGCCCGCTTTGGGCGTCCTCGTGCTTGCTGGCGGGCGGGGCGCGCGGATCGGAGGCGGCAAACCAGAGCGTACGCTCGCGGGATATCGCCTCATCGATCACGTGCTCCACTTCGCTCGCCGAAGCTGCGGGGTCGTCGCATTGGGGCTCCACGCCCCGGATCAGGTCGATGCGCCCGCAGACCTGCATGTTGTGCTAGATCGATCCGGTATCGAAGGACCTCTTGCGAGCCTTGCCGCCGGGCTCACGTGGGCAAAGCGATCCGCAGCAGACTATCTGCTGACGCTTCCATGCGATGCACCATTTTTGCCGCACGATCTCGGGGCAAGGCTTAGGATGCGACTAGCGACAAGCCTCGCCGCCGCCGCGTTGCCGACAAGTCATGGGCGGATGCACCCATCGTGTGGGTTGTGGCGCGCGGATGCAGTCGAGAAGATTGCAGACTATCTGTCGAGCGGGAGGCGATCTTTGATCGGTTTCGCCGAGCACGTCGGCTACGCGGTCGAGGATTGGGGCGCGCCGGCGCGCGACCCGTTCTTCAACATTAACACCCCCGACGATCTCGCCCAGGCCGAAGCGTGGCTCGCTCAGCCGCACTTCGAGTAGCCGCACTCAAAGCAGGTATCGCAGCCTTCCTTGCGTACGAGGCCGGGCGCGCCGCATTTGGGGCAGGCTTGCCGCGCGCGCGGCGCCACGGCTACAGCGGTAAACTCGGATTGAACAGCGTTCGCATCCAGGTGTTGCTGCACGATATCGCCGACGGCGGCGAGCACGCTCGGGACGTAGCGTCCGCCCATCCAGGCGCCGCCGCGCGGGTCGAACACGGCTTTGAGCTCCTCCGCCACGAAGCGTACGTCGCCGCCGCGCCGAAACACCGCCGACATCATGCGAGTTAATGCGAGGCTCCACGCATAATGCTCCATGTTTTTGGAGTTGAGGAAGATCTCGAAGGGCCGCGCGCCGTCGCTCTCCTCAACATCGTTGATGGTGACATAGAGGGCGTGTTCAGTGTCAGGCCATTTGATCTTGTAGGTAGCGCCGCCGAGCTTGGCAGGTCGCTTTGGCAAAGTGGTTTCGCCGACCCTGGAGGCATCTGTCTCTCGCGGCGGCGCATCAGCCGATAGAATTGAACCTGTGATGGGGTTTGGCCGGTATGTCGTGCAACCCTTGCAACCGAGTTCATAGGCTTGGACATAGATTTCGGCAAAGGCCTCGAAGGCAATGTCCTCCGGGCAGTTGACTGTCTTGGAAATGGCGCTGTCGATGAAGCGCTGCGCCGCCGACTGCATCCTGAGGTGATCGACCGGCGCCAGCGTCTGTGCGCTGACGAAGGTGTGCGCGGGTGGTGCGGTTTCGCCGCGCAAGCGCCGCCACTGCGCCATGGCGTAATCTTCGACGGCTTCATCGCGCGTGCTGCCATCCGCCTGGCGTACCTTGCGCGTGTAACTGAAGGCGAACACTGGCTCGACGCCTGAGGAGACATTCCCGGCGATGAGCGAGGTTGTGCCGGTTGGCGCGATGGTGGTCAGGCAGGCATTACGAAGACCGTTTTCGGCGATGAGTTCGCGTGTCTCATCATCAAGTGTCTGGAGATTGGGGCGATCGAGCATCGACCGGTCCCAAAGGGGAAAGGCGCCTTTCTCTGCCGCGAGACGCGCCGAGGCGCGGTAGGCAGTGCGCTTAATCACGCCAAGCCACCTTTCGATGAGCGCAACGGCTTCTTCCGCTCCGTATCGCGCGTCGCAAAGGATCAGTGCGTCTGCCAAGCCGGTCACGCCGAGCCCGATGCGGCGTTTGGCCTTCGCCTCGCCTTCCTGTTGGGGCAGGGGGTAGTTGGAGATGTCAATCACATTGTCGAGCATGCGTATGGCGGTCGTCGTAAGTGTTTCGAGCTTTTGCTCGTCAATGGCGGCGGCAGCTTCGAAGGGGCGTTCGACCAAGCGTGCCAGGTTGATCGCGCCCAGCAGGCAGGCGCCGTAGGGCGGAAGCGGCTGTTCCCCGCACGGATTGGTGGCGGCGATGGCCTCCATGCCAGCGAGATTGTTGAGTGCGTTGACGCGATCGATGAAGATGACGCCTGGCTCGGCGCCGTCATAGGTCGCGCGCATGAGACGCGCCCAGAGGTCGCGTGCGGCAACGGTACGGTAGACGACATCGTCGAAACACAACGGCCAGTCCGCGCCGCGTTCAAGCGCGGTCATGAAGGCATCGGTCACCAGAACTGAAAGGTTGAAGTTGCGGACCCGCGCCGCGTCGCGTTTTGCGTCGATAAAGTCCTCGATGTCCGGATGGTCGATGCGCAAACACCCCATCATGGCGCCGCGCCGCGACCCCGCGCTCATGACCGTGCGGCACATGGCGTCCCATGCGTCCATGAAGGAGAGCGGCCCAGACGCCTCGGCGCCGACGCCGCGCACGGGCGCGCCCTTGGGGCGGATGGTAGAGAAATCCATGCCCACGCCGCCGCCTTGCTGCATCGTCATCGCCGCTTCGCGCAGATGGATGAAAATGCCTCCGAGCGTGTCGGGGATGGCGCCCATGACGAAGCAATTGAAGAGCGTGACCCGCCGCCCGGTGCCGGCGCCAGCCAGAATTCGGCCTGCGGGAATGAATCTGAAGTCGGCCAGCGCATCCAAGAATTGAGCACGCATGCATGAGCGATTCTCCGGGCGCTCAGCTTCGGCGAGTGCGGCCGCCACGCGTGCCCATGTGGCCTCAACGTCTGGCTCCGGCTCGCCTTGGGGTGGGGCGAACCGATACTTGGCGGTCCAGATTTCCGATGCGATGGCGGCGTCGAAAGCCATGGGCGTTGTCCCCTTAATGTGGCGCGCCCAAACGACGGCCAGCTTCGACACGTCAAGGAGAACTGCTTCGCGCGATTCTGGAATGATCGGCGCCAGCGCCGGGCTTGGGCGCGCTCAATAGGCGGCTTCAAATCCATCAAACGGCTTTGGCGCCTGTCGCACTAGACTTGGCCATATTGGAGGCTGTCTTGGCCAAGGTGCTGTTCTTTGGGCGGTTGCGGGACCGTGCGGGCTTGGGTGAGCGCGAGGTGGCGCTGTCGGAGGTTGTCGCTCTCGCTGTGTTTCGCCACTTGGCGTCGGCTGGGGATGATGACTTGGAAGCTGCGCTTGCCGCGCCGTCAGTGCGGATCGCGATCAACGCCACATTGGCGCCAAGCGACGCCGCATGCAGCGTATGGCCCAGCGATGAGGTGGCGTTCATGCCGCCGTTTTCGGGGGGTTGAGGTTGCCATGCCGCTCGACGCCGATATGATCGTTTTGCTTTCGTTCGCGGTGTTCGCGGCGGCGGCGATCTACTCGTCTGTTGGGCATGGCGGCGCATCGGCCTATATCGCGCTGATGGCGCTCGCGGGGCTGGCGCCGGAAGAGATTCGCCCAGCGGCGCTGGTTTTGAACATCGTGGTCGCCGGTCTTGGCGCACTTCGCTTCATCCGTGCGGGACGCTTTGACGCGAGGGCTTTCTGGCCGTTCGCGGTGACTGCGATCCCCGCTGCTTATCTCACTGGCGGCATTGATGTGCCTGAAGCGATCTATCGGCCGCTGCTTGCCGGCGCGCTCGGTGCGGCTGCGCTGCGCTATCTCATCTGGCCGCAAATCGACGTCGTGAAGTCAGTCCACGCGCCTGGCCTCGCTGTAGCCCTGCCGAGCGGCGCGGTGCTTGGCGCGCTGGCGGGACTCACTGGGATTGGCGGCGGCGTCTATCTCTCGCCGCTGCTGGTGTTTGCGGGATGGGCTGATGCACAGAAGGCCACTGGGATCGCCGCGTGCTTTATCGTTGTGAACTCACTGGCGGGGTTGGCGGGACGAATGTCGTCGCTATCCGCCCTGCCGAGCTTTCTCCCCTGGCTCGCGATCGCCGCCATGTTCGGTGCGATGATCGGCACGACGCTGAGCCTGAGGCACTTGAGTAAACGGGGCGTACTCCGCGTCTTGGGCGCCGTGCTTGGGCTCGCGGCGGCGGCGTTGGTGACGTGATGCGCGTGGAGATCGTCACCAAGTGCTTCTCGCCAGAGCTCGAACTGGCGACGTTCTCTCGCAACAGCGCGGTCGGCGCCGTGGCGAGTTTTACCGGCTATTGCCGTGATGAAGGCGGGGTAGTGGAGCGGCTTGAGCTTGAACATTATCCAGGCTTCACCGAAGCGCAGATTGATCATCTCGCGGCGTCAGTCGTTGCAAGGCATTCTTTGATCGATGCGCTCGTTATCCACCGCGTCGGCGCCATACCAGCTGGCGAGCCCATCGTTCTGGTCGCGGCGTCAAGCGCGCATCGAGCCGCGGCGCTGGCGGCGATCAATGAGCTGATGGATTATTTGAAGTCCGAAGCGCCGATCTGGAAAAAGGAGATCGGTGCGCACGGCGACGTTTGGGTCGAGCCAACTGTACGGGATTATCGAGCCGCCGCCTGCTGGCGGCGCGTGCAAGAGGAAGAATCTGTATGAGCCCAGATGCTGTGATGCTCGCGCCCGGCGGCGAACTGCGCGAGGAGCTTCCGTTCAAGCCCGTTCGCATTGCGGTCATAACCGTATCGGATACCCGTACGCTTGAGACGGATACGTCGGGAGCGCTGCTGGCAAAGCGCCTTCAGGCCGATGGCCACACGCTCGCCGATCGCAAGATCGTAGAGGACGATGTCGGAGAGATTAGAGCGGCGGTGACTCGCTTGGTTCAAGGTGGTGGTGTTGATGTGATCCTCACCACCGGCGGCACTGGCCTCACCGGACGCGATGTAACGCCCGAAGCCATTGAACCGCTGTTTGACAAGCGCATCGAGGGCTTCTCCACAATCTTTCATCTGGTGAGCTATGAGACGGTGGGTCTGTCAACACTGCAGTCGCGCGCGCTGGCCGGGCTCATCAAAGGCGTGATCGTGTTCTGCATGCCGGGATCAAACGGCGCTTGCAAGGACGCTTGGGACAAGATCATACGCTGGCAACTTGATAGCCGCCATATGCCCTGCAACATGGTGGAGCTTATGCCGCGCTTTAATGAGCACATGGTCCATGACTGCGCCTAACGATCTCACGCATCTCGATGCGCAAGGGCGCGCGCGCATGGTCGAGGTCGACGGCAAGCCCAGCACCGCGCGCGAAGCGCTCGCGGAAGCGCGCGTCGTCATGGCGGCGGAAACGCTGCGCGCGGCGCTCGCGGGCGACTCGAGAAAGGGAGATGTTCGCGCGGTTGCGGAGATTGCTGGAATCATGGCGGGCAAGCGCACGAGCGAGCTTATTCCATTATGTCACTCGATCGCATTGTCTAGCCTGATCGTGGATGTGAGCCCCGATGACAGCTTGCCCGGCTATTGCGTCACCGCGCGCGCGCGAACGATCGGCCAAACTGGCGTCGAGATGGAGGCGCTGACGGCGGCGAGCGTCGCTGCGCTGACGATCTACGATATGCTCAAAGCGCGCGATCGCGGCATGCGCATTGAAGGCGTGCGGCTTCTGGAGAAGAGCGGCGGCGCATCGGGCGACTACAAGGCGGCGCCATGACGAGCGTTGCCGAGGCGCGCGCGCTGATGCTGGGTGCAATTGAAACGGTCGGAAGCGAGATCGTGCCGCTGGCGCAAGCGCGCCGTCGCACGCTGGCCGCGCCGGTCATAGCCAAGCGCGCGCAGCCGCCGTTTGCGGCGTCCGCTATGGACGGGTACGCGTTGCGCGCGGCTGACACGCCGGGCACGTTGCGCATTGTGGGCGAATCCGCGGCCGGTCACGCATTTAAGCGTGCGCTGCAAACGGGCGAAGCTGTGCGCATCTCGACTGGCGCGCCGCTGCCGGAGGGGGCCGACGCCGTGCTCATTCAGGAGGACGCGCGGGTTGAGGGTGATCGTCTGCAAGCGGGGCAGGTCTTGGCGGGCCGCCACGTCCGCGCGGCGGGCATCGACTTTCCGGCTAGCGCCGCAGTGCTGACAACCGGACGGCGGCTCGATCCCATCGCAATGGCGCTGACCGCCGCGAGCGGCGCGGCAAATGTAGATGTGTGGCGGCGTCCCCGCATCACAGTACTGTGCGGCGGGGATGAGATCGTCGCGCCCGACGCCTCCCCAAGGTCAGATCAGATATTTGAGTCTTGCTCTTATGCGATCGCCGCGTTCGCGGAGGAGTGGGGGGCGCGAGCTTTCCGGCCCGGTCCATTACCCGACGACCCCGATGCAATCGAGTGCGCGGCGAGCGACGCGCTCCGCTCGTCTGACCTCGTGGTGTTTGTCGGATCGGCGTCGTTTGGGCCGCACGATCACGCCAAGTCTTCTTTTGAGCGATGTGGTGCAAAGCTTCTTGTGAGGAAGATCGACATGCGCCCCGGCAAACCAACATGGTTTGCAACATCGCCTCATGCGCCAGTGCTCGGACTGCCGGGCAATCCCGCCTCGGCGATTGTCGCCGCGATGTTGTTCTTGAGGCCGGTCGTTGAACGCATGCTCGGCCGCAGCGGAGAGATTTCCCTATCGCATGCCCGCCTCGCCGCCGCATTGCCTGCGAACGGCGAGCGAGAGGCCTATCTCCGCGCGCGGACCTGGGAGGTGAATGGCGAGATGTGGATCGAGGCGTGCGCAGATCAGGATTCATCGCTTCTATCCGTGTTTGCGAGCGCGAACGCCTTGCTTGTGAGGCCCGCAGAGGCGGGGACGCTTGATGTCGGCGCGCTAGTGGAATTTCTGCTTCTTCAGGGATAGCTCCGATCGCCACGCAATCTACTTTTGCAGCAGGCAGCGACTGCCTCACGCCGCGTGGGGGACGCTTCCTGATTTGTGTCTAGCGGGAGCTTTTGGCGAGAATTTGCCTTTGCGGTGGGCTGAAACCAGTGTTCGGAGTTCATCGCTTTTTGGACATCGGCGGGAGCTAAACGGTCACACTGAAATCGAGGAATTGCCTAGAAGAATGCGGTTTGCGCGAATGATGTGACCCCCGCAATTTAGTCCATCTGGCGCTAGAATCCGGTCCTGTTTTGAGCATGACCCCGTTTCTGGACCGCGCTGCGGCGGAAATTTCACAGTCTTTTGGATCAGCGCGGGCCTATCTCCGC
>JAIELK010000001.1 GCA_019753175.1 Hyphomonadaceae bacterium
CCCGCCTGCGCGAGAGCATGATGTACAAGATCGCGAAACCGGCAACGCAGCGCGCGTGGGCCGGGCAAAGGCGCGTCAGGCCCCGCTCACCGCTCCTCGACTTTGAAAATCCGGATCGTGTTGGTCTTGCCAGGGCGGCCGAACGGGATGCCGGCAATGACGGCGACGCGGTCGCCCGCTTCCGCCACGCCCAACGCGCGCACGGCGGCATCGGCTTTCGCCACCATGTCCTCGACATTGGTGGCGTCCTCGGTGACGACGCTGCGCACGCCCCACACCAGCGTCAAGCGCCGCGCCGTCTCGGTCACCGGCGTCAAGCCGATGACGCCGCAGCGCGGGCGCTCGCGCGCCAGCCTGAGCGCCGTCGAGCCGGTCGCGGTGTAGGCCACCACTGCGGCGCAGCCGATGACGTCGGCGATGTGGCGCGCCGACAGCGCGATGGCGTCGGCGGTGGTGGCCTGCGGCGGGGTCATGTCGCGCGGCAGCGAGGCCCAGTATTCGTTGTCGGCTTCGACGGCGCGGATGATGCGATCCATGATCGCCACCGCGCTCTGCGGATGGCGACCGACCGCGCTCTCCGCCGACAGCATCACCGCGTCGGCGCCTTGATACACGGCGGTGGCCACGTCCGAGGCCTCCGCCCGCGTCGGCGTCGGCGCGTCGACCATGCTTTCGAGCATGTGGGTCGCCACGATCACCGGCCGGCCCGCCGCGCGGGCGGTGCGGATGATCTTGCGCTGCGCGATCGGCACCTGTTCGGGCGGCAGCTCGACGCCGAGATCGCCGCGCGCCACCATCACCGCGTCCGACGCTTCGACGATGGCCTCGATTTCGGAGAGCGCGGACGGCTTCTCGATCTTGGAGATGATGCCGGCGCGATCGCCGATCAGGTCGCGCGCCTCGCGCACATCCTCGGCATGTTGTACAAAGGAAAGCGCCACATAATCGACGCCGAGATCCAGCGCATAGGCCAGATCTTCGCGATCCTTGTCGGTCAGCGCCGAGATCGGGATGCGGCGCGTCGGCACGTTCACGCCCTTCTGATTTTTCAGAACGCCGCCGAAATCGACGCGCGCCTTCACTTGCGTGCGGCCGCGCTCGATCACGGTGACCTGCATCTTGCCGTCGTCGAACTTGAGAATGTCGCCCTCTTCGAGCGAATTCACCAATTCCGGATGCGGCATGCGGATGAGCTTGCCCTCGCCCGCTTCACTCGATGCTTCGAGGGTAACGACATCGTTGTGCTTCAGCGTCACCTGCCCATCGGCGAACATGCCGACGCGGATCTTCGGACCCTGCAAGTCGGCGAACACGCCGACAGGCGCGCCAGCACTCTGCTCGGCGGCGCGGATCGCCGCCATGCGCCGGGCGTGATCGTCGCGTCCGCCGTGACTGAAATTCAAGCGGAAACAATCGACGCCGGCCTGGATCAGCATCGCCAAGCGTTCGGGCGGATCGCTGGCCGGGCCCATGGTGGCAACAATCTTGCAGTCGCGCGCGCGCATTCATTCGCCCCGAGTCAGGTGTCCGGCATCAGGTATCAGCAATCACGGGCGGCGTCATGTTTCGGCGCGCGCGGCGTGCCGCCACGGCTAGTACGGCGCAAAGTTGAGCTTCAGCCCCGGCTCGGGCCAGCGCGTCTTGATCAGTTTGCCCGTACCCGAAAGCGTGATGTACGCATCGCGCATATCGGGGCCGCCGAAGCAGATATTGGTCACCAGCAGGTCCGGGAACGGCGTATGCGTCGAGACGCCGGCCGGCGTGATCGTGGTGATTCCGCCAGCGCCGATGGTGGCGACGCAAACATCGCCATTGGCCTGCACCGCGAGGCTGTCGAAATAGACATGCGCCGCTTGCGTGCACACCACGCGGCCGCCAAGCCCGAACGCGCCCGGCGCGACGTCGCCTGCGCCGGTGATGTCGAACGCCCACAAGCGCCCGGTCTCGGTCTCGGCGGCGTAGACCGTGCGCTCGTCCGGCGCGAGGCCGACGCCGTTCAAGCCGACATACCCATACGCGGCTTCCTTGATCAGCGAGCCGTCGGGCTTGGCGTAATAGAGACCGCCGCGATCCTTCGAGCGCGCGTAATTCTTGCCGAGATCGGTGAACCAGAAGCCGCCCGACTTGTCGAACACGAGATCGTTCGGGCCAGAGAGCCGTTGCCCGTTCACGCTCTCGTACAGGCGCTCGACTTTGCCAGTCGCAAGATCGACGCGTTCAATGCGCCCGGTGATGTAATCGGCGGCGGCGTGACCGGGCACTGTCAAGCCCATCACGTCGTGCCAGGCAAAGCCGCCATTGTTGGTGATGTAGATTGCGCCATCTGGCCCGAACGCGGCGCCGTTCGGCCCGCCGCCGATCTCAGCGATCACTTCGCTCTTGCCGTTCCAGCAGCGCGTCAGCGTCTGGCGCTTGATCTCGACCAGGATGACGCTGCCGTCCGGCATGACGATGGGACCTTCGGGGAATTGCAGGTTCTCGGCGACAAGTTCGAACGTACTCATGTCTCACACGACGTTTTGACAGAGCCCTTCTCCCGCACGGGCGGGGGAAGGTGGCCCGAAGGGCCGGATGAGGGTGGGCATATCAGGAAAAGGCGCCAAGCGGACTACCGCGCCCCCTCATCCGCCAGCTTCGCTGACACCTTCTCCCCCTCACGGGGGAGAAGGCCACGTTCCAACACGCGAACCAAAAAATCAGCCTCGTCGTTCGGGCCGCGCGCGACCGCTTCGCGGGAAACGTCGCGCCAGCGCGAGAGATCGAGATCAAGCCGTGCGTTGCCTTCCGGTTCGAGATTCACTTCCGTCAATACGATCCGATCCGCCAAAGGCAGCGTCGCTTCATACACTTGCGCGCCGCCGATGACGCAGACCTCGTCCGCGCCGCTGGCTTGCGCGATGGCGCGCCCCGCTGCGAGCATGGCGTCGAGGCTTGAAAACACCCGTGCACCCTCGGCGACGAACGACGCGTCGCGCGTCAGCACAAGGTTCGCCCTGCCCGGCAGCGGCCGCTTCGGCAGGCTCTCCCAAGTCTTGCGCCCCATCAGCACCGGCTTGCCCATGGTCGCGGCCTTGAAGCGCTTCAAGTCGGACGACAGCCGCCACGGCAGCGCGCCGTCACGGCCAATGACGCCATTCTTCGCAACGGCGACGACGAGGGTCAGCTTGATCACGTCGACCTTCCTAGCGCGCCACGGTGGCTGCGGCGAGCCAGATCGCGAGCCCGATCGCCGCAATCCAAAGCGCGACGATGACCAGCGCGGCGGTTCGGTTCACCGGCTTTTCCGCAAGGATCGCAGCGGCGCGTCGATGCTCCTCCATCAAAGGAGCAGGAATGAGCTTCAGCGCGAGCCAGAGCCCCGCCGGCAACAGGATGAGATCGTCGAGATAACCCAGCACCGGAATGAAGTCGGGTATGAGATCGATGGGCGAGAACGCATAGGCGACCACGAACGCGGCCCACGCCTTGGCGTACCAGGGCGTGCGCGGATCGCGCGCCGCGAGGTAGAGCGCCAGCGTATCGCGCCGCAGCGCGCGGGCCCAGTGTTTCAGGGCGTCAAGCATGGGTATCATTTGCACCTGCGCGCCCCGTCATCCCGGACATGCGAAGCGTGATCCGGGACCCAGGGGCCAACGCACAGCTTGGTGTCTCCTGGGTTCCGGGATCCGCCTCCGGCGGCCCCGGAATGACGAGCTTAGCTACCGGCACCACATCGCGCTGTCCCAATTACTGGCGACCAAATTGCGAAGAGAATTGAACCACCCAAGGTGACAGCGCTAAGCCCCCGACAGATGTTGGCTTGAAGCTGCAAGAGTTTGTCCGCCGCGGGCTCTTCGCGCTCCTTTTCAAGAGTCAGGAACGCTTCCTTGATCACTTCCGCATTTTTTGCCTCTCGTTGCGCGACTTCGTTTGTGTGTGAGTCTAGAGCGGCAAACTTTGCGTTTGCCTCCACAGCAACCATGGCTTGACGGGCCGCCCCGCCTATCTTCAGCATCCTCATGCTGGCGCGATTAATCACTTCGCCCTCAAGGACAACACTCGACAAGGCCCACACCATTCCGAAGAAGAAAGCGGTGGCGAGCCAACGCACACTCGACCAATCACAAATCTCCCCGCCAATCGATGCGCTAAAGCAGAGCAAGAGCGCGGCGCCATTGCCAACCAGCAGCCACGTTCCAACTCGAATGTCTCGATCATACTCCTGGCGGCGCCACTCCTGCGTCACCGCAGAGGCATCTTGTTGCAGGTTGCGAAACTGCTCGTCCAACATGTCTCTCCATAGAACGAGCCGCTTAAACCGCAATCGGCGCTTTGATCGCGGGATGCGCTGTGTAGTTCGACAGCGCGAAGTCCGCATACTCGAACGCGAAGATATCCGTCCGCTCCGGGTTCAACGTCATGGTTGGCGCTGGGTATGGCGCGCGCGCGAGTTGAGTCTTCGCCTGCTCGAAATGATTGTGGTACAGGTGCGCGTCGCCGAACGTGTGCACGAATTCGCCGGGTTGAAGCCCCGTCACCTGCGCCATCATCTGCGTCAGCAGCGCATAAGACGCGATGTTGAACGGCACGCCGAGAAACACGTCGGCGCTGCGCTGGTAGAGCTGGCAGCTCAGTTTTCCTTCGGCGACGAAGAACTGGAACATGCAATGGCAGGGCGGCAGCGCCATCTGGTCGACGTCGGCGGGGTTCCACGCCGACACGATATGCCGGCGCGAGTTCGGGTTGGTCTTGATGGAGGCAACGACATTGGCGATCTGATCGATCACGCGCCCGTCCTTGGCTTCCCACGAGCGCCATTGCTTGCCGTACACCGGCCCAAGCTCGCCCTGCTCGTTAGCCCACTCGTCCCAAATGGTGACGCCCTGCTCTTGCAGCCAGCGCACATTGGAATCGCCGCGCAGGAACCAGAGCAGCTCCAGAATGATCGACTTGAGGTGCAGCTTTTTGGTGGTCAACAGCGGAAAGCCGGCGGCGAGATCGAAGCGCAGCTGCCGGCCGAACACGCCGCGCGTACCGGTGCCGGTGCGGTCGCCCCGATCGACGCCGTGATCGAGGATGTCCTGAAGCAGCCCCAGATACGCGATATCGGCCTGCGATGGGAGGGCGTCAGGGACTGGCTTTGGTTGTGCGCTCATGATGTCAATATGGCGCGACTCGGGCCGCTCCACCACGCTTGGCTCAGGCGGCGGACGCAGGCAGCGCCGCGCACCCGCCCCGCCCGCTCTTACGCACTTGCCGGATCAGCGGGCCCGCCAGCCAGGCCGCGCGCGCGTTGACGTCGACGCCCGCCGCGCGCAGCGCCCGCGCCATCCATTGATTGCAGACGTTGAACAGATGAAACGAGCCGCGCGTGCGCAGAAATGCCGAGCGGCCAATGACCTTGCCGTCCGACGTGCGGATCGCCGCGCCCGTTTCGTCCAGCACGAGGGCGCGGTCAATGTAGGCGACGAAGCGCGTCGCGCCCTCGCGCGAGACGCCGATGGCGAGATCGTCGTTGGGTCCGAGATAAACCGATGCCGGCCCCGCATTGTAGGCGACGTGCAAGACGCTTGGGCTCGGCGGGATGATGGCGTCGAGGCCAAGCAACAGATCGGTCCCGTCAGAATAGTAGAAGCGCTGGTCGCCCCAGCCGATCAGGAAGCTGCGCGCGTCGGGAAACAGGCGGCGCAGCGGATGAGCCTCCGGGAAAATCTCCGCCGGCGCGCCGATGTCGCTGTGATAGCCGTTGGAGTAGAGGTGCAATTCCACGCAATCGCCGGGGCCGGGCTGCGCCACCCTGGGCGCCGGCACCGGCAAATACAGGTAGGCAAACAGCAGCGTCGCCGCGAGCGTCAGTGTAGCTGCGATTGGTCGGCGCCGTAGCCGTCCCCGCTTAACAAGCGCACGCGAAATGCCCATCCGGCCAGTCCCGCCCCGATCATCGGCGCCACGAAGAACAGCCACAGCTGGCTCAGCGCATCGCCCAGCACCCACAGCGCGGGGCCAAGCGAACGCGCCGGGTTCACCGAAACGCCGGTCACCTGAATGCCTACAATGTGGATGCCGGCGAGCGTTAGCCCAATCACCAATCCGGCAAGTTGCGCCGGGGCGTGGCGCTGGGTGACGCCCAGGACAACCACAACGAACAGGAAGGTGGCGATCACCTCAAACACGGCGCCGGCGGCGAGGCTGTAGCCGCCTGGCGATCCCGTGCCGTAGCCGTTCTGGCCGAGGCCGCTGTCGGCAGTATATTGCAGGTTGCCGGAAGCAATTACGTAGAGCACGCCCGCGCCGACGATGGCGCCCGCAAACTGCGCCAGCCAATAGCCAAGCATCTCGCCCCGGCTCATGCGGCCGGCAATCCAGACAGCGAAGCTAACCGCGGGGTTCACATGGCAGCCCGACACCGGCCCGATCCCGTAGGCCATGGCCACGATGGCGAAGCCAAACGCCAGCGCGATGCCCAAATTCCCGACTTGCTGCGGCGCCAGAACCGCCGCGCCGCATCCAATCAGCACCAAAGTGAAAGTGCCGATGAACTCCGCCGCGAGCTTCTTGGTAATCAGCATGGGCCGTCTCCCTCGCGCCACCAATCGGCGCGAATCTGCGCGGGTGTCCAGTGCGCCGCTCGCACACGCTTCAAATACGCCGCCGACATCGCTATATTGCGAGTCGTCCGGGCAACCGGACTATGGCGATAAACGCGCGGAGATAGGCGGATCGGACCCGGGTGCGATGCCCGGCGGCTCCACCACTTCTTCCTCGTTGGGGAAGCATGGGGCCGAAACAGGATCGACGGACGTTGAAGGCCGAGGCTTTTGCTCGGGTGGTCCCGTTACAGGCCAAACAGCATAGTTGCCAACGACAACAACGCTGAGGAATTCGCCCTCGCTGCGTAAGCAGTGCGGAGTTTTCCGAACCTAAGTCCTGACGAGTAGCATCCTCAGGCGGGGCCCCCCGGCGCCCGGCAACAGAAGCCGGGGATTTTTGCCCCACTCGTCGCGCGCTGCAATCGTGTTAGATTGCATCATGCCCGACACCATCCGCACCGGCCGCTGTTTGTGCGGCGCCGTACGCTTTGAAACGCGTGGCGAGCCACGCTTCATCTCCAATTGCCATTGCGAAAGCTGCCGGCGCGCCTCCTCAGCACCGTCCGTCACCTGGGCGGGCTTCAAAAGCGAGCAAGTCAACTTCATAGGCGAGACCATGCGCGGCTACGCCTCAACGCCAGGGGTGACGCGATCGTTTTGCGGCGTGTGCGGCTCGCCGCTCGCCTTCCACGGCGACCGTTGGTCAGGCGAGACGCATATTCCGGTGTGCGCGTTTGACGCGCCCGAAACGCTGGCGCCCGCAAGCGACCACTTCGAAAACGAAAAACTCCCGTGGGCGGCGCTACTTGGCGCTCACAAGGCTGAGAACGCAACCGACGCATAGCGTGCTCTCGCCTCGCGCGCGAGCGTCGCGTTTCGCCTGCCGACGGTGCGCAGCGCCCGTGAATTCTCGCTGCGTGGAACAACAATTGACTGGCCGAAATGAGCCGGTAAGGGTTTCCCGGAAGCGGAGAGAGGCGACACGTGGCCGAAGACACAATCGGATACGAACATCTGATGCAAGACGCGATGCGTGGCGTCGTCCGCGCGGCGCTGCAACATGCCACCAGGCCCAGTGGCCTCCCTGGCAAGCATCATTTCTACATCACCTTTCGCACGCACTTCCCCGGCGTAGCGATCCCGGAGCATCTGCGCGCGCGCTATCCCGATGAAATGACGATCGTGCTCGAGCATCAGTTCTGGGATCTCGAAGTCTACACTGATCGCTTTCGCGTCATCCTGAAATTCGCTGGTCAGCCGCACCCAATCACGATCCCGCTCGCGGCAATCACGCGCTTTTTCGATCCGAGCGTCAAATTCGGGCTGCAGTTTGAGCAGCGTCAGCTCGACGAGGCGCGCATGGCGTCAGGCGACGACGCCATGCCGCAGCTCCGAGAGGCCGTCGAACCGCCGCCAAACGCCGATGCCGCCGTGGTCAGTCTCGACGCCTTCCGCAAGAAGTAATTACGGCGCAGCTCGACGCATCGTGCGCAACACAATGCGGTCGCGCTCGCCCTGAATGCGCTCGCACAACAGACGCGCGATCTGACTGTCGTCGAAGAACACGTGGCCCTTAAGCGCGTCCAGCAAGGCTTTGGCGAGATTATCGAGATCAAGGCGCGGAACGTCGCCGGCGTACTGCATGACAAGCTCGACCTCGTACTCGCCATGGCGCGGCCGCACCTGAAACTCCTTGCGGAAGAACTCGTACACGAGCGGCTTGTAGTAGCGCGCCTGGGTGGTCACGCCCTCGATCGCGATTTCAACCCCTGTTGCGATCAAGCGCGCCCGGACCTTGCCGCGGCCGGTCCATTCGCTCATGCCGCGACGCCGTGGGTTGCGCGCAGCGCCGACAACACCGCTGCGCGGAACCCCGAGCGACGCTGCATCTCGCCGTCCGGCGCGTAATAAAAGCAGGGCGCTTCGATCTGATGGGTCCGCAGCCCCGCGCTGGCTTCGTCGAGCCTCCCCCAAAGACATACGAAGACGCAGCGTGGAATGGCGCCCTCCGCGGCAAGCGCACTCAGAGTTGAGTCGCCGCCATCCGACAGATCGGCGATGACGACGTCGCTGGACGCGAGCGCCAAATCGAAGATCATGGCTCGCCAATGATCCGACGCGCTAAGCGGAAGCGCTTCCGGCGCCAGCATGGCGCTGATGTTCATCCCGATCAGGCTGCGCATCGCATTGGCGCGGGCGCGATAGTCGGCGGCCGAGCGAACCGCGCCTGCCTCTGCGCGCTGGGCGAAGCTCAGAATGTGGCCGAAGGGCCGCAGCTCCGTGCTCAGCATGCGCCTCGCCGGCGCGCGCGTCGCCGCGTCCGCCCTCGACGCCAAGAAGAGGATGCGCGCCGGCTTGGCGCGGAAGATCGAAGCGAAAAGCCACAGGATCACAAGCGCCGCGCAGAGCCCCGCCAGCGCCATCGCCGCAATGCTTGCGACTGCAACGCCGGTGTAGAATGCAACGACGGCGCAAGCGGCCGCGCCGAACCCGGCCGCAATCGCGAGCTTGCCCGCAGCTGAACGAATTGCACCCTCAATACCGAAGAAGAGGCGTGCGCCGCGCGCGACATCCACCGGCGCAAGAAAGCTGGGGCATGCGTGCCGCCACGGGTCAAGCGCGCCGCCGCGCGCGCGAAGCTCGGCGGCGGCCGCAGCGCGAGCGGCCTCGCTGTGGTCGGGATTGAGCGCCGCCGCGCGCAACGCGCGGTCGGACAGCCGGCGCACCGCCTCTTCGGAGGGAGACGCCGCACGCAGCGCGCTGTGCGTCCTCATCTCGCCCAACTGCACCCCCCAGTCCCCAGCTTGATTGACCGACCCCATCCCCATATCCCCTTGCGGATCGATCCTAGATTCTCCCGAGGTTCTCCCCAATGGCAACCCGCACCGAAACAGACACGTTCGGCCCCATCGAAGTGCCCTCGGACGCATACTGGGGCGCCCAGGCGCAGCGGTCGTTGGAGAACTTCCGCATTGGCGAGGAAAAGATGCCCAAACCGGTGATCCGGGCCTTGGGCATAGTCAAGCGCGCGGCGGCCGAAACCAACATGGCCCTGGGCCAACTCGATCCTGCGATCGGGGAGGCAATCGTCAAGGCCGCCCAGGAGGTCATCGAGGGCAAGCTCGATACCCACTTCCCGCTCTCGGTCTGGCAGACCGGATCGGGCACCCAGTCCAACATGAACGCCAATGAGGTGATTTCGAACCGCGCCATCGAGATGCTGGGCGGAGAGGTCGGGTCTAAGAAGCCGATCCACCCCAACGACCACGTGAACATGTCGCAGAGTTCAAACGACACGTTCCCGACAGCCATGCACATCGCTGCTGCCGAAGAGATCGAGCACCGGCTCAAGCCGGCGCTGCAGAAGCTGCGCAATGCGCTCAACGACAAGGCCCAGGCTTGGTCGCATATCATCAAGATCGGCCGCACCCATACGCAGGATGCGACACCGCTCACCCTGGGTCAGGAGTTCTCGGCCTACGTCCAGCAACTCGATAACGGGTTGCACCGCATCGAACAGTCGATGCCGCTGCTGATGCAACTCGCTCAGGGCGGGACCGCCGTGGGCACCGGCCTCAACGCACCCCTCGGATTCGCCGAGAAGGTCGCCGAGCGGATTGCTGCGATCACACAGATGAAGTTCACCAGCGCACCCAACAAGTTCGAAGCGCTGGCCGCCCATGACGCCATGGTGTTCGCGCACGGCGCGCTCAACACTGTCGCTGCGTCGTTGTTCAAGATCGCCAACGACATTCGCTTCCTCGGCAGCGGCCCGCGTTCGGGTCTGGGTGAGCTGATGCTCCCTGAAAACGAGCCGGGCTCATCCATCATGCCGGGCAAGGTCAACCCTACCCAGTGCGAGTCCGTGACCATGGTCTGCTGCCAGGTCTTCGGCAACCACGCGGCGATCACCTTCGCCGGCGCCAGCGGCCACTTCGAGTTGAACGTATTTAATCCGGTTATGGCCTACAATTTCCTGCAATCGACTCGGTTGCTGGCCGACGCCGCCGTCAGCTTCGCCGACAAGTGCGTGGCGGGCATCGTCCCGAGAGAGGACAATATCCGCGCCAATCTCGAACGCTCGCTGATGCTCGTCACCGCGCTTGCGCCGAAGTTCGGGTATGACCGGGCAGCGAAAATCGCCAAAGTCGCCCACAAGAACGGAACCACTCTGCGAGAAGAAGCGCTCAAGGACGGCATCTCAGCCGAAGACTTCGACGCCCTGGTGCGTCCCGAGAGCATGCTTGCGCCACACTAAGGCGCTCGCTTTGGCGCTCGCTTTATCGGTGCATTGATCGCCGTCGGCTTGCGCGAGGTCGTTTGCACAATTGTCATAATTTAGAATGCTTATCTTTGAGGTTCTACTTCTTTACTATTGCGAAGCACTGTCCCCCGCCTAAATGAACATTATGGTCGAGGTTGTGAATCTACGGCGCGTTCGAAAGAACAAGGAGCGGGTTCAAGCCGAGGCGGCAGCAGCGGAAAAGCGCGCAGCGTTCGGGCGTAGCAAGCACGAGAAGAAGCTGGCGAGCGCAGAACGAGATGCTGCGGAACGAAAGCTCGAAGGGCATAAGCGCGATGGACATCAGCGAAACGATGACGTCTAGCGGCGGCGGAAAGGCTACCGACGCGGCCAATGGCGGCACGCTGCAGAAGCGTTCGATGCGCATTGCCGGACATCGCACATCCTTGGCTTTGGAACAGGAGTTTTGGGCCGGCCTCGAGAAGATCGCGAACGCCCGCAATCTCAGCCTGCCGATGTTGATCGCCTCCATAGACACCGAGCGTGCGCAGCGTGCTCCAGATGCTTCGCTTGCATCCGCGGTGCGGGTGTTCGTCCTCGAGAACCGACTTTAGGCGTTATTGCAGCGGCCGCCCGTAGAGTACGAGCGCGTAGTAGCAAGGCTGCACGGTGCAATTCTGCATCACCGCCTGCGCGGTAAACGGCCCTGACCATTGCGGCGCCGCCGAGACGATCGGAGTCGCGTCCGTCAGCACGTCCTGCGAAACGATCACATTGTTCTGATCGTAGAGGATCAGATTGAAATCGGCGCAGTCGTTGTCGCAGACGCCGATAATGCGATAATCGTAGCCCACCTCCAACGTCGCCGGCGTGTTCGAATACTCCCCCTGGCGCAGTTGTCCGTGCACCGGATCCGAAACCCGCTGGAAGCCTTGTTGAACGAACGCCTGTTCGACAGTGGCGAGGCGATCGAGGACTTGTTGCCCATAGTCTTGCGTCTGTACTGGCGCGACCGCCGTCGCCACCGGTTGGACGGCCGTGGCGACCGGCTGAGTGCCGGCGGGCTGATCAGGCAAGAACGATCCGATAATGGCCAGCACCGCGATCAGCGCAGCGATACCCCCGCCGACCCACGCCAGCGTCGGCACGCGCCCGCTGGGCGGGCTTGTTGCGGCGGCTGGAGGCGCGGGTGTTGGCGCCGCAGCCGCACGCGGCGGGGCGCTCATCCCGATCTGCGGTCGCGGTTCGCGCGTCATCGCCGTGCGGACAGCTTCGACGAAGCGCCGCCACCCGGGGTGCTGTTGATCGCCGGTCCAGTCGGACAAGTTGGCCGCTTGCACTTCGCCAAAACCGAACGGCGCTTGCGATTTGTCGATCATGGCGGGGATGAGCACGCCCTTGTCGCGTCCGAGCCGCGCTTCCTCACGCACCCATTGCGACTTCGTGGAGTGTTCGCTCCAGAGCACGATGAGCGCCTTGCACTGCGTCAGCTTGGCTTCAATGTAATCCGCCCAGGTGGTTCCGGGCGGAATCTCGTTGTCCCAGAACACCTCGACGCCAGCCGCCGCGAGCGCAGTCGCGACTTGCTCGGCGCGCGCCGCGTCCTCGCGCGCATAGGACAAAAACACGTCCGCCATGACCCCTCCTCCGCTTCTTCTTAGCGGGAGCGCTGGCGCCGTTCAAACCGTCATTCGCCTTTCGGGTTGGGACCGTGCTGATTGGCGCCCGGCTGGCCGGGGATAAACACAAGCAACAGCACGACAAGCAAACCAAGATAAGGAATGACGACCAGCGCCGCGAGCCAGCCTGACCAGCCAACGTCATGCGCGCGCCGGCTCGACACCGCAACCGAAGGTGCGAGCAGCGCGAGCCATGTCAGCGCGGTGATGACGATGGAGTTCGCGGAGTTGGTGTAGGGATCGGTCCCAAACAGGCCAACGTCGAGCAGCATCGTCACCAGCATGACGCCGATGCTGAACAGCATGAACCAGCCGAACTCTGAGCGTCGCGCCCGCCCTCCACCGTCGAAGTACATGCGAAAGCAGCGGGAAATGTAACCGAGCGGCGACAGCGTCTGAGTGCTCTGCGCATCGGCGCCAGAAAATGTAGGTGTGGGCTGTGCAAACATCGCCGCGCGCTGTGGCTTCGGCGCCGGCGCATCGGCCCCGCGCGCCGCGCGATACACGGCGTTCGAAAACCGCGTCCAGCTCGGCTGCGCATAGTCGCCGTTCCATGCCGAGAGATCGGCCGCCTGCACCTCGCCGAAGCCGAACGGCGCCGGCGACCCATCGAGCATGGCCGGAATCAGCTTGCCCGACTCACGGCCCATGCGCGCTTCTTCACGCACCCACTGCGACCCGATCGAGTTGGCGCTCCACAGCACAACCACCGCTTTGCAAGCGCCAAGCTTCCCTTCGATGTAGTCGGCCCACGTCTGCCCGGGCGGAATTTCAGTGTCCCAAAAGCAATCGAGCCCAAGCGCCTGCAGCGCGCGCGCAACCTGATCGGCCCGCGCCTTGTCCTCGCGCGCGTAGGATATGAAAACTTCGGCCACCGTTCTCCCCGCTTCCGGCACAAGGGAATGCTGATAGCCGGAGTCCGCGCGCTTGCGAAGCGACGAGACGAGATTGCACGAGGTTCATGTCGAGGGCGGGCTTACAAGACCCGCATAATCCGCGAAGCGGCGCTCGAACACCTCGACCCAACCCATGTTGTACCCGTCGCGCATCTTTGCCCCTTCTTCGGCGAGACGCTCCCAGTTCTCATGCGTGAGCGTCACCCGGCAGCTGGCGTCGCTCAGCGGTTCGAAGTGCACGGATACCAGCGTGCCCTGCTCGACCGGACGGCCGAGGCGCCACGCCATCGCGAAGCGCACGCCCGGCTCGTAGATCTCGACTTCGCCCCACGCCAGTTCGCGCCCATCGTTCAGCGTCTCGTAGATGCGCCGCCGACGCGCGGCTCGACCGTAGGTTTCACCGTGGTTTCGCCCGCCTTGGTGTTGGCGCGCGTGTGCGTTTCGAGCGGCCACCACGCGCCCATCTCGGCGGTGAAAATGCGGAACGCATCGGCGGCCGAACGGCGCACGTCGATGCGCTTCACAACCGGCGCAATCTCTACAACGCTCATTGGTCCTTCTCCGCATGATCCTTGAAGCGCGTCAGGGCGCCGTCCCAGAAGCTGTCGAGCCAATCGCGCAACTCGCGCAGACCCTCGGCATGGATGCGATAGATGCGCGCCGTTCCGCGCGGCTCGTCGCGCACGAGGCCCGCGTCTTTCAGCGCTTTCAGATGCTGCGACACAGCGGGGCGGCTGACAGGCAAACCGCGCGCGATCTCCCCAACGCTCGCCGGCCCCGCGCGCAGACGCTCGAACACCGCGCGACGCGTAGGATCGGCAAGGGTAGCGAGGGCTGAAGCGTAAGTCACATCTTACGTTAGCTATCACTTACCTCTCTGTCAACACTCGTGGCGTCGTTCTTGTTTCGTGCTAGGGGCGAAGCGCTACACTCGGATTCGGATGTCAGAAGACACACTCCCCATCTCGCAGCGCGCGGCGGCCGCGCCGCCTTATCTGGCGACGCTGAACCCCGAGCAGCGCGCGGCGGTGGAGGCGCTCGACGGCCCGGTGCTGGTGCTGGCCGGCGCCGGCACCGGCAAGACGCGCGTGCTGACCACGCGGCTCGCGCATCTCTTATCCACGGGCCGCGCGAAACCGTGGAGCGTGCTCGCCGTCACCTTCACCAACAAGGCCGCGCGCGAAATGCGCGAACGCGTGGAAGTCTTGCTCGGCCCGGGCGGCGGCGGTTTGCCCTGGCTCGGAACCTTTCACTCGATCAGCGCGCGCATGCTGCGCACGCACGCCGAGCTTGTCGGCCTGAAAAACACCTTCACCATCCTCGACACCGACGACCAGATCCGCCTGCTCAAACAGATCATCGAAGCGGAAAACATCGACGAAAAACGCTGGCCCGCGCGCCAGCTCGCCGGGCTGCTCGATAGCTGGAAGAACCGCGCGCTCACGCCTGATCGCGTGCCGAAGAACGAAGCGTTCCAATTCGCCGACGGCGCCGGCGTGAAGCTGTACACACTCTATCAGCAGCGGCTGAAGATCCTCAACGCCTGCGACTTCGGCGATCTGCTGATGCATATGATCGACATTTTCCAGCGTCACGCCGACGTGCTGGAAACGTATCACAAGAAGCTCTCCCACCTGCTCGTGGACGAGTATCAGGACACCAACGTCGCGCAGTATCTGTGGCTGCGGCTGCTGGCGCAGGCGCGCAAGAATTTATGCGTGGTCGGCGACGACGATCAGTCGATCTACGGCTGGCGCGGCGCCGAGGTCGATAACATCCTGCGCTTCGAGCACGACTTCCCAGGCGCACAAGTGGTGCGTTTGGAGCGCAACTACCGCTCGACGGGGCATATCCTCGCCGCCGCCGCTCATCTGATCGCACACAATCGCGGCCGCTTAGGCAAAACGCTGTTCACCGACGACGAACTGGGCGCGCGCGTCAAAGTGCGCGGCGTCTGGGATGGCGAAGCCGAAGCCCGGCTGGTGGCGGACGATATCGAGGCGTGGGTGAGTGCGACACTCCCCCTCCCCCTTGCGGGGAGGGGGTTGGGGGGTGAGGGGCGTGCAAACGCCCAGACGCCGGACGTGTCGGATCGCCCCTCCTCCCCTACCCCTCCTCCGCTAGGGAGGAGGATATATTCCGACTGTGCAGTACTCGTCCGCGCCGCCTGGCAGATGCGCGCCTTCGAAGAGCGCTTTCTGATGTTGCGCATTCCGTACAAGGTGATCGGCGGACCGCGCTTCTTCGAGCGTGCCGAGGTGCGCGATGCGCATGCGTATCTGCGCCTGATCCGCTCCGAGGACGACGACCTCGCCTTCGAGCGCGTGGTCAACCAACCCAAACGCGGCGTCGGCGAAGGGACAGTGCAGAAGTTGCATGCGCACGCGGGCAAGCCGCAGGTGCGCTTCGTCACCGATCACGGACCCTTGTTCGACGCAGAAACCGGCGAAGTGGTGACGGCGCAAGACGAAGCGCCCGGTGGCGCTACGCGCTTCCGCTCGATGGTCGCCGCGGCGCGCGAACTGGTGCTCACCGACGAACTGCCGCTGAAGGCAAAGACGGCGCTGCGTGCGTTCCTCAACGATCTCGACCGCTGGCGCGAGCTGTCGCGCAGCGTAAGCCACGTCGAACTCGCCGAGACCATTCTCGACGAAAGCGGCTACACCGAGA
The DNA here is from genome assembly GCA_019753175.1 of Hyphomonadaceae bacterium. GTDB lineage: Bacteria > Pseudomonadota > Alphaproteobacteria > Caulobacterales > Aquidulcibacteraceae > Vitreimonas. Next base: position 16,058 of record JAIELK010000001.1, read on the forward strand.
TGCTGCGCAACGACAAATCCCCACAGGCGCAGACGCGATTGGAGAACCTGAAGGAACTGGTCCAATCCATGGGCCAGTACGATACGCTGGAGGCGTATCTTGAACACGTCTCCTTGGTGCTGGACATCGAAGCCGAGAGCGAGGGCGAGAACGTACAACTCTCCACTTTGCACGCGGCCAAAGGCTTGGAATGGCCGCTCGTTTTCCTGCCCGGCTGGGAAGAAGAAGTGTTTCCGTCGAAGCGATCCATTGAGGAGAGCGGCGAGAAAGGCCTCGAAGAAGAGCGCCGGCTCGCTTACGTAGGCATTACCCGCGCCCGCGAACGCGCCTACATCTCGTTCGCCGCCAACCGCCAGATCTACGGGCGCTGGCAAACGGTGCTGCCCTCGCGCTTCATCGATGAATTGCCGCCGGCCAATGTCGATGCGATCAGCGAGACCGGTTACGCCATGCAGGCGGGCGGCGTGCGCGAAGCGGCGGCGCGGTTCGATGCGTACGCGCCCGGCGCGGGCTTCAACAGCGCCTATCAATCGCCCGGCTGGCGGCGGGCGCAGGAAAACGCCGGCAAGCGCGGCAAACCGCCGATGCTCGAAGGCGAAGCGCGCCTCATCGCCAAGTCAGGCGACGAAGACTCGCACTACCAGCGCGGCGACCGCATCTTCCATCAGAAGTTCGGTTACGGCCTCATCCGCGCCGTCGAAGGCAACAAGCTGACCGTCGACTTCGACAAAGCTGGCGAAAAGCGCGTGATCGACAGCTTCGTGATTCCGGCGAGCGCGGCTTGAGCTCTTCCCGCCAGGACGGTCGTATGCTACCCGAAACTGGGGAGCTTGTGCGATGGCGGACGTCTTCATCTCGTACAAACGCGAGGATCGGCGGGTCGCCGAGCGGCTTTCGATTGCCCTCGAGCAACTCGGTTTTGACGTCTGGTGGGATTTCGAACTCTTGTCCGGCGATCGCTTTCGCAAGGTGATCGAGAAGGTCATCGACCAGTGTTCGGCGACCATCGTGCTGTGGTCGAACCTCTCGCGCGAGAGCACCTTCGTCGTCGACGAGGCCGCCTACGCGCGCGAGCAGAACAAGCTTTGCCCTGCGCGCATTGACGATTGCCGGCTGCCGCTCGGCTTCGGCGGTGACCACGTTGTCGATCTGAGCGCCTGGGATGGCGAGATGGGCCACGAAGGCCTGCAGGCGATCTTGCGGGCGGTCGAAGCCAAGAGCGGCAAGAAGGCCCGTCTCGGCGGGCGCGCACGCGACGCCAATGACCAGAAGCGCTTTGCTGAACTCGAAGCGTTCAAGGCGGCGCAGATCGCGGAAAATCTGAGCGCGCTGCGTGCGTTCCTGCGCGACTATCCCGATGGCGCATTCGCCAAGTTCGTGCGCGCGCAATTGGAGGAACTGGAAGCGCGCGCGCCAAAGGTCACAGCGCCCGCAGATGCGCCAAACCTCGCTCTAACGCCGACGCCAGAACCGCGGAGATCGGCGCCACAGGGAGAACTTGCGCTCGACGCCGCTTCCCCGCCTGCCCCGCCGCGCGATGAGCCGCATACGCCCAAGAGCCTGCCATGGGCGATGATCGGCATTGGCGGTGCGCTGGCGATTGCGCTTATCGCGCTTGTGGTGGCGCTTCGTCCCTGGGACAGCGCCGAGCCGCCGCCGGCGGCAACCACGATCGAGGCGACGCGCAATGTCGACGCCGAGATCGAGGCCGCGCGGGCCGAGGAGCGGGAACGCGCGCAAGCCGAGTTCGCCGAGCGCGAGCGGCAATTGCGCGAGCAAGGCGCAAGCGAAGAAGCTGCGCGCCGCCAAACCGAGCAAGAGCAGGCCGACCGCACCGCCTGGGGCGTGGCGCAGCGCGCCAACTCCCTGGCCGCCTATGACGCTTACCTCTCGGCCTATCCCTCCGGCATTCACGCCACCGACGCGAGGAGCGCCCGCCAGCGCCTGTCCGCCGCAGCGAGTGCGCCGGCTGCCGCGCCCGCCGCCTACGATCTTGCGCAATTGCATCCCGACGTGCGCCGCGCCGTCGAGCAGGCGCGCGATGCCGAGCGCCGTGCCAACGCCGCCGCCGCCCGCGCCCGCGAAGCCGCCGTCAGCGCCCAGGACGCCGCCCGCCGCGCCCGCGCCGGCGAGGCAGGGTATGGCGTCGAGACGTTGCGCGACGGTGATCGCTATGAGGGTGGATTTTCGAGTGGTGCCCGCAACGGCTACGGCGTTTATGTCCATGCAGAACCCTCGAACTTGGGCGATCGCTATGAGGGGCAATTCAGCAACGGTCGTTTCAGCGGCGTCGGCGTCGCTGCCTATCCGAGGAACCCCACCACCGACGCCAGCAATGTGCTCGGCTATGAAGGCGAATGGGCCCATAGTGACCGAAACGGCGTGGGTGTCTTCTCTTGGCGTAATGGTAGCCGATATGCGGGGGGCAACCGCGACGACGCCTTTAGCGGCCCCGGTGTGAGTTACCCTGCAAATGGCAACCGCTACGAAGGCGAGTGGGCCAACAGCCTCCCGAATGGGTCAGGTGTATGGTGGGACCCACAGGGCCGCGTATTACAAGCTGGCATCTGGGCCAACGGCCAACTCACACGAGCGCTGAGCCGCTGAGAGCGGCAAATGTGGGCCGCCGGCTCCTCAACACCGGCATGGGTCTAAGGAGAATGCCAGCAACGAGAGTCCACCTTAGCACTTCCGCTGCCATGGCGTACTCTGGGACCCGCAAGGCCGCGTCAGCCAACAGGGCATCAGGACGAACGGCCAGTTCACGCAAGCGCTGACGCGCTAAAGCCCCAGGTCGACGCCTGGAGCGCAGGCGCCTATAGCACGCCCATGCTCCTCCTTACCGCCCTTGGCTCGCTTGCGCAGGTCCGCGCTGCCGCCGACGAACTCGACCGCCACGACCCCTCGCCCGCCGACGCCGTGAGCTGGTTCGAGGAGAAGCCGGGCAAGTTCCGGCTCGAACTGTACGTGCCGACCAAGCAGGACGCGGCGAGCGCGCAAGCGATCGTCGGCGCCGCCGCGCCGGAGCTGCATCTCAAGCAGAAGAAACTGAAGGACGCCGACTGGGTGGCGATGTCGCTCGAAGGCCTGCCCGCTGTGCGCGCCGGGCGCTTCGTCGTCGCCGGCGCGCATGCGCTGGCGCGCGAACACAGCGGCCGCACCAAGATTTGGATCGAAGCCAGCGAAGCGTTCGGCACCGGCCACCACGGCACCACCTGGGGCTGTCTGATGGGATTGGAGCACTATCTGCGGCGGCGCGGGAAGCGCTCACACCCATTCCCGGGGCGCGGCAAAGCCGCGAGCCCGGGACCCATAAACACTAAGGTAGAAAAAGCCTGCGCGCCCGCCGGCGCCCTCTCAGGTGCGATTGTGCCTATGGGTCCCGGACTTGGCGCTTCGCGCCAATCCGGGAATGGGTGGAAGGTCCTCGATGTCGGCGCGGGCTCCGGCGTGCTTGCCATCGCCGCGGCAAAGCACGGCGCCGAAGCGCTCGCCATTGAGATCGACCGGCGCGCCGCCGCCATCGCCGCCATCAACGTTGAGCAGAACAAGGTTGCTCAGCGCGTACGCGTCATCGCCGGCGACGGGGCCCGCAGCATCGCGGGCAAGCGCTTCGATCTCGTCTTCGCCAATATCCTGATGCGACCACTCATCCGCCTTGCGCCAAAGCTGGTCGCCGCGACCGCGCCAGGCGGCGCGCTTATCCTGTCAGGCCTGTTGCGCACACAGGCGCCGCTGGTGCGCGAGGCGTACGCCAATCGCGGTCTGCTGCTGGAGCGGCAGATCCCCAAGGAAGCTTGGATGACGTTGGTGTGGCGCAAACCTCAACGCGCATAGACGTTGAGCGCAACCCAACACACATCGGCGGAGCAGCGCGTGACGTCGGCCTCGATCGTGTACGAACCGGTGATGTTTGGCCGCAATCGTGCGCCGGCGCCTCCGGCGATGGTTCCGCCGCCCGGGTCGCGTACGCGGAGAGCCAGGCCGCCACAGCGGTCGTCGCAAACCGCTGCGACGAAGTACTCGCGCCCCGCCCGCAACGTCACCGTGAACGCCTCGCCGCTTCCCGCCGGCGCAGCGGCGGAGAACGGCCCGGCCACCCGGGCGAAGCCCTCTTCGGCAACGGCGCTGTCGACACGCGCGAGGTGCTCCGCGAGTTGGCGCGCGAACGGATCGGGCACTTGCGCGGCCACGGGTCCCGCCAGCAGCGAAATCCCGCACAGCAGCGCCGCAATTGCCTTCAAAAGCCGCATTGATCCTGCCCAGGCGAGGCTCGCCTCTTAACCTCCGCCGAGAAAGCGTTAGACTCAAGCCACTGAACACCGCCTGAACTGGCGAACCGAGGAAGCAGCGACGTGTTCCAAACCTACGACGATCCAGGCGGCCCGGCGCTCGGCCGCAAACATCTGCCGCGCTTGAGAAAAGCGCTGAAAGCCGCAGGCCTCGACGGCTTCATCGTCCCGCATGAAGACGAATGGCAAAATGAATATGTGCCCCCGGCGTTCGATCGCCTGATGTGGGCGACCGGCTTCACTGGATCGGCCGGCGCGGCTGTCGTGCTCGCCGATCACGCCGCCATCTTCACCGACGGCCGCTACACATTGCAGGTGCGCGCGCAAGTCGATGGGGACTTGTTCGAGTATCGCGATCTGATCGATGGCGGCCCCACCGCTTACCTGCGCGAGCGCGCGAAGAACGGCGACAAGATCGGCTTCGATCCGAAGCTTCACAGTCCAGATAGCCTTGACCGTCTGCGCAAGGCCGCCGAAGCGGCGGGCGCCGTGCTGGTCGCCGTCGCTCCGAACCCCATCGATACGATCTGGGACAACCGCCCGCCTATCCCGACCGCGCGCGTCGAACCGCATGCGGAAAGCTACGCCGGAGAGAGCAGCTCATCGAAACGGCGCCGCCTCGGGGAAGCGCTGGCCAAAGACAAAGCCGATGCGGTGGTGCTGACCTCGCCAGCCTCGCTCGCATGGCTGTTCAACATTCGCGGCGGCGACGTCGCGCGCACGCCCCTGCCGCTTGGTGAAGCGATCTTGCGCAGCGACGGCACGGCCGATCTTTTCCTCGCCGACGAAAAGGTCTCGCCCGAGCTACGCCAATGGCTCGGCAACGAAGTCGCGATCAAGCCGAGCGACGAGCTGCCGCGCGCACTGTCGGAGCTGCGCACCAAGCGCGTTCAGCTCGATCCGGCCACGGCGTCGGCCTGGTACTTCGAGCAATTAGGCAACGCCGGCGCCGAGATCGTGCGCGGACAAGACCCCGTCGTGTTGCCGCGCGCGTGCAAGAACGCCGCCGAGATCGAAGGTTCGCGTAAGGCGCACGCGCGCGATGGCGCCGCCGTCTCGCGGTTCTTGCATTGGCTCGCGAGCGAAGGCCAGAGCGGCAAGGCGCAAGAGATCGAAGCCTGCCAGAAGCTAGAGAGTTTCCGCGCTGCGACCGGCGCTTTGAAGGATTTGTCGTTCGACTCGATTTCCGGCGCTGGGCCCAACGGCGCCATCGTGCACTATCGCGTCACCAAGAAGACCAATCGCCGGCTCGCGCGCGGCTCGCTGTTTCTGATCGACAGCGGCGGCCAGTATCTCGACGGCACTACCGACATCACCCGCACCGTCGCCATCGGCCGGCCGACGAAAGAAATGCGCGAGCGGTTCACGCGCGTGCTGAAGGGGCACATCGCGCTCTCGCGTGTGCGCTTTCCGAAGGGCACCACGGGGCACCAACTCGACGCGCTAGCCCGCATGAGCCTGTGGGAAGCCGGACTCGATTACGATCACGGCACCGGCCATGGCGTCGGCGTCTATCTCGGCGTGCACGAAGGCCCGCATCGGATCGCCAAGTTCGTCAACACGCAGCCGCTGGAGCCAGGCATGATCGTCTCCAACGAGCCTGGCTATTACAAGACCGGCGGCTACGGCATCCGCATCGAGAACCTGCAGGTGGTGACGCCTGCGGCAGATATTGCGGGCGGCGAACGGCCAATGCTCGGCTTCGAGACGCTGACGCTCGCGCCGATCGACCGTGCGCTGATCGTCAAGCCATTGCTGACGAAAGAAGAACGCGAGTGGCTGAACGCCTACCACGCGCGCGTGTGGGAGAAGATCGGCCCGCAGCTTGAGGGCGACGCAAAGGCGTGGCTGGAGACGGCGACGGCGGCGATATGAGCACCGCCTTGCGCCGCAGGCCCGTTACGAACTCAGCGCGATCCAGGCGTCTTCATCAATCACCTTGACGCCGTACTTTTCCGCCTCCGCCAGCTTCGAACCGGCGCCAGGCCCAGCGACCACAAGATCGGTCTTTTTCGATACGCTGCCGGAGACCTTGGCGCCCAACGCGGTCGCGCGCGCCTTGGCTTCGTCGCGGGTCATCTTCTCCAGCGTCCCCGTGAACACGACGGTGAGCCCCGCGACCTTGCTCGACGTCGCCGCTTTCGGCTCCGCCTTCGGCGTCACGTGCTTCAGCAAGCGCTCGAGTGCGGCGCGATTGTGTTTCTCCGAGAAGAACTTGACCAGATGCCCGGCCGCGACCGGCCCCACCCCCTCTACGCGGGCAAGGTCGTGATAATCATCGCCAGGCGCGTGCTTGGCCGCCTTCTTCACCGCCGCGATCGCCTCGTTCAACGATCCGAACGCGGCAACGAGCGCTTCCCATGCCTTAGTGCTTACCCCCTTCACTTTCGGCAGTTCGCCAGCGGCGAAAAGATCTCCCGCCTGCGTCTTGAGTTCGGCTGCAGCAGCGATGAGGCTAAGCAGCGACCCTTCACTCAAGCCTTCAACCAGCGCCAGCGCTTCATAGTGCTCGCCCGGACGCGCCGCCACCGCTCGGTCAACGGCGTCCCGGAACGCGTCCCAGGTTTCGTAGCGGCGCGCCAGGACGCCTGCAGTGGTTTCGCCGATGTCGCGGATGCCGAGCGCGTAGATGAAGCGCGAGAGCTCCACCTCTCGACGCGCTTTGATCGCGTCGAGAAGATTGGCCACGCTCTTTTCGCCATACCCTTCGCGTTCAAGGATGGCCGTCCTGTGCTTGGCGAGCGAGAAAATCTCTGCAGGCTCGGTGACGAAACCGGCCTCGAAAAATTCCTCGATCTGTTTGGCGCCGAACCCCTCGATGTCCATCGCGCGGCGTGACACGAAGTGGCGCAGATGTTCGATGCGTTGATACGGGCAGGCAAACTCGCCGCTGCAGCGGCGCACCGACCCCTCCTCCGACGACACAGGCGTTTGCAGAGGGCAAGGACACAGATCCGGGAAGCGATAGCGCGCCGCGTTTCTCGCACGCTTCTCCAAAAGCACGTCCACAATCTGCGGAATGACGTCTCCGGCTCGCTGCACGACGACCGTATCGCCAACGCGCAGATCCTTGCCGCCACGGATCGGCGCGCCGCTGGAATCGAAGCCGCTAATGTAATCCGGATTGTGCAGCGTGACGTTGGTGACGGTGACGCCGCCAACGAACACCGGCTTCAACCGCCCCACGGGGGTCAACGCGCCGGTGCGACCGACTTGAATGTCGATGCCTTCGAGAATGGTCGTTTGCTGCTCAGCCGCGAACTTGTGCGCGATCGCCCAACGCGGCGAACGGGAGACGAAGCCGAGCCGCTGCTGCAACGCCAGCGAGTCAACCTTGTAAACCACGCCGTCAATCTCGAACGGCAGCTGCGGGCGGCCTGCCAGAATGCGCTCGTAGATCTCGATCAGCGCATCGGGGTCCTCAGCGCGTTCGATCGCCGCCAAGGGGAAGCGCAGGTCTTCCAACCTGCGCATCGCATCATACTGCGTCGTCGCCAGCGGCTCGGAGACCTCCCCCCAACCATGCGCGAAGAAGCGCAGCGGCCGCGACGCGGTGATCTTAGGGTCGAGCTGGCGCAGGGCTCCCGCGGCTGAATTGCGTGGATTGACATAGGTCTGCTTGCCTTCGGCTTCGAGCCGCGCGTTCATCTGCGCAAACGCCGCCTTCTCCATGTAGACTTCGCCGCGCACTTCCAAGACCTCGGGCGCGCCCCTAATCGTCTGGGGGATATCGGCAATGGTGCGCAGATTGGCGGTGACGTCTTCGCCTTCGCGGCCGTCTCCGCGCGTTGCGCCCAGCACGAACCGCCCGTGCTCGTAACGCAGGGAGGCAGACAAGCCATCGATCTTCGGTTCCGCGGTTATCGCCGGGGCCGCATCAAGATTGAGAAAGCGCTGCACACGGGCAACGAAGGCTCGCGCGTCGTCAGCGTCGAACGCATTGTCGAGCGACAACATCGCCACCGCGTGACGGACTTTCCCGAACTTCTCCGCAGGCGCGGTCCCGACCCGCATCGAGGGACTGTCCTCGCGCACCAGCGTGGGGAAGCGCGCCTCAATGGCGGCATTACGCCTACGCAGCGCGTCGTACTCAGCGTCCGTGAGTTCGGGAGCCGCCTTGGCGTAATAGAGCTGATCGTGGCGCGCGATTTCAGCCGACAGCCGCTCAAGTTCGGCTGCCGCCTCCTGCGGCGTGAGCGTGTTGACAGGCTTATCGCTCAACGTGCGCCTCGCTGCTGAGGCTAGAATACAGCCCCAAACGTCCGGTCGAGCCATCCGCGGCGGCGCGCTTCTTCCTCGCCCACGGCGCTGACGCCCGAGTCGGTCATCAACGCATAGGAGCGCTGATACCATTGGTTGCCCGGAAAGTTATGCCCGAGGACCGCCGCCATACGCTGCGCTTCTTCAACCATGCCGACGGACAGATAAGCTTCCACCAGTCTGTGCAACGCCTCTGGCACGTGCGACGAGCGCTGATAGTTCTCGTTCTCAAGCACATTGCGGAAGCGGTTGATCGCCGCGAGATGCTGATCGCGCGTCAGGTAGAAGCGCCCGACATCCATCTCTTTGCCGGCCAGTTGGTCGTAGACCATGTCGAGCTTCAGCCGCGCATCGCGTGCGTAAGTGCTCTCCGGATAGCGGCGGACAACGTCATTGAGCGCGGCGAGCGCGCGTTCAGTGGTGGCTTGATCGCGGCCGACATCGAGGATGCGCTCGAAGTGGCTGACAGCAATCAGGTAGTAGGCGTAAGGCGCACTCTCATTGCCCGGGTGCAAAGCCGTGAAGCGCTGCGCATCCTCGATCGCATCGTCGTATTGGCCAGCGCGATAGTGCGCATAGGCTTCCATCAGCATGGCGCGCCGCGCCCATGACGAGTAGGGGTGTTGCCGCTCCACTTCCTCGAAGGCGGCCAGCGCGTCGGCCCAGCGGCGGCGATCCAATTGGTCGGCGCCGCGGTTATAAATTTGAGCGACCGGCTCTTCGACGTACTGACGCTCTGCCGACTGACGCCCGCCCAGGGTGCCGCAGGCGCCTACCCCGGTGGCCAGCAAAAACGCCGCCATGGCTCGGGTAAGGTGCTTCTGGTGTGGGTGCATCACCTGGGCCTCTTCTTGCTCGGCACAAAGGCGCGCCGAAGCGCGAACCGGTGCGTGATACAGGATGACAGGCACGCCGCAAAGCGCTGCTACTGCGCCCGGGATGAGCGGTATCAGCCCGCTGCCGCCATGGCCGGGGACGCCACCCGCGGCGCCATGTCGGCCCGCGCCGCGCCTTCCAAGCACCAGGCCTCGGGTGTGTCCAAGAGCGCGCGGACGAGGCGCGCGTTGAGCGCATGCCCCGGTTGATCCGCCACAAAGCGGCCACAAATCGACGCGCCGGCCATAGCGAGGTCGCCAATCGCATCGAGCAGCTTGTGGCGCACGAATTCGTCCTCGAAGCGAAGCCCCTCCGGGTTCACCACGCGCCCGGCGTCGACCACCACGGCGTTGTCCAAGGACGCACCGCGACCCAACCCGGCCGCGCGGAGCATCTCGACATCGGAGAGAAACCCGAATGTGCGCGCGTCCGCAATTTCCCCAAGGAAGCTCTTAGGAGTCAGCTCGATCCGGCGGCGCTGCACACCGATCGCGGGATCCGCGAAGCGGATCGTCACATCCAAGTCGAGGCCCTCAAAACCCTCACTCGGCAGCAAGGCGGCGCTCTTGGCGCCCATGCGCACCTCGATCGGCTCAAGGACGCGGATGACGCAGCGCGACGCACGTTGCTGTTCGATACCGGCGTTCAGCAACACCCGCACAAACGGCGCCGAAGAGCCATCCAGAATGGGCACTTCCGGCCCGTCGATCTCAACCAGCAAATTGTCGATGCCCAGACCGGCGCACGCTGACAGCAAATGCTCAACGGTCGCCAATTCGACGCCGGCAGCGTTGCGAATGGCGGTACAGTTGCGGGTGTCGGAAATCAGGTCGGCATGCGCGCGGATGGCATTATCCACACCCCGTACGTCCGAGCGTACGAACACGATGCCAGAATTGGCGGGCGCCGGCATCAGCGCCATGCGGACGTGCGATCCCGAGTGGACCCCGACGCCCGCACACATGGCAGGCCCTGCTATGGTCTGTTGACGCAACGCAACCACCCTCTTTCCCCCAAAAGGGAATGGGCCCCCCGACCCAGATCGGTTTGCTTATGGGCGCCCCGCCCGGACCCAACAACACAAGTTGCGTTACGGTTTGTGACGATTAACGAATGGGACCGAAAGGCCGCTTTTGACAACGCCCCCCCCTTCCGATGCGAGCCACGATGCTGACCTCCTCATGGAGCGTGCGCGCTTGGGAGGGCCTGACGCCGCGGCCGCGGCGCGGCGCGCGGCGGCGCTCACCGAACCGCATGATCGCGAGCGCGCCCGCGAAGCGCTCTCGATTGCGCTTCGGCTGGAGCCGCTCGATCCCGCGCCGCGCCTGGCGCTTGCGAGGCTGGCCGCAGAGGATGGCGAGCTCGACGTCGCTTGCCGCGAGGCCGAAGCGGTTCTGAGGGACGCGGTCGACAAAGCTGCGCAAGCGCGGGCGGCCTATCTGCTCGGCGAAATCACCCGCCTCCGCGGCGACGCAAGCGCTGCGCGAGAGCACTACGAAAAAACCCTGCACATCGAAGACGCCATTCTCAAACTCAATCGCTCGGAGGCGGCGGCGGTCCGATGGTACGCGCGCGCCAGAGGACGGCTCGCCGAACTGGACGCCGAGGACGGGATGCGCGAGCGGGCTCTCACGGGCGCCGAGGGCGCTTTGGCGATGTTGCGCGCGTCGGCCGCAGCATTGGGTGAAGCGCCAGTGCTGGCCGCGGACATCGCCGACGCTGAAGCACGGCTTGCGGGACTCGAATTGGACGCTGGACAGGCGATGTCCGCGCGCCGTCGGTTAGGCGAAGCGATCGCTCGGTACGAAGCCCTCGCGGTGACGGAGAAAGACGAGCCGCATTGGCGTTCAGCGCTGGCCGACGCTTGGTCGTTGGCCGCGGAGGCTGACTTCGTACGCGGCGCCGCAGAGGACGCGCGCACAGCGATGGACAAGGCCCTGCACGCGCGGCTGCGTCTTGCGGCGAAGCACGGCGACGAAGTGTGGGCACTGGCCGGCGTTTGGCGCAAGCGCGCCGCCCTGCTCGAAGCGCTCGGCGACACGGCCTCCGCCGCTCAATCGCTAGAGCAAGCGTGCGCCTTGGCGGGAAAATTGGTTGAGCGCGCCGAGCATCCGCAGGCGCCGACGCGCTTTCTTGTGCATACGTTGCTCGAACGGGCCGACCAAGCGCTCCGCACCCAAGCGCTCGATGTCGCGCAAGCAGCCGCCAACGAAGCGCTGGCGCGCGCCGAGCCGTTCGCGCGCGCTGAAGGCGCCGAGGCGGCTTGGCTGACCGAAGCCGGCGCATGCTGGGATCGGCTGGCGGAGATCGCCCGCAAAGCGGGAGCAAATCACCAGGCGCGCGAAGCCTGTGCGCGGTCCGTCGAATTTTTCCGCATGGGCCTCGATCGCCAAAGCGAGCATCCGCGGCAGATGCTCAATTTGTCAGCCGCGCTGCTGAAGCTCGGCGATGTCGCGCTGGCCATCGGCGGCAACGCTGAGGCGCGCGCGAGCTTCCAAGAGAGCGCCAACCTGCGCGCGCAGCTCAGCGCCGCATCGCCCGACGCAGCGTCGCTCCACGCGTACGCAACCGCGCTCGAACGCGTCGGACTGGCGGCGGCCGCGCAAGCCGACTGGATGGCGGCGCGGCAGGCCTGGCTGCACGAGCTTTCTTTGGCGGACCGCATCTTTGACGATGCCGAAGCGCCCGAGGCTCTGCGGTTTCGCGCTATCGTGGAATCCCATCTTGCGGGCTTAAAGAGCAGCGAGGCGCAGCAATATCGGCGCGCGGCGCTGGTGCGGCTACGGCAGCTTGAGCGGATGCGCAACCTTAGCCCTGCCGACGCAGCGTTGAAGCGGCGCTTGGAACTCGGCGCCTAGCGCAGGTTCAATAAACAGGTTGCGTCAGCGCGGATTCATCTGCCGGCGCAGGAAGGCAGGGATTTCCAGCTCTTCGTCCAATGACGCGTCGCGGGGCGCCGCATCGGTTGGTTGCGTCCGCACGGGAGGGTCTTCTTCAAGATTGAAATCGCGCGCTGCGGGTTCGGGCAGGCGCGCCTCCGGCTTCTTCCGGCCGAACAGCGAGAAGCCGCCGCGTCGTGGCTCCTGCCCGACATCGTTGGCGAAACGCGGTCGCGCTTCCTCGAACTCTTCGGCCACCGGCTCCGGTGGGCGAGCCGGTTCCGGACGCGGCGTTACCAGCGGCCGGCGCGGCGCCGCCTCCGCAGCCCGTCTCGCAGGCTCAACCACGGTCTGCTGCGTGACGATGTGCTCGTCATCGATGCCGGTCGCGACCACGGCCACGCGCATGCGCCCTTCCAAGGTCTCGTCGAATGTGGAGCCCAAGATGATGTTCGCGTTGGGATCGACTTCAGCGCGAATTTCGTTGGCGGCTTGATCGACCTCGTAGAGTGTCATGTCGAAGCCGCCGGTGATGTTGATCAGCACGCCTTTGGCGCCGCGCATCGAAACGATGTCGAGCAACGGATTGGCCATGGCGCCGTGTGCGGCCTCAAGGGCGCGATTGGGCCCGCCGGCTTCGCCCGTGCCCATCATCGCCGTGCCCATCTCGGCCATCACCGTTCGCACGTCGGCGAAGTCGAGATTGATCAGGCCCGGCATCACCATGAGATCGGTCACGCCGCGCACGCCCGAGTAAAGCACCTGGTCGGCGAGTTGGAATGACTCGGCGAAGGTGGTCCGCTCATTGGCGATGCGGAAGAGATTCTGGTTGGGAATGACAATCAGCGTGTCGACATGCTTGCGCAGCTCCTGCACACCCTGCTCGGCCAGCTGCATGCGGCGCTGACCCTCGAAGTGGAACGGCTTGGTCACCACCGCGATGGTCAAGATGCCACGCTCGCGCGCCGTGCGCGCGATGACAGGGGCGGCGCCGGTGCCGGTGCCCCCGCCCATGCCGGCGGCGACAAACACCATGTGTGCGCCTTCGAGGAACTCGATGATTTCGGGTTGGCTCTCCTGCGCCGCCGCCTGACCGACTTCAGGGCGTGCGCCCGCGCCGAGGCCTTCGGTAATGGCGTGCCCCAGCTGCAGCCGGTTTGGCGTGCGTGCGCGCGTCAGCGCTTGCGCGTCGGTGTTGGCGACGACGAACTCGACACCTTGGAGCCTGGCGTCGATCATGTTGTTGACGGCGTTGCCGCCGGCTCCGCCCACTCCAAACACCACTATGCGCGGCTTCAGGTCCCTGACGGCCGGCATGCTGTACTGACTCATCACCCGCTCCAGAGCGACCGACTCGCACGATTCGCGATCGCCCGCATTGCAGCGTCCTTCGCCGCGTTTAAGGTTTCTTTAAGTTTCACAATCGCGCGGATTTGCGGCGACGCTGCGACCGCACATGGTCAGGCTGCGGGGGCCTGACAAGCCGTAGGTCTAGAAATTGTCGCGCAGCCAAGTCCAGGCGCCGGTCGTGGCCTGGCGCAGGGTTACGAGCATGTTCGCCAGCGACGGCTGAAATGCTTCCTCGACATCGTCGAGGGTCGGCTCGTCGAGGCGAAGGCGCAACAACCCCGCCGCGGCGGCGTAACCGGGACCCGCCTCGCCATGGTCGAAGCCGCAGAGATCAAAGGGGCGGCCGAGGCGGACCGGCATGCCCAGCGCCTCGGACGCCAATTCACGGACGCCGGGCATCATCGCGCCGCCACCGACCAACACCGCTCGCTGCGGCCCGGCGGCGCCGGCGAAACCCGCCCGCGCCAAGCGATCGCGGGCGACCAGCATCATTTCGAAGAAGCGCGGCGTCAGCGTTTCGGCAATCACCCCGCGCAGCGTGGTGGCGGCCTCAAGCCGGCCATCGAACCCGAGCCGCGGCGCCTGCACCGCTTCGCGCGGATCGCATGCAGCGCCGACCGAGCCGAAGTGGAGTTTCACCCGCTCGGCCGCGGCAAAGGTGGTTTGCAGCTTGTGCGCAAGATCGCGGGTCAGGCGCACGCCGCCGACGGCGACGGTCTCGGCATGCAACAACGCGCCGTCGGCGAACACGCTCAGACCGAGCGAGCCCGCGCCGATATCGAGCAGGAGCGCGCCCTGCTCGAACTCATCGGCCGTCAGCGCCGACGCCGCAGCGGCCTTCGGTCCAGCGATAAGGGTCTCAACCTCAGCCCCAGCCATGCGCACGCACGCCTTGAGCGCGTTGATCGCATCGGTGGGCGCGGTGACAATGCAGGCTTCGATCGCCAACTTGCGCCCAGCCTTGCCGACCGGATCGTCGATGGGAGCGCCGTCGTCCACGAAGTAGCGGAGCGGCTCGATATGCAAGACAGTGAGCTGCGGCGAGGGGAAAGACTCAAGGGCGGCGTCGAACACCGCGTCGACATCCCGCCCGGCGATGACGCCACTGCGGATACGCACTGCGCCGCGGAGAATCCGTGACTGTACCCCTGGCCCGGAGTACGAGGCTGTCACACGCGTGATCGACGCGCCGGCCATCGCCGAGGCCTCCTCGATGGCGACCCGGATTGCGCGCGCGCACGCCTCGAAATCCGCCGCCTTACCCGAGGCTATGGCGGGAGCGGTCTGCTGTCCGACGCCCAGCACGCGCAATGGCCGATCCGGATGCAAATCCAGCACCGGGTCGCGGCGCGTCGCCAAGCAAACCGTTTTCGACACGCCAACATCCAAAGCCGCGACCAGCGGCAAAGCCGGCAGCGACGCCGGTTCGCGCTCGGCGCGGCGGGTGAGAAGCAGTGCGGTCATGCGCCGCCCGCCACGAAAGGACCGCCTTCGAGAGCCGGGCGAACCCGCACGGCCAAGCGCCCTGGCGCCCGCATATCGAGCCGAGTCACCGGCCGGTCGAGCAACGCATAGGCGATATGGAGCTGTTCGAGGCGCGCCAACGCTTCGGGCGCACCATTCTCCGGCAATGCCACCACGGCCCCGGAGCGCAACTTCAAATTCCACCGTCGATCGTTGACGCGCGCGATATGGACGATGCGGGCGCGCAGGTTCGGCAGCCCTTCAAGCGCCGCCAGCAGTGGCGGCGACGCTGGCCCGGCGTCGGCGCCGACAACACGGATTAGCTCTGGGTGATCGGCTGCTGCCTCGGTGCTCAGGCGCTCGCCATTCGCATCGATCACCGACACTGTCTCCCCATCGTCCCAGATCGCGTATTCCTGGCGGCGTTCAACTTCTATGATCACGGTCGCGGGCCAGAGCCGCCGCACCCGCGCTGACGCAACCCAATCGAGAGCCTCGACTTGCGCTTTCACGACATCGGGGTCGAGCGCAAGGATCGAATGACGCCCTTCTGGCGTCACCAATCGGCGCACCTCGGAAGCGCGCGCTTCCGTGATCGGCGCGGTGTCTGGCATCTGCTCAACCTTGATCTCGCCGATGGCGAAACCGATGCGCGCCGCAGCAGCGTCGGAACTGCGCGTCACCGCCTCGTTGGCGTCGAACAGTGAGGAGCCGAGCCATGTCGCGCCCACGGCGGCGGCGCCGAAGAACAGCACGACACCCGTTATCGCGTAAGCGAGGCTCTTGCCGTTGACATGCACATCGCTCGGCCCAAGACCGCCCGACAACTTGATGCGCGCGAGCCGCGGCACGGATTCAAACGACGGGGCATGACTTGAACGGCGCGCGCCGCGCCCGTCGCCGCGTCCTGGACGGCGCGCTCTCATCGCGGCCATGACGCGTCCTCCAAAATCCACTGCACCAAATCGTCGTAGGACATGCCAAGGTGAGCGGCTTGCTCGGGCACGAGTGAAGTCGGCGTCATCCCCGGCTGCGTGTTCACTTCGAGGAGCGCGATGCGGTTGCGCTTGGGATCGTAGCGGAAATCCGCGCGCGTCACGCCGCGACAGCCGAGCGCGGTGTGGGCTGCTTCCGCTGCGCGCAGGCATTGGTCTGAAATGCTTTGCGGAATGTCGGCGGGAACTAAGTGGCGCGAGCCGCCCTCGGCGTATTTGGCGTCGAAATCGTACCACTCGCCAGCGGGCAGGATGTCCGTCACCGCCAGCGCCCCGCGCCCGTGCATGACAGCGACCGTCAGCTCCTTGCCGTCAATGAATTCCTCGACCAGCACGTCGTCGCCGAAGGTCCAATCGGGATCGAGCAATTGTTCGGGCGGGCGGTTGGCGCCTTCGCGCACGATGAAGACGCCGACCGAGGAGCCCTGCGCGTTGGGCTTGACCACATACGGCGCCGGCATCGGGTGCGCCTTGGCGGCCTCCAGCCGATGCATCAGCTTGCCGGCGGCAAGCGGCAGCCCGGCCTGGGCGAAAATCGCTTTGGATTTGTCCTTGTCCATGGCGAGCGCCGAGGCGAGCACGCCGGAATGGGTGTAGGGAAGCTTGAGATAATCGAGCACGCCCTGGGTGCGGCCGTCTTCGCCCCATTCACCATGCAGCGCGTTGAACACGACATCGACGCGCGCCGCGCGCAAACGTTCGATCCAATCCTCATCCTGCGGATCGATTTCGATGACGTCATGGCCCAGGCGGCGCAGCGCAGCCGCGCAACCCGCACCGGAGCTTAAGCTCACGGGCCTTTCAGGGCTTAGTCCGCCCAATAACACCGCCACCCGCGCCATTGCACGCGCCTCAACCCACTACCCGACCCAGAAAACGCCCGGTGGGAAATCGCTTTTCTGCGCTTCCTCCACCGTCTCACAATGAAACGCTTGGAGGTTAAGGCAAGGTTTGATTGCAGCGCTTTATGGATTGATTTTTATGGTGAATTTTTCGTTGCGATGAAAGAATGGTTAGCGGCCGCGGGCTTCGACGCAGGCTACCAAGTGAACCCTAGCTTCGGTTTGACAGCCGCGGTGACGATTGCTCCGGCTCGCTTTCTCTCGCAGACAGGCGCCGGGAGCGGAGTCGCGATGGCGAGATCGGGGGAAAGCGCTGGCGGGCGCGTGATCGGTCTCGATGTCGCGCGCGGCGCGCTCATGGCCTACGTGGTCATCGCCATCCACGGCATGTTCTGGCTGAACCTCGTCTCATGGGACGTGGCCTCTGTGTTCCTGTTCGAGATGCCGCTAATCTTCATGATCGCCGGCGCAGCGTTCTATCTTTCAGAGCAAGGCGCGCCGGTTAACAATTATTTCGACTTCCTTGCGCGGCGCGGCGTGCGCATCCTCGTTCCCTACTTCGCCTACGCGATCGTCGAAGCGCTGATCATGATCGCGCTACGCTACCACGAGGTCGACACCGCGCTTGCCGCGCTTGGCGCGTGGCTCAACCCGATCAATGGCGGCGCAGGCTACTCAGAGCGGATGATGAACTGGCATCTCTGGTTCGTAGCCCCGTTCCTGGCGGTGACGGCGCTCATGCCTTTCCTCGGTCCACTCGCCGCACGCGCACACGCGCCACTGTGGTCGCAGGCGCTGGGTGCGGCCGCGCTGGTCTTGGCAGTTGATTTGCTCGACACCACGCGTCTCGGCATGGTGCAGACGATCGTGTTCTACGCGCTGTGGGCGGCGTTCGGTTTTGCGTTGGCCGCGAACTACGCGCGCACCAAGCTCGCCGATTTCTTGCTCATGGGCGGGATTGCAGCCGCGGCCTTAGCAGCAGCGTTTGCACTGATGCCCGACCAGCTCACATTCCAGATGCAGAGCAACAAATTCCCGCCTAATGCGCTGTTCTTCCTGTTCTGCTGCGTCTGGGTCTCCGTTTTCCTGGTCCTGGCGCGGCTGCTCAGCCCACAATTGCTTCAGCAGGCGGCGACGCATCCGCTGCTGGCGCCGTTCATACGCAGCGGCTACTCGATCTATCTGTGGCAAGGGCTTGGCTATTGGAGCGCAGTGCAAGCGGGCCGCGCCCTGGACTGGAGCAATCTGGCCATCTGGCCGCTGGCGATTGCGTTCTCTGTAGCGCTCGGCCTTGTGGCTTCGCCGCTTGAGCGGATCAGGCTGCCGAAACCGGCCCGGACCGCCCAACCCGCTTGATCTCCCAGTCGAGTTCAATGCCGCTGTGGGCTTTCACCGTCGCGCGCACATCTTCGCCCAGGCCTTCGATATCAGCGGCGGTCGCTTCGCCAGTGTTGATCAGGAAGTTCGCGTGCTTCTCACTCACTTGCGCACCGCCCCGCTTGGCGCCGCGCATGCCCGCTTCGTCCACGAGCATCCATGCCGACAATTTGTCGCCGTTCGGCGCATGTGGATTTTTGAATGTCGAGCCGCCCGTCTTCTCGCGGATCGGCTGCGAGCCTTCGCGCCTTGACGTGATCTCCGCCATGCGCGCGGTGATCGCCTCAGGCGCGTCGGGCGCGCCCTGAAAGGTCGCGTCGAGAAAGATCACATCCTCCGCCAGCGCATTGTGGCGATAGGTGTAGCCAAAGTCGGCGTTGCTCAACGTTACACGTTTTCCCGAGCGGGTGAGCGCGGTCGCCTGCACCAGCACATCCTTGGTTTCGCGCCCGTAGCAGCCTGCGTTCATCGTCAGCGCGCCGCCGATCGTGCCGGGCACGCCAACAAAGAATTCGAGGCCCGCGATCCCCGCCTTGGCTGCGGCCTTCGCCACCATGCCGTCGAGCGCTCCCGCGCCGGCGCGCAACCGTGCATCCTGCAGGATGTCGACCTGTCCGAACGCGCGCCCCGCCAGCCGGACCACGACGCCGGGCACGCCGCCGTCCCGCACGATGAGGTTCGAGCCGACGCCAAGGGTGAGAAGCGGAACGTCGGCGGGCAGAGCCGCGAGAAAGGTTGCGAGATCATCCATGTCAGCCGGAATGAACAGCGCATCAGCCGGCCCGCCGACACGAAACCAGGTGAACGGCGCCAGCTTTTCACCGCGGAGCAGCTGGCCGCGCACGGGAGGCAGGTTGAGTTCACTCATTGTTGATGGGCTATCGCAGGCTTGTGAAGTCGATCAAGGGGCGGGACCACTCCCCGCATGCCCGGACAGGCTTCATACTACGCAGAGTTTCAGGAGAACGACCATGGTTCGGACTGCTCTTTTCGCCACGGCGGCGCTGCTGGCGGCATGCACCACCCCTACGGAAACCGATCAGGCCGCCGCGCCGGCTGACCGGGATTGCTTCAACGCGCAAATGGCCAACGGCTTTTCCTACATCGATGAAAACCACATCGACGTAAGAGTGAGCGCCAATCGCAAGTATCGCCTGACGACCATGTTCAACGCCCGCGATCTCGACTGGACTCAAGCGATCGCCATCCGCTCCACCTCAGCCTGGATCTGCACCGGCAACGGGCTTGGCGTCGAGTTGATCGGCGGCAATCCGCAGCGCACCTATCCCGTGCGCGGCATCGAGCGCCTGCCCGACGATGCGCCGGTTCAGGGCAGCTAGCCGCTGACGGGCAGCCCGGCGCGCAGCGCGATACGGCCCAGCGCGCCTTTGACGATGACATCGAGCTGGCTCTTCGGCTGGTAGTCGGCGGGCGCGACATAGCTCACGCGATCTTCGGCAATCAGCCGGCTGATCTTGTCGAGGCTTCTGGGCTCGGTCCACTGATAGGGATCGAGCACGGCGATGGCGCAGCCGCCTTGGCTGGTCACCATCTTCATGGTTGGGATGTCGGTGTCGCCGTCGCCGATGAAGATCATGCGCTCGAACGGCAGCACGCGCGCGTCGTTGTGCATCCAGCGATTGATCGCTTCGGTATCGTGGACGTTGTCGATGCCCTTGTTGATGCGGAACAGGAACTGCGTTTTTGTGGTGTAGTTGATCGCCACGCTCGGCCACTTCGCCTCGCCGTTCTTGTCGTACAGGAAGCGCGAGGCGAACACTTGCCGGAAGCGGCGAAACAGCACGCAGCCTTCGATCATCTCGTAGATGCCGGATGAAATCACATAATGGTCGAGTTGCAGGCCGAGATCGTCGCCGAAGGCGTCGATACGCTCGAACCAATGATCCAGGCCGTCGAAGAAATCCGGATCACGCCCGCTTTCCTGCAGTTGTTTGCGCGTCACCGGCCGGCCCGCCGCGCGCGCGCGATCGAGCATCAGGTGCATGTAGACCAGGATTTCGTCGGCGTCCTCGGCCTTAGCGAGGCGTTTCACCTCGAGCCAGAAATCGGCGTGCTTCATGCCGGCGATATCGGGAATGAAGCTGCGCTCCTGCAGATTGCCGCGCGCCAGCGTGCCGTCAAAATCGTAGATCAGGGCGGCGCGCAGCGGCTGGGGCCTACGGTGGGCGGTGTCGGGCATTGAACCCGGCTGCGGGGAGTCGGGCGAGGGGTCAAGGATTCGGGGGGCCACATCGGAGCGCCATCCAACAGACCGCTGTCATCCCGGACGCGCGAAGCGCGATCCGGGACCCAGGAGATCGTAGGGTGCCGCGTTGGCCTTTGGGTCCCGGCTCTACGCCGCTCACGCGGCTCCGGCCGGGATGACGGCAGTGTTTGCGATCACCCCCCCCAACTTCCCCGGCAGCGCATTCGCATACGCGGTGATATCCCCGGCGCCCAGGCACACGACGATATCGCCCGGCTTTGCTTCCTCGCGCACGAAATCGGCCAGCGCGTCCAGGCTCGCAAGCTTGCGCGCGTCGCGGTGGCCGTGGCTTTTCAGGCTGGCGGCGAGCGCATCGGCGCTGATCCCTTCGATCGGCGCCTCGCCGGCGGGGTAGACATCCGCCACCGCGGCGATGTCGGCGTCGTTGAAGCAGGTGGAGAAATCCTTGAACAAGTCGCGCAGGCGCGTGTAGCGATGGGGCTGTACAACAGCCAGCACACGGCCTTCGGTCATCTCGCGCGCGGCCGAGAGCACGGCGGCGATTTCCACCGGATGGTGGGCGTAATCGTCGATGATGCGCACGTCGTTCCAAGTGCCGGTGGTGGTGAAGCGCCGCTTCACACCGGCGAACTTCTTCAGCCCCTTGCGGATGCCGTCGTCGGTGACGCCCAGCTCGCGGGCCACCGCGATCGCAGCAACGGCGTTCTGCACATTGTGCCGCCCCGCCACCGGCAAAAACAAATCGTGGAGCGTTACCCCCGGGCCTTCGCCCTTGCGCCGCGCCACAACGTCGAACGTCGAGCCGTCGCGCGACGGGCGCACATTGACTGCGCACACATCGGCCTGCGGATTGAAGCCGTAGGAAATGACGCGCCGGTCGCGCACTTGCGCCGCCAACGCCTGCACCTGGGGATGATCGAGGCACATCACCGCAAAGCCGTAGAATGGGATGTTTTCCACGAAGGTCTGGTAGGCCGCGTTCATGGCTTCGACAGTGCCGTAATGGTCGAGGTGCTCAGCGTCCATATTGGTGACCACCACCGCGGTGGCGCGCAGGCGCGTGAAGGTGCCGTCGCTTTCGTCGGCCTCCACCACCATCCATTCGCCCTCGCCCATGCGCGCGTTCGCGCCGTAGGCGTTGATGATGCCGCCGTTGATGACGGTGGGATCCTTGCCTCCGGCGTCGAGCAGCGCTGCGATCATGGAGGTGGTGGTGGTTTTGCCGTGGGTGCCGCCGATCGCCACCGTCCACTTTAGCCGCATGATTTCGGCCAGCATCTCCGCGCGCTTTACGATCGGGACGCCGCGCGCACGCGCGGCGTCGGTTTCGGGATTGCCGTTCTTGATGGCGGAGGACACCACCACGACGCCCGCATGCGCGGCGTTCTCGGCCTTGTGGCCGATCAACACCCTTATTCCTTGCGCACGCAGACGCTCGGTATTGGCGCTCTCCTTGGCGTCCGAGCCCGTGACCTCGTAGCCGAGATTTTTCATCACCGCGGCGATGCCGGACATGCCAATGCCGCCGATGCCGACGAAATGAATGGGGCCGGTGTCGAACGGAATGGCGCGGCGCAGCATGGGATCAGTCTCGCAAAAAGGGGCCATCGCCCACAACCTTCGGTTTGACCTTTGTTAACCTTAGGATGCGATGACTCAAGCTGCACTCTAGGGACGGAAACAGATGTACTTCAAGCTGATGGTCGGCGCCTCGCTGCTGTGCTTGGGAGCTGCTGGCTGTGCCTCCACTGAGGACGTGCGCGCCATGCAGCGGCCGGAGTTGCCCCCGACTCATGTGGCGCTCGCAGATAGCAATTCGCTCCTTCACGAAAACATCGCGATCTACGAGATCGCGGGAGCGCCTGAGTTTCGGCTGTTCGATGGCGGCGCAGTCATCACGACGAGACCGACGCGAGCGGATGTCGCGACCATGCTCCAGTCTTGGCTGTCAAACGCCGATATGCTGTCCGAAAACATCGGCGAGGCAGACTACCTTCTCACAGTTCGTTTTACGGATCTCCGTGGTCCCGATGTCATTCCGTTCACCGATAAGCGCGCGCGGGCAAGCGTCGAATATGTCCTTGAGAGACGTCAATGCGTCCAAAGCCGGGAGCCGCGCGAAAGCTGCACGCTGTTCGCCGGCTCGTATCAGGCGCAGTTGCAAGCACGTATGCCAGGCGTCACCCAGGAAATGGTGCGGGGGGCGATCGCGTCGGGATTGATTGGCGTCGCTGTCGCATCTGAAGTCAGCAACTCAGAAGACGCGGGCGGAGCGGCGGCGGCGGTCGGGGGCGCGCTAGGTCTCGGCTCAGCGGGATTCGCTTCCGTGCACGACACGCTGCTTTGGGATTGGCCGGAGGCAAGCGCACACGCAGCCCCGCGCTTGGCTGACGGGCTAGGTTTGGGGATCGTTCTAGGCGCTGCCGCTGCAGGGTACGGAGACGGTGTTGTAAGCGAGCCTGCTGCGCGCTGGAGAGGCGGAGTTGCTGGCGCCGCGATCGGTTTCCTAGCGGCTGCGCCCGCTGGCCGAAGAGTCGAGCGCTGGGACGACATCGCCACGCCCGGCGCATTCAACGGCACACATCGTCGCCACCAGGCCGTGGCAGGCATGATGCGCCAGCATTTCAATCGGTTCCTGTTCGATCTCGACGAAGCTGATCTGATCACCATCCGCGACGCCGTGGCCTGCTCCGAACTCAACCCGAACGGCTATAGACCGGCGCTCATCACATCCACCGCAAGTGCAGTTGCATACGATTGCCCCATCGGTGAGACGCGTCGCGTTAGTTGACGCGCCACCTAAAGACGCAGCAGCGCGCGCGAGCGCGCCAGCGTCGCCGCCGGCCCCTGCGTCGCCAGCAGCGCCACAAGATAGCCCGCGACGATCGCGCCAGCGCTCGCCAGCAGCGGCTGCACGTCAGCGGCCGTCATGCCGAAGGCCCCGGCAAGCGGAGCGATGAGCCCGACGCCGGTGAAGGCCGCGATCAGCTTCAAGCCGCGGATGGCCGCGGCGCGGCGCTTGCGCTTCAGCGCCACGCGCGCGAGCACGTCGATGCGAAAACCGGGATCGGGCGTCTTTGGCGCCTCGCCCAGCAATGCAGCCAGGGTGATGTCGTTGGTCATGACTGCGTCTCCGTAACAAGTCCAAGCGCGGCCTGCAAACGCGCACGGCCGCGCTGAACGTGCGATTTCACCGTGCCGAGCGGCAGCTTGAGCGCTTCGGCAGCCTCGGCGTGGGTGAATTCCTGACCCAGGCAGAGCGCCAGCACGGCGCGCTGATCCTCTGGCAGCTCGTCTATGGCGCGGCGCAGTGCAAGGCGTTGGGCGCTGCGATCGTGGGGATCACTCGCGCCATCCTCAAGCATCGCATATGCGTCTTCGCGCGCCATTCTTCGCGCGCCGGCTCGACGCGCGCGCCGCCAGTACTGGAACGCCACGCCGCAGATGAAGGTTCGCAGCCGCGAGCCGCCGTCATAGCGCGCCAGCACTTCCCAGGTGCGCGCAAACGCGTCCTGCGCCAGATCGTCCGCGTCTGCGGCGTTACCCGTCAGCCGGCGCAGGAACGCCCGCACCGCCGACTGGTTGGCGTCCACCAATTGACCGTAGGCGCGCATGTCGCCGTTGCGCGCGAGACGGACGAGGCGCGCCTCTTCGGCGGCGTCCATGGCGGTTTACTTCCGCGCCAGGAACATCATCACAAGGCCGCCGAGCGCCATCACGCCCATGCCCGCCGCCACCGCAAGGAAAATCCAAGCCCAATCCTCAGTCGGGTGGATGAACCAGTAGGCGATGCCAAAGCCTGTCGCGAGCGCGGCGAAGGTGAAGAACGTCCAGCCGCTGTCGTGAAAGCGCGATCGCGGCGATGTCGTGACGCCGTCTTCGTCCCAGTCCTTCGCCGCAAGCTTCAGCAGTTCGGGCGGCGGCTCTTTACCCTGGTCGGTGTAGGTCTTGATCAGATCGATCACATTGCGCGTGCGGCGTTCGCTGGTGAACCCACCTGAAACGGCCATGACCATCCCGAAGATCGGGAAGATCAGCCACCAGAAATCCCGAAACAGCTCTTCCATCACACTCTCCCAGAGGCGGCTTCACACTCTACCGCCGCCGAGACCAGTCCTGGATGCGGACGCTTTCAAGCCGCAACGCTCTCGGCCAAATCGGCCAGGGTCTTGGCGGCGTCCGGCCTGGCCGCGGCGCGGGCAGCGGCGGCGCGAACGGCGAGCCCATGGGGGTCCCCCAGGCGCTGTTCCAGGAGAAGAGCGAGCGCCTCAGGCGTGAATTGAGCTTCCGAGAGGACATCGGCCGCGCCGACCGACGTCAAGCCAGCCGCATTGGCCGTCTGGTGGTCGTCCGCGGCGGCGGCGAAGGGCACGAGGATGGCTGGCCGGCCGGCCACTTGCAGCTCGGTGACCGTGGACGCGCCTGCCCGGGCGATCACCAGATGCGCCGCCGAAAGCCGTTCGCCCATGTTGTTGAAGAAGGCGGAGACCTCGGCCCTCACGCCAGCCTCGCGATAGGCGGATCGGACCTCCTCGACCTGTTCCTCACGCGCCTGCTGCACCACTGTCAGCCGCGCGCGCAACGCTTCTGGCAACAAGGTCACCGCCACCGGGATCACGTCGCCGAACAGCTTCGCGCCTTGGCTGCCGCCGATCACCAGCAGATTGAGCGGCCCGCCAGCGGGTGCTTCAGGATACGGCCGCGCGCGCGCTTCAAGGATCGGCAGCCGCACCGGATTACCAACGACACGTTTTCGGTTTGCCGCTTGCTGCGGCAAGCCGTCGAGCCGTTCGAAACCACTGGCGACAATCGCAGCGCTCGAAGCGAGCGCGCGATTGACGCGACCGAGCACCGAGTTCTGCTCGTGGATGAGGATCGGGACTTTGTGCGCACGCGCCGCCATCAGCGCCGGGAACGAAGGATAGCCGCCAAAACCCGCGACCAATGCCGGGCGCGTTTCGCGGAAGCGCGCCTTGGCTTCGCCAACGCCGCGCCAAATCTTCAACGCCGCCGGCAACGCCTTCAGCGGATGCAGCGTGGGCGACGCGGCGGCGACATCCTCGACGCGCTCGGCGGGAAAGTGTTCCGCATAACGCCGTCCGCGCGCATCCGTCATCAGCACCACGCGCCAGCCGCGCTGCCGCATTTCCTCGGCAAACGCCGCCGCTGGGAAGAGATGTCCGCCGGTGCCCCCCGCGGCAATGACGACAACTCTTTTGCTCATGAGGCAAAGCGTCCTGAGTCGCTGGTCAGAAAGGCGCCTGGCCGGTTGCGCAACAGCGACAAGCAGAAGCCGAGCGCAAGCGCCGACCCGATCATCGAAGAGCCGCCAAACGAGATGAACGGCAAGGTCATGCCTTTCGCCGGCAGCAAGCTCAAATTCACCGCGATGTGAATAGCCGCTTGCGAGACGAGCAACGTGATGAGTCCCGCCGCGGCGAGCTGCTCAAACGGCATGTTCAGCCGGCTCGCGCGGGAAAGCCCGCGAAACGCCAGCGCGCCAAACAGCAGCACCAGGCCCAGCGAAGCCAGCAAGCCGAATTCCTCGGCCGCGACCGCAAAGACAAAGTCCGCGTGCGCATCGGGCAGCGAACGCTTGATGACGCCCTCTCCGGGTCCGCGGCCGAAAACGCCGCCGGCGGCGATCGCGTCGAGCGCGCGGTTGACCTGGTAGGCGGCGTCGCCTTCGGGATTGAGAAAGGCGTCGATGCGCACGCGCACATGCGGATAGAAGGTATAGACCGCCCAGGCGCCAAAGC
Organism: Hyphomonadaceae bacterium; assembly: GCA_019753175.1. Classification (GTDB taxonomy): domain Bacteria; phylum Pseudomonadota; class Alphaproteobacteria; order Caulobacterales; family Aquidulcibacteraceae; genus Vitreimonas. The sequence continues at coordinate 42,379 of JAIELK010000001.1, forward strand.
CGGCCAGCACCGCGCCGCCGAGCAGCCAGCGCAATGCGAGTCCCGACAGGAACAGCATCGGCCCCAGACATAGCGCGAGCAGAGCACTCTGCCCGATGTCCGGCTGAGCGAGCAACGCCGCCGCGGCCAAGCCAAGCAAACACAGTGACACAAGGCGGCCGGGAAAGCGGGGCGACTTCATCGTTTCGCCGAGCATCCACGCCCACACCACGATCAGCGCCGGCTTCAGTATCTCCGAGGGCTGCAGCGAAAAGAAGCCGAAATCGAACCAGCGTTGCGCGCCCTTCACCTCCGGACCGATCCACGCAGCCAGGGCGCAGAGCGGTAGAAACAGGGCGGCAAGAATGGTCGCAAACCGCCTGATCTGCCGCGGCTCGAGCGCAGCCGCCGCCAACATGACGACGATGCCAAGCGCGGCATAGGCCGTCTGCCGTCCGGCGAAATAAAACGCCTCCTCAATGCGGATGCGCGCGGTAGCGACGGGGCTTGAAGCCATAGAAAACAGGATGCCCAATCCAATCAGCACGGCGGCGATCGTCAGCAACACCCGATCATAGCTGCGCATGCGGTGCATCGCGGCGGCGACGTTCTCTGCGACAGCGGTCATGCAGCGTCTCCGTTTTGCGACGCTTGAGACGCAACCAAGCCAGCGACGATGCGTTTGAACTGATCGCCGCGGTCCTCGAAGCTCTTGAATTGATCGAACGACGCGCACGCTGGCGATAGCAGCACAACAGGATGCGACTCGCCGGAAGCACGCGCATCGGAGAACGCCTGGGTCACCGCCGTCTCAAGATCGCCCGCCATCGTGGTCGGGACCTTGCCGCGCAGCACGTCGGAAAAATCGCCAGCCGCCTGCCCGATCAGGTAGGCGCGCGCAATGCGTGGGAAGAAGGGCGCGAGCTCCTCGATGCCGCCGTCCTTCGCGACGCCGCCAGCAATCCAGTACACGCGCGGAAACACCGCCAGCGCTTGAGCGGCTGCGCCAGCGTTTGTGGCCTTGGAGTCGTTGATGAAACGCACGCCGTTGACCGACGCCGCCCGCTCCAGACGATGCGGCAAGCCGGCGAAGCTCGACAGAGCCGATGCGATCGCCTTGGCCTCGACGCCAAGCGCGCGCAACGCCGCGTAGGCCGCCGCCGCGTTCTGCGCGTTGTGCTTGCCGAGCAGAGCCGGCGTACGCGACAGATCGGCGGCGACCTCCGATCGGCCGCCCAACGCGTCGAACAATTTGTCGCCCAGCGCTGAAACGCCGCGCCCCAGCGCTTTGCCGGCCGAGATCGGTGCAACGTGCCGGACCCCATCCGACGTCAGCTCCGTGCAGACAGCGGCGCTGGCGTCGTCGTCGACGCCGACAATCGCCCAATCGCCGGCGCCCTGGTTGAGAAAGATCCGCTTCTTGGCGGCGATGTAGGCGGCCATGTTGCCGTGACGGTCCAAATGGTCCGGCGAAATGTTCAGCCAGACGGCGACGTCGAGCCTCAGCGAACGGGTGATATCGAGTTGGAACGAGGACAGCTCCAGAATGTAGTACGCGCCGGCATGAAGCGGCGGCAGATCGAGCGCAGCCGCGCCGATGTTTCCGCCCAGACGCACGTCCTTGCCGACGGCGCTCAAGATGTGCGCGATCAGCGCCGACGTGGTGGACTTCCCATTGGTGCCTGTCACGCCGACCAGTTTCGGGCGGCCGCTCGCGGGCAGTGCGTTCACCGCGCGCGCGAACAGCTCGATGTCCGACATGATCGGCACGCCCGTCGCTTCCGCCAGCGTGACGACGCGATGCGGTTCTGGAAATGTGAGCGGCACGCCCGGAGACAGCACAAGCGCTGAAAACGTACGCCAGTCGCGTGCGTTGATGTCGGAGACGGGCACGCCCGCAGCGCTCGCTGCGGCGCGTGTAGCGTCGCTGTCGTCCCACGCATGTACCCGTGCGCCGCCCGCGGCCAGCGCGCGCGCGGCCGCGAGGCCGGTTCGCGCCAAGCCGAACACGGCAACGTCACGTCCCTTGAACTCCGTGATCGGGATCATCCGATCTCTCCTCCAGGAAGAGACCTGCGCTGCTTCGCGTCGTTAACGCAACTTCAAAGTCGCAAGCCCCGCCATCGCAAAGATCACCGAAATAATCCAGAAGCGAATGACGATGGTCGGCTCTTGCCAACCAAGCTTTTCGAAGTGGTGATGGATCGGCGCCATCAGGAAGATGCGGCGTCCCGTGCGCTTGTACACCGCAACTTGCAGCATCACCGATAAGGTTTCGAGCACGAACAGACCGCCGACTATGGCGAGGACGATCTCGTGCTTGCTGGCGACCGCGACGGCGCCGAGCAGCCCGCCGAGCGCAAGTGAACCGGTGTCTCCCATGAACACGCGCGCGGGCGGCGCATTGTACCACAAGAACCCGAGCGACGCGCCCAGCAGCGCGCCAAGGATGGTGGCGAGTTCGCTCACCCCTTCGACGTGAGGAATGCCGAGATAGGCGGAGTAGTCGACGCGCCCAACCAAATAGCAGATCATCCCGAACGTCGCTGCGGCGACCATCACCGGGCCGATGGCCAAACCGTCGAGCCCATCGGTGAGGTTCACGGCATTGCCGAAACCGACGATCACAATCATCGCAAACACGATGTAGAAGGCGAGCAATTGAATGCCCCACCCGGAGAGGAACGGCAGCGCCACGGCGGTCAGCGGCTCGCCCGCCATCAACGCCGTCAGAAAGCCCATCACCGTGTGCGTTTCGCCAGGCGTGGTGGCGATCCACTCGGCCGCCAGCATGGCGAGCACGGCGAACAGCGCGATGGCGAATTCAAACACAAGGCGCAGCTTCGCCGACAATCCCCCGTGATGCTGTTTGGTGACTTTGGCAAAGTCATCGACAAAGCCGATCGTGCCGAAGCCAAGAGTCACCGCCAGCACCGCCCACACATAGGCGTTGGACAGATCCGCCCAGAGCAATGAAGAGATGCCGAGGCTGATGAGGATAATCAGCCCGCCCATGGTGGGCGTGCCCTTCTTGGTGAGCAGATGTCCTTCAGGACCATCGGTCCGGATCGGCTGGCCCTTGCCCTGCTTTTTGCGCAGCCAGGCGATGAAAGGCGCGCCGATCGCGAAGGCGATGATCATGGCGGTGAACATCGCGCCGCCGGTGCGGAAAGTGATGTAGTTGAACAGGTTGAAGAATTGCGAGCGCTCTTCGAACTGCCCCAAGAGCTCTAGCATCTAGCTCCCCCTTCAAGCGCTTTGAGGGCGGCGACCACCAGGCTCATGCGCGAACTGTTCGACCCCTTGACCAACACCACGTCGCCCGCGCGCAACGAACCGGCGATGATTGGAATCAGGGATTCCGCGTTCTCCGCATAGCCGCCGCGACGCTCGGGCGGAAGCGCCTCCATCAGCGCCGCCATGCGCGGACCCGCGGCGAACGCCAAATCAATCCCCGCCGTAGCCAACGGCTCGGCGAGGCCCGCATGGTACGCGCGTTCGTTCGCGCCTAGTTCCAACATATCCCCAAGCGCAACGATCCGGCGCCCACCCGCGCCCGGCGTCCGCGCCGCCAGCGTAGCGAACGCCGCGGCCATCGAGGACGGGTTGGCGTTATAGGAATCGTCGACGAGCACGAAATCGCCAAAGGGCGCTGCGACGATGATGGCCACGCCGCGGCCATCGAACGCGCGAAGATGCTCCAGCGCATGCGCCGCCGCTTCCACATCGGCGCCGACGCAATCGGCCGCCGCGAGCGCGGCCACCGAGTTGAGCGCCCAGTGCGCGCCTTCGACGCCAATCCGGTAGCGCAAAGACCGTCCCAGGACTTCCGCTTCAGCGGTCGAGCCGGTGGCGTCCATGTCAAACTTCAGAAGCCGCGCCTCGCAGCCGGCATCGCGACCGAAGCGAACGATCGTGGCGCCGTTGCGCTCGGCTGCGGCAAGCAAGCGATCGGCGTGCGGCGCTTCACTGGGGACGAGCGCAGCCCCGCCCGGTTCCAGCCCGGAATAAATGTCGCCCTTCTCGTCGGCGATGGCTTCGAGCGAGCCCAGGTTCTCGATGTGCGCCGGCGCGATCCAGGTGATCAGCGCGCAGTGCGGCCGCACCTGCTGTGTCAACGGCAAGATTTCGCCGCGATGGTTCATCCCCATTTCGAATACGCCAAAGGCGCTTTCGCGCGGCATGCGCGCCAAGGTCAGCGGCACACCCCAGTGGTTGTTGTAGCTCTTGACGGAGCGATGCGTTGCACCACTCGCCGCAAGACAGAGCGCCAGCGCTTCCTTGGTCGAAGTCTTGCCGACCGAGCCCGTGACGCCAACCCGTTTGGCGGGGCTGCGTTCGCGCGCGGCGGCGCCGAGCTTGCGCAAGCCTTCGAGCACGTCAGGCACGACAAGCGCCGGACCCAGGCCCTCCGCCTTGCTTTCATCGGAGATCAGCGCGGCGGCCGCGCCGCTCACGAAAGCCTGCGCTAGAAAATCGTGGCCGTCGCGCACATCCTTCAGCGCGACGAAGAGATCGCCCGGCTCAAGGCTGCGCGTATCGATCGAGACGCCCTGCACCGACCACCGATCGCCATTGACGAGGCGTCCGCCTGTCGCACGCACCGCTTCCGCAGCAGTCCAAAGCGGCCCCGTCACTGTACGCCCTCGTCATTCCGGGGCTCGCGGAGCGAGAACCCGGAACCCAGTGGCAACCGTCGAACCCTGTGATCCCCTGGGTTCCGGATCGCGCTTAGTGCGTCCGGAATGACGAGGGTGATAGAACCAATCAAGTTTGAACCTCCAACGCCGCGCGCGCCACGTCTTGATCAGAGAATGGATGGATCACGCCCTTGATGATCTGCCCGGTCTCGTGGCCCTTGCCCGCGATCATCAGCGCGTCGCCCGCTTTCAGCATCGACACGGCTTCGGCGATCGCCTGCGCGCGATCGCCGATCTCCACCGCGCTTGCGGCGCCCGCCATGATCTGTGCGCGTATAACGCCTGCGTCTTCGTTGCGCGGGTTGTCGTCAGTGACGATCACGACGTCGGCGTGGCGCGCAGCAATCGCGCCCATCTTCGCGCGTTTACCGGCGTCGCGGTCGCCGCCGCACCCGAACACCACGATGATGCGCCCCGGCGCGTGCGGCCGCGCCGCGCGCAGCAACACGTCGAGGCCGTCGGGCGTGTGCGCGTAGTCGACGAAGACGTGGCCGCCGCTCTTGCTCTGGCCGACGTGCTCCATGCGGCCTTTCACAGGCTTAAGTTTCGCCATGCCGGACCAAACCGCATTCGCCGCTTCGCCGAGCGCCAGCGCGAGCGCCGCCGCCATCACGGCATTGATCGCCTGAAACTCGCCGATCAGCGGCAGCTCAACCTCATGCTCGGCGCCAGACCAACGCAAGCGCATCGATTGCGCATTCGGCCGCGGTTGAATCTCCACGATTTTGAGGCCTTCAACGCCAGCGCGCCACCCCGCCGTCACGATCGGCAGCGCCGCCTTGCGCGCGCGCGCTTCAAACACCTCTGCCTCGCGCGAGTCCGCGTTGATCACAGCCACGCCCGCTGGCTTCACGATCTCCCAGATCCGCTGCTTGGCCTCGCGATAAGCCTCCATGGTTCTGTGATAGTCGAGATGATCCTGCGTCAGATTGGTGAAGCCGCCGGCGTCGAGCGGAACGAAGTCGACGCGATGCTGCGCCAGCCCATGGCTCGAGACTTCCATCGCGACATGCGTAACGCCGTCGTCAGCCAGCATTTGCAGCGTCTGATGAATTTGCACGGGATCGGCGGTGGTGTGGCCGAGATCGCGCACATTCCCATCCCAGATTGCGCCGAGCGTGCCCATGCTGGCGGCGCGCTTGCCCGCGCCGGTCCAGATCTGGCGAAGGAAGTCGACGGTCGAGCTCTTGCCGTTGGTGCCGGTGACTCCGACGATGACGCCCGGCCGGCGCGGATAGAACAACGATGCGGCGCGCGCGATGTCGACGCGCGGATTTGCGCTCACGACATGGGCGAGGCCGGGATCGGCGTGCAGATCGCCGCCAGAGAGCACCGCGACGGCGCCGTTGGCCTTTGCCTGCGCAATGAAGTCGCGCCCATGTGCGGCGGTGCCTTGCAACGCGGCAAACAAGAAACCCGGGCGCACGGCGCGCGAGTCCGCGGTCAAACCGGCAATCTCAAGCTGAGCGGCGTCCGCCGGGACGCCGGTGGGAAACAAGTCGCCGAGCTTCATGTTCTCCCTCTAGCGCCGGGCCGCCGCCGGCTCCACCGCCAGGCCCAGCATCGGCGCGATCCGGCGCAGCACACGGCCAGCAACCGGCGCGGCCACGACGCCGCCCCGATCACCCGCCCGGGTGTCGTCCAACGCGACCACAATCACGTAGCGCGGATCGTTGGCCGGGAACACCCCCGCGAACGAGGAGAAGTTGCGCTGTTCGTCATAGCTGGCGTCGTCCGCCAGCTTCTCCGCCGTCCCGGTTTTGCCGGCGACCGCAAGACCGGGCACGTCCGCCGCGCGGCCCGTCCCCTGTGTCACCACGGCGCGCATGTAACTCAACACCTGACGCGCCACAGGTTCGGAAAACACCGGCGTTCGTTCGACCGCACTGGCGTCGCGCAGCTGCAGCGTGGGCGTGACCCGCGCGCCGCCATTGACGAAAACGGTGTAGGCGCCGGCCAGCGACGCCGGTGTGGCCGCAAGCCCGTAACCGATGCCAAGACCGGCGACATCGCGCTCGCCACGAACCGGCGGCGCGAGCGGGGCTTGATCGCGCCCGAGCTCCAAGCCTGACGCTTGCGTCAGACCAAGGCGCTCCAAGTAAGCGCGCTGTCGCTCCGAACCCAGGCGCAGCGCCAACCGCGCTGCGCCAATGTTCGACGACCGTGTCAGCAGCTCGCGGAGCCCGACCAGGCCGACGATCCGCTCCTGATCTTCGATGCGGGTGTCGCCCAGCAGGAGCGGCTGACTGAGATCGAAAACCTCCGCCGGCCGCGCTCGTCCCTCCTCCAACGCCATCGCCACGGTGAACGGCTTCAGCGTGGAGCCGAGTTCGTGCACGTCGCCGGCAACCCGGTCCCGCCGCGCCGCGTCCGGCGCCTGCCCGGCGAGGTTGGGATCGAAGGCCGGCCATGACGCGAGCGCCAATGTCTCGCCGCTGCGGCCGTCGAGAATGATCGCCGCGGCGCCGGATGCGTTCGCCGCCCGCGCCGCGGCGTCCAGTTCGGCCTCCAAAGCGTACTGCACCCGCACGTCGAGGGAGAGCCGCAGCGTGCGGCCTTCCCGGCCGGCGCTCCTGATTTCTTCGTCGAGCCCGCGCTCGACGCCGGCCAGCGGATTCAAGTCGATGTCCGTGAACCCGAGCGCGTGCGCGGCCAGCGCGCCTTGCGGATAGCTACGCCGATGCTCGGCGACGGAGCCCACGCCAACAAGCGTCAGCGCCTGCGCCCGCGCGCGCTGTTCCTCGTCGAGCCCGCGCTGCAGGTACACAAGCCGTCGCGAGCGATCGCTCAAGCGGCGCACGAGCGTCGTTCGATCAAGCGTAGGAAACGCCGCGATGAGGCGATCTGCGGTCTGTTCGGGATTGGCGACCCGATGCGGCTCCGCCGTCAGGGCGTAGGCGCGCACGGTCGTCGCCAACAGCACGCCGTGACGGTCGACGATGTCGCCACGCGGCAAGCCATGCAGCTGCGCGGCGCGTGGGCCAGCGAGTGGATCGCCAGAGAACGCAAGCTGGACAGCGCGCCCCGCCAACAACAGCAACAACGCGAACACCGCAAGCGCCAGCAACCGGATACGGTCGCGCGCCGGCGCCGGCGTCTCGACGTCGAAGCGCGCCACGTCCGCGCTGAACACGGTCACGGCGCTGCTCCGGCCTCTGGGAGATGATCGTCGATGGCGCTCTGCGGCAGCGCCGCACTCTCCTGACCGACCACTAACCCAAGACGCTCTTCGGCAAGCTGTTCGATGCGTCCAGGGCTCTCCAGCGTTGCGATCTCGGATCGGAGTTCGCGCAAGCGCGCTTCGCGTTCGGCAATCTCAAGGTTGAGCGCGCGCACGCGCGTCTCGGCGCGCGCCGCATCGCTCTTGGCTCGGTAGAGGCCAACCGCGAGCAACGCCACAACAATGACGGCGGCGGCTTGAAGCAAACGGATCAATCGAGTTTTCGCCATTCAGCCTCCGCTTTCGGCGCCAAGCCCGGCGGTTCGAGGTCGCCCCACGCCGGCGCGTCTGTCCGCACAGCCCAGCGCAGACTGGCGGAGCGCGCCCGCGGGTTGGCCGCCACCTCCTCATCCGACGGCGCCGTCGCGCGCCTTCGGTCCAGCCGGAAGCTTGGCGCGCGCTCCGGCGCAACATCGGGCGCATGGCGCGACCCGCGTCCGCGCGCATCGGCGCGCTCGGTCAGGAACAGCTTGACCATACGGTCCTCAAGCGAGTGAAAGGAGACGACAACCAAACGGCCGCCCGGCTTCAGCTTCGCTTCGGCGGCGGACAGGCCGCGTGCGATTTCGCCAAGCTCGTCGTTCACCAGCATGCGCAGGGCCTGAAACGTCTTTGTCGCGGGGTGGGTGCGCGCGCCCTTGCGCCCGCCCACCGCGTCCTCGACGATTTTCGCAAAGGCGAGCGTGCGCGTGATCGGCTTTGCTGCCCGCGCCTGCACGATGGCGCGCGCGATGCGACGGCTGTCGTCGTCTTCGCCGTAGCGATAGATGAGTTCGGCGAGCGCGGGCTCGCTTAGGCGATTGACCGCGTCGGCGGCGCTCAAACCTTGCTTCTCCATCCGCATGTCGAGCGCCGCGTCCGCTTGAAACGAAAAGCCTCGTTCTGCCTGGTCGAGCTGAAACGAGGAGACGCCGAGATCGAACACGACGCCCGTTAATTGCTCGTTTACGAACGCGCCGATTTCACCGAATCGCGCAGCAATAAGCGTCAAGCGGTCAGGGAACTGCGCTTCCAGCGCCGCACCGCGCGCGATCGCGTCTGGATCACGGTCGAAGGCGATCACGCGTGCGCCGGCCTCGAGCATCGCGCGGGTGTAGCCGCCGCCGCCGAACGTGGCGTCGACAATGAGCGCGCCGGGCTCGATCGAGAGCGCCTCGAGCGCTTCACGCAGCAGGACGGGGGCGTGGGTCATCGCTGAACAACCCCTAATCGTTGGCAATGAAGCGAAGGGCCGCCAGCGAAGGCGGCTCGGGTCCGTATCAATGGGCAGTGCCGATACAGGCTCACACGGGCCAGCTTAGAGCGAGTCCGCCCCGCGCGCGCTGGCGAGATGCTCCTCCGACAGTTCCGCGAAAGCGGACCTACCGAAGCTTCTCTACTTGCCCGTATTCGAGGTCGACCGGGGTTTCGCGGCCGAAGATCATGACCGCGACCTTGAGACGCCCGCGCTCTTCATCCACTTCCGAAACCAAGCCTTCGAAGCTTTGGAACGGCCCGTCCGACACGCGAACCTTCTCGCCCACTTCGTAGTGGATGAGTTGGCGCGGTTTGGCGCTCGCCTGTTCGGCGACGCGACCCAAGATGCGTTCGACCTCGCGATCGCTGACCGGCTGCGGCTTGTTCTGCGTGCCCAGAAAACCTGTCACCTTCGGCGTATTCTTGACCAAGTGGTAGGCTTGGTCGGTCATTTCCATCTTGACCAGCACATAGCCTGGGAAGTGGCGATGCTGGCGCACCTTCTTGGCGCCGCGAACCACCTCGGTGACTTCCTCGGTCGGCACCTGGATGTCTTCGAACTGCTCTTCGAGGCCCTGACGCTGCGCCTGCTCGCGAATCGCCTCAGCGACCTTGCCCTCGAAGTTCGAATAGGCATGGACGATGTACCAGCGCGCCTTGCCGGAATAACGCGGCTTTGCCTCGACGGTTTCTGCTTCAACCATGGCGATCAACCAAACAGACCCAAAAGGAAACTCATGGTGTTACGCAGGATGAGGTCGACAAGGAAGAAGAACACCCCGGCCAACAGCGCCATGATCAGCACCATGATGGTCGAGACCGTGACTTCCTGGCGCGTGGCCCATGTGACCTTGCGCCCTTCGGCGCGGACCTCGCCGAAGAAGCGGAACAGTCCGCCTTTGCGCCGCGGCTCGGCTTCCTGTTCTTGATCGGCGGTATCCATCGACATCCGGCTTCCGACTTCCCTCTGAACTGCGCATCACATCGGACCGCCTCGCGCTTTACGCAAGACGGGCCTGGCAGGAGTGGAGGGACTCGAACCCCCGACCCTCGGTTTTGGAGACCGATGCTCTACCAGCTGAGCTACACTCCTAGTCCCGGCCACACGCTTCCCCTTCGCGTTGCAAATTCTGCTTGCGGAGCAAAGGGAAGGCGGCCGCGAGCGCGCTGGTGGCGCCGCGGGCCGGCAAGGGGGCGCTTATGCCCGATGGCACAAGCGCCTGCAAGGGCGGTCAGTCGCCGTCGTAGAGCACTTCCCAGGCGTGCCCGTCCGGGTCGGTGAAATAGCCCGCGTACATGCCGTCATCCTCTTCGGCGGCGGTGACGGAAGCGCCGGCGGCCTTGGCCTTGGAAAGCACTTGGTCGACCTCGCCCCGGGTCTCGACGAAATATGACAGCATGGCCGAGAGGCTGCCTTTGGCAGCGACCCCCTTGCCGACGCCCTCCGCGTACTCGCCAAAATCTTCGCGGTTCAGCAGCACCAGATAGATGCCGTCGAGATCCAGCGCCGCGTGGTCCTCATCGCCCTCCTCGACCGTCAAGCCAAGGCCGTCGCGATAGAACTTCAGCGACTTCTGCAAATCGTCGACGGGAATGGTGACGCAAGAAATCGCTGCCGGCATCGGATCCTCCAAAATCGCTGATAATCAGCCACGCCCTTGGATGATTGGATTCTCAAGCCGGCAAAACCAAAAACGGTTAAAGGCGCTGTAATATTTAGGGAAACTTGGCGCCTTTGCGACTGACCCCGTGGGTTTTGCGCAACGCCAGATGCGCACCGGCGCCTCGTTTCGGCGCCGGCGCTTTCAAGGCTGGTGTAAGCTCGCTAAGTACCCGCGCAGGCGGGTTTGAAACTGCCCAAACAGGGGAAAGCACTCATGAACAAACTCATCGCGTCGGCTGCCGCTCTGCTGGCGCTCGCCGCGCCTGGCATGGCCGCAGCCCAAACGGGCTACGTGGGCCTCTCTTACTCCAGCAACGACGACAGCGAAATCAACACCACCGCGCTGAGCGGCGCGGTTGCGCTGGGATCTAGTTTCCAGCTCGACGGCACCTATGCCAACGCTGAAGCTGACGGCGGCGGCGAGGCTGATTTCTGGAACCTCGGAGGCCACCTGTTCAACCGCAGCGGCAACATGCTCTGGGGCGGCTACCTCGGATACTCGACGCTGGATTTCGCTGGAGATTCCCTCGACGAGTGGACCATCGCCGGTCAGATGCAGTACTACGCTGACCGCACGACATTCAGCGGCGACCTGAGCTATTCTCAGGCCGAATTCTTGGTTGACTTGGATGTGTGGGGCCTGGACGGGGAAATCCGTCACTTCGCGACCGACAACTTCTCGATCCAAGGCAACCTTGGCTACTTCGACGCATCGGCTGACGGGGGCGCCAGCGTCGATGGCTTGCGCTACGGCATCGGCGCCGAGTGGCAGCTCAGTGGTGCTCCCTTCAGCATCTACGGCGGCTGGCAGCAGATCGATGTTGAAGATGAAGACGCCTCCTCGCTCGGCGTCGGCGTTCGCTGGAACTTTGGCGGTACCTTGTTCGAGCGGAACCGTTCGGGCGCTGGATTGAACCGTCCGGTCGGCTTCAACGAGAGCCTTTTGCTCGGCGGCGCGACGCCACGCTGATCGCAGAGCAATGGCGAAAAGAGAAACGCCCCGGCTTCGGCCGGGGCGTTTTTCTTCGCCGACACCGCAACAGAAAGGGCCGCTCTCATGAGCGGCCCTTGGTGTTTCGTCGCATTGGATCCACGTCGGTCAGCTCAGTGAGCACCCCGCGCGCTAACCTCAGGCGCGGAGTTTTGCCAGGACCTCCTGGCTGACCGCCTTGGGGACTTCCTCGTAATGGGAGAACTCCATCACGTAAGATGCGCGGCCTTGGCTGAACGAGCGTAACTGATTGACGTAGCCGAACATGTTGGCGAGCGGCACCATCGCGTTGATGATGGTGGCGTTGCCACGCATGTCCTGACCCTGGATCATGCCGCGCCGCGAGTTGAGGTCGCCGATCACCGAGCCGACATATTCCTCCGGGCTCGTCACCTCGACCTTCATGATCGGTTCGAGCAGGCGCGGATCGCCCTTGTCCTTCAGTTCGCGGAACGCGGCCTGCGCCGCGATCTGGAAGGTCAGCACGTTGGAGTCGACATCGTGGTATTTGCCGTCGACCAAGCGCGCGGTCACGTCGATCACCGGAAAGCCGGCCAGCAGGCCGTTTTCCTTGGCCATGTTGAGGCCTTTCTCGACGCCGGGAATGTACTCCTTCGGCACGTTGCCGCCGACGATCTTGTTCTCGAACGTGAAGCCCGAACCGGGCTCGCCTGGTTCGAACTCGATTTTCACTTCGGCAAACTGGCCGGAGCCGCCAGTCTGCTTCTTGTGCGTGTAGGTGATGGTCGTGGCCTTCCCGAGCTTCTCGCGGTAGGCGACCTGAGGCGGCCCGATATTGGCCTCGACCTTGTAGGTCCGACGCAGGATGTCGATTTTGATGTCGAGGTGCAGTTCGCCCATGCCCTTCAGCCGCGTTTGACCGCTTTCGGGATCGGTCGACACACGGAACGAAGGATCCTCCGCGGCGAGCTTGCCTAGCGCGACGCCAAGTTTCTCCTGGTCAGCCTTGGTCTTCGGCTCCACGGCGATTTCGATCACCGGCTCCGGGAATTCCATGCGCTCCAGAATCACCGGCTTCTGCGGATCGCAGAGCGTGTCGCCGGTACGCACGTCCTTGAGACCCGCGAGCGCGACGATGTCGCCGGCATACGCTTCCTTGATGTCCTCGCGATTGTTGGCGTGCATGAGCAGCATGCGGCCCGCACGCTCCTTCTTGTCGCGCGTGGAATTGAGCAAGCCGTCGCCAGCGTTCAGCACGCCGGAATAGATGCGGCAGAAGGTGATGGTGCCGACGAACGGGTCGTCCATGATCTTGAACGCCAGCAGCGACAGCGGCTGGTTGTCACTCGACTCGCGAACCAGTTCCTTTTCCGGGTCGTCCATGTCGACGCCCTTGATCGCCGGACGATCGATCGGCGACGGCAGATAGTCGACGACCGCGTCGAGCAAAGGCTGCACGCCCTTGTTTTTGAACGCCGAGCCGCAGAGCATCGGATACCAAGCCGCCTTCTGCACCGCGAGGCGGATCAGGCGCTTCAGCTCGTCCTTCGAGGGCTCCTCGCCGTCGAGGTACTTTTCCATCGCCGCATCGTCCATCTCGACCGCGGCTTCGACCAGGCCTGCGTGATATTCGGCGGCCTTGTCTTTCAGATCGTCAGGGATCTCGATGATGTCGAACTTCGCGCCAAGGCTCTCATCCTTCCAGATGATCGCATTCATCTCGACAAGATCGACAATGCCCTTGAAGCTCGACTCGATGCCGATCGGAAGCTGCAGCGGCACGGGCCTAGCGCCGAGACGCTTCTTGATGTCTTCGACGCACATGTAAAAGTCGGCGCCGGTCTTATCCATCTTGTTGGCGAAGATGATGCGCGGCACGCTGTATTTGTCGCCCTGGCGCCAGACGGTTTCGGTTTGCGGTTCGACGCCCTGATTGCCGTCGAGCACGACCACCGCGCCGTCGAGCACGCGCAAGCTGCGCTCGACTTCGATGGTGAAATCGACGTGGCCGGGGGTGTCGATGATGTTGAGCCGCTTGCCGTTCCAGAACGTCGTCGTCGCCGCCGACGTGATGGTGATGCCGCGCTCCTGCTCCTGCTCCATCCAGTCCATGGTGGCCGCGCCATCGTGGACTTCGCCGATCTTGTGGCTCTTGCCGGAGTAGAACAGAATCCGCTCCGTCGTCGTCGTCTTTCCCGCATCAATGTGGGCCATGATGCCAAAGTTGCGGTAGTCTTCGATTTTGTACTGACGGGGCATGACAATTCTGTCCGTATGCTAAGGACACCGGCGTCTTGCGAGCCGGTGGTTAGGCCGGCTTTGAGAGCGCCGGCGATCCGTTTGGATTACCAGCGATAGTGGGAGAATGCGCGGTTGGCTTCGGCCATCCGGTGGGTGTCTTCGCGCTTCTTGACCGCGTTGCCGCGATTGTTCGACGCGTCGATGAGTTCGCCGGCGAGGCGCTCTTCCATGGTGTTTTCGTTGCGGGCGCGCGCCGCGCCGACCAGCCAGCGAATCGCCAGCGCCTGGCGGCGCTCTGGACGCACTTCCACCGGCACCTGATAGGTGGCGCCGCCAACCCGGCGCGAACGCACTTCGATCGCCGGCGCGACATTGGCCAGCGCGTCATGGAAGGCTTCGATCGACGGCCGCTTCAGCTTCTTCTCAACCGTATCGAGCGCGCCATAGACAATCTGTTCGGCGACCGACTTTTTGCCCTCGTACATCACGTAGTTCATGAACTTCGTGAGCACGATGTCGCCATGGACGGGATCGGGGAGAACTTCACGCGGCTCGGCGCGGTGACGGCGGGACATTTGATCTCTTCCTTACTTCGGTCGTTTGGCGCCATAGAGCGAGCGGCGCTTCTTGCGGTCCTTGACCCCTTGGGTGTCGAGCACGCCACGCAGGATGTGGTAGCGCACACCCGGCAAATCCTTCACCCGGCCGCCGCGGATCAGCACCACCGAGTGCTCCTGCAGGTTGTGGCCTTCGCCCGGGATGTAGCACACCGCCTCGATGCCGGTGGTCAGGCGCACCTTGGCCACTTTCCGCAGCGCCGAGTTCGGCTTCTTCGGGGTGGTCGTATAGACCCGTGTGCACACGCCGCGCCGCTGCGGGCACGCCTTCAGGGCCGGAGACTTGTTGCGCGCCGGATTGGGTGACCGCGGCTTGCGGATCAGCTGGTTGATCGTCGGCATTTCGCCCTTTTTCTCTTCCCGTGGTCCAAACTCAAGTAGCGCGCCCTTGCAGCCCCCTGGGGGACCGCGTCGCGGCGCGCTGAAAACAGTCCAATCGGCGGGGCCCGGGCCAAAGCAAGCTTAAGGGCAGCCGTTCCGAGTGAGGGCGGAGACATACGGGCGACGGGCGCAGGCGTCAAGCGGCGGGCTGGGCGAAGCGAGCCGGCTGGGGCTAAGCTACCGCGATCGTGGATGTCAGGGCGGACCGAATGCAGCAAGAACCCGGCGGAGTGAGGCGTCTCATCAGTGCAGCGTTCGAAGGGGATTCGCCTCCGGCGCAGCTCAGCGTGGGCTTGGTGACCCTGGTGGAGCTGTGCCAGTTGGCCATGCCCGATCCAAACCTGATGAGAGCGCAGCTGTTGGCTGCTGGCTTCGTTCAGGGCAAGGAGGCGCCCGCTATGGCGGCGGCCTCGACCCTGGCGCTTGAGACCAATATCTTCACGTCGCCGGTGCGCAATCTGCGGCACACGATCTACGGCAACGAACGCCTGCAATCGCCGGTGATCATGCTTCTGAGCGAAGGAGACACTGACAAGGGCGGCGTCGTTTTCGCCAGCGCCGTTTTTCGCGAAGCGATCGAAGCGGACGTCGTAAAGGCAGTAACGCACGTCACCGGCAAGACGCCGCTAACCGGCAGCACTACGCGCAACGCGGAGGGCAAGCTCTTGAGACGCGTTTTCTGGGACACGGAATATGTGGCTGGCGTCCAGGGCATCGTTGCCAGTGGACCCGAGAATGTGGAGGCCACCCACTTGCCGCGGGCGATAACCGCCTTCGCGAAGAGTGGAGCTAGGCCAGCCGCCGTTGCGCAAGGACGCGCGCCTTAAACATGGTCCTTCCACGCACATCCGAAAATGAGGTGGAGATCGTCGCCAGCTTCATGCCCGGCAGTTCGATGCGATAGGCGCGCGCGCGCATCTCTGGATCGGTCGGATGCGCGACATCATCCATCTGTTGCGCTGCTGGAAATGCCTTTGCCAAACGTTCGTGCAACAGTTTGGTTGCTGCGCGGACATCGTCGCCAAAGAACCAAACGTCGCACGCGCTGCCGTGCATATCCACAAACACGCCCTCCTGCCCGGCGGGGTAGAACAATGTGTTCCCTCCTGGCTCAAGCCCCAGCAACGCGCGCTCATCATCTGTCAGCTGAGCCGGGGGTGCGGGGGTGCGGCCGGCAACGTCGCCCCGGATCATCCTGAGACAGCCGTCGACCACGATCTCCGCCGCCAACGCAGCCGACGACGTGGGAATTTGAGTATCAGCCATTCAAATCATGCCTCGCTGACGCCGGGGGATGGTGGCATACCGCCGGAGCGACCTCAACATCGCCCGGCTACTGCCTTGCGCCGCTGCGCCATGCGATCCAGTGTGGCGGCCAATGCAAAGACTGACTCCAGAAGTGCTGGCGTCCCAAGCGGAAATGGCTGAGCGCCTAGGCCGCAAGGCCGAGGCTGATCGAATTTGGCAGGCGCTGATCGACGAAGCGCCGGACCATCAGCGCGCCGCCTACGCGCGTGGCCGGCGTTTCCTCGAGGCGGGCGACGCCGCCGCCGCCTTGCCCCTGCTTCAAACAGCCGAAGCCAAGGACCGCAAACACGCTGAAACGCCGCTCTACATCGCGCTGGCCCATCGTATGCTCGGGGACCTCGATAGCGCCCTTGCAGCAATCGACCGAGCGCTAGCCCTGGATCCGTATTTCTTCGTCGCCCTCATATCCAAGGCGAGTCTGCTCGAAGCCAAGGGGAAGCCACGCGCAGCCGCGCGATGCTACGCCGACGCCATCAAGATTGCTCCATCACTGGATGCGCTCGGACCGACGATGCGCATTGCACTGTCCCGCGCACAAAGCGCAGTCGCGCAAAACGCTTCGGCCTTAGCCGAGCACCTGCACCGCAGCACCGCCCATTTGCGACCCAAGCTCGCAGGAGAGCGCCTAGAGCGCTTCGACGAGAGTCTGGACATCGTAGCGGGTCTAAAACGCCGCTACGTGCATGATCCGATCCTGTTTTACTATCCGGGTCTGCCTGCGACCACCTTCTACGATCGAAGCCTGTTTCCGTGGCTTAAGACGTTGGAGGCAGCGACCCCCGTGATCGTGGAAGAACTGGAAGCCGTCCTTAGAGAGGACAGCAATCGCTTTTCGCCCTACATCCAGTTGCCGCCGGAAGCGCCCGTCAATCAATGGCGGCAACTCAATCATTCAATGCTCTGGAGCACTTTCCACCTCTGGCGCGACGGCGTGAGGCAGGACGCCAATTGCATACGATGCCCGCGCACTGCCGCACTTCTTGAACAATTGCCGATGGCTCATCAACAAGGGTTCGGGCCAACGGCCTTGTTCTCTGTGCTCAGCCCCCACACCACAATTCCACCGCATACCGGTTCAACCAACGTCAGGTTATTGACCCACTTGCCGTTAATCCTGCCGCCGAATTGCCGATTCCGCGTGGGCAATCATGTGCGACAGTGGCGAATGGGCGAGGCCTGGGTGTTCGACGATTCAATCGATCATGAGGCCTGGAACGACAGCGATGAGACCCGCGTCATCCTCATCTTCGATGTATGGAACCCACTCGTTAGAGAACCGGAGCGTACACTAATCAGCGCGCTGATGCTTGCCCTCAAGGCATACAACGCCGACTGACCTCAACTTAGATCAAGTTGACCGACATAGTCGCGCAGCTCGTCAACGTGGCGTTCGTATCGCCGCCAACGGCCGGACGACTCAGCGTGCAGCGGTCGGCGCACCTGCCAAACACTGGCGGTCTTGACCAACGCATCGCGCTCGTAAAATGCGAGGCAGTCATCATTCCACGGCAGTCCGCAGAACGCCAAAACCTCCTCAAGCACCTCGCGCGGACGCCTCACAAACTGATCGTAGTCGAAGTTATGAAGGTCGGCGCCGAAGCGCTCTTTCCAGTGGCGCAGAAGCCGACGCTCCTGCCCCAGATAGTGAGCAATATCCTGCAGATCGAAAGCATAGCTCATGCTTGGATCGAGATGGAGGAAGAACACCGAAAGGCAGTTGTCCAACGGGTCCCGCACGGTGCGGACGATTTTTGCCTCGGGAAACATCGCCTTCAGATCGGCGATCCGAAGGAAGTTGTCCGGCCGTTTGTCGGTGACGAACTCCGCCGTCGGAAACGCGCGTGCCGCGGACTGCCGATAGAAATCGGCCGCGGCTGCGACTTGCTCGCGGGTCGGATTCGATGCGTTCACGAACTTGCTCAAAGCCAACGGCAACAGCGCGGTCTCGCCGGCCGCGCTGACTTTTGGATGCGCGGCCAACACTCGCTCCAGCAGAGTCGAGCCGGACCGGAACATGCCGCATATGAAGATGACCTGAGGCTTCGCCGGCTCTAGGTTCGCCGCAGGCGGGGTCGGCGTGTCAATCAGCCTCTGGATCAGCGCTTCTTGCCTCGCGCGATCATAGCGCGGCGCACCCTCACGCGCCGCGCTATTAGCGCGAACATACGTCGAGAACGCCTCATCATAGCACCCGCACTCGTCTAGCGCTCGCGCAAGTGCAAACAACAAGCTCGCCCGATCTGGCCCTTTGACATCCGCACGCGCTGTTGCGTCACGAAGCTGTCCGATCACGGGATCGCAATCGGTTTCAAACCGAGTGCAGTTGGCTAAACGGCTGAGCGCCTCCCAACATTGTGGATGAGCCGTCAAGATGGAGCGGTAGCGTTGCGCGGCGGCGCCTTTCCGCCCGCGATCTTCGTCCAGATTTGCGTAATTCAGGGCGGCAGGAAGATAGTGCGGGTTAGACGCCAATGCAGCCAACAATTCCTGCTCTGCAGACACGGCATCGAGCAGGTCGTCAGAGAGAATGACCGCGCGGTTCAGACGAACCTCCTCCGGGCATTCTATGCCCAGGTCGAGCGCGCGCTGGTACGAGTTCAGGGCTGCCTGCGGCAAGCCGAGCCTGCGCTGAACCCAGCCGAGATTGTACCAGCTCGGGGCCAAGTCGGGCCTCAGCGCGAGCACCTTTTCGTACGCCGTCGCGGCCTCGCCATAAGCGCCGGCCTCTCGGAGACGCCCCGCCCGTTCCAGAAGGTGACTGATATCTTCCGTCATGGCCAGCCGTGCTCTACTGAGGGACTTAACACTTCGCATCGAAGTCTCAAGGCGAGTTGATGTCGCGCGCGGGCGCTCTCGAAAAACTGCGGCATGATTTGCTCGCCGGACCCAACCTCGTCCCGCACAATCTCAACCTTTCTGCCAACAACATCCTTTTGATTCGGCTGTCTGACGAGGCGCTACAAACCGCAAGTTTCCTGGACGAGAGAGTTGTCTCCCCCGAGACGCCAGGCATTTGGGTCAGCGTCAACACCCTCCGCGAGGCGCTGACGCCACCGCCAATTGTCCCCCCATTGCGCTACATCTTCCACATCGGCCACGTGGGCTCGACGCTGCTCAGCCGCCTGTTAGGCGAGATTCGTGGTGTCGCAGCGCTGCGCGAGCCCTTCGTGTTGCGCCGGCTGGCCGAGGCGCACGACGCTCTGAACACGCCCCTCAGCCTCTACGATCAGCCCGTTTTCGCAAGCCTGACCCGAGATCTGCTGACGCTGCTCGGCAGGTGTTCAGCCGACAAGCGGGCCGTGGTCATCAAACCCACCAGCGCTGTTGGTCGCATGGCGGACTGGCTCATGGCGCACGCGCCGCAATCACGCTGTGTCTATCTCCACCTCGACGCCGAGCCCTTTCTCGCCGCCGTTCTTGCCGGCAAGAACTCCATCGTAGACTTGCGTGGCCATGCACAAGAGCGGCTTCGGCGCCTGCTGCGGCTGCGCCCACACCAGCCGGTCGCGCCGCTGTACGCATTAAGCTCGGGAGAACTCGCCGCCCAAGCGTGGCTCACCGAGACACTGACAATGCGACAACTCGCCAAGAGACTTCCCGACAAGACCAGTCTTGTGTCGTTTGATGACTTGCTTGCATCTCCAGCGCTGGTCTTGGCGGCTATCTGCGCGCACCTGGAGCTGGCGGTCGCACCCGGCGAAATCGACGCTGTGTTGGCGGGACCCACGCTCACCCGTTACGCGAAAGCGCCGGCGCACGAGTACTCGCCAGCTCTGCGAACTCAATATCTCCGCGAGTCCCGGCAACGCAACGCAGAAGAAATAGCGCGCGGCCTGCTCTGGATCGACCGCATGCGTGAACAAGGCATAAACCTAGAGGCGTGACCACCGTCTGGTCAGGTTTTGGCGAACCGCTTCCAACCGCATCCTGTTTGCCCAATGCATCTTGCCGCCCTCAAGTGCGCTGATTTCGCCGAGCTCGAACAGCACGTTGCGCTCATCCTCCTCCGGCACCATGCTTTCAATGAAGGTGATCGAAACCAAACGCTCGCCCGATCTCACCGCCGCGACTTCATGCAGCGTTGTTGAGGGATAGACGATGGCTGAGCCTGCCTGCGCGCGCAGCGGCACCGCCTTAGATCCAAGGTGGAGAACCAGTTCTCCGCCTTCATACGTTGCGGCATCGGAGAGAAACACGGTGCACGACAGGTCGGCTCTCAAAATTCCGTGCGGAGCCGGCATGAGTGCGGCGTCCGCATGCACACCATACTTCATGCCGGCCGTGTAGCGCGCCAACAGGGGCGGCGCGATGCGCTTCGGCAGTGCGAAGTCGCAGAATTCCCGCGATCGCCTCAGCGCATCATGCACAATGGCCGACGCTTCGGCAGTCGCGCTATCGGCTGGATCGCCCTGCAAATTCTCCTTGAGCTGAAACGCCGGGTTTGACGCGCGACCGTCAACGAAGCGCGCCGCGGCCGCCAAGGCGCGCAGTTTATGCACTTCATCAGCTGACAGCACCTGCTTGATCTCCAAGATCATGCGCCTTCTCCCACGCGCGCGGCATCCGATCGTTTTTCTTGACGCTCTCCGCTGACCGGATCGAGGCCATGGCGGCGCAGCGCATCCGCCAACGGTGTCAGGAATGGCGCATACTTCCCGCCCCCAACATCGCCAAGACGCGGGGGTTTGCGCGCCTGCATTGTGCTGAGGGTGCCGATGACGCGATCCGAGAGCCAGTACTTGAGGCACGCAGAGTCCCAGGTAAGCCCGCATGAGTCCAGCAGTGCTGGGCATGCACTCTCGAAGTTGGCGACGAAGTCCTCGTATTGGACGGTCACATACCGCTCCCGCATAGTCCGTTCCCAATGCGCCATCAGGCGAGCGTACTCCGTGTAATAGTGGCCGACATTGCGTAGATCCGTCTTGAACGAAACGAACTTCGAGAACTCGTTTCGAAAGATCGACAAGCCAGTGTCCAAGGGGTTGCGCTTGAGATGCACGACGCGCGCGCTGGGAAACACCAGGAACAAGATGGGCAGGGCGTCATAATTCCAGGGGTTCTTGTCTGTGACGAAACTGCGTCCGGAAGTCCCCGGAAGGTCGGCCCAGAAGGCCTCTCTCCAGCGCCGAACGTGTTCGCTGGTAATGCCCTCGCCGCCGCGCTCTCGCAGGACCGCCAATGCCTCCTGCATCACCCACCGCATCACCGGGCGCTCGCCGCACGCGATGACATCGGCGTGCGCGGCAAGAACGCTTTCGATCAGCGTGGTTCCCGATCTCGGCATCCCGACGATGAAGATCGGCGTCGGTTCGTTCTCTGCTTCGACGGTCATGGGCTGAAACGCGAGCAAGGACATCAGCTCATTGACTTCCGCCACCCGCTTCTCGGCGACGTATCCAAGTCCTTCGCGCTCAGCCAGATGAAGCGCCGCAGCGTTGCCTGCCGCGTACGCATCAAACGCGGAGTGCGCGTCGCCTTCGGCATGGTAACAGTCGCCGAGTGCAAAGTGCGCGGAGATACGGTCCTGCTCTCGCACACTTGGATCTCGCGTCGCCGTCAACAGTCCCTGCTTCTGCACGGCGTCGACCCTGCCACCTGTGATTTGAGTGAGCACTTTGAGCGTGCTGACGTCGAGAGGCTCGATTGAGAGAGCGCGTCGGCAGTAGGATTCCGCGCGATCGTGCTGCCCGCGGAACATGGCGAGGATGGCCTGCGCAGACAGCGTATGCGTTGAACGTGGGTTGAGCCGCTCCGCCTCGTCAAGGCTGGCGGCGGCCGCATCGTACTCCAACGCAGTTATGCAGAGCCTCCCATAGGTGGCGAGGGTCTCAGCGTCGGCATCTGTCATGGCCATCGCCTTTTCGAAATTCGCCATCGCGTGCCGGGGACGCCCTGTTTCCCATTGCGCTTTCGCCAACAGTTTCCATGCAGCTTGCGCCTGAGGTTCGACGCGGGTCCATGCTGCGGCGGCGTTTTCAAGCGCCCGCCAGTCGCCGCGCGCCGCCTTCAGCTCCGCGTCAAGGCGCAGTATTGCCGGATGGTTTGGAGCGAGCTCCGCCGCTTGCACCAGCGCGCGCTCAGCAGCGTCAAACTGCCTGGCGTCGAAATGCGCGCGCGCCAGCTTGAAGATCAATGACGCGTCACGCGGCCGGAGATCCACAGCGTTCGCGAAGCTTTGCGCAGCGGCCGAGAACTCGCGCTGCATCGCCTGCACTTCACCCAATCGCTGCCACGCCACCCAGAACTTGGGCTCAAGCCGCAGAACCTCCCCGGCCAAGTCCACGGCAACGGCGTGCTCCCCTTTGAGCGCGTGCCACTCGAAGAGATTCATCAACAGCCCGGCATGCGCAGGCCGAAGGTCCACGGCCCGCTGCAGATGAAGGAACGCTTCGTCCTCGCGTTGGGCGCGCATGAGCATGACGCCGTAGGAGCTGAGCAGTTCGGCGTCAGCAGGCGCGCGCGCAACCGCCATCGAATAATGAACCAGCGCCTCGCCCAGGCGCCCCGCGCGCTTCGCGCGCTCCGCCTTCTCGATGAGTACACCGGTTTCCGGATCACTCATGCGTGATCAGTCCCAGTCCAGAGATTTGCCATTGTAGGCGTCTATCGCATGAAAGATCGCTCGCACTTGGTCACGCTCGATCGGCGAAAGCTCCGGTCGCCAGAAATCGAACAGAAGCACGGTGCGAACGCTGTCGCTCAAATTCCAGGCCTCGTGCTCGATGGTGTCATCGAACACCAGCAGTTTTCCCTCTTTCCACTCGCGGGTGTCGTTGCCGACACGCAGGGCGCAACCCGGCGGCGCCACAAGCGGCAAGTGACCGATGAGCCTCGTATTGACAAAGCCGTGGTGCGGCGGGATCCGCGTTCCCGGCAGCAGCCTCGAGAACAGAACCGACGGCGAGCGCGCTGGGCAATCGGCCAGCGGGACCCGCGCCAACGCCGCCAACGTGTTCGGGCAGCGCTCGGCCACCTCCGGCACAACGGCGCCGTTGCGTATCAAATAGCACGCGCTCCAGGCTGGATTGCCGACAAGTCCGCCATGCGCGTTCCCGCCCTGCGGCCGGCTAACGTCGCGTTGCAAGTATGGAGTGAACAGAGCTGCATCATCAGCAAGCGCCAACAGTTCGCTGCGGATCGCTGCGGTCGCCGCTTCAAGGCCGGGCGCCCAATCGAATTGATCCGGTTCGTAGAACTGGATTTGCGGCAGTTCGGGAAAGTAGAAAAACCGCGGCTGCTGCTGATAGATGCGGGTCTTACCCAGCATCAAGCTCAAAGCGCGTTCGACCCGCTCCGCAAGCGCCCCCGGTACTGCGCGTTCGATCTCGGTTTGAAGAAAACTGGAATAGGCGCGCGCAAGCTTTTGGGCTTCGGCTGCGGCGCGCTTCAGCTCCGAGGCTTCACGCGCCGTCGGCGACGCAGGCGCGCGGCGGACCGCGGCCGCATACATGGCCCCCGCCCCGCGCATGTCGCCGGCGCCGACGAGCTGGTCCGCCTTCAGGACCATCGCCAACACGTGCCCCGGCTCAGCATTGAGCGCCGCGTCAACGTAGGTGCTCATGCCTGCATAGTCCTGGAGGCCGCGGCAGGCGCGCGCCATCCCGAGCAGGACTTGCAGGTTGCGAGGCTGATGCTCGGCGAGCTGCAGGAACATGGCGCGCGCAGCCGCGAAGTCGTTCCGCCCCAGCGCGTCCTCCGCACGGGCCAATGAGGCAAGCGCGTCCGAATCCATGCCCTTCACAAAAGAAAAATGCGGCGAGCCCCGAAGGACCCGCCGCATCATTCAACAAAACGCCGCGGTTTAGAAGCTCGCCGTGGCGCCCACGAACACGAAGCGGCCCATCGAGTCGTAGGTCTGCGGGTAGGTGTTGCCGTTCCCCGTGGTGCCCACGCTGGCGCTGATCGGCGGATCGTTATCGAGCACGTTGTTCATGCCCGCCCGGATCACAGTGTTTTCCAGGATCGGCCAACGCACTGCGAGGTCGAGGTAGTGCTCTTCGTCGAAGTGGTAATCGATCCGAGCCTCGTTGCCGCGGAACAAATCGACCTCGCCGTAATAGCGCCAAGTGCCGGCCAGCTCGATGCCGCTCCACGGCGTTTCCCAGCCGACCCGGAACCGGTGGCGCCACTCGGGGTTCGGGGTTCCGCACACCGAGCCGAAGAAGCCAACGCAATCATAGGCTTCGATGCCAGGGCCGGGCGTGGTGATAAGCTCATCAAGCATTGTGCCGACCAGATTGAAGCTCACCGCACCCAAGTTACCGACATCGATGCTGTAGTTCGCATTGATGTCGATGCCGACAGTGCTCAGACCGCCGATGTTGATGTTCAGGTCTTGGACGAATCCTTCACCTATCCAGAGCGACCCCGTCGGTCCGCGGAAGATCCGCGAGCATGCCGCTGCATCGCTGTTGAAATAACAGGCGTTCAGCGTGTTCTCAGGCCCGAACGTCGTGATTGTGTCCTCGATCCGGATGTCGAAATAGTCGATCGACACCACCAGGTTCGGAAGCGCGCGCGGCGTAAACACCAAACCATACGTCACCGTCTCCGAGGTCTCGGGCGACAGGTCTGGGTTGCCACCGCCGAGCAGGTTATACTGGCCAGCCGGGCTGTCGAGCGCGCCCGCGCCATACCACGGCGCCGCGCCGGCACCCGGTGTGCTCTGGCAAGCGGCAAGCGTGGCCGTCTGCGCCGGACCGCACGGGTCTTCGTCCAGATCGAACAGACCGAAGCCTTGCTGCGAGAACAGCTCGATGATGTTGGGCGCGCGCACCGCCTGCTGGTAGCTGGCACGGAAACGCACGTCCTCGGTCGGCGCCCACTCGATGGCGCCCTTGTATGTGTCGGTCTGGATACCGTTGCTGTAGTCCGAGTAGCGGTAAGCGCCATCCACCGACAACAGGTGGGCGAACGCACCGCCTTCGACCAGCGGCAAGCGGAACTCGCCGAAGAGATCAAACGCTTCGGTAGCACCTGACAGCCCAAGCGTCGCGCCCCCCTGGCCGGCCAGATCATCCGTGCTGAAGGCGGAGTCCGTCCTGGACCCGATCTCATCTCGACGCACTTCAAGACCGAGCGCGACTTGCATATTACTCTCAGCGCCCGGGCTGCGAACGCCGGCTAGATCGCCGGTGATGGTTCCGACCACGACTTGCTGAGTCATCGTCGCGTTCTGCACGCCAGGCGTCTGAAGATAAGCCAACGCTTCTGGTGTCACGTTTCCAAGCGTGAAGATGTCGTAAGGCACACAATTGGGATCGGTGCCGTTCCAGTTACTGCGGCACTGCGGTTGCCCAGCCAACGGGTTCGCCTGACCGGTTGATAACAGCGCAGGACCGACGATAACGTCGATGGAGCGCGCTAGTCGCGTCTTTGAGAAATCGTTGAGGTACACCCTTCCGCGCGTCACACGGGAGAATTGCCCTGCGATATCATAATCCCAGCCCTCGGTGAGGTTGCCTCTCGCGCCGGTGACGATGCGATACGATTGGTTGGCGAACGAGTCCTGACGCCCGCCGCCCTCAACGTTACGCCGGCCAATATAGAAGCCGAAGCCCGAGAAGCCTGGCGCAACGCTGCCTGGGCCAAGGATGGCCTGGTTTCCAGGCGTGACAGGATCGGGATCAGCCAGCTGGTCGCACTGGATATCGTCCAGTTGCGACGCGGACAGCAGCGGATTGTCGCAATTGATGGAGGCCGTTGAGAAGAAGTTCCCTGACGGCGCGATCTGAGCGACGGTGCGGGAATCGGTGAACATCAATTGCGCGTACGCCTCGATGTGATCGTTCACCTCGTAGCGCGCAAACGCGCCGAGCGAGTAGCGCTCGTCGGGACGCTGGAAGTAGTTCAGCGGCCCGAAATTGTAGGCCGTCGAGCCATCGTAATTGGTGAATTCGCCCGGGTTATTCGGATCCAACGTGAAGTAATAGTTGCTGAAGTCGGTGAAGAGGCCGGGGAACGACGTGGCCGATCCGCCGCAGGTGAACCGTCCCGGGCTCACCAGCGCATTGAGGGCGCCCGTGGTGTTGCCCAGTGAGCAAGCGGAATAGTCGCGATCCCGCTGCAAGATCGGGTCGGTGTTGTTGTACGTCGCGTACGCCGTGACGTTGCCACGCCCATCTTCGGTGCTGGCGCCGAAGATCGCGGAGATCGCCTGGCTGTAGCCGTCGACCACCTCATCCGGCGGCAGCGCAAAGTTGGCCGGGTTTGTCGCCGCCCGCGCCGCGATCACATCGCGCAGCCGTGGCTGGCCTGGACCGGCCGGCCCTTCAAAATCATTCTGATGCCAGAAGAAGCCATATTGTGCGTCGACTTCGAAGCCTTCGAAATCATCGCGCATGATGAAGTTCACGACGCCGGCGATAGCGTCAGAGCCGTACACCGCCGAGGCGCCGCCGGTGAGCACTTCGACGCGCTCGACCAGTTGCGACGGAATCTGGTTCAAGTCCGCAGCCGGGCTGTTCGGAGAGCCGTAGGGCATCCGCCGGCCATCGACCAGAACGAGCGTGCGCGCCGAGCCGAGGCCGCGGAGGTTCACCGTAGCGGTACCGTCTGAACCGTTCGAAACCGTGGAGTTCTGAGCCGCAAACGCCTGTGGAAGCTGATTGATCAAGTCCTCAATGCGGGTGACGCCCTGCGTCGTCACATCTTCGTTCGTCACCTGGGTCACCGGACTGGTGGTGAACAGGTTCGGCTGCGGAATCCGCGACCCCGTAACGATGATCGCTTCCTCTTCCGTATCCTGGGCTACCGCTGGGGCGCCCGCCATGGCGCCTGCCGCTGCCGCCAGCACAGACGCGCCCACCAGAAGGGTCTTCCGCTGTCCGCCATCCGACTTTTTACCAAACATGCTGTGAACCCCCTGTTGGTCCGCACTGGGGACCGGCGATGCTCGAACGCACGAGCAACTTGGAAACGTCAATTGTGACGAATCCTATGGTAACTCAGTAGGTAACGGCACAGTTTCGCCCTCGTCAAACCCCAGTTGTCGCAAATGACAGCCATGTTTATCGAAATTCGATATGGCTGTCATTAACGATAAAAATGTGTGTCTTGGCCGCAGCGATCCGAGTGATCTGCGCCGCCTAGACGCCTAAGGTCAGCCCTCAACACCGGAGGCAAGACATGTGGCGCGCTTTGGTCATTTGCGTTTTCGCGGTCGCGGCGATCTCGCTCGCTTGGGCACAATCGGAGCCGCCCAATACGGTGCGCCAAGTGCTTGAATGCGCCGCCATATCGGACGATGCGGCGCGGCTGACCTGTTACGATCGAGGGTCCGTCCAGTTACGGGACGCCGACGCGAGCGGCCGCCTCGTCTGCGTGGACCAACAACACGTCGCCGCGCTTGAGAGAGAGGCGTTTGGATTCCGCCTCCCTTCGCTCTCCGGCGTCTTCAGTAGCCGGGAAGACGACGGCGGCGTCCCGCGCGAGACCTTGGAGCGCATCGAAATGGAGGTTGCCCGCGTCGTGAGGCATCTCGACGGTCGCCACAGCTACGTGATGACCAACGGACAAACATGGACCCAGGTCGAGCCCGGATCGAGCGGCAATGTCCGGCCGGGCGATCGCATCGCGGTTCGGCGGGCGGCGTTCAACAGCTACATGCTATCGCCAGCACGGGGCTCGGCGCACCGCGTGCGGCGGCAAGAGTAGCGTGTGTAGATTGTGGCGCAGCGCCGCTCTAAGGTGCTCTGTCCTTTGTTCGTGAACCGTGAGAGCACCGCCTATGCGAATACTTCTCTGCGCGGCCATCGCCCTGACCCTAAGCGGCGTCGCGTACGCGCAAACAGAACCGGCGCCGCAGAGCGCGCCGCCGGCTCAGGAACAGCCCGCGGAAGCGAGCCAGCCTGACGATGCTGTACAATGCCGGAGCTATCGCGTGACCGGGTCGCGGCTGTCGGTCCAGCGCATCTGCCGCACGCGCTCCGAGTGGCAGCAGGAAGCTGAGCGCGCGCGTGCTCTGTCCGATGACATCAACCGTCGCGCGTTGCAGCAGTGCATTCCGAACGCGAGCGGAAGCTGCGGCGGCTGATCGGCTTCGGGCCGCAAATCAGCCTGCGTCAGGGATGACGTCGAACGCCACTGTGAGCCGCTCGTCTGCGTCGTGGAACGCTTCGGTGCCGTGCCAGAAGTACGACGGAAACAGCACCAGATGCCCCTCCCGCGGCTGCACCCACTTCTCCACCGGCAGCGCCGGACTGGTGTCGGGGTTGGTCTCGCCGAGCTTGAACCAGCCCTGGCGGCTCTCCGGCGCGTTCACTGATTGCGGCAAGTGGATGTAATACGCTGAACTGATCCAGCCGGCTGGGTGGATGTGGTTGGTGTGGAAACCGTCGCATGCCAGGCGCACCGACCAGGAGCCGGCAAACTTCAAGCGGCTGCTTTTTCGGCCCAAGAACGGGTGTGCGCGATCTTCCGGCAAGCCCTCGACGAAACGCTGTAGCGCGGAGAGCAGCGATGCCCGCAATCCCTGTATCAGCGGATGCGGATCAGCGAACAGCGCGCCCAGCGTTTGTGTGCCGCCGCGCAGCGTCTGATCGGTGGGGTGCTGCTTGGCCTGATGCTTGCTCAACAGATAGGGGGCGAGATCGGCGTGAAACGCGGCGACGTCGCGATAGCCCTCGGGCGGGGCGACTTCTAACGCGGAGGTCAGCGACGCATAATCGGCAAGACGCCGGTAGGCCGCCGCCTCGCCGAGCAAGCGCTGCAGGATGGTCATGCGCGCGAGGTTTTCCTGATCATGGGGCGCAGCCACCAGGAGGCGCGTGAGTTCGTCGTGCGCGGGGCCGAGTTCACCGCCGCGCACCAGCGCCTCGACATAGCGCCCGCGCAGCCGAATATCGCTCGCGGCCGCGGCGGCGGCGTGCCGATAGGCTGCGATCGCTTCCGCTACGCGCGCCTGGCCCAACAACGCCGAGCCAAGCGCATCGAGCGCGCCCGCCTCGTCCGGCGCAAGTGCAAGCGCCGCGCGCGCCTGCGCCTCCGCTTCCTGAAACAGACGCACGCGGTTCAGCTGATCGGCGTAGGCGCGACGGACCGAGGCGTCCTCCGGCATTCGCGAAATCGCATAAGGGAAGGATCCGAGATAGCCCTCAGCGCCAGCCTGCCAGATCGTCTCGTTGATGGCGGCGTGGGCGTCCAGCATGCCGGGCGCGATCTCGATGGCTCGACGGTACGCCGCAATGGACGCTTCGAACTCGCCGAGGCGGCGCTGCAGATTTCCAATGGCAAACCACGACATCGCTTGTTGCGGCGCGAGCGCCACCGCGGCCTGGTAGGAGACGAGCGCGTCGCGATCGCGCTTGAGCGCTTCAAGCGCGATGCCGGCATTGTGCGGAACGGAAGCGTTGTTCGGCGCCAAGCGCCGCGCCTCTTCTAAGCTGATGAGCGCATCTTCGGCGTGCCCCGCTTGCGTGAGCGCGATGCCGAGCGCTTCCTGCGCCGCAGCGCTTGCAGGCGCGAGCTGCACAGCCCGGCGCAGCATGGTGACAGCCGTTGTCGACTCACCTTTTGTGTGCAGCACGAGGCCCAATCCGAGCGCGGCGTCGGCGAGCGCCGGCTGCACGGCGAGCGCTTCTTCATAAGCCTTCTGCGCCGGGTCGAGTTCATGGGCGGCGCGCAGCGCATTGCCGAGGTTGAGCAACACGTGCGGCTGCTTCGGCCGTATCGAGAGCGACTGGCGCATGAGCGTAATGGCTTCAGCGGGACGGCCAAGCTGTCGCGCGGCGACGCCGGCCAAGTGAAGCAGATCGGGATCCTTCGGCGCCGTCGCCAGCGCAGCGTGGAGAAGCTCGTGAGCTTCGTCCGGCCGCCCGGCGCGCAGCTTTTGCACCGCGGCTTCGAGCGTGGTCGCAATGTGCTGGGCGTTCATGTCCTGCGACCCTAACAGCCCGCGCGATGCCGGAAAAGAAAACGGCGGCTCTTTCGAGCCGCCGTTCGCAGTTTGAGAAGGCTTGGACGCCTTAGTTCCGCAGCGTCAGTCCGACGCGGAACGAGCGACCCAGCTGATCGTAGGTCGAGCCATCCGTGTTGAACTGGCCGAACGCCTGTGCGTCGAGGAATACAGGCGGCTCCTCGTCAAGCAGGTTATCGACGGACAACGAAAGCGCCACACGCTCATTGACGTCGTAGCGAGCACCAGCCGACCAAAGACTGTATTCGTCAACTCCAGGCGCAAAACCGGTGTTGAGCGCAAGCTGATCCGTGTACGACCAACGCAGAAGCATAGACAGCTTATCGGTCTCATAAGAGAACGACGTCACTCCACGCCACTCCGGAATGCCGCCGCCGATCGTGCCGTCGTGCAACCCGACCACGTTGAAGTTGCTCGTGCCGCTTGCATCAAACCGGTCCCAGAAGCTCACGAGCGTGGCAATGCCAAACTCACCGGTGAGGCCTACTTCTTCTAGATCGTACGCCCAGCGGATGTTGTAATCGATGCCCCTAAGCTCCTGGTGTCCAGGCACATTCGACCTTGTCTGATTGACAAAGTCGATCTGCCCGTCGGCCTGGCGAGGCGCGAGAGCGCAGTCCGCCCCCGCCCCAGCTTGGAGGAGGCAGCCCGTGAGGATATTCGCGATGCCCCGCAATGCGATCGTGTCTTGGATATCGATGCTATAAACATCGACCGACATAGCCAGATTTCCAACCGGAAACCAGTCGGGGTTGAACACCACGCCGTAAGTATAGGAGTCGGCAGTTTCCGGCTGCAGGTTGGGCGTGCCGACTTGGAATGCCTCAACTTGGTTGTTGGCTTGCGCGAACGCGCTGGGGAACACGTACGCTGCGCCACCAGCCGCGAACCATGCCGTGCAAGCATTGATGCGATCAGTCTGCACAGTGCCGGCGAGTGCCGCGACTGTCGCGTTGTTGCAGGGATCGGCATAGCCTGGGAAGTTCTGGTCGCCGGCCTGGAACAACTCGAACGCCGTCGGCGCTCGCACCGCGCGGTTGTAGATGCCGCGGAACGTCAGCCACTCAACCGGCGAATAGGTCAGACCGGCCTTGTAGGTGTCGGTACGACCCGCGCCCGTCGAGTAATCCGAGAAGCGGTAGCCGCCCTCGAAGCCAAGGTAATGCGCGAACGGCAATTCCGACACGATCGGCAGCGAGAACTCGCCGTAGAATTCATAGACGTCATAGCGGCCAGAGATCGATTCTTGCGCATTGAAGCCGAAGATGTCACCCGCCGCTTTGAACGGGTCCACCTTCGAGTTGAGTTGCTCCTGACGGTATTCACCCCCGGCCGCGAAGCTCAGCGGACCCGCGCCCCAGAGATCCCAGAGATCGCCGGAGACGTACGCACCGATAATGCTACGCTCATAGGTGATGACGTCAGTGGTGTCGACGTTGATGAAGGCCAGCTGAGCCGCATTCATCGAGTTCAGGCCAAGCGGGTTGTTGCTGTTGCCGGTCGGCGTGAAGGTCGATCCCAGCCGGTTCGGGAACGGGCAATCCGGCAGCGCCGTGAGCGGGGCCGCCTGCACCGCGTTAGAGGTGACGCCGCACGCGTTGATCAGTTGCCGCATCGCCGTTGCACCGACGTTGTTCTCGGCGATGATGTTGGTTTGGTTGCGCGCGTAGGAGGCGAACGTTTCCCAATCCAGTTCGCTCTCACCCAGGGTGCCGCGGAAGCCGCCGGTAAACCCGAGGGCGTTCGTTTCCGCTGTGCCGATGCGAAGACCGCCCTGGTTAGGACGGATGCTCATGCCCAGCGTCCGACCGTTGAGGTGGTTGAAGTTCGCGGGAGCGGTCGTGCCCGCAAACTGCAGGTTCAACAGATTGAACAACTGCGTATTGGCTTGGACGTAAGGGTTTATCGCCACGCCGGCAGTCGGGTCGAGGTCGACGCGAACCGTCAGGCCGGTCACCGGAGTTGCCGCCAGTTGCTGCTGCGAACGCGAATTCGTAGCGGTCATTTCCACGAACGTCGTGATGTTCTCGGAGAGGTCATATTCCGCGAACATCGCAGCATTGATCCGTTCGTTCTCGAGGATCAGGAAGTTGTCCGGTGCAAAGTTGTACCGGTCACCCCTGTTCACTGCCGTCGGGCTATTGCCGTTGGGATCTAGCGCGCAGTTTTGGAACGGCTCGATGCCACCCGCCGCGTTGAAGCGGATGCTGCCACCGGTCGTCTGAATGCCGTTGGCCGGGTTGCAGTCCGCATCAAGCGTAAGGCCAGTGATCGTCGCGATATTGCCGACGCTAAAGCCGCCGGTGACGGTGGCCCATGGCGCGGTAGCGGATCCGCCGGAACTCAGCGCGCAGCCATTTACCGTTGGGCTCAACGCACAAGGCCAGCTAGCCGGGGGCACAAAGCCAGGATCGACAACAACCGCGTTACCTGAGGGGTCCAGCACCGCCCCACGAGCGTCGGTCCAATCGCGCTCGTCGGCGCCGACGCTAGCGCGGCTATAATAGCCTACGAAACCCGTAATGTGGCCGCGATCATTCGCAAATGGGGTACCGAGGGTAACGTCAAAGGCCCATTCCGGAGCGAGGCCATCCTCGGTCGCGCCGTAAGACATATTGGTTTCGATACCTTCAAAATCATCCTTCAGGATGAAGTTGATCGCGCCGGCCACGGCGTCAGCGCCGTACACGGCAGAGGCGCCGCCGGTAATCAGCTCCACACGTTCGAGGAGCGCCGCCGGAATGGTGTTCAAGTCTACCAGACCTTGACGGTCCGACGGGTTAGCGCGACGGCCGTTGATCAGGATCAGCGTCCGGCCCGGGCCAAGGCCGCGCAGGTCGGCGGTGGCGAAGCCGTTCAGCGACGGGTTGTTCGAGGTGACCGTCAGGCCCGGAACGACCTGCGGAAGGCTGTTGATCAGTTCTTCGACGTTGACCGTGCCGGTAAGCGCGATTTCCTCGGCGCCCACCGTGGCGATCGGGCTGGCGGTTTGGAAGTCACGCTGGGTGATCCGCGTCCCGGTGACGACGATGGCCTCTTCTTCCTCCTCCGCGGAGGTATCTTGCGCAACGGCGACGCCGCTAAAGCTGAACATCGACAACGATGCGCCGAGCACCAGCGCCGACTTGGCGGCTGCGCTGGCCAGCTTGCCGCGATTGCCTTTCGAAGAACTCATTATCATCCCCTTACGCCTTATGATGCTGGCGCGTTTGCCCCCGGGCTGCCCAAAACAGCCGAAGCGACGCTTAGCCCCCCAAAGGCGGCAGCCGCCGAACTCGCCAAACTAAGTTTCACGCTAACGCCACATTTGACTGGTCGCAACGCGCTTGCGTCGAAGTCTGCACATTTTGGCAAGGTAGTGATGCGAATAGAGAACAGGTCGTGGAACACAACACGAACGACCCCCGCGTCGGCGCCATACCTAGTTGCACTGGCAGCGCGGCGAATGCTTTGTGGGGGAAAAGGTCACAGGCGGCCGAGTGGGGAGCGGGTGTATGCGACGTAACATTGTGGTTATTGCCCTGGCGGCGTTCGCGGCTTCGACGCCAGCTCTGGCGCAAGAGCAACCGACACCGCCTTCGCTTGAGCGGGTCTACGAGTGCGCCAATTTGAGCGACAGCGCAGAGCGCCTCGCTTGCTACGACACCGCCGTGGCCGCGCTTAGAACGGCGCAAACTGGTGGACAGGTGGTCGCGATCGATCGCGCAAGCGTCGAGAACCTGCAGCGCCAGTCTTTCGGCTTTGACCTGCCAGCCGTGCAGCGCCTGCTGCCGTCATTCGGCGACCGCGCGGTCGTCGAAAGCGTGGAGGCCACCGTCGAACGCATCACGGAATTACAAAGCGGACGGCTGGCGTTCAGGCTTTCCAACGGGCAAGTCTGGCATCAGGTCGACACCGAGCGCGTGCGGAATGTTCGCGAGGGCGACACCATCACCATCCGCGACGCGGCCCTGGGCAGTTTCTTGATGGTATCGCCCCGCGGTGGGCGCGGGGTCCGTGTACGCCGTCAGAACTGACAGCGGGGTCCGCTTCTCAAGCGTCGCCGCGCACCTTACCTGAGACGCCATGCCCCGCTCGCGTTCCCCGTCCCGCGGCGCCGATGACGCGCCGGCGGTGTTCGACGCTGCCGCCGCGATCTGGACCCCGCACCGGCCCGATCGCGGCTGGGAGAAGCTCGAGGGCGGTCGCGCGTTCAAGCTGGTTTCCGATTACGAGCCGGCCGGCGACCAGCCGACCGCGATCGCCGATCTGATGGCCGGGCTCGAAGGCCGCGAGCAGGACCAGGTGCTCCTCGGCGTCACCGGCTCGGGCAAGACCTTCACCATGGCGCAGGTGATCGCGCGCGCGCAGCGCCCGGCTTTGATCCTTGCGCCCAACAAGACGCTGGCCGCTCAGCTCTACGGCGAATTCAAGCAATTCTTTCCGGAGAACGCCGTCGAGTATTTCGTCTCGTATTACGATTATTATCAGCCGGAAGCCTACGTCCCGCGCACCGACACCTACATCGAAAAAGAATCCAACATCAACGAACAGATCGACCGCATGCGCCACGCCGCCACGCGCGCGATCCTTGAGCGTGACGACGTCATCATCGTCGCTTCCGTCTCCTGCATCTACGGCATCGGCTCGGTGGAAACCTATACCTCCATGACCTTCACCGTGAAGGTCGGCGCCGCTTACGATTCCCAGGAACTGATCCGCAATCTGGTCGCGCTGCACTACAAGCGCAACGACGCGGCGTTCGCGCGCGGCATGTTCCGCGTGCGCGGCGACACGGTGGAACTGTGGCCGGCGCACTTGGAGGATCGCGCCTGGCGTTTCTCCTTCTTCGGCGATGAACTGGAGGGCATCACCGAGTTCGATCCGCTCACGGGCCGCAAGGTCTCGGTGATGGACGCGGTGAAAATCTATTCCAACTCGCACTATGTGACGCCGCGCATGACGCTGAATCAGGCGGTCGATCAGATCAAGGAAGAGCTGAAGCTGCGCCTCGCGCAATTCCGCGAAGAGGGAAAGCTCTTGGAAGCGCAGCGGCTGGAGCAGCGCGTCACCTTCGACATGGAGATGATGCTGGCCACCGGCTCCTGCGCCGGCATCGAAAATTACAGCCGCTATCTCACCGGCCGGCGCCCCGGCGAGCCGCCGCCGACCTTGTTCGAATACATCCCCGACAACGCGCTGGTGTTCGTCGACGAAAGCCACGTCACCATTCCCCAGATCGGCGGCATGTTCCGCGGCGACTTCAACCGCAAGAAGACGCTCTCCGATTACGGCTTCCGCCTCCCCTCCTGCATGGACAACCGGCCGCTCAAATTCGAGGAATGGGACGCGATGCGCCCGCAGACGGTGTGCGTCTCGGCCACGCCCGGCCCCTGGGAACTTGACCGCACCGGCGGCGTGTTCGCCGAACAGGTGATCCGCCCCACCGGCCTGATCGATCCGCCGGTCGAGGTGCGTCCGGTGCAAGCGCACGGGCACAGCCAAGTCGACGACGTCATCGCCGAAGTGAAGGAGATGGCCAAGCGCGGCTATCGCGCGCTGGTGACGGTGCTGACCAAGCGCATGGCCGAGGATCTGACCGAATACATGCACGAGCAAGGCGTGCGCGTGCGCTACATGCATAGCGATATCGACACGGTCGAGCGCATCGAGATCATTCGCGATCTGCGCCTCGGCGCCTTCGATGTGCTGGTCGGCATCAATCTGTTGCGCGAGGGGCTCGACATTCCCGAATGCGGCCTCGTCGCCATCCTCGACGCCGACAAGGAAGGCTTCCTGCGCAGCGAAACCTCGCTCGTCCAAACCATCGGCCGCGCCGCCCGCAATATCGACGGCAAAGTGATCCTCTACGCCGACCGCATCACCGGCAGCATGGAACGCGCCATGGCCGAAACCCAGCGCCGACGCGAAAAACAGCACGCCTTCAATCTCGCCAACAACATCACGCCGCAAAGCATCAAGAGCCAGATCAAGGACATCCTGGATTCGGTGTACGAGAAAGACAGCCTCACCATCGACCCGCGCGATCCGATGGCGTGGAAACGCGGCGCGGGCGGCGCCCGGAGCGCCGGCGCCCTCGCCGGCAAAGGCAAAGGACGCGGCGTTTCAGAAGACTCCGCCCCCTTCTACGGCCACAACATCAAAGCCGTCATAGCCGACCTCGAACGCGAAATGCGCGACGCCGCCGCCGACCTCGAATTCGAAACCGCCGCGCGCCTGCGCGACGAAATCAAGCGGCTGCAGGAAGCCGAACTCTTCATCGCCGACGATCCGCTGGCGCGGCAGGCGGATGTGAGCGCGGGTGTGGAAGCGAAGATGCGCGAAAGCGCGGGGAAAGCGCCGAGCACGCCGGGACGGAAAAACGCGTATCGCGCGCGGCGACGGAAGGGGCCTTAGGCATGGGCGAGAGATTGAAACCGGGCGGAGGCTTTCGTCGATCCCAAGTTCCCACACGGCCCCGATACTTGTTCGTTTATCGGCGCGGGCGCGGCTTTTGATTGCTGAGTAGATCGGCCGGTTCGATGTCCAACGCGCCCGCCAGCTTTTCGATCATGTCCACGGTCGCCGCATAGACGGAGCGCTCCAGCGCGCTCACATAGGTCCGGTCGATTCCAGCCTCGTCCGCCAGTGCTTCCTGCGACAGGCCGCGCTCGTGGCGAACCTTGCGTAGGTTCCGGGCCAGAACGTCCCGCAAATTCATGCGGGGAGCAGGCAGTCCCGTGGAGTATGACTCTACGGAGTATACTCGACAAACGTGCGCGCCATGATAGATTGAGGATGCAAGGGCAACAGTTGTAAATGGTGGGGGTACATGGCCAAAGAGCGTTGGGAAGCGTCCAGAAACGCGGACGGAAGCTATGATTTTGTCGTAAAGCGCGCGCCTCTGCCGTTGCCGAATACGATCATCGCAACCTTCTTTTCCGGCGGCCTGGTGCTGCCTCTTATCCTTCTAATCAACAGCCAGAAGCATCGGTTCTCGGCGGGACCTTCAGGGTTTGTCGTGAAAGGTGAAAACATTCCACTGGGCCGCGTCAATGACTTGGAGATCCGCAATAGCAACAACCGAACCATTTTTCAGAATGGCGGCGGATTTGTTGCAGGTGGAACGGGTGCAACAGGCGTCCTTGCCGCAGGCGCGGCGCACGCTTACAATGAGCTAGCGAGGATGGCTCTGAACGAAGAAGCAAAAAGCCGGAACAAGGTTGTTATTCAAGTCGGCTCTCGGTTTGTGCCGTTGGCGAAGGACTTGAAAGAAGAACACGCGCGCGGTTTGGTGGCGGATATTATGCGCGCGATAGAAGGGCGCTTGTGACCGGGAAGAGTGACACACACTCAACCGCCAGCGCCGCCCCCTCACCCTGCCCTCTCCCCCCTCTCGGGGGGAGAGGGTTCATTTGCGCCAAGTTCTGCAAGTCGCGCGCATGAAACGCCGCCCGGACTCCCTCGCCCTCCTTTGGGAGGGAGAGGGTTGGGGTGAGGGTAGAGCGCGGACGGAAAGAGTGACACACACCCTTTTCGCGGGCCCCCCCCACCCACCCCAGCCAGAGACCAACAAACCCCCCCCCCGGGGGCGGGGAGGGGGTGATTAT
>JAIELK010000027.1 GCA_019753175.1 Hyphomonadaceae bacterium
TACGCCGCACAATGGGCGCGAAACGAAGAGCTTGAAGAACGCCCATCGGGGGCGTTTGATGACGACCGGAATCCAGTCCCAGCTGGATAAAGCGCGGGGGGCACATCACCTTGTTACTGAAGAACGCCATGCAGGCCTTCTGCGCGCACGCGCTCGCTCCATCTAACGATCGGGAGAATGTTTTGCTTTTCGCTCAACTTTTCGCGGCGACCCGCATCTATCACCTCTATCGCAGCGCGTCCCAGAATGGCTGGCTTTGAGCCTGCGCCGCTTGCTCCGTGCGGTCCTCGCATGCATCGCCGCCGCGTTGTTTTTGATGAGCTTGGCTATATATGTCGGCGGGGCTTTCTCCTCGCGCTTGGATGTTTTCGCAGGCGCGACGCCTTTGCTTGTTGCTGTAGGCCTCTTGGTCAGCGCCGTCGCCCATCTTTCAGGCGCCCACCGGCTCGCGATAGGGGCGCTGCTTGCCATGGCGCCCGCAGGCGCGATCGTCAGCGCCGAATTGCTCGGCGCGCCTCGCCCGCCTTCGCCGCCGTCAGCCACCACGCTGAAAATTCTCAGCTTGAATATGCACGCCTACAATTTCCGTGTGGATGAGATCGCGCAGCTCATTATCGATGAAAACCCAGACATCGTGCTGTTGCAGGAATCCCAGTACGGCGGCAGATGGATTGGCGAGGCAATGCAGGAACGTTTTCCAACCCGGATTACCAACTACCGGCATTGTTCGACGCAAATCCTGTCAAGGCTTCGCCTGGTCGAGACGTTCCACAATGAGGATTGCACGGCGGCGGTCGCACGCCTCGCCGTGCCGAGCGTGAATGGCGATGCCGGCATCCTCGTCGCCTCCGTCCATGTCCCTCGCGCCAGCCGCCCTGCTGCGATCCTGCACAGCAGAATGACGCAATGGGCCCATGAGAGCGCAATCGTGGGCGGCGATTTCAATCGCACACCGTGGTCATGGGCGCTGCGTCGGTTCGACGGCATTCAGAATGTCCATCGAAGAACGCGCGCTTTGCCGACTTGGCCTACGCAGCGCGCTTGGCCGCGCGGCAAGAGATTCGCTTTTCCATTCCTTCCCATTGACCACATCTACGCCACGTCGGATTGGACGACTGTGAGCGTCCGCCGCGGCCGTGATGTCGGTTCAGACCACTACCCCGTCATCGTGGAGCTTGCACGGCGTCCTCCGCAGCCCGGAGCCGCTAACGGCAACCCGCAACGTTGAGAACAGCCGTGGACATACAATACGTCGCTTGGAAAATTTTGGCGTTTATCTCTACGCCATCTAGTTTGCTGGTCACTGCACTCGCTGCATGTTTTTTGTGGCCGCGGGTTTACCCCCAGCACACAAAAATTGCGGCACGGATCGGCGCATGCGCCCTGCTCGTTTTGGTCCTTGCGGCTTTTAGCCCAATCCCCACCTGGGCGCTTCGTTCGCTGGAAGAGCGCTTTCAACCGTTTGACGCCTCCTCTCTTGAAGGGCCGCCTGCGGCCATTGCTGTTTTGGGCGGCGGCATGAGCATCGCGGAGGTCGGCGGCCGCAGAGAAGAACTTTTGAACGACGCCGCTGACCGGATTCGCCTTGGCGCGTCTTTAGCCAGAACGTTTCCAGAT
Source organism: Hyphomonadaceae bacterium (assembly GCA_019753175.1). Taxonomy (GTDB): domain Bacteria; phylum Pseudomonadota; class Alphaproteobacteria; order Caulobacterales; family Aquidulcibacteraceae; genus Vitreimonas. Next base: position 1,618 of record JAIELK010000027.1, read on the forward strand.
GCATCTGTCTACGTCCTCGGCGGACAGGCCTTCGCACATGCCGGCGGCGCCCCTGAAGCAGAAGCCATGGCCAACCTGCTTTCGGAACTCGGCGTTGCGCGCGCGCGCATCGTGTTGGAGCGGACTTCGCGCACAACCGCCGAAAATGCGCGCAATTTCCGGCAAGCGTTTGAAGGCGCGGGAGCTGGCCAGGTGATTGTCGTCACCTCCGCCTTCCATATGCCGAGGGCGATGGCGTCGATGCGCGCCCAATGCATTAAGGCGGTCGCGGCGCCCACGGATTGGCGCGCCAATGACGAGACAGCGCTTCTCTCTTGGAGCGCCTCGGCGTCTCTGGCCACCACCGACCTCGTTGCGCGTGAGTACCTTGGGCTCTTAGCCTATCGCCTGCGCGGGCTAACCGATGAACTCGTTCCCAGCGCCGTGGCCAAATCCTGTTCGCAGCGCATCAAGTTGCGCTCGTGATCACCTTCGGGGCGGGCCTCAGCGAGCCTCAGACAAAGCCCTTACCGCTCACGATCACACGCACCGTCTTGGCCATGAGCGCGAGATCGGCGCGCAATGACACAGAACGCGCATAGAGCGCATCAAGACGCGCTTTGCGCCGCGGTGATACTTGATTACGGCCGTTCACCTGAGCAAGGCCGCTAATGCCTGGACGCACGCTCAGCGCCGCAGGGAACTTCGTCCGCTCGCGTGCGCCGGGGTCGCTCGCCAACAATGGCCGTGGACCGATCAAGCTCATATCGCCCTTCAGCACGCTGAATAATTGGGGCAATTCATCGAGACCCGTGCGCCGTAGAAACTTGCCGACTGGCGTAAATTCAAACTCGACCACGCCTAAAGCCTCGCGGGGCTTGAGGGCGGCGCCCTGGCGCAGCGTGCGAAATTTTGGCATCCGGAAATGACGCCCATCGCGACCCACCCGCGTCGACCAAAAAATTGCTGGCCCTTTGCTCGTGGTCACGACCAGACCCCAGACCAACGCCATGACCAGACTGAGCACAATGAGCGCGACGCTCGAAACACCCACATCAAATAGACGCTTTGCGGCGAGAGAGAGCGCGCGCCGCAGCGCGGACCGCCGAGATCGGCGGCGCGCGGGAATGCGGGTCGGGTCAAGAGCCGGGACCGCCTCTGCGAAAGGCGCACCCAACGCCGCTTGTTTGGCTCGGCTGCGCACAGCGGTCACGCGTCGTTCCTCAGTCGCATGGACCGTCATTTTGAATTACACCCCAGCCCAAACCTTCTTATCGGGATGTTAACCAGGTCGGAGGTGCAATCAACCTAATTTTAGCAAATGTTATATGTCGCTCTCGCTTGAGGCGCAAAAGACGCACTTGCGCCGCCCAAACATCATGCGGCGCCTCGAACTTGGGCATCAATACGCGTAGTATTTGTTGTTGCCGTAGTGGAGAGAGCCATAATAGTCGATGCGCGCGTCCGCGCCTGCCACGCAATTGAGGGCGACGCCGTGGATCTCGGCATTGGCAATCTCAAGTTCTCTCATGGCGCTCTTGACCGCAGCAGCAGGCGTTTTGTCAGCGCGCACGACCATAACGGTCAGATCGGCGCCCGCAGCCACCGTCCGCGTGTCGGCGACATGAAGCACCGGTGCGCAATCAAGAATAATGAGGTCAAAAGCCTCGCGCAGCTCCCCCATGAACTCCGCCATGGCGCGGGAGGAGAAAACATCGAGTGGCGTAAACGCCGCGGCTCGGCCAGTCAGGACCTGAAGTGAGGTCTCCTCATCCTGCTGGAACACTTCTGACCAGGGGAGATCACTGGTGAGCGCGCCCACGAGCCCTGTCCCCTCGGACAGCCCCATAAGATCGGCCAAGGATTGTCTGCGGAGGTCGCAATCGACGAGCGCCACGCGTTGGCCCGCCATTGCGGCCACACGCCCCAAACACAGCGCCACCGTTGTCTTGCCCTCATTGGCGAGAGCCGAGGTCACCGCGATGACCTGCACGCGCTTATCAATGCGCGCATGCACCACCGACGTGCGCAGAACGCGAAACGCCTCGGCGAAGTCCGACATGGGTTTTTCAACCACATAACCGGCCGGGTGTCGCTGCAAGGGCGGCAGCGTCCGATAGCGAACTTTGCCCAATTTCGGCATGGCCGCGACTGCGCGCTTACTGACTTTGCGCTCGACGTCTTGCGGGGAAGACACGGTGCGATCAAGCGTCTCCACCAGGAATGCCGCGCCCACGCCAAGCAAGAGCGCGAAGATGATTGCTGACTGCAGCGCAGACTGCATGTTGGGGCTCGCAGGGCGCCCCGGCGGGGTCGCCGAGGTCATCACGCGGGCATTGGCGGAGGGCAAAGCGGCCTGACTTTCGACTTCCTCGACACGCTGGATGAAGGATTGGTGCACGCTGCGCGCGGCCTCCGCCTCGCGAATGAGCTGACGATATTGGATCACGGCCTCATTATTGGCCGCGTCCAGCGTCAAAGTCTCGGCGCCGAAGTTCTGCTGCAGGGACGCCAATCGTCGGCGCGCCACTTCGACTTCGTTCCGCAAGCCCGTTGTCACGCGTTCAATTTCGCTGACGATGCGCGCCCGCAGGGTCTGAAGCTCCAGACGCCCGCTCAGAACGTCTGGATGGCGCGCGCCATACCGTTCTTCAATATCCACCTGGCGACGCTGCAACTCGGCTTCTTGGCCGCGCAATTGCTGCAACAAAGCAGAATTCGCCGCGCCCGCAATGAGATCGGGCGATCCGCCGCGCGCGATAAGCGCCTCCACCTGGCCCAGACGCGCCTGCTTCTCCGTCAGATCCGCCCGCGCTTGAGCCAGCATGGTTTGCACGTCTGCAGGTTGGTCTCCCCCGCCAAACGAGGGCAACCCATTGGCAACCCGAAATTCTTCTGCCGCTCTTTCCTTTTGCTGGACTTCAACGGCGAGTTCGGTTGCGCGCGTCCGCAGGAAATCCTGCGCGCGTTCGGTGGCGGAGAATTGCGATTCCGTTTGTTGATCAAGATAGGCTTGCGCTGTCGCGTTGGCGATCGCTGCGGCCTGCGGGCGCGACAGAGACCGCGCAGACACTTCAATCACAAAGCTTGTTCCCCGTCGCTGCGCGCTCACCTCGCGCGCAAGCCTTCGGGCTATGGCTTGACGTAATTCTGTCCGATCTTCGACGCTAAGGGCATCCAGGTTGGCTTCCGGTGAAGATTGCGGAGCGCCGCCAGAGCGGTTGGCGATCGCGCCCACGATAGGCGCGATCAGACGCTCCAGGCCTGAGGGAACGCGCAGCATGCCGTTCCATTCGGGATCTTCGTCGAGACGCAGCGCGTCCACCACCCGGATCATCACGTCGGGCGAGCGCATCACCTCGATTTCTGAGTCAATCGCGTCGTCGGAGGAGCTGGAGCGGGTGACCAATTCCTGATCGGTTATGACCTGCTCGCGCACGGGATTGATCAAAAGGAGCGCCGTCGCCTGATAGATTTTCGGCGAGAGCGCAGCCGAGCCATAGCTCAACGCAAACACCACAAGCGCTATTGGCAGCGCGATCATCCAGCGCCGAAGCAATATCCCGATGAAGCCCCAAATCTGGTCGCCGCCCCCCTCCTCGGGCGCACTGAAGGCGCGCGCCTGTGCGCCGGGCGCCCAGAGATCAGGGGTCTCGTCATCAGTGCGCCTGAGGGGCACGATCTTGGGTTCCGCCTTGGGGTCCAACGGACTAACCTAATGATTGATGCGCCCGCGAAATCAACGGCGCAGGCTAATTCCAATTAGTCCAATGTTTGAGTCATAATTCCGACCGGCATCCAGCCCTTCTGAGGTCTGTTCGATGTGACCGGCCGAAAACGTGAGCGCAACATTGCGGTTCAGTTCGTAGGCCACGGACGCGCGTGCATCCCAGCGCTCATCTTCGCGGTCAATTTCGACATATTCATCGCGGCTATACCCAGCGCCGACGCTGAGCTGGATGTTGCGCCTGAATTCATAGACGAGTTCAAGATTGGCGTCCGTTCCCACTAAAGTTGCCGCTTGAACCGTGTTGGACTCCTGGATAGAGCGCTCGCCCGAGATCGAAATAGTCACCAATTCGTCAGGAAAAAGCTCCACACTCGCGCGCGCGGTCGCGCCGCTCTGCTCCGGCGTGAGCGGATTGTCGTAGGTCTGTTCCAGCGTCCCCACCGCGATGTCGCCGCGCATAAGGCGCGTAATGTCAAAGCTCACCCCCGCCATGTAGGCCACGCCCTCGGAATCTCGGTCTTCAGACACAGCCGGTGGGTCTAGGTCATGGTCGCGCTGGTTGGACGACGCCGACACAAACAGGGACGTGCTGTCCGTGAGGGCAATGTCGGCGCGTACATTGTAGGTCGTGGTCGTGACGTCGCGCTCATCGACATTCACAAACGCGCCACTGGTCAATTCAACGTCCTCAAAGTCAGGCGTGGACTGGGATGCGCTGCCGGAAACACGTAGTCGGTTGAACTCCTTGCTGAAGCCGACATTGATCGTGGTCGATTGCGATCGCGCGGGTTCCTTGAGTGTGATGGCAGGATCGGCAAAGCCGACGGGCTCAGCCGTATCGGCAAAGCTGACGCCGGCTGTAAGCGCAAAGGTCCTATCGACATCAAGGCGGCCATCCACGGACGCCACGTAGTCTGTCGTGGTGTAGGAATTGGAAGTCCCGTCCCCGCCTTCATAGGTCGTGCTCGGCACGTTGACGCGGGCGTTCAGCCCATGGCGGGCCCAATCGGACAGCAGATCTAGAGAACCCGTGACGCGGTAGACCGGGGAATCCTCAGGATTGGCTTCACTTGCAGCATAGTTTTCGCTGAAGCCCGCTTCCAACGCGAGCGCCGGTTTGACGCGGAAGAGCCCCAGGCGCAAGCTGTCATCGACCTCTCGCGCTGCGCGACGCTGCGCGACGCTTTCGTTGCGATCGCGGCGAAAATAATCTCCCCCGCTCGCGTCAGGGTCCGATTGGCCAAACGCCTGCGTTGCAATGCCTGACGCCAGCCCCACGCTCGCCAGTACCCGCGTGAACACACCCAATTGCTTGCCCATCACGCCAGCCCCCAACATGCCTTCGCGGTTATAATTAACAAACCCCTAACTCTAATCTTCCAGCAAAGTTGGTTCGAAGGCAACACAATAACGCTGGTTGCGGCGTTAGAAGCGCCGCTCTGGAATGCGAATGGTGTCGCCGGGGCGTATCGGGGTCGTGCTGGTCAGCGGATAATCGCGTTCGCCAGCATCTTCAGCGTGCTTAATGAAGACCCGTGAGCGGGTCGCGCGATAGGTAAAACCGCCCGCGGCCGCCACTGCGTTCACCACCGTGATCCCAGGGGTGTACGGATAGGTGCCAGGCGCGCCGACCTCGCCCATGAGATAAAATGGTCGATAGGTCACCACTTCAACCGTAATGCGCGGCTGGCGCACGAAGCCGTCTTGCAAAATTTCTGTGAGAGATGTCACTAATTCGGGCACAGTCTTGCCGCTTGCGGGCACATCGCCCACCAATGGGTAAGCGATAGAGCCTGCGCCGCCGACCTGAAATTGTCCTGACAGGCGTTCTTCATTGAAGACCGCAATGCGAACGACATCGCCGGGGCCAAGTCGATAATCAACCAAGGCGGATTGGGTCTGGGGGTCGCCTGCCTGAATCGACCCCGATACGCAGGCCCCGAGCAAGCCGAGGCCCAGTGCGCCCACGGCGCGTCGCGTATACTCGTTCATAAAGCACCCCTCCAATGGCTTGGATAATGTTAGGCAAACTCGCCTCTATCCGCCTCCGTCTACGTCATTGAGACTAACCATTCAAACGCGCCAAGTCCCCTCAGGGCGCGCCGCAGAACAGCTAAAGTTTGGCGTCTCTGTCGCGACGCCTGCTGGCTCCAATATTTGGTAATTTTAAGGCTAGGTCTGCAGCGCCGGTGGGCGTTACGATGGCTTGCTCTGGGGGGGAATTCATTGTGCGAGAGTTTTTAGGGTTGCTTCGCCTTGGACCCGCCTGGGCGTTGGGGCCTATGGTCATATTGCTTGGGTTGATCCTGCAGGGCGGCGACACGCATGTCTTGAACGCCCTTTTGGCGAGCGCGCTGCTTGCTTGCGCGGCCCTGGCGGTTGCGTGCGCGCCGTCGCCAGTCTTGCGCGACGTGTTCGCCGTTCAAGGGTTCTCTATTTTTTTGGGCGCGAGCTTTCTTGTTTGGTGCGCATTGACCGCGTGGCCGTTGCTGCCTGCGCTGCACGAACGCTTCGCCCATCCCTTGTCCGAATTTTTCCTGTGGCGCGCGCCGGGGGTGTCTTTATCGCCGACAGAGACGCTGCTTGGCGTGGTGTTCATGATGGCGCCGGGCGCAGCTTTTTTCCTGGGGGCGATGGCATCGGTCGAGCCGCGCGCGCGCGTATGGGGCGTGCGCGCGCTGGCGCTTGTGGCTCTCATGTTTTCGCTTGTTTCGCTGGGCGATTTCGCGCGGGCAAGCGCTGGACGTCTTGATGCGGGCCTCAGTTCGCCCAATGTGGCGGCCGCGCTCTTCGGGGGTTTGGGGCTGTTGTCGCTAAGTGTGGCGCTGCGCGCAGCGCGTCGCTCCAATCCCAACCAGGCGCTGCCGCGCGCGCTCGGGTTTTTGCAGGGCGTCGTCAGCGCACCCTTTAGTGCGGCCGCTGCCTTCATGGCGTTCATGTGTGTGATGCTGACCGCCTCGCGCGGGGGCGCTTTGGCAGTCGGCGTTGGCCTTATTGTGTTTGTCGCGGCCTTTGCATTGCGCACATCGTCCCCTTCCAAGAGCGGGTTTTCAATGCCGCGTCTGGTGTTGGGGCTCGCCCTGCCAATCGTCTTTGTTGTCCTCGCAAGTCTGGACACGCTGCTTACCCGCTTTGGCGAAGGCGAGGCCGCGATTGTCGGGCGTCAGCAATTGCTGGCAGCCCATCTTGAAACGTTCAGCCAGCGCCCGATTTTGGGACATGGGCTCAACACCTATGACCAACTAAATCTCCTGGCGATGACGCTCGAAAACATGGGTCCGCTGCGTCAAGCGGGCGCGGCGCACAATATTTTTGTCCAATCCCTGGAAGAAACCGGGGTCGTCGGATTTGGACTGATTTTTCTGGCGGTGGCCGCCTGCCTCTTGCGTACACTCGTCAAAGTCTTCACGAGCAACCGCAGCCTTGAGTGGAACGCGGCGCTCCTTGGGATCTCAACCGTCTTCTTGGTCCACGGCGCCTTTGACTTCGCCTTGCAAGTCCCTGCCGTCGGCGCTCTCTACGCCTATGTCCTTGGTTTGTTGACGCCGAGACCCTGGGACTAAGCGAGCACAAAACGGACCTTCCACGCGACCTCTCAGAAGCGGGGTCGAGGCAGCGCCAACGAGATCCGGCGCTAGGCCCTAGTTGTTTTTGTAGCCGCTGCCTTCAGCGCCGCCGCCCGTGGGGATATCCCCAAACCCGACCGGCGGCGCGGCCTCAGCAATTTGCGCAGTCGCGACATCCGCATCTGCGGCGGCCAACCGCGCAAGCCGAAGGGCTTCGCCCACTCCCGCCAACGTCGTGCCGCATGGCGTGGCCGATCCTGAGAGACCGAGCACGTCGCGCAAGCGTTGAACCAGCACGCTGTCTGGCGCAATGGCGCCCTGCGGTTCTCCTGCTAACTGGGCCAAAGCGGCCACGATGTCGTTGATGTCTGCCCCTTGCGTCGTTTGCGCGATGGTTGCGTATACCGCTTCCACTTGGGGGCACTCCTCGTCGCGGGTCGCAACTGTGCTCGTCTGCGCCACAATGCCTTGGTAAGGGCTCACAATACCTACCGGCCCGTACCCGGAGCGCGATGGCGGAATAGAGGCGCTAGAAGCGCCGGATGCGCTATCGGCGGCGCTTGGGTTTTCCCGAAGCTGATCAGCAAGCGTTTGCGCGGGAGGCGCCTCCACGGTCCAAACAGCGGTTTGATCAGGCCACAATAGATAGGCCAGACCGGTAGCCACGCAACCAAGTCCAAGCCCCAGTGCGATTGCGGGAAGCTTCAGCCGCTTACTCGCGCCCTTGCCTTCGGTTTCAGGAGCGTCGAAAGAATCCCGCGTCATGATCAGCCCGCCTCAAGCCCGCCTATGCGCGACGCCGCGCGCACACGATCTTTTGACGCGCGCTTGAATGAAGCGCAAGCGATAACGTTTCCTAATTTCGGGAATGGGGGGCCAACAAAGCCAGCCGGGCTTGCGACCAGCTGGAGAGGGATGGCCCGGATTGCCGCGAAATCCAAGTATAATCAAGCAGAGCGACGGGTTGCGGCGCATCGCGAAGATTATCTAACACAAAATCACCGCGATCGGTGTGCGCCACCACGACCGTGTGCAAACCTCCGCTTTGCAGCTCAGCCACCGCCAGCAGCACGCTTTCGGGCGCCCAACCGGCCGCAAGCAGCCGCTCGCGTTTTTCGAGCGCATAATCTTCGCAGTCCCCGCGCGCCTGCGCGCGCGTGCCCTGTGTTTCAAGGAGCGGCCTTGACCATCGCTCTGTAACGCCAAACTGGTTTATGTCGCTTTCGGCAATGATGGCGCGGTTGACAGCGTCATTGATGTCGTGGAGTTCGCGCCAGCGCTGGCGCGTCAAAGGCTCGTCGCGGCGCGCGCCGCCCTCGCGGCCAAGTGCAGCGGCGTTGAGCATCATCGTGAAGTTAAGGCTCGCATCAGCGCGTACGCGTCTTGGACCCGAGCGCTGGCTTGCGACAGCTGCCGTCTCCCGCGGCCCCTGGCCAACCACAGCGCGCGCGCTCAACACCTCGGCCACCGCGCCGCAGGCGCCTGTGCGCTCGCAATAGTCCAGCAGTCCGAGCGGCGCCGGCGCCGGCCCGCCCGCCGCCAATATTGCCCTGCTCTCCAGGATAGGCTCGGCGCTTTCAACGCTCACCTCTCCGCGCGCCGAAAGGTCTGCCGGACCGCCAAATGATACGCAGGCCGAGGTCACCGAACAGGCCAACGCGGCGGAAGCGAGGGTTATTGTTTTGTTGATGACACAACGTCCCTAATCAGCTTTGGATAATTTCTAAACTTACTCCCATTGCCGATCGGTTAAGGCGCAGAGACGTGCTCCTTCGTTTCATTCTCATATTGCCGTTTCTGGCGGGTGTGTTCCTGAGCGCCGCGGCCTTTGAGGGGGCGAGCCAAACTCAGGCCGCGCGGGCGATTGTGGCTTCCGCGCGCTCAGCGCCGGACCATCTCCGAGCGCGCATCCTCGCCGACGCCACTGCCCGTCTTGAGCACAATTGGGCCAGACCGGTTTTGTGGCACGCAGGCGCGGCCGACGCGCTTTCAGCGCTTTACGCGCTTCATTGGGAAGTTTCTCCGGAGCCGAGGCTCTTGGCGCGAAGCGTTCACGCTGCCCGACAGGCCGTGCAATTGTCGCCCGCCGCATACGCTCCTTGGGTGCGGCTGGCCAAACTTGCGCTCCTTGATGCGCCTCACACGCCCTGCAATGTAGAACAATGTCTTCGTATCAGTTGGCGCGCTGCTCCCCTGGCCGATCCGGAAACGGATTGTGTGCGCTTAAGGCTTTGGCACGCTGCGGGCTTGCCGAGCGCGGGTATAGAAGACGAGATTGACCGCTACGTGCGCTCAGGTGTCGGCGCTGACACGATCGCCCGTTGCTTGAGTTTTCTGCCCGCTACTGAGCGCTTTCGGTATCTGATGGCGCGGGCGCCTGGCGCGCTTCCATCAGCGCGCGAAACAGGGCGTCCCCGCTAAGCCGCTCGCCCTGGGCGCTCCAGAAGACGCCACGACCCGTCGGGGCGCCGTTGTCGAATTCACCCTCATAGCGAATGCCGCTCGCCATTTGCATGACCCCCATGCCGTTGGGCCGTGAACGCCGCCACGACCCTTCGTACCGCGCGCCATCGCTCCACTCGGCCCGGCCCAATCCGTTTGCGCCCCCGTCGGACCAATCGCCGTAGTAGCGAGCGGAGCGCTCGTCCGCCGCCAGCGCACGGGCTTGGCGTTCACGCGCCGCCTCCGCCTGCGCATAGGCTTGGCGGCGTCTCGCTTGGTCTACGATGCCGCGCAGCGTCGGATCGATATCGCCCGCGTCATAAGCATCCGAACGCATGGGCCTGGGCCTTGCAGTTGGGCTGCGGGCGAGTTGGCTCGGGCTCGACGCTGGCGGTGTGTCCAAAACCGGAGGCAACATGACCCGCACCACAGGCCCACTCTCCGAACTCGCGCTGCGCATGCTTAAGTCCAAGGGCTGTGACTGGGCCCGCGCGGGCGGCTGGATCGCGTCTGGCTGGGTCACGGTCGGTTGGGTCAGGGGCGGCTCGCTGACCCCAGTCTGCGCCAAATCATCGTCAGGCAGCATCGACGCGGCGGGCGCGGCGACAGCGCCGGGCGTAGGTTCCAGCGCCGCGACACTCCGGGTCGGAGGTTCATTAACTGCGCCGGCGGCGGGCGGGCGCAACAATCCACGCCCATCAAGGAGATCGCGGCCAGGCCCAAGCACGGCGACAGCCGCGATCATGACAAAAGCCGCGCTGGCTGCACCAACACCAAAAGCGGGGCCGCCGCCCAAACGCCAACCAAGTCCGCCAAGCGACCGGCTTTGAGCCTTGTATCTCGGCGCTTGAGCGATGTTTTGTTCGGCGAGGGCCAAGGCTGCGAACACCCCGTTTGGGAACGCCTGCAGGAAGCGCTCGTAGTGAGATGGCCCCCCTCGCGTTGTCGCGCTTTGGAACGCGGCGTACTCAGCGGCGGCGCGCGACGACCCAGAGGGTTTGACGCGCAACTCGACAGCCCGCGCCAACCGCTCAAGCTCGGACCCGGGGCCAGCCGCGCTGGCCTCGATCCCGCTTTGCCCCGTTGGAAAGGACGTCCCGTCCGCGCTGACGCCGACAAGCTTGCCCAAGCCGGCTGCGTCCAAGAGCGCCTCGCGCATTGCGGCATCGCCAAAATCTGCCTCAGCCCATGCCGCAACCATAAGCGCGCACTGGCTCGTTAAGCTACGCAACACGGCTGGGCGCAGCGGCGCGGGCTCCGCATTGGGCGCAACGCAAACATCATAACCAAGATGCGACAGGCGCGCGCCAAGCGCAGAAATCAGCGCGTCACTTTTTGATCCGCGCAAGGCCAAGATAAAGCTCATACCCAAACCCTAATGCGCCCGTTGGCGGACTGGACTTTCCCACCCGATTCTGGAACGACGCATTTCCCAAGTCCTAGGCGCGCACCGCTCTAATCATTTTCGTGGTCAACGCTAATCAGAGCGATAACATTGCGCAAGCAAGCAACAGGGGGCGGAGGACGATGCGGGGCGAAGCAAACATTTGGCGCACCTGCATCGATTTCGGCACCGCCGCTTCCAAGGCCAGCACCTGCTCGGCGTGGGATAAGACCGGCCCGTTATACGCCCACGTCCACCCCTTGCGGTTAGGCGCCATTTGCCAAGAGCCTAACCCCTATGTCGCGGAATCAGCGCTCTTGTTCGATGCAGGGCGGGTGTTTTTCGGCTGGAACGCTCGAAAGCGCGCCGCTGACCAACCGCCGGACACCGAAGTTCTGCACTCGTTTAAGACCTTCCTGGCCTCGGCTGATCTCTCCGAAGCCCTGAGCCTCAAACTCAAGCGCACCGTTGACCGCTCCGGGCGCTTCAGCCAGCGCGACGCGCTCACGCTCTACGTTGCCTATCTGCTGCGCCTCACCGAAAGGGCTATGGCGCTCGATGCCAACCTGCCCAGAGAAGCGAGCCAAGGGCTGCGCCGATACGCCTACCCAACATGGCGCACCGGTGCGGCAGCCAACACGATGCTCGCAGAAATTTTCGATGTCGCCTCAAGCTTGAGCGACACCCTCGGCGAGCAGATGCTCTCGCCGCAAGGCGCTCCCGCCGACGCCGCGCTCGAAGCGCTTCAGCGCGCGCGCCCCTCGCCCGGGCGAGGCCGCATCGAGGCCGGCGTGTATGAGGCGCAGGCCGCCGCAGAGTGCCATTTTGCTTATACACGCGGCCTGCCCCACCATGTCATCGTGTTCGATATGGGCGCCGGCACCACCGACATTACGTCGTTTGAATTTCGAGAGACCCCTGAGGGTCATACGATGCGCGAGATCGCCAACTCTCGTCGCACCATTCTCTTGGCCTGTGACGAAGTCGACAAGCTTCTGATGAGTTTCATCTTGGATCGCGCCAAGCTCGCCTCCAGCCATGCCAATCGTTTATGGCGGCATTTGGCGTTGCGCCGCCGCCAGTTGAAAGAAGAACTCTTCGCCCAGGGCGCGACCTCATTCGACTGGGAAAACAAGCGCTACGGCGTGCACCTGAACGATTTCAGACGCGACCAGCACTTCCAGGCATTCTGCGCCGCCATAGAACAGAACTTCAAATATTGTCTGACGCAAGTCGAGCTGCGGGCGGCTGCGGCTGGACATACGGAAGTGGGGGTCATTCTCGCGGGCGGGGGCGCAAGTCTGCCCTTCGTGCAGAAAATGGCCATGCGCGCGCGCCCAAGCGCACGCGGGATAAAAAAGCTACTGGTCCAACCCTTGGTGCCAACCTGGGCAAAGGACCCCTCGTTCAAGCACTTGGCGAACATCTTTCCTCAGGTCTCGATATCGATCGGCGGGGCCGTCGCCCACGTGCATGCCGCGGACCTACATTTCTAGAACCGCCGCGAGATGAGGAGCGACGTTAGAATACGTCATCAAACCTATCCGCCACACGAGGGTGTCGGGCTGGCTCCAGCGCGGGTGAGGTCTTTAGGGACCCGGCTGCGCTTTGGGGCCTCGAAGGCGAACGTCGCTTGGATTCCCACTCGAAAGACCGCGTCCCCTCTAGTGTGGGCCTAGCGTTGTGATGATCGAAGCAATTGGACGTTGTCATTTTACGCCGTGCTTTCAAGCACGGCGCCTCGTCCGAACGAAAGCGTAATTGTAAGGCGCATAAGCAGGGCATCTCAGTTCAAGATATACATGATGTCGCTTCTTCGTGTTTAGAGCACATCGCGGAGTTTAGCGCCAAGCTGAGTGTAAAAATTATGTGACACCGCAGGTTATAAGCGATTACATTTGCCACCAAAGCAAGCAAGTAACGTGTTATTTATCACACTAAAGGAGTTATTTCTTGCCTTTGCACGAGGACGTACAGCGAATACTTGGCGTCTTTGAAGCGAAACTTTAGTGCAACCATAAGATGATAGCATGTAAACTTACATCGCCAGGGGAAGAAAGTGCATATTGTCAGTTAAACAACGATATTTTACTTGAACTCCTAGTTCTCCGGGCTAGTGATAACTTCGACAATGATTAGCCCCCTTGAAGCGATCGCGGCCCGGCGCGGCGAAATCCGCAAAGAAATCGAGCGCCTGCAGACAGAAGATCTCGAACTCGTTCGGGCGGAAGAGGTATTGTCGCAGTTCAAAACAACGCGACCGCGCCCCGGCGGGCGTAACTCGGCCCCGACAATTTTGGGCCGAGGCTGTGTAAAAACCGCGAAACAGTTCAAGCTTTCCGCTATGAGGCGGGAGGCTTGCGATGAAGCGGTTCGTGGAAGGCGTGGCGCGCGATCAGGGCGGGCTGTTTCCGGCGCATCTTGAGGACTTCGTCGACGAAGATAATCCGGTTCGCGTGGTCGACGCCTTCGTGGATAAATTGGATCTGCGCGCGATCGGCTTCGAGGCGGTGGATCCCAGCGCCACTGGTCGGCCTGGCTATCATCCCGCAGTTTTGTTGAAGCTCTACATTTACGGCTATCTCAACGCGGTCCCTTCCAGCCGACGTCTGGAGCGCGAGGCCGGGCGCAATGTCGAGCTGATGTGGCTCACCGAGCGTTTGGCGCCCGATCACAAGACCATCGCCGACTTCCGCAAGGATCATGGGGAGGCGATCCAACAAGCCTGTGCGCAATTTGTGATGCTGTGCCGCGAACTGGGTCTGTTTTCGAAAGCGATCGTCGCCGTCGACGGCAGCAAGTTTAAAGCCGTCAACTCTCGCGACAACAACTTCACTGCGAACAAGGTCGAAAAGCGCATCGAGCAGACCGAGGTCCACATCGCCCGCTATCTGACGGCGCTGGAGCGCGCCGACCGCCAAGGCGGAGAGATCGCCGAAGAAAAGACACCGCGCTTGAAAGAGAAAATCGAGCGCCTACGCCAACGGGTCGAGGATTTGCGTGCAATGGGCGAAGCGCTCAAAGCAGCGCCCGGCGGACAAGTCTCGCTGACCGATCCCGATGCGCGCGCTATGTCGAGCCGCGGCAAGGGGACCGACGTTGTCGGTTACAATGTCCAATTGGCCGTCGATGCCGAGCACTATTTGATCCTCGCGCACGAAGTCACCAACATCGGCAATGACCGCGCGCAGCTGGTATCGATGGGCGAAAAGGCGCGCGACGCCAGCGGACACGCATCGATCACTGTGCTGGCCGACCGGGGCTATTACAGCGGCGATCAGATCGTTGCCTGCGACGGGACGGGCGTGGAGCCGATTGTGCCCAAGACGGAGACTTCGGGCGGGGCTTTACGCGGACGCTTCACAATTCAGGACTTCATCTACGACCACGAGCACGACCGTTACACATGCCCGGCCGGTCAAATCCTGACGCAGGCGAAGAAGCGTTCCACGCGCGGGCCCGACCCCGACTTTGTGCGCTACCGAAACCTCGAAGCCTGCGGCGCCTGCGCGCTCAAACCTCGATGCACGGCGGAAAGATTCCAGCAGATCAGGCGATGGAAGCATGACGATGTGCTTGATGCGATGCAGCAGCGGCTCGAGCGCATGCCGAAAGCCATGACCATCCGTCGGCGAACGGTCGAACATCCTTTCGGGACCATCAAGGCCTGGATGGGCGCGACGCACTTCCTCACCAGGACGCTACCCAAGGTGAAAACCGAGATGAGCCTCCAGGTGCTGGCTTACAATTTGAAGCGGATGATGGCGCTCTTCGGTGTCGCTCCACTGATCAAAGCGATGGCCGCGTGAGCCCCGCGTCATGCGGAAGCTGGAGCGCAAAATCTCAGCGCGTTTTCACACAGCCTCGGCCAGAGGCCGCCTAAGAGCCAACGTGAGCTGGTTCTCGCCACGCTGGCTTCCGCAGCGGATCCCTGGCTGCAGGCCAAAGACATTATCGCAACCGCACGAGCCAAATGGGGCGCTGAGATCGCAGAAAAGAGTTTGCGTCCCTTGCTGACCGTCATGAAGCGCGAAGGATTGCTCGTTCGCGATGGGCGCTGGGTTGCGCTTCGGGAGCGCGAGCGCGATGGTAGCCGCATCGCGAGTTGACGCGTAATGGCGGACTATTCGTCGTAAAAGCGCTGTAATCTCATGGTGTAATCCATCCCGCTACGGAAAAAATGTTGCGCCGCCCATTATCGCCGACTTGAGGGTCGACGATAATGGTTGTATCGGGCGCCCTCCCGAGCTAACAATTACTAAATTGTTGGGAGAGTCATTTTGGATGAGGGGTGAAGGGTCCGCGAACGGTTCAGAAAACCGCGCGTCATCTGGCGAGGGCCCCTCCAGTGCTGGCGAAATGCAGCGTTTTCCGCTTTTCAGCACTCTCGATGAGCGTGCACTGCAGGCCGTCTTCGATAAATCCCACGCCCTATCGGTTTCACCGACCTCGAGTTTGCAACTGAGATCGCGTGTTGATTCGCTTTGGTTGGCTTGGAGCGGCGGATATCGTGTGTTTTTTCGCTCCCCGGCTGGGGCCAACATATCCCTTCGACTTCTGAGACCGGGCGAGCATTTCGGCGAAGTCGATGTTATCATTGGCAAGGCGGATACCAGCTATGGCATCGCGTGTGACGCCGCCGGCGTGCTCCTAAATATTCCTGGCGACAGCTTCAGGGAATTGCTCGGGTCTTTTGCTGCTCTTCGCGACAACTTACTGCGCGCCCTAGCATGGGCGAACGTGCATAGCGTTGACCGACTTTATACCTATGCCACGCTTGACACGCGTACGCGCCTGTTAGCTGAGATTGTGCGCCTCAGCGTTTACAGCCAGCCTATGAAAGGCGCCGTGCACCTAACGCCTGCGCCGACACACGATGCGTTGGCAAACTTGATCGGCGCGACGCGCGAAGTTGTAACCCGCCATCTGCGATCCCTCAGCCGGGAGGGGCTTATTCAAAGCCGGCGGGGCGAAATGACAGTCCTCGACATTGATCGCCTGCGCCAGTTGGTTGAAACCAAATCAGGACCGCTCATGAGTTACCGATACGCTCCGTCCGGCGACATGGGCGCAATTTGAAGCGCTGTTATCCGCCGCTTGCGGCCCGCGCTTGTTTCCAGGCTGTTTGAACAACATTCTATCGAGCCGTCACTGGTTGCGCGAGTTGGTTCGGTCGCGAGAGTTTAGAATGTTAGTGACAAGCTGCGGCGCGTCTTCTAACATTTTTCGGCGCGCTCATCCGTGCGTCCCCTACCGCGACCGGCTCCGCCTCATCCACGAAAGGCGGAGCCGGAAGTGGGCGTTTGGGGAGACGCTTCTCACAAGACCGGTCAGCAGCCTGAATTTCAGCGCGTCGCGCCTATGGACGAGCCGCCACGGCAGCGCCGGCGAATCCTCGCGATAGGGCGGCTCCGCAGGCCGGGCTCAGCTGCGCAAATACCGCCGGCAAGGCGCTCGCGCCGGCTAACGCGCCAAACCATTCGGGGGCTTGCGTGAGATGCTCAACTGCAATTCCAGCAACGCGCCGGGGCAGAGCCCGCACAGCTTTTTGGAGAGCTGGAACATGCGCCCCGCCGCCGGTCACCAGCACGCCGACACGCTTGGAACCGCCCTGTCGCGCTTCGTTCGCGAGATCACGAACACAAAGCTCGCAGAGCCGCGCTATTTGGGACACAGCATCACGAAAGGCCGGCGCTTGCTCAAGGTCACTGGCTTTGCAGCCAATCTGACGGCCCGCATAGACAATGCTTAGGGATCCCTCTGCGAACAAGCGTTCTTTGAGGTCACGCACGTCAGCCGAGAGCCGCCGCCAAAGTGTTTGACGCTCAGCCTTTGAGCGCAGCGTTGGCGCGCGCGAGACCAAAAGGTTGAGCAAGGCTGCGTCAAGATGATCGCCAGCGACGTCGATCGTGCGTCGCAGGTGCCGCACAACTCTGATTTCTCCATCGGCATGTTCTTTGACGAGCCCCGCTACATCGGTCGTGCCTGCTCCGATGTCGACTATGACCATGCGATCTGGCGTATGCGCGTCATTGAAGTGACACAGAGCCACCGCGCTTGCCTCGTAAATCCCACCGTCGAGCCTTGGAAAGCGAGGCCCTTCGCGCAGGACTGCAGCAAGGGCTTGCCGCGCCGCCTCGTAAGACAGTCCCGCCTTGTCTCCATATTGATCGCCGAGTTCCTGATTGACTCCATGGGCCTGCTCAAACAAGGCGACCATCACTTCGTGCGCCGCCGCTACGTGATCAGGCAGCCAACCTGGTCGGCAAAATCGTATTGACGCGGTCACTCTTTGACGCTCGTCCGAGATGGTCTGCGCTGTCGCCTTTTCGACGAGGCCAAGGAGATAGCCCAGATAGAGCACCAAAAGCTCTCGCACGCGAAAGATGCGATCCGGGTCAACGCTTGACCGTGGATGATAGTTAAGCGTCTCCTGGTAGCTGTGCGCACCCAGCATCATCTTGAGCGACTGCGCGAGTTCGCGCCCCTGGTGTCCCTCTTGCGCAAACCGCGCCAACGCCTCCGGTCCAAAGTGCAAACGCTCCCCGTCGAGGAACAAGACCGAGGGAACCCAAAAGGGTTTGCCCCAGCCGGCGACGTCTCCCAACGCCAGAGGCGCCGCCGACGTCAGACGTCCATCCAAAAACTCGGTTGCAGCCGCCTTTGAGAAGGCAGTGCCAAAATCGACGCCGATGGACCAGGAGCGATCACAACCCGCCATGCACACCCTGCTCTCGCCCCGACGCCCCGCACGCATGCTAATCAAAGCGTCAAATTTGGCGCAATGCGATCATCCTTCGTAATGCTTAGATTTTCTTGTTGTTCATTATTGCGTTATCACCTAATTGGTTCGCGGCTGTGGAGATCCCCAATGAAGCGAAACGGGCCGGGCGACGAAAAGGCGGGTTTGGGCTCACCTTCCCATGAAACCGCAGCGGGTGAGCACGACGAAGAGCGCGCGGCGAAGCGTCGCGACCGGCGCGCCTTTCTGAAAACCGCGGGCGCCCTCTCGGCGAGCGTACCCCCCGCCATGACATTTTTGCTATCGACAACGCTGAGTTCGCCGGCGATCGCCAAGTCAGGCAGGCACTCGAGCTCTAGGGGTCATGAGTCGCGCGGTGATCGTGATCGAGACGAAGATGAGCGTGATCGAGACGAAGAGGATCACGATCGAAATGACCACGGGAATCGATCGAGACGCCGATGATTAGGCGCTCAGCGTTGGCTCCAAGCGTCGCTTGAAACGATGAATTGATGTCAACGAGGCGTCATGGCGCTTGGTCGGGACTTCGTATGGCACGTTCGGCGCTTTGTCTTCGCAAGGCACTGCGTTCTGCTTGACCTAGACGACGCGCATGCGCTCTTCTGCGAGCGCCGCCAAAAACTGCATCGCCTGAATGACGCCGCATACTTCATCTGGGCGGCGCTGCAGAGCGGCGCAAGTGGGGCGGACGCGGTAGACGCGCTGTGCGGGCAAGGCCTCTCGTCAGACATGGCCCGCGCCTTTGTCGAGCAGGCTGTCTTGGACTGGCTGAAGAGGGGCTTTTTGCGTCCGCTTGACCTCCCCGCTTCGGGCGAGGTCACATCACTCTGGTGTCGGCTCCCCGTGGGCGCTGTAAGGCTCATCCTACGCGGACCCTGCGACCACGCGCTCATCGTCAGTCAACTCAATGGCTTTGCAAATTGCCCAAGCGAGGATGCGGTGGCTCGTTTCGAAGTCATTGTCGGAAACGACGCTGCGCTCTTCTTGCGCAATGACGAGCCGGTCGGCTTATACGCATGCAATGAAATATCGCCACAGATAAAGTCAATGTTGGCTGAAGAGGTGGCCGGACGACTTCAAGGGGGGTTTCTAGCCCATGGCGCATTCCTCTCTAAGGGCGACCATCGCCTCCTCCTGAACGCACCGCCTGGGACTGGCAAAACCACCCTCGCGCTCGCGCTGTCGCTGCAAGGCTTCCGCTATGGCGGCGATGACATCATTTATGTCAGCGCTGAAGGCCTTGCACAGGGTCTGTGCTTTTCCGCGGCGGTCAAGCCGAGCGGCTGGCCTTTACTCGAGGGGCGAGTGCCTGGTCTCCAATCAGCGCCTATACATACGCGCGGCGACAAACGGCGAGTACGATATGTCTTGCCGCCGCTGCTCGAGAGCGGGGGCTTGGCGGCGATCAATACAGTCATTCGGCTTGAACGGCACAAAGGCGCAAAGGCGCATGCAGCGCCGCTTTCACCGCTTGAGGCTTTGTGCGCAGTGCTTGAAAGCGGTTGGTCTGGAGAGCATCGCGCCTCTAGGACATTGATGCTCGGGTTGGCGCAAACACTCGCGCGAGGGAGGCACCACACGCTGGTTTATGACGATCTTGATGAGGCGGTGGCGGTTGTACGCGACCTTGTTCGATGAACCGGGCGCGAGCGCTGCGAAACCTATCGCTGTGTTTGAAAGGAACGCCCCCGCGGCGCGCTGCTTGGACTGAGCTGGTGGCTCTGGCGAACGAAGCGCTCATCACCCCGGAACTTTGCAATACCTTGGCAGGCCACGAGGACCTGCAGAGTGATGTCGTCGCATTCTTACGCGACGTGGAAGCCCGTACGCGTCGCCGGAATGATCGGTTGATCACGGCGATATGCCATGCAACGCAAATTCTGAACGATCAGGGGATAGAACCAATCCTGATGAAGGGCGCGGCGCTCTGGGCGAGCGGCGGCGCCTTGGCGCATCCGGCACGTGCGCGACTGACAACCGATATTGACCTTCTGGCCCAGGGATCAGATTTTGAGCGTTCGCTCACGGCCTTAAGCCAGGCGGGCTACCGGGTTCTTGAAGACAATCTGACGAATTGCGACCACCC
This sequence comes from Hyphomonadaceae bacterium, assembly GCA_019753175.1. Taxonomy (GTDB): domain Bacteria; phylum Pseudomonadota; class Alphaproteobacteria; order Caulobacterales; family Aquidulcibacteraceae; genus Vitreimonas. The sequence continues at coordinate 21,568 of JAIELK010000027.1, forward strand.
AGTGGTGGTGCTGGGACGCGAGGGCGATGTCGGCGCGATCGATCTGCACCGACGCCCGCCAGGGCGCGCTGACGCGCTCGGCGTCGAAGCGCTCATTGAGAACGCGACGCGCGTGAGGTGCGGCAGTGCAACAGCACTTGTGCCTGCGCTCCATATGCAGCTCTTCATTCTCATCATGCACGATCAGATTCTCGATGCCGGCTTCTGGCGCGGCGCCTTCAATTTACGTCACTTGATTGACATTGCCGAGATTGTGCGAGGCGCCGATAGTCTGAGCTGGGAGGGACTGATGGAGCTCGCGCGCAGGGCTGGCGCACATCAGGCCGTCTGCGTTCAGCTTCTGGCGGCGCAGGACATCGCCGGCGCCGTCATTCCCATGCATGTTACAGCACGTTTCAGCGCCCGTTTGCACTACGCGCGTCAACGCCTTCAGTTTATCAATCCCTGGCTCAACACGGCGCTCAAGCGAATCGGCCTAAACGACCTTGTCTGGCGCGCGCTCTCGCTCCGCCGCTTCCGGACCTCCTAAGGCTCGGGCGAAAACAGCGCGGGTGGCGCAAACCGCGCGTTTTGCCGGATTGACGCACGCACAGCCGCGAAACGGAGGCCTGTCCGTTCCCGCACCGAACCCCATCAAGATCAGCACGTGAGGGCGGCTCGCGGGAAACGGAAATCCGCATCGACGCCCGCTGCCTCAAGAATGTAAGCGCTGATCTCCTCCTGCGCTTTACGCAGCCAAGCCAGATCAGCGGTGAGATAATCGTAACTCACGTCGCCACGGAGACTATGACCCATTAGCAAACGAATAGCGATTTCACTCACATGCGCAGAGGTCGCGAGCGTGCGATAGGTGTGGCGAAAAACGTGAGGATGAACTCTCGCACCCACGCCCCGTTGCTGCACATAGGCAGCTGGCGGCGTCATGCCGCTAAAGTCCAGCTTGTCAACATGACGATAAACATCGCCTTGGGCGAAGGTTTTCCCTTTTTTGCGCCGCGGCCCGCGCAAGCTTGGAAAGAGATAGGGATTCTCAGGCAGCAGAGCGTTCTCTGGCGTTTGTGCAACGAGTAGCGAATACGCGACCTCCGACAAGGGCAATCGCAGGATCTTCGCTTTCGACTTCACGATAAGCGTCCGCTCTTCATGATTGATGTTAGAGTCCTGCATCGTCAGGACGGCGCCCTCGCGTAAGCCCGTAAGCAAGAATAAAAATGCACCCTTGCGGGCGAGCGGGCTTTCAAGCGCTTCAATCTCCTTCCACAGCCCCTTGATCTCATTCGTAACAAAGCCGGCTTCGCGCGGCTCGACCTCATTCATGTCGAAGATTTCCGGCGGCGGCGGGACTCGACCGCGCATGGTTTTATGCGCGCGGTTCCAGACTGCGCGCAGCACCCGCATCTGCGTGTTGGCTTCGGCGGGCGTACGCTCAGTCACGTCATAGAAGTGCTTGATGAGCTTTCGGGGGTCATCAGCCAGATCGGCAAGCGGCGTATCTGAGAAGTCTTTCAGGGCAACCTCGATGATGCGCGTGTATTCGGATTGCGTCGTGGCGGCTAATGGCTTCTTCTTCTTTTTCGCTTGGGTGCGCGCGGTCTTGTATAGCTCCCACGCGATGTAAAGAGTGATTGGTTTGTTCGCTTCCACCTGCGCGGGTGTCGGTTCTAGCGATTTAAGATGCGGATCCACGCCAGCCCGAAATTCTTCCTTTTTCGCGGCGGCAGTCGAGCGAGCGTCTTTGAGAGACATGCCCGATCCGTCGGCCGCCCAGCGCCCGAGCACGACTTCCGCCGACTTGAAGCGGCCATTGGGCTGTTTGATTGAGCCGCCAAACACGAACGCCACGCCCTTGCGGCCCCGCTGTATTCGTAAACCGGAAACGGCGCGACGGCCGGTGTCCGGCAACTCGTAATTGGATGTGCCCTCGGGCGGCGGCGGCAAGCGGCCGAGCAGCGTTTCAGTCATGCCGGCCGCCATTTCTCGGGACGAGACGCGATGCGTCGCAAGATGCGCGGAAACGAGTTCGGATCGCTTCCGCCGGGCGCTTCGCTTCTCTTTCAACTGCGCCATTCTCACCCTCAGATTCGCAAATTTCCCAAGAATTTCCCAAGAAAAAAATCCGCGTTTCGCGACAACGCTTGATAACGTCATATTACATGCTCTTCGAAAAACGTCTATGTTTTAAAGCATTTGGAACAAGTTGCGCCAACGGGAGACAATCCGCGCGGAGTTGGTTTTGCAGACTACGAATCTGGGGGTCAGGAGTTCGAATCTCTTCGGGCGCGCCATTTCTTTTCAACGACTTAGGTGCCGTTTTCATCGGCCGTCGTTTTCCACAACAATCAGCTAGTACGAAGCTAGTACGAACGCGGTTGTCGCGTTCTGCCCGACCTCTAGGGTTGGTTGAGTGAATCGTGGAGGGTGAACCGGGCAGATCAAGAGTACGAAAATTCTGGCTGCCCATCAGGGAGCGTTGGGGAGCAGATCAACGTGGCGACCCGTCGATTATTTGTCTGGGGCGGATTAGGCCTCATTACCGGCTGCGCAAGCCGGGACCTGTTAGACGCATCGGGCTTAGTTGGGCGTAGCGACGTCAGTTCAGACTGGCGTCAGTACCCATGCGTTGCGCGTTACAGACGCGGCCATATCGAACTCACCTTTGTCGGCGCGCGCCACGATGCTGACGAAAACGGCCAAACTCAGCGGCTTGTTCGAGAAGCATTTGCCGAAGCGCGCCCGCGCCTGGTGATAGTCGAGGGCTTTTCGAGCAACGATGGCCTCTCACCGGTCGATGCGCTGCGGAATGCGCAACGTGGCGAAAGCGCTTGGGCGAAGGGCGAGGCAGGCCTTGCTATTCGCCTTGCGGCGGCGGCGCAGACACCTTTCATGGGTGGGGATGCATCGCAAAAGCAGGTCTACGATATACTTCTTGCGCAAGGCTACACGACCGATGAGTTGTTTGGGGGGCTAGTACTGCGTGCCACTATTCAAAGTTTGACCGCAGGCCAACTAGACTCGCCCGCCGATCCCCGCTTCACTCATCTGTTCAACGCTGTGCTGCAGATGGTGCGCTCTGAGCAGAGCCTCGATCTCGACCCGAATTACGGTGTTGAGGATTTCTACGCTTGGCATCACGCTGCGTTCGGCGTCAGCTTCGCTCATGACGCCGACTTAGTTCGACGCGCCGCGCCCGACACTGAAACGCGCATTGGACGAATGAACATCGCTTGGAACCAGCCGCGCGACATACATCTCTTCCACACAATTCGAGAGAAGCTGAACGAGTATGGGCGCGTGCTTGTCGTTTTCGGCGGCGGCCACCTTAGTGCGCTGTCCCCTGCGTTGTCGCAGATGCTCGGACCGCCGACCGGCGCATGTGGTGTCGGTGGCCCATGAGGATGCCGCGTCTTGGGGGACTGTCCTGCAAGATGCCCCGCAGTTTGGCATGAGCTGAAAGGGGGAGCCATTGGCTGAGCTTTTTCGGCAGGAGGCACTGCAACACGCATCCAGGCGGCTGGACGGAACGGTGATGATCGCGCTGCCAGCGCCGGTCCGTTGGAGCGCACTCTTGCTGGCGCAAGCGCGCTCGCCGCGTTGTTGGTCTCAACAATGCCGACGACGATCGATCCGCCGCGCGTGTTCGCAAGGGCGGTGATCTCCTTGAACATTCGCGCTTCGCTTCGTCGTTATTGCCCCACGGTTGGGCTTTGAATTCGAGCGTCGCGCGCTCAGCCGTCCCGGCGGACACCCAAGCATTGACTTCCGCGGTGGTAGGTATGCGCGCCATGGACGGCTAACCCTCTGATATTGTCGATGCAGCTAGCACAACAGCGCTCGCGCTCCAATATGCTGCATTCTACTCGTGCACCGATTCTGCCACTCCCGAGGACGCGCTGCGCGACAGGTTGTTAACTCCGTATCGTGTTTCGGCGTGCCGAGCGTACGAAGCGCTTCCGCCGTGAACGCCTCAACCAACTCAAGCTCTGCAATGTGTACAAGCCACTGAGACGCGATGATCCGCGCAGGGTGTTCTCATTGTCAAACCGGCGATCCCACGTCCCGCCATGCCGCGTGGCTGCCGAGAGTGCGCGCTTCATAGACCCCGCGCGCGACCGCGCGCGCGAGGCAATCAGCGGCGAGCGCGCCGAACCGCGCGATCGAAAGCGCGCGCGGTTCCGGCGTCGACCGCTGCGCTGTGGCCAGCGTGTAGACAACATCGCCGTCAAACGGCGCAAACACCGGGCGGATCGCACGCGCAAGGCCCGCGCTCGCCATCTGCGCCACGCGCTTGGCCTCGGCAGGCGTCAAGTCCGCGTCGGTGGCGACGCAGGCGATGGTTGTGTTGGCGCGCGGTTGCGGATTGAATTTGGCGCCAGACCAATCTTCGGCATCGACAACGCCCGTGTCCGGCTTGATGTTTCCGAACTCGCCGCCGATCTCGAACGCGTGCGCCCAGAATGCGCGCGATCCCGGCATCGTCGTTGAGCCCCAGCAGTTCACGCAAGCGAGTGCGGCGACAGTGAAGCCGTCGTGCGACACGATCGATGCGCTGCCCTGCCCGCCTTTCAGCGCACCGGCGAGCGCGCCCAGTCCAGCGCCGGAATTGCCGAGCGCAACCGCGCGCGCGCGCGCGGCGTAGGCGCGCCGGCCAAGCGCGGCGTAAGGCGGCTGATCGCCCCAGGCTTTGTCGCCGCCATTGGCGAGATCATAGAGGATCGCGGCGGGCACGACGGGCGAGCGCGGCGTCCCCGGCCGGTCGACAAGCCCAAATCCCCTGCCCTCCGCGCCCATCGCCGCGACCACGCCATCGGCAGCGGCGAGGCCATAGACCGAGCCGCCGGCGAGCACGACCGCGTCAACGGCATCGACCAGATTCTCTGGCGCCAGCGCATCGCTCTCGCGGGTCCCCGGTCCGCCGCCACGGACATCGACGGCGCAGACCGCGCGCGCATCCGGAACGATCACGGTGACGCCGGTCAGGGCCGCAACGTCCTCAGCGCAGCCTATGGACAAACCGGCCACGTCACACAAAGAATTGTTCGGGCCGGGACGCGCCATGGGCAAGTGTTCCACTGCTAGTGCTGCTCTGGGGTAGAAAGCGTCTCGATGTTTGACAAGCGATCCCTTTGCCGGCTCGGCGCGGCCTTGGCCGCTCTTGCGCTGACGGCGTGCGCGACGGCGACAGCGCCCACGCCATCTCCGCCGCGCGGTGAAGCTATGGCCGCAGCGGCGAATCCGCACGCGGTAGAGGCAGCGCTCGAAATTCTACGCGAGGGCGGCTCGGCAGTCGATGCGGCGATTGCCGCCGAGGCCGTGTTGGGTCTGGTCGAACCGCAATCGTCCGGCATCGGCGGCGGCGGCTTTCTTTTGAGCTACGACGCCGAGACCGAGCGCATCGTCGGCTATGACGGGCGCGAGCGCGCGCCGGCGGGCGCTTCGCCCACACTGTTTCTCGACGCGCGCGGACGGCCGATGTCATTCCTGGATGCGCAAGCCAGCGGGCTTTCCATCGGCGCGCCGTCGCTGATCGCGATGCTGAAGCTGGCGCACGACGATCACGGACGTCTGCCGTGGGCGCGGCTATTCGAGCCGGCGATCCGATTGGCGGAGAATGGCTTCGCGGTTTCGCCGCGGCTCGCGCGTCTGATCGCATTGGCGGGAGAGCGCGGACGGTTGCGCGCCGACTTCGTCACCCGCGCGTATTTCTTCAATCGCGACGGCACGCCGCTGCAAGTTGGGCAGATGCTGCGTAACCCGGAGTACGCGGCGACGCTGCGCGCTATCGCCGAGCAAGGCCCGGCTGCGTTACAACAGGGGCCAATCGCGGACGCCATCGTCGCGGCGGCCCAACGCGGCCCGCGCGGCGGCACGCTCACGCACGCGGATCTGCGCGCCGTATCGCCACGCCGTCTTGAGCCGGTGTGCGGCACATTTCGCGTCTATCGCGTCTGCACCACACCTGCGCCCAGCTCCGGCAACGCCGTGCTCGCGGTCCTCGGCCTTTACGAACGCGCCCGACCGCATCCCGAGGGCGCAACCAACATCGACGATTGGGCGGCGTTTCTCTGGTCGAGCCGGCTCGCCTACGCCGATCGCGACCATTACATGGCTGACGACCAGTTCGTTCCTGTGCCGACGCAGGAGCTCGTCGCCCCGGGCTATCTCGATGAGCGCGCCCGGCAGATCGACCTCGCGCGCGCGCCGCTTGCGACACCGCCGGGAATGCCGGCTGGGCCCGAGCTGTTCGAGCGCTGGGGACGCGATGTCGGCGACGACGCCGGCACAACTCATCTCTCCATCGTCGATGCGTGGGGCGACGCGGCTGCGCTCACGGCGACCGTTGAATCCGCCTTCGGTTCGCAGCGCATGGCGGCGGGCTTTCTGCTCAACAATCAGCTGACCGACTTCTCCTTTCAACCCGCGCGCAACGGCCGCCCGGTCGCCAACGCGGTCGCGCCCGGTAAGGCGCCGCGGTCGTCGATGTCGCCGACCATCGTCACCGATCGCGACGGCGAACTCGTGCTGGTGATCGGCTCGCCCGGCGGTTCGGCGATCATCGGCTACGTGGCGCGCGCAACGATCGGCATCCTCGATTGGAACCTCCCCGTCCAGGATGCGCTGGCGATCGGCAACGCCACTGCCCGCGAGGCGCCGGCGCGGGTCGAGAGTCAGTCAATCCCCGCCGGCGTCGTGGACGGTCTGCGCGCGCGCGGATGGGACATTCAAGACAGCGCCGCCGAAGTCAGCGGCCTGCATGCTATCCGCGTGCGCGCCGAGGGGCTGGAGGGCGGCGCCGATCCGCGGCGCGAAGGCGTCGTCGGACACGTGCCGGCGCCGGCGCCCGCAATAGCGCCACCGCGCTGATCATTGCCAAGCGCTATGGCAGTTATCATGCCTGAACGTTATGCACGTCCAGAGTCCTGGTGGATGAGCAAACCGTAGGGAGGCGCGCGTCGAGCGCGGCGGGAACAGATGAGCACAGAAGCGACGGCGAACAACAGACCCGGCGGGTTCCTGGGCTGGATCGAACGGGCGGGCAACAAGCTGCCCGATCCGGTCTTCATCTTCTTCTGGCTGATCGGCATCCTGATCATCGGTTCGGCGATCGCGGCTGCGTTTGGCTACTCGGCACCTCATCCGACGGAGACCCAAGAAGATGGCTCGCCCGTTATCATCACGGCGGCGAGCATTCTATCGCCCGACAATATCCGCCGTCTCTGGGTCGACATGCCAGAGACGTTTACGCACTTCCATCCACTGGGTTACGTGCTCGTCGTGATGCTGGGTGCGGGCGTCGCTGAGCGTTCAGGGCTCTTCGCCGCGTCGATGCGCGCCGGCGTGCGCGACGCGCCGAAGTTTCTGCTGACGCCGGCCGTCGCTTTCGTCGGCATGATGGGCAACCTCGCCGCCGATGCGGCCTATGTCGTGCTCATCCCGCTGGCGGGCGTTCTATACGCCTCGGCCGGACGCCACCCGATCGCCGGCATCGCCGCTGCGTTTGCCGGCGTCTCCGGGGGTTTCTCGGCGAACCTCCTCCCTGGACAACTCGACGCGTTGTTATTCGGCATCACCGAAACAGCCGTCGAGCAGATCGTTCCCACATGGGACGCCAACATCGCCGGCAATTGGTTCTTCATCGCCGCGATGCTGATCGTGTTCCTTCCGGTGATCTGGTTCGTCACCGATGTCATTATCGAGCCGCGCCTGAAGAAATTCAGCGCGCCCGACGGCGAAGCCATGAACAATCTCGGCGACGCCAATGCGCCTTTGACTGCTGCGGAGAAGAAAGGTCTCGGGCGCGCCGGCATTGCGTTGTTACTGGTTGTGGCGCTGTGGACGTTTTTCACGCTTGGGCCGGGCACGCCGCTGATCGACGAAGACGCGGCGACGCCTGAAGGACGGCTGACGCCCTTCTATCAATCGCTGGTCGCCGGTTTCTTTGTGCTCTTCCTGGCCGCGGGCTGGGTTTACGGCGCCGCCGTCGGCACGGTGAAGAACCATCGCGATGCGGTGAAGATGATGGCCGGCGCGATGGGCGACCTTGCCTATTATCTCGTGTTGGCATTTGCTGCCGCGCACTTCGTGGCGATGTTCAACTGGTCCAACCTCGGACTCATTTTCGCGGTGCAAGGGGCCAGCGCGATCGAACACTCCGGCCTGCCGATGCCGGCGCTGCTGGCGCTGATCGTCGTGTTCGCTGCGGCGATCAACCTGCTGATCGGCTCGGCGAGCGCGAAATGGGCGCTGATGGCGCCGGTGCTGGTGCCGATGATGATGCTGCTAGGCGTCTCGCCAGAGATGACGACAGCGGCCTATCGCGTCGGCGACGGCGCCACCAACATCATCACGCCGCTAATGGTCTATTTCCCGCTGGTGCTGACTTTCTGCCAGCGCTGGTGCAAGGACTTCGGCCTCGGCAGTCTGACCGCGACCATGCTGCCGTTCTCGATCTGGATCTTGATCACCGGCATCGCGCTGACGTTTGCGTGGGTTTATCTTGGACTCCCCCCGGGGCCTGGCGCGACCGTCGAGTACACTCTGCCGACCGCGACGCCTTAAGCCGCCGGTAGGGTCACCCGGAACGTCGAGCCCTCCGCGCCGGTGCGGGTCAGCTGGAGTTCGCCGCCCATGGCGCGCGTCAGCTCGCGTGCGATGGCGAGCCCGAGCCCAGCGCCGCCGGCTTCGGGCGCGGCTGACACGAACGGCTCGAACAGCCGCGCGCGCAGTTCCGGACGGACGCCAGGTCCGCGATCGATCACCTCGATCTCGCAGCGGCCCTCCACGCGGATGGCGCGGACCACCAACACCTTGTCGCTGCGCGTGTGCTCCTTCATCGCCTGGCCTGCATTGCGCACGAGATTAACGAGCACGCGGTGCAGCTGATCGGGATCGGCGATGGCGCCGAGATTGGGCTCGATCTCCAGCCGGTAATCAATGCCGCCAAAAGCGATCATCGCCTCCGCCACCGCTTCTTCGGCGACCTCGTACACCGACACGCGCTGCAGCGCCGGCGGCTGTTCGTCCGCGCGGCCGTACTTGAGCGTCGAGGCGGCAAGACCGGCGGCGCGGTCTATCGTCCGTTCCAGGCGCGCCGCCAACTGCCGCACAGTTGGATCTTCCGACTTCGCCAGCCGATCGGCCACTAATTGCGCCGTCGATAACATGTTGCGAAGATCGTGGCCGATGCGCGCGACGGCGGCGCCGAGCGCGGCAAGCCGCTCCTTTTGCCGCAACGCGTTGCGCACCTGTTCGGCCATGTCGGCCGCGGCGCGCTGCGCGCGCCCAATCTCATCGCCGCGGCGGCTGCGCGCAAACGCGATCGAGACGTCTTCCGGCTTGTCTCGGAATCGCTCGATAGCTTCCGTGAGCTCGCGCATCGGGCCCACGAAAGCGAACGTCAGCGCGATGTAGAGCAGCGCCCCGGCGGCAATCAAAACGCCAAGCGACACACGGGCAAAGCGCTCGGCGAACCGCTGAAGCGCACGCTTCAGCGGCGCCTCGTTGAGCACGATTTCAATGTATTCGCCGCTCTCGAAGCGTGGCTCGGCGATCACCCGCAACACACGTCCCTCCGGCGCGAACAAAGTTTCGACCGCCCATCGGAAGCGCCGCATCGCGGCGGCCCCGCGGTAGTCGTAAACGGTCAACTCCTCGGTCAGGCCGGCGGTTGGGCTCTCAAGCAAAAGAATGCGCTCACCCTCTCGCTGCATGGCAACCCGCAGCACCTCGGCGTTCACCAGCAGCTCCTCCTCCAAGGACTGCGTGATCTCCATGTCCGGCGAGACCTCAAGGGCCAGCGACGCCACCTGTGCGAGGTTGATGCGTTCCCGCAGCCAGGACTCATGGAAGCCCGAAAGCGCCGGCGCGAACACGAAGAGCTCCGCGGCCACGACCGCAAGCGCCATCAGCCCGAGCAGCCGCCCCGCGAGGCTGTCGGCAAACGCCCGCCACCGGCCCAGAAGGCGGCGCGGGTCGGCGGGGTGGAGTGTCACGCTCATCGCCCTGCTTGCATAGACGAGCCAGGGCTAATCGTCGCCGAACAGCTTGACCACACCGCAGCGCTCCTGTATGCGCCCGCCTTCGTTTTCTTTCCTGCAGAGCTTTCCTTCGTGAGCACCAAGCGGACCTATCAGCCCAGCCGACTCGTCCGGAAGCGCCGTCACGGCTTCCGAGCGCGCATGGCGACCAAGGGCGGTCAGAAGGTTCTGTCCCGCCGCCGGGCCAAGGGACGCAAGCGCCTTTCGGCCTAAAGCCCCGGGCGCATCGGCCGGAGTCGATGTCTCCACCCAATACCGTCGAGCGACTAAGAAAGCGGTCCCAATTCTTATTGGTTCGGAACGGCTATCGCGCCGTCCGCCCGACTGTGCTGATCGAGGCGCGCCAGCGTGCGCCGGATGGCCCGATCGGGCTCGGCTTTACCGCCAGCAGCAAGATCGGCGGTGCGGTCGTCCGAAACCGGGCCAAGCGCAGGCTGCGGGAAGCCGCCCGCCAGGCGCTGCCAGAGTTCGGCCAGGCTGGGGTCGACTACGTCTTTGTCGCACGCCGAGGCACGCCTGACGCGGCCTGGGACGCCTTGCTTGACGATGTGAGAAACGCACTGATAAGGCTCCGCGCCGAATTGGCGGAAGGACGCGCGGAAAGGGCCCCTTGGCCCAGGTCAAAGCGGCCGAGCCCTCCCAAAGAAAGCGAATAGAGCGATGCAGCCACCCGGCGGCCCAAGCCCGGTCGACACCCGCAACGTCATCCTCGCGATCGTTCTGTCGATGGCGATCTTTTTCGGCTTCGAGTTCTTCTTCAACGGGCCGGCGCGCGAGCAGTTGCAGCGCGAACGCGCGGAAGCGTCTGAGCAGATCGCGGGCTCACAGACCGCGAGCGGCGGCGCGGACGCGGCGGAGACAGCGCCAGCGGGACCGGCGCCGCGCGAACAGCTGCTCGCTCAGAGCGCATCAACGCGCCTGGTGATCGATACCCAGGCCGTCGACGGTTCGATTGCGCTGGAAGGCGCGCGTCTCGACGACCTGAATTTGCGCCGTCATCGACGCGCGGTCGACCCGACAAGTCCTGAGGTTACGCTGCTCTCGCCCATCGCATCCAGTTATGGGCATGACGCCTTTTTCGGCTGGGAGCTGCAGTCCGGAGCCGACACCTCGACCCTCGCGGACGCCTTCAGCCGCTGGCAAGCCGAGGCCGGCGCGCGTCTGACGCCTGAAACCCCGATCACGCTCACGCTGCAAGCTGGACCCAACCTCAGCATTGAGCGCACCATCGCGGTCGACGCCGACTACATGTTCACGATCACCGACGTGGTGCGGAACGCGAGCGAGCAAGCGGTCTCGGTCCGTCCGTTCGGCGTTGTGCGTCGTCAGGGCATGCCGGAGGACTACAAGTACAACGCCATCGTTCATCAGGGACTTGTGGGCGCATTCGGCCCTAACAACAATCTCCGGCAAGTGAACTTCCGCGCCGCCGACAATCACGTGCGCGATCGCGGGCGAGGCCGCGTGGGCGAGAGCGAGCGGATCGAAGATCTTCAGGGGCAAGGCGGCTGGTTCGGCATCACTGACCATTATTGGCTCACCGCGATCATCCCCGACCAGCAAGAGCGCCTCACCGCTTTTTACGATGCCCGCAGCGAGGGCGCGACCAACGATTACCGCGCTGCTTATCGCGGCCAATGGCGCGAGGTCGCCGCCGACGGCAGCGTCACCTACACGCAGCGGCTGTTCGCCGGCGCCAAACGCTATGAGCTGCTTCGCGATTATCAGCGCGAGCTTTCGATTCCGCGCTTCGATGACGCGATCGATTGGGGCAATTTCTGGTTTTTGACCCGCCCCTTCTACCAATGGCTGTTGCACCCCTTGGCGATCCTGTTCGGAGGCTGGGGCATCGCGTTCAATTTCGGGCTGGCGATCCTCGCCTCCACCATTGTCATCAAGCTGCTGTTGTTCCCGCTCGTCTATCAATCGTTCAAGGCCATGGCGAAGATGCGTGGCTTGGCCCCGAAGATGAAGGAGCTGCAGGAGCGCTATGCCGCGGACAAGCAGCGCCAGCAGCAGGAAATCCTCAAGTTGTACCAAACGGAGAAGGTGAACCCAGTCGCGGGCTGCGTTCCCATCCTTCTCCAGATTCCGGTCTTCTACGCGCTCTACAAAACGCTAACCGTCACTATCGGGATGCGTCACGAACCGTTCGTCGGCTGGATCAACGATCTGTCCGCGCGTGACCCCACCTCGATCTTCAATTTGTTCGGTCTGCTGCCCTTCGATCCAGGCGCCATCCCCTTGATCGGACCCATGCTGCTGATCGGCATCTGGCCGATCCTCTACGGCATCTCGATGTGGGCTCTGCAGGCGCTGTCGCCACCGCCGACCGATCAAATCCAGGCGCAGATCTTCAAGCTGCTGCCGATCTTGTTCACCTTCATGTTCGCGGCGTTCCCGGCTGGCCTCGTGATCTACTGGACCTGGTCCAACACGCTGTCGATGCTGCAGCAATACGTGATCATGCGACGACAAGGCGTGGAGACCGAACTCGACAAGTTCCTCGCCAAACGCCTTGCCCGACAACCGACGGCGGCGGAGTGAACGGAGCCCCGACTGCCGATGCCATTGAAGCAGGCCGGCTTCTGTTCGCTGGCCCGATTGCGTTCGAGCTGGGCGTTGCGCGCATGGACCAACTGCCGCAAGGCAACCTGCCGGAAGTGGCGATCGCGGGCCGCTCCAATGTCGGCAAATCGAGCCTGATCAACGCATTGTGCGGGCGCAAGGCGTTGGCGCGCGCTTCGGTTGAACCTGGCCGCACGCGCGAACTCAACTTCTTCCGCATGGGCGATCGCATGCGCCTCGTCGACATGCCGGGCTATGGCTACGCCAAGGCACCCAAGGCCGAAATCGCGCGTTGGACAGGGTTGGTGCGCGACTATCTGCGCGGCCGCCAACCGCTCAAGCGCGTCGTGCTGCTGATCGATTCGCGCCATGGGCTCAAGCCGCATGACGTTGAAGTCATGGACGCGCTTGACGTGGCGGCTGTGAGTTATCAGATCGTTCTGACGAAAACCGATAAGGTCAAACCGAGCGACCTTGCCGCCTGCGAAGCGGCGACGCATGCCGCACTGAAGAAGCGGCCAGCGGCGCATCCGATGATAATCCCCACCTCCTCAGAAACGGGCGCCGGTATCGAGTATCTGAGGGCTGAGATCGCGGCCTTGGCGTTGCCGCAAGAACCCCCTAGACAACCGGCGTGAGCAAGCTTCCGCCCAAGAGCCGGATCGCGGTGTTGGAACAAGGTCTGGCCCAGGCCAAGACCCTGGCTGAAGCGCTGCCCTTCATTCAAATCTACGATCGCGAGACTGTCGTTGTGAAATACGGTGGCCACGCCATGGGCGACACCGAGACGGCGCGTCGTTTCGCTGCTGACATCGTTTTGCTGAAGCTCGTCGGCATTCACCCGGTCATCGTCCATGGCGGCGGCCCGCAGATCAGCCGCATGCTCGATCGCGCCGGTGTGAAATCACAATTCGTCGATGGGTTGCGCGTGACCGACGCCGAGACCATGGAGGTCGCCGAAATGGTGCTCTCCGGTAGCGTCAACAAGGAGCTTGCGCATCAAATCACCGCCGCGGGCCGCGAGGCGGACGTGCGGGGCGTTGGCCTTTCCGGCAAGGATGCGCGCCTCATCACCGTCGAACGCGCCGTGCGCACGCGCAAAGACCCCGACAGCATGATCGAACAAGTCGTTGACCTGGGTTATGTCGGCGAGCCATCGGACGTGGATCCGACGCTGATCCAAGCGCTGATCAACGCCCCGGAAGACTACATCCCGGTGATTGCGCCGATCGGCGTGGCTGAAGACGGAAACACCTACAACATCAACGCCGACACGGCCGCCGGGGCGATCGCCAAGGCGCTTTCGGCGAAGCGTTTTCTGCTGCTCTCGGATGTGCCCGGCGTGCTCGACGCCGACGGCGAACTGATCCGCGAAATGTCAGTCGCCGACGCCCGCAAAGCCATTGCCGACGGCGTCGCGACCGGGGGCATGATTCCGAAGCTTGAAACCTGCATCGCCGCCCTCGACAACGGCGTCGAAGCGGCGGTCATTCTCGACGGGCGTACGCCGCATGTGTTGTTGATGGAATTGTTCACCGAACATGGCGCTGGCACGCTCATTCATTAAACTTGGCGCGGCGCTGGCGCTGGCGCTGATGTCGGTTGCGGTCTCCGCCGCGCCGGCAGCGGCTCAACAGCGCCAAGAACGTCAGCAACGGCAGAACGGCTGGCATATCTGCAACGAGACGAGTTTTGTGCTCGAGGCCGCGACCGCGCGCCCGGATGGCCGCTCGATTCAGGTGCAAGGATGGACACGGCTGCGTCCAGGCGAGTGCCGGCTCGCTTTGTCATCCCCGCTGGCGCGCGGCACGCACTATCTCTACGCGCGCTCATCGTCGGCCCACCGCGGCGGGCGCCGGCAATGGAGCGGCGACGCGCCGATCTGCGTCGACCCGACCGACCAGTTCCAGATCGAGAATCCGCCGCGCTGCACCGACAGCTACGAGGCGCGGCGCTTTCGGCGCGTGCAGATCAACAAACGTGATAGCTGGCGCACCTCCTTCGCCGAAGCCGCTGGCTATTCGCTCGCGCGCGCACGGCAAGCGGGCCTTCAACGCCTGCTCGACGATGCAGGCTACGATTTGCGCCAAGGCCGCCGCAGCGCCGATCCGCGCCGGGTCGCTCAGGCGGTTGCGCAATTCCGTGCAACCCAGCGTCTCGCGCCGAACGCCACCGAAGACCAACTGATCGATGCGCTCGAATTGGCGGCGCGCCGGCGCGCCGGCCAAGTCGGGCTGACGCTCTGCAACCGCACGCGAAGCCGGCTGTGGACCGCCGTCGGCCGCCGGCGCGGCGAAGGGTGGGAGAGCCGGGGCTGGTGGCCGCTCAATCCCGGCGGCTGCGTGCGCACGATCGACGAAGTGCTGACCCAAGACCGCTACTTCGTGCACGCCAGCATGGAGACCCAACAGGGCGCGCGCTACTTGGCCGAGGGTGAACCCTTTTGCACGAGCCCGGCGCGGTTTGCCATTCTCAATCGCGGCAATTGCACGCAGCGCTACTACACCACCGACCTGTTCGCGCCGATCAGGACGCGCGAGCGCGAGGGCCTTGTCGTCGAGTTCGAGGAGCGCGACTTTCTGGAGCCAGGGGTAGCGCCGAGGGAGATCGCAGCGAGTGCGAGCGATACCGACGCTGCGCCCGCGCAAGCCGCGCCGCGCCGGGGATTGCCGCCGCAAGCCGCGCCGGCCCGCGGCGCCCCCACGCAGGACCGCCGGACGCCGTGAGCGCTGCGCTGGCTCACGTGCGCGATTGGGTGTTCGATCTCGACAACACGCTCTATCCAGCGCCCGCTTTGTACGATCTCATTGGCGAGCGCATGACCGCTTACATCGCGCGAACAGCGGGCGTCGATCATGACGAAGCGCTCGTGTTGCGCGAGCGTTACTTCCACATGTATGGCGCAACGGTCGTGGGCTTGCGCAACCATCACGCCATCGACGCGCACGATTTCATGGCTTACGTTCATGATGTTCCCTACGACGTGCTGGAACGCGATCGTGAGCTCGCGCGCCTGATCGGCGATCTGCCCGGGCGAAAAATCGTGTTCACCAATGGCGGCGGCGGTCATGCCGAGCGCACGCTTGAGCACCTAGGGCTTTCGCGCGTGATCGACGCGGTGTTCGATCTGGAGGACGCAGGTTTTGCGCCGAAGCCCGAACGCATCGCCTACGAGCGGCTCAACGCGGTGTGCGGCATCGACCCGCGCGCGGCGGTCTTTGTGGAAGACACCTTGCGCAATCTTGAGCCTGCGCACGAGCTGGGCTTCACCACCGCTCTCGTGGGTTCAGTTCACCCCGATCCACGCCCGGCGTACGTCCACCACTGGGCGCACGATGTGAAGGCGCTATTGCGGGGCTTGCAGTAGCCGCTGCGGTGCTGACAGGTCCGGAGGGACTGGTGTTGGGCCCGACGCGAACAATCTGCTAATGTGAGCGCGAAGGAGAAGCGCAAGTGTTGGCATCACTCCTGGGTTGGTTGTTGTATCCGCTCTGGGCAGCGGCGGCACTGTGCTTTGGGGGGGCTATTGCCGACATACGCTGGGCGACGGCGACCTTCGCCGGCGCAGCGGTGTTTATTGCCCTCGTGACGCTGCTTCCAACCGACTTCAGTGTGTTTGGTTTCAGCTCACCTATCACCCGTCCTGTATGCGCTTATCTCGCCGGGTTACTCTTAACAGGAGCGGCGCTCCTAGCCTTCAAGTCGTCGCCAAAGTGAGCGCGTCAGCGCTCGATTGCACCCAGCGCGCCTTCCCGCTAGCTCTTCCCCATGTCCCACGCCGACCTCTCAGCCCAAATCGAAGCCGCCTGGGCGCGGCGCGATACGCTGACGCCCCAGACCAAAGGCGCCGATGTCGAAGCCATCGAAGCCGCACTCGATCTGCTCGATAGCGGCCAAGCGCGCGTCGCTGAACGCGGGCCCGACGGGCGCTGGATCACGCACCAATGGCTGAAACAGGCGGTGCTGCTCTCCTTCCGCACCAGTGCCAATCAGTTGATCGCCGGCGCGGCGGGCGGCGCGAGCTGGTGGGACAAGGTCCCCTCCAAGTTCGCCGGCTGGAGCGACAACGCATTCGCTGCCGCCGGCTTCCGCGCCGTGCCCGGCGCCGTCGTGCGCCGTGGCGCGTACATCGGCAAGAACGCGGTGCTGATGCCATCGTTCGTGAATATCGGCGCCTACGTCGATGAAGGCACGATGGTGGACACCTGGGCGACCGTCGGCTCCTGCGCGCAGATCGGCAAGCACGTGCACATCTCCGGCGGCGCCGGCATCGGCGGCGTGCTGGAGCCGTTGCAGGCCAATCCCACCATCATCGAGGACGGCTGCTTCATCGGCGCGCGTTCGGAAGTGGCCGAAGGCGTCATCGTGCGCGAAGGCGCGGTGCTGGCGATGGGCACGTTCATCAGCCAATCGACCAAGATCGTCGATCGCGCGACGGGCGCGGTCACGCGCGGCGAAGTGCCGGCCTATTCCGTCGTCGTGCCGGGCTCTTTGCCCGATCCGAACGGCGGGCCGTCACTCGCCTGCGCGGTGATCGTCAAGCGCGTCGACGCGCAGACGCGCGCCAAGACTGGCGTCAATGACTTGCTGCGAGATTAGCGCCCAGCCAACAGCGTGACCGTGATGCTGGACCCGTCCGCGCCCTGCTGCTGCCACGTGTCGCCGACGCTTTTGTCAGCCGCAACTTCAACGCAGCTCGGCTGACCGCCAGCCGCCGTGATGCAAAGCTGGTCGCTCTGCATCGTCCACGTGCCGGATTGCGTCTCTCCAGCCGGGTTGGTGACGCTGACGGTGCCGTCGGCGTTGAAGTGATAGCGCAGCTCGCCTTGGGCGGTCGTGACCACGAAGGTGTTGCCGAAGCCGTTCTCGACGGTGCCGGCGAACACGGCCGCCGGCGCCAAGATTGCGCCGACACATAGGAACGCTGCGATTGTCTTTTTCATTGATGGTCTCCTCCACCCCGTCATGCTGGTTTGGCTTTGCCCATTGACACCGGGCCGCCGTAGCTCAAACGCCGCCACACCCACTCTAACGGTCCCATGCTGAAGCGCGAGAGCCAAAGCGGCGACCAGATCAGCTGCACCGCCCACACCGCGAGTACAATGGCCCACAACGTGGGCCGGTCGACCTCGCCGAAAAGACCGAACCCGCGCCCGCCCCAGAAGATCGTCGTCATGATCAGCGATTGGGCGATGTAGTTGGTGAACGCCATCCGCCCAACCGCCGCCAACGGCGCGGTGACGAGACTGGCCCCGCCCTTGACCAGCAGCGCGATCAAGCTCGCGTAGCCGAGCGAGGCGAACAAGGAAAGCGCGAGGTTGGCGAACAAGCCGCTGCCCTGCATGTGCGCAAAGTCGAAGCCGGTAAGCCAGTTGAGCCACGCTTGGTAGCCGATCAGCGCGAGCGCAAGCGCGCCTAGCGCCACCATGATCAGATACACCCAGCTTGGCGACCGCGCGCTCAGAAAGCCCATCTTAAACAGCGCCATGCCGATCATCATCACGCCGGCAGTGCGCAGCACCAGGCCGACCAGCGCACTCATCAGGAATTGCAGCCAGGTTCCAAAGTTTTCCTGGGTCGCCGAGACAACGCCGCCCTGGTAAGCAGCAACGACGCGTTGCAGCTCCTCTGGCGTCAACGACCATATCTGGGCTTCGATTTCCGCGAGCTTTCCCGCCGGGATGAAGGGCAGAAAGACCGCGAACAGGCTCTGCAAGCCGATCGACAGCACAAACAGCAGCACGCCGACAATGAGCAGCGTGCGCGGCCGCCACGAGCGCGCGAGCAACACCAGAAAACCCGTCAGCGCGTAGCTGACGAGAATGTCGCCATACCAGATCAAGGTGGCGTGGATCAGCCCGAACACCAGCAGCCAGCTCAGCCGGCGCCGCAGCACCGCGCCGCGTTCCTTGTCACTGCGTTCGCCGCCAAGCATGAAGATGCTGGCGCCGAACAGCATCGAAAACAGCGTGATGAACTTCAGCTCGAAGAAAACGTGCATCACGAACCAAGACCAGAGTGTCGCCTCGGTAACGGCGAGCGGCGGCGCCAGCGGATTGATCCCGGTCTGCCAGGGCGCCGCGAAATAGGCGGCGTTGACCGCAAGGATGCCCAGCACCGCGAGCCCGCGCATGACGTCGAGGCTCTGGATGCGCTCCGATTCCGCAACTGGCGTAACACTCATCGGCTTTCCCCTTCCGCTGGCCCTTTTGCCCCGCCGCGCGCACGGCTAGAGCAATCGCATGGACGCTCGCCTTCATACCGATCCCGTGCCGCTGGCCCAAGCCCTGATGCGCCGCCCGAGCGTGACGCCGCTGGAGGCTGGGGCGCTCGACGTTGTCGAGGCCGCGCTTTCAGCGCTGGGGTTCGCCGTACGCCGGCTGAAGTTCGGGCAGGTCGACAATCTCTATGCGCGCCACGGCGACACGCGACCGAATTTCTGCTTCGCAGGCCACGTGGATGTTGTCCCGCCAGGCGACGGTTGGCGCTTCGATCCATTTGGCGCCGAAATCCATGACGGCATGCTCTATGGCCGCGGCGGCGCTGACATGAAGACCGCGATCGCGGCCATGATCGCAGCGAGCGAGAGCTATCTGCTCAAGCACCCGAACCCGGCAGGCTCGATCTCTTTCCTGCTGACCTGCGATGAGGAGGGCCCCGCCGTCGACGGCACAAAGGCCGCACTCGCGGCGTTGGCGGCGGAGGGCGAAATTCTCGATCACTGCCTGGTCGGCGAACCGACCAGCGAGGACCGCGTCGGCGACATCATCAAGAACGGCCGCCGCGGCAGTTTGAACATCGTCATCACCATGGATGGCAAACAGGGCCACGTCGCCTACCCGCACCGTGCAATCAATCCCGTCACCGCGTTGGTCGAGACTGCGGCGGCGTTGAAGCAGCGCCTGCTGGATGATGGCGCACCCGGCTTTGGCCCCTCCAATCTCGAAGTCACCAGCATCGATGTCGGCAACGCCGCGCACAATGTCATCCCACAACGCGCCGCGGCCAAGCTCAACATCCGTTTCAACACACACCACACGGCCGAGAGCCTGTTTGAGTGGGTCCAGGACACAGCCGACGGCGCTGCAGCACGCCATGGCGCACGCGCGTCGCTCGCCATCGTTTCGCAAAGCGTGTGCTTCTACACGCCGCCGGGGGACTTCACAGCGCTGGTTCAAGCCGCCGTGCAGGAGAGCTTCGGCATCGAGCCGGAACTGGCGACGACCGGCGGCACATCGGACGCGCGCTACATCCGCAATTACTGTCCCGTCGTCGAACTCGGGCTTCGCAACGCCACCGCGCACATGGTCGATGAACACTGCGCCGTCGAGGACGTGCGCACGTTGGCGTACTGCTACGAAGCCGTGCTGACGCGCTACTTCGCGCGCTCACCGTAGTCCACGCGCATGAGGTAGAGCCCATCCGGCGGCGCCACGGGCGCACAGCGTGCGCGATCCTTGGCGGCGAGTGCATCGGCTACGTCGTCCGCGCTCATTCTACCGAGCCCGACCTCGACGAGCGTGCCCACCATCGATCGCACTTGACGGTGCAGGAAGCTTTGAGCCTCGAAGAGGAAGCCCACTTCGTCTCCCCCTCCGGGAGCGGGGGTGAGGAGCACCTCCACACGGTCCAGGGTTTTCACAGGGGTCTTGGCCTGACAATGGCTGTCGCGAAACGTTGTAAAATCGTGCTTGCCGACGAGCCGCTGACCTGCTTCGCGCATCGCCGCGGCATCGAGCGGACGCACGACCCGCCAAGCCTTGCCGGCGTCGAGCGTGAGCGGCGCGCGACGGTTTAGAATGCGGTAAAGATAGACCCGGCGCGTCGCATCGAACCGCGCATGGAAATCCGGCGCTGCTTCCTCTGCTTCCAGAACGGCAACCGGCTTCGGACGCAGATGCGCATTCAGCGCGTCCATGAGTTTCCACGTTTCGAACGGCTTGCCGATATCGACGTGGGCCGCCTGCCCTCGGGCATGGACGCCCGCATCCGTGCGCCCCGCGCCGACGACGTCGCTGCGCTCGCCGGTAAGCTTGAGTACGGCTTCCTCAAGTGTGCCCTGCACGCTCGCTGCTGCGGCTAGCCGCTGCCAACCCTGGAAAGCGCCGCCGTCGTATTCAAGCTTAAGCTTGAAGCGCACGCGGGTTCTCAGGCGCGGCGGTAGTCGAGCCGCGGGCAGGCGCGCGCGCTCTGTTCGCCCGGGGCGCCGCCCGACGCGCCGATCACGCGCATCACCGGCTCGTTCGGTCCGGACGGCTCCCACAGGACGACATGGGAGGTTGGGATATCGCCGCACAGCCCACGATCGGCCCTCCGCGTCTCGCCGGTGACCCGGTAAACTAGCACTTGCGGCTCCTCCACTGGAATGCCGAGCAGCGCGCGCAAAGTCTGGCCGCCGAGTTGGGTCGCCGGCGACATGGCGCCCACGATCTGCGCGCGCACCTCAACCCCATTGGCGCCAACCAATGTCAGCTCCTCGTGGGCGCCGCCTCCGCTCGCGTCGCCCATGTGCTGAACCAGCGACACGGTGAGCTGCCCAGTGGTTCCCGTGGCCGCCTCATTCGCGGTGGCGAACACACGAGAGGGCTCAGTTTCCAAGGTTGGCGCGCCAAGCTGGGGAGCGGCAGCCTCGCCTGGATCGGGGGCGCTGGTTTGCTCGCATGCGGCCAGCATCAGCAGCCCGGCTACGATTGGCGCACGCAGATTCATGGAAGCCTCCGCCCTTTCTCTAGCCACGCCCTTACGCGGCAGCAACACGCCTCAGCGGAGCTTGGTCCCTGCGCCCACTGGCTGCCCGCGCAGGAACGCCTCCGCTTCCACCGGTCCGCGCCCCTCGCGTTGGACGCGCAGCAGACGCACTGCGCCGTCGCCGCACGCAACCAGCAGCGCATCGTCGAGCGTTTCGCCTGGCGCTCCGGAGCCTTGTCCCAGGCGCGACAGCAAAGCTTTCACCCGCACACCTCCGACGGTGAACCACGCACCGGGCGCAGGCGACAAGCCGCGGATGGCGCAGTCGACCTCCCGCGCTGGACGCGACCAATCGATGCGAGTCTCCGCGGGCGTGATCTTGTTCGCATAGGTAATGCCTGCGTCACTCTGCGGCGTCTCGACGGCCGCGCCACGCTCGATGTCTGCAACGGTGGCGGCCAACAGCGACGCGCCAAGAGCCGCGAGCCGATCGTGCAGCGTGCCCGTCGTGTCATCGAATGCAATCGGCGTCTCAACGCTGGCGAGAACGGGACCCGTATCGAGCCCCTCCTCCATGCGCATCACCTGCACGCCTGTCGACATGTCGCCGGCCATGATCGCACGCTGGATCGGCGCAGCGCCACGCCAGCGCGGCAGCAGTGACGCATGCAGATTGAATGCCCCGAGCCGCGGCGCATCGAGAATCGGTTTCGGCAGAATCAGGCCGTAAGCAACCACGATCGCCGCATCGAGCGCGAGCGCGGCGAAGCGCGCCTGCTCTTCCGCTGATTTCAAGCTTTTCGGCGTGCGCACCTCGATGCCCCGCTTTGCGGCGAAGGCATGCACGGGAGTCGGTCGCGGCTGCTGGCCGCGACCGGCGGGCCGCGGCGGCTGCGAATACACGCACGCGATCTCGTGCCCCGCCTGGATCAAAGCGTCGAGCGCGGGCACGGCGAACGCCGGCGATCCCATGAAGGCGAGGCGAAGGCTCACGAGAGGCGGCATGCAGCGATTGCGCCGCAGACGCAATCGCTGCGAGTGCCGCTAGTTCGCAACCATCCCGGTTTCGCGCTGCATGCCGGTCAGGAACAGGCGCAGCGCGTCAGCAAGTTCGCAGGCGGCCGCATGCGCCTCTTCGCGCTCCGCTTCCGGCAGCGCATCAAGCAGCTCGCGGCACACGTCGGCGTGCTCGATATCGGCTTGCTCGTGCACTTCGAAGAACCTGAGCGCGCGTGGGCTGGCGACATCGTAACGTTCGACGAGGCCCTTGATCTTGGTGCGCGCAATTGCCGGCAACTGGCTTTCATACGCGTAGAGCGCAGCAATGCCCGAGGCGTAGGAGCGGCGCGACAACGCCCGGAACGTGTCGATCAGGTGCTGGGTTTCAGGATTGAGCCGGATCGCACGCACGGCGTTTTCATCGGCGCCCAGCGCCCCGGCGAAGCCAAGCCACAGCGCGGCGTGATCGTCCTTGCCTTCGCCCAGGCCCTCTTCCTCTGCGAGATTTTCCGCCAGCAGGCGGCGGCCGCGCGCGTCCGGGCAATTGGCGTGCACCGCGCTCACCGCGCGGGGAAACGCTTCGACGTGGTGAAAATACTGCTTGGCGTAGGCGGTGAGCGCGTCCTTGGAGAGTTCGCCCGCTTCCCATGCCTGATAGAAGGGGTGGCTCAACATCGACCGGCGCTCTACCGCCGCGTCGATCGCCGCCGACGTGCACACATATCCGCGAAACGCTTCCGACATACCCAAGACCCCTATCCGGCGCGCCTCTCTGCGCGCTGCTTCGGCAAAGAGATTAGCGGTTTTTGTGCGCCGCGAAAGGGGCGTCACATCACGGCGAGCTTGCGCGCCTTTTTCAGCTTGCGCATGGCGTTTTCACGCTTCAGCCGCGACAGGTGGTCGATGAAGAGCACGCCCTCCAGGTGGTCCATCTCGTGCTGGATGCAGACCGCGTAGAGGCCCTCGGCCTCCTCTTCGATAGCTTCGCCGTGGTAATTCAAGTAGCGCAGCTTGACCCGCGCCGGACGCTCGACCTCCTCATAGAAGTCCGGCACCGAAAGGCAGCCTTCTTCATAGGGTTGAGTGTCATCCGAACGCCACAGAACCTCCGGGTTGACGAAGTGGCGCGGGGCCTTTTCCTCGCCCTCGCGCGCCAGGTCCATGACTATGATCCGCAGCGGCACGCCCACCTGGATCGCCGCCAAGCCAATGCCGGGCGCGGCGTACATAGTCTCCAGCATATCGTCCATCAGCGCCCGGTGCTCGTCGGTCACCGGGCCCTCGACGGGCTTGGACGTCTGTTTCAGGACCGGGTCCGGTGCGGTAAGAATGGTGCGCAGCGCCATGGCCAGGAAGTATGAAGAGCCGGTCGGAGCGTCAAGCGAGGGCTGATCGAACCGCACGTTGGGGGCGAAATTGAAGACAGAACAATTGTTTCGTCTGGCCGGGCTGGCCGCCATCCTGGCCGGCCTCGCCCGCATCGCCGTGGCCTTTCCCCTCCTGTCTGACCCCATCGCGGCGCAATGGGCCTATACGGCTATCGACGTGCTGCTGCTGCTCGGGCTCATCGGCATCTATCTGCGCCGCGCGGGCAGTCTCGGCTTCCTTGGCCTCGCCAGCTTCGGCGTCGGCGTCGCGGCGCTTTCCTTCATCGGCGGCCCTGACGCTGATCCATTTGGGTTCTCGACCTATGAGCAGGGCGCGGCCGTCCTGGCCATCGCCCTGGTTGGTCTCTCCGTCGCCTGGGTGCGGGCCAACCAGCGCCCGCTCGCGCCGCCGCTGCTCTGGTTTGCGAGCCTCGTCGCGGCCGGCGCGCTGTCGGCGCTGCCAGCGCCATGGCCGGCGCACGGGTATGCGCTCGCCGGCGCGCTGTTCGGAGCAGGCTTCGTCGCCGCCGGCGTCGATCTCTGGCGCAGTCAGAGCAAAGGCGCCGGCTCGTGAGAACCGGCGCCTCGCCCTTCTATAGTTCGGATGCTTCCTCAGAACCCTGTTGGTACGCCGGGGATCGGCACCCGGAACACAAACACCAGCAGCGCCCCGAACGCCACGACGAACGCCAGCTGGATCAGGTAAATTAGCAAGCCCTGCACATAGTTCGGCGCGCGGCCGTCACCGGTCTTGACCAGCGCGGAATAAATGAGCGGCGTGATCAGCAATCCGCCGATCAACGACACGCCCTGCGTCAGCATCACGTTTCCAGGGCTGACCATGCCCATGATCACGCCGAGCACCAAACCGAGAATGAAACCGGCGACGCCGGACGCAATCGCGCCCAAGATTGCGCTGCCGAACGTTGCGGCCGAGCCCATCACGATCCGCGAGCCCAACATGATGAGAAGCGCGCCGATCAGAGCTCCAATGGCGAGCCCGATGAGCAGTGCGATGATGCCGGCGACGCCGCCGGCGAGCATTGCTGTTGGATCCATGTTCTTCCCCTCCAAAGCGTAAGGCCGGCGCCAGGGCTAACGGAGAACAGCCCTGATCACAATCACAAATCAATCGGGGGCGGTCAGGTTGGGGTGTCGCCCAAACGGCGCTGCAGCTCCGCTAGATACGGCCGCATGCGCGCGGCGTTGGCGCCGAGGTCGGAGCCGCCGACGCGGCTGACGGAACGCACATCCACGCGCGAACCTTCGCCTTCCGGACGCACGCGGATGACGATGTCGTCGGTGAAGCCGTACCAGAACGTGCTTGCTGACGCTTCGATGACACCCGCCTGCGCATCCGTGTAACCGATGACCCAGCCCTGCGCTTGCGCCGCGGCCAGCGCCTCATCCCAAGCGCGATCGGACGGGAGCGTGCTGATGACCGGGCCGATGTCGGCGTAGGCTTCTTGTTGCAGTTCTGTGAATGCGCGCCCTTCGCCGGTGCGCTTGTTCAAGAGATCGAGATCGTTCACGCCCGGCACCGCTGCGCGCGCTGCGATCGTCGCCTGCGAAAACGACGGCGGGTCGATGAGATCGGTCGAGATGTCGTGAATCGGCGGAATGCTCTGCGCTTGCTGACGCACATGAGCGGCGTAGCCCAGCCCGAGCCCGGGGATCAGCAGCGCGACCAGCGCCGAAACGATGCCGCGTCGCGGCGTCGCGAACAGGGCCAGCAGCAGCGCTAGAATAGCCAATCCCGCCGCGCCCATCAGCACGAACGCGCCGAGCCGGAAGGTCATCAGTCCGAAGCCGATGCGCCAGTCGAGCAAGCCGAACTTCGTGCCCAGCGCCGCAACCAGAAAGTAGACTGGCACGAGCAACGACACGATCAGCGCTAACCGCACGATGAAATCGCGAAACGCCGCCATGCTCGCCCCCTTTGGCTTTTCCATGTCAACCACGCGCGCGGGCGCAGGCGCCTCCGCCACGTTCGTCACCGGCGATGTCGGCGCCGGCTCCTCCGTCGATGCGGGACTTGGTGTCCCCGACGAAGGAGCATCTACTCCCCCGCGGCGGCGCTCGGCAGCTGGTAGTCCTTGAAGGTTTCGCGCAGGGCGAGCTTGTTGATCTTGCCCGTGGCGCCGAGCGGAATCTTCTCAACGAACGCGACTTCGTCCGGCATCCACCATTTGGCGATCTTGCCTTCGAGAAAGCCGAGCAGTTGCTCGCGCGTCGGGTGCGCGCCGGGCTTGGGCTCGATGATCAACAGCGGCCGCTCATCCCACTTGGGATGGCGCACGCCAATGACCGCCGCATTGGCCACGCCCTCCGCGCCCACGGCGATGTTTTCAATGTCGATCGAACTGATCCACTCGCCGCCGGACTTGATCACGTCCTTGGCGCGGTCGGTGATCTGCATGTAACCGAGTTCATCGAGCGTCGCGACGTCGCCAGTGTCGAAGTAGCCGTCCGGTTCGAGGCACTCGCCCTTGTCGTTGCGCGCGCCGGCGTTCTTGAAGTAGGCGCGCGCCACCGAAGGCCCACGCACCAGCAACCGACCGAACGCCTTGCCGTCGTGCGGCTTCTCGCGGCCTTCGTCGTCAACGATCTTCAGGTCCACCGTGAACAGGGCCCGGCCCTGCTTCAGCTTGGTCTTGATGCGGGTTTCGTGATCGGCGGCCAAAGTTTCAGGCAGCAACTTGCCGATGGTGCCGATCGGGCTCATCTCGGTCATGCCCCAAGCGTGGATCACCTCGACGCCATAATCGTCCTCGAACGCGCGGATCAGCGCTTCCGGCGCGGCCGAGCCGCCGATGGCGACGCGCTTCAATGTGCTCGGCTTCTGGTTGGTTTCGCGCAGGTAGTTGAGCAACATCAGCCACACGGTCGGCACCGCGGCCGTAAAGGTGACCCTCTCGCTCTCCAACAGTTCGTAGACGCTGGCGCCGTCGAGCTTGGCGCCCGGCATCACCAACTTGGCGCCGCACATCGGCGCGACAAACGCGATCGCCCACGCGTTGGCGTGGAACATCGGCACCACCGGCAACACCACATCGCTGGCCCCTGCGCCGAAGCAATCGGCGCTGTTCGCCGCCATGGCGTGGATCATGTTCGAGCGATGCGAGTAAAGTACGCCCTTGGGATCGCCGGTCGTTCCCGACGTGTAGCAGAGGCCGCCCGCCGTGTTTTCGTCGAAGCCGCCCCATTGCGCCTCGGCGGAGTGGCCGGCGATGAAATCCTCGTAGGCGATCAGCGGCAGGCTTGACTGGGGAAGATGCGCTCGGTCGGTGAAGACGACATACGTCTTCACCGTGCTCAGCATCGGCGCGATCTTCTCGATGATCGGCGCGAACGTGAGGTCAAAGAACAGGATTTTGTCTTCGGCGTGGTTCATGATCCACGCGATCTGTTCGGGGAACAGCCGCGGGTTCACCGTGTGCAGCACGGCGCCCATGCCCATGGCGCCGTACCATGCTTCCAGATGGCGATCGGTATTCCACGCCAAGGTCGCTACCCGGTCGCCCAGCGCGATATTCGCGGCGCGGAGGGCGTTGGTCACCTGCTTGGCCCGGCGCCAGATTGCCCCATAGCTGGAGCGGGTGATCGGGCCTTCGACGGTGCGGGTGACTACCTCGCGGTGAGGAAAGCAGGCATTGGCGTGATCCAAGATCTTGTCGACCGTGAGCGGCCAATCCTGCATGAGCCCTAACATTCGAACGACCTCCCGACTTTTTCGCCTTTAGACGATCTAAGCGGTCGCTTGGATGAATGGCAATGTTATGTGGGCGTGCGGGCGAAGGTCTCGGCCAATCTCGCCTGCAACGCCCGCGCGTCGACCGCGGGCGCGCCGAGCCAGGTCACGCGAAAAACACCGACAAATGTCGCCGGCGCCGCCAATCCCACATACCGCGCGGGGGCGACGCACTGGCGCGCAGGCGGCGGCCAAAGCGAAACCACAAGCGCGGTACGGTCTTGCGGCAGTGCGGCGCGATCAAGGCTGGCGGCGTCCGGCTCGTCGACCGCCCGCGCCAGCGCCCGCACCGGCCGCTGCGGCTTGGTTGGCGACGCCCGTAGCGCCCAGGCCGCCAAAGCGATGTCGAGTGCTCGCATGGCATGCGCGATGGTTCGAGTCGGATTGCGGAAGGCTTAAGGGTAGAGCCTGCTTTTCGTCCACGCCGCGCCTTGCGCCGCGCGCGTGAACACCAGCCGGTCGTGCAGCCGGAACGGGCGGTCGCGCCAGAATTCTATCGACAACGGAACGATGCGGTAGCCGCGCCAGTGCAGTGGGCGCGGGATGTCGCCGATGCCGAATTTCAGCGCGTACTCGGCGATGCGTTTTTCCAGCGCCAGGCGATCTTCGAGCGGGCGCGATTGCGCGCTCGCCCAGGCGCCCAGGCGTGCGCCGCGATCGCGGCTCTGGAAATAAGCGTCGGCTTCGGCGTCGGAGACGAACGCGGCTTCCCCGCGTACGCGCACCTGCCGGCGTAGGCTTTTCCAATAGAAGCACAGCGCGGCCTTCGCATTGGCCTGCAATTGGTCGCCCTTGGCGCTCTCGGCGTTGGAATAGAAGACGAAGCCCGCCGCGTCGAAATCCTTCAACAGCACCATGCGCACATCGGGCGCGCCCGACGCATCGGCGGTGGCGAGCGCCATGGCGTTCGGATCGTTCGGTTCCTTTGCTTTCGCGTCCTTGAACCAGCGCGCAAACAAATCGAACGGCTCGTTTTCCGCGAACAAAGCCGCATCGTCCGGCGGCGGCGCGGCATCGGGATCGTAGCGCGGGGACGGGGGGATCAGCGGATCGGTCATAAAGAGCGCACGAATGGATGGTGTGGCGAGGCGCGCGCAAGCAAGCTGGCGTCGAGCGTCACCAGGGTCGCCTGCTCGCGCTCGGCAAGCGCAACAAACAGGCAGTCCTTCAACGGATGCTTCAGATCGAGCGCGATTTCTTCGGCGCGCGCCTGCACTTGCGCGTCGGGCACAAGCGCAATCCCCGCGCTGCCGAAAAACGAGCGGGCATCCTCGAGCGCGCCTTCGGCCGATACTCGTTCAATTCCGCCGATTCTATATCGCCGCGTGATTGCGGAAGCGACTTCCAGCGCGAGCAATTGCGGCGCGGTGGCGACATCGGCTTGTTCAAGCAGTTCGGACACCGCATCTGACTCCGCTTCACGCAAGAATAGTTTTGCTATGATTGAGGAATCCGGGACAAGAACTCCAATCAAGCGTCAGGCTCCCCGTCGCGCTCGGCCCGGATGCCGGGCGTGCTGTCAGGGAGGATGCCGTATTTCTTTTCTTGCGAGGCGCGAAGTCGATCGAGCCGGCGCAGCCAATAGCGCCGGACACGCTTTTGCTCTTCAGCCAGAGTCTGGCGCAGTTCCTCCTCAAGGCTCACACCTTTGCTCGCCGCCCGCTGGCGATAAAAGGCGACCAGATGCTCACTGACGTCCCTGATCTTCAGCTCAGCCATGTACCCTCTATACCATGGATCGCGCACCCCATCAATGACCCCTTGACCCCATGGGGTCAGGCTCGTTGAATGCCGCCAACTTGGAAACACCTGCCCATGTCCCATAACAGCTTCGGCCATCTCTTCCGCGTCACCACCTGGGGCGAAAGCCATGGGCCGGCGCTCGGCTGCGTGGTGGATGGCTGCCCGCCCGGCCTGCCGCTGACGGCCGCCGATATCCAATACTGGCTCAACCGCCGCCGCCCCGGCCAGAGCCGCTTCGTCACCCAGCGCCAAGAGCCGGACGAAGTGAAAATACTCTCCGGCGTGTTCGAGGACGACCGCACCGAGGGACAGCTCACCACCGGCGCGCCAATCGCGCTGATGATCGAAAACGTCGATCAGCGCGAGCGCGACTACGACGCGATCCGCGACCTCTACCGCCCCGGTCACGCCGATTACACCTACGACGCCAAATACGGCCTGCGCGATTATCGCGGCGGCGGGCGCAGCTCCGCGCGCGAAACCGCCGCGCGCGTGGCGGCGGGCGCAGTGGCGCGGCGGGTGTTGGGCGATGACATCGTTATCCGCGCTGTGCTGGTGCAGATCGGCGCACACGCCATCGACCGCGCGCGCTGGGATTGGGCGGAGGTTGAGAACAATCCGTTCTGGTGTCCCGACGCGGAAACCGCGAAGCAATGGGAAGCGCTGCTCGACGCGACGCGCAAGGACGGCAATTCGCTGGGCGCCATCGTCGAAGTGGAAGCAACCGGAATTCCCGCCGGCTGGGGCGCGCCGGTTTACGGCAAGCTCGACGCAGAACTCGCGGGCGCGCTGATGAGCATCAATGCGGTCAAGGGCGTCGAGATCGGCGCGGGCTTCGAGGCCGCGCGCCTCAGCGGGGTGGAGAACACCGACGAAATGCGCGCGGGCGCCGACGGCAAACCCGTGTTCTTGTCCAACAAGGCCGGCGGCGTGCTGGGCGGCATCTCGACCGGCCAGCCGATCGTGGCGCGGCTCGCGATCAAGCCCACCTCCTCGATCCTCACCCCACGCCAAACCATCGACCGCTTCGGCCAGAACGCCGAAATCTCCACCAAAGGCCGCCACGACCCCTGCGTCGGCATCCGCGCCGCGCCGGTGGCGGAAGCCATGCTCGCCTGCGTGCTGGCGGACGCGAAACTGCGCCACCGAGGACAAACGGGGCGTTAGCGCACCTAGCCGGCGCGCGGGTGCTCCTGATCGTAGTGCTCGATGTCTGGTCCGCAGCCCTCTACGTCGCCCACGCGGAAATCGACGGTTTCAATCCCCAGACTTGCATTTGCCGGATCGTTGCCTTCGAGCGGCAGCGCAATGTCTAACTCGAACCGGTTTTCGCCAGCGACAGCGGGTGCAACGAATGTGTGGGTTATCGCCAAGAATGGATCGGATGCGGTAGCGCTGTCGGTCCACGTTTCGCTCTGCCGTCCTGCGAACGACATGCGCGTGGTCCCGTTTACCCCTGCAATGAAGCCTCGGACTGTGATCGAGATCGGCTTTCCCACAATGCTCGGCGGCGCGATGAACACGCCGACCGCGTGCCCGCGGCCGGGTCGCGGCGGCCCTTCAGTCACGGCGCCAGGTGTGTATGCGCCGCCAGGTCCCGGGCGCGTGACCGGCGCGCCGCGCAAATGAGCGACCATATTGTCGAACAAATAGGACGCAGCACAACCCGCCGGCGACATTGTCATCTGCGTCGGCGTTGCGGTGGCGCCGATGAAGCCAAGCCTGCCATCGCGCACAGCTTCTTGGCTTGGGCCCTCGCTCGACGGTCCGCACCCTACGAGCGTCAGCGTTACGGCCACTGCCGCGTTTCGCGCAGTCTTATTCATCTCTGATCCTCGCAGCGGCATCTCAAGGCGCAGCTAATCGTCCGCAAAAGCCGATGACAAGGGGGGCGGAAGCAAAGCCGCACCAACAACGCAATCCGGCTAATTCAATGCGCCCGCGCGCGCCACGATGTGCGCAGCGATGAGGTCGACCACCTCGGGCTGATCGAAGTACGTCGTGTGGATGAGGCTGTCCCAAGTCATCGCATCGGTGGCGAGATCAGTCAGCGGCGCGTTACTGTCGGCGCCGACTGTAAACAACGACCAACGATACTTGTCGATCAGCTTGTCGGCCGATGCGGCCGCGGCGGCCTGCATGCGCTGCACCACCTCCCCCTCGAGTTTGCGGCTCTCGGTCTGATGCGTGTGCGATTCAGTCGATACCTGCCCCAAGAACTGATCGCCGTCGCGGCCCATGGCGATGCCGCGCAACACGCCGCCAACCCAGCCATTGACCGGTCGGCGTACGCCGATCTCGGCAACGCCGCCGACAATGAAGCGATAGCCAAGATAGACGGCGACGAACACGATCGGCGCGATCAGCAACCCCAGCATGATCGACGCGAATATGTCGACGCCTCGTCCCGCGCTCGCTGTCGTATCGACACCAAATGCATCAAACCAGCCAACTGCGTAGAGGCTTGGCAGGATCAGCGACACCACGATCACCGCAAAGACGCCCCATGAGATTGCGGCCGAACGCGAGCCGCGAAACAGTGCGCCTTCGGGAAATGGCTCGATCGGCAGTTCTTCGACGCGTCGCAAAAATGAGATGGCTTCGTCGTTCTCGTGCCAGATGGCGTACATCGGGCGCTCAGTCGCGACCGCTTTGCGCGGCCGAAGGATACGCCGCGCGCCTCGTCGCGACATTGACAGCATGAAGAGACTACACAGCCCAACAATGGCTATCAGCACGAGAAAACCCGCAACGTTCTCAGTCAAATCGCCGTTGACCCAAGCGCCAAGAGCAAGCACCGGCACGGCGACGATGCTGCCCCAGGTCAGCGCCAGAAATAGCATGCCGGCGAGCGTCTGCAGAAAGCCGGCGCGCAGAGCGAGGAAGGGCGTGCCAACCGTGATCAAGCTGTGCATCGGCTCGTTCTTGCGGCGCTTCATGCCCCAGCGCAGATGGAGCGCCGCTTCATTGGCGACGTTGCCGCCATGGCTATGACCGATCACGTGGACGCTCTCGTATTGACCGCCGAGCCGCTTGAGCAGCGGCGCCAAGCGTTCGGCGCCGCGCTCGCGCTCGGCCGCGCTGTTGGCGCCCGACCACAGATGCGGGTGGATATCGACGTCCAGCCCGGAGGCGGCGAGTTTCGCGCTCAGCGCCTGCACGAACGACGACCCGCGCTGAAACCATTTCGGCCCGTCGAGCGTGGTTGCCGTATCTCCCGTGCCGTGAACCGTTACGACAGCGATCTTGCCTTCGCGCGCCATGGAGCCCCCTCTCGCACTGTTAGACGACCGACATGGCGGGTTTTCAATCTCGATTTCGCGACGGCGGCTTTGATCGGCGACCCGTTTTAGGGTATTGTGCATCGGCAATTCTGCCAGATGGGGAATGCGGATGCCGAGGCTCGACGTGGCGGTGCTCACACTGCGCTCCGCCATGACGACG
Source organism: Hyphomonadaceae bacterium (assembly GCA_019753175.1). Taxonomy (GTDB): domain Bacteria; phylum Pseudomonadota; class Alphaproteobacteria; order Caulobacterales; family Aquidulcibacteraceae; genus Vitreimonas. The sequence goes on from JAIELK010000027.1 coordinate 54,162, forward strand.
GTTGGCGGGTGGATGGCGCGGCTCCGGACTGACGCTGCGCTACGCGAACGCACCCTCTCGCATGCCGCTTTTGCCGCCATCTTTGCGTTTGGTGTCGTCGCGATCGATCGGATCATCACCGGCGGCGCCGATTGGCAGTTTGGCCCGGACCAAGCCTACGCGATGGCGCCCAGCCCATCGCCCGTGTTCATGCCGGTCGAACATCGTGCGTCGCCGCCCGCGGTAGCCGACGAAGAGCCCGCCGCCGAGGCCATCGTCGAGGTGGACTACAGCTTTACCACCGAGGTTCTGCTAGGCGGTCCACTGCCCGAGAATGATGCGGCCAAGCACGCATCGGATAGCGCGAACATTGACAGCGAAGCTGGGAGCGTGACGGCGATCAAGAAATAGTCTTGTCTCTTTGGGAGAGTATGCATGAGCCACCGTCGTTTAGCCGTGTTCGTCTGCGCCGCCGTAGCGCTGGCCGTCGGTGGGTTCGCGGCAGCTCAGCCCCGAGGTGAGAATTTTGAATCCCTCCAGCGCTTCGCCGATAGCCCCGCGCTGAGCCGTGCGCTGGACAGAACGCTCGCCGACCCCGCCTTGCACGAACGGGTCATGGCCAATCCGCAAGCGCTGCTCCGCATGGCCCGCCTCTCCGTGCCGGAGGGGTTGGAGGTGCAGACGTTTGAGCCGGGCCGATTGTTCGAAGAGCCGTTGCCGCGCATCGAACTTACGCGCTGCCGGCGGGTCTACTATTGCGAGTATGACGACCGCCAACTCGATCCCGACAACAACATCCCCGTTTGCCAGCTCAAGGAAAGCGAGCTTTGCCTGGGCTTTCGGGTGATCGACCGCCGGCCGCCGCCTGGCTTCTTTCCTCCGATACGCTAATCCGCGCTGCGCTTTTTGAACCGCATTATCTTGGTGAGGAACGCGAGGTCGGTTTCCTCGTGATCGAGTCCGGCCTCGCCAAACAGCGCGACGAAGTCCTCGTTCAGATAGCTGCCGTAGTAGGGCTCGTGGAAGCCAACCGGAAAGTATTCCAGCATGCGATCGAGATCGGCGGCGTCGCCGGTTTGCAGGGAATCCGCAAGCACGAACACGCCGCCGGGCTTCAGCACGCGCGCAATCTCGCGCGCGGCGTCGCGGCGCACGCGCGGCGGCAGCTCGTGGAAAAGATAGACGCAGGTGGCGGCGTCGAAGCTCCCATCTTCGAACGGCGCCTGCTCGACCGCACCGGTGACGATCTCCACCTGCGTCCAGCGCTGCAAACGTTCGCGCGCCTTGGCGCAATACGCCGGTGACAGGTCGAGCCCGGTCGCCGGCAAACGCGGAAACGCCTCCATCATCTGCTGCAGGAAGCGGCCATTGCCGCAGGCAAAGTCGATCAGTTTCACCCGGCGCTGATCGGTACCCTTGATCGCGCGCGCCAGCGAACCAAGCGCCATGCGCCGCATGACGTCAGCGGCGCCGCCGAACAGGATTTCCACCTGCGTGTCGTAGAGCCTGGCGCTCTCTTCCGAGAGCCAGCCGCCGGTCTGGTAATGGAAATTCTGCAGATAATAAGTTGGGTAACGCTCGCCCGCTTCGCGCGCGGCCTCGCGGATCTCGACGCCGTTGCGTTGCAGGCGGCGCTGATCGACGCGCGGCAGATCGCGGAAGAAGTTCACGGAATTCTGCAGCGCCGAGATCGCCCGTTCGAACCTGATGTCGGTGGGCGCGGGATAAAGCCCGGCCTCGATATTGGCCCGGTCCTTGGCGAACAGCTCCAAGAAGGCGCGGCGGATGCGCTGAGGATCGCCCTCGGGCGCCTGCGGCGTGAACTTGGGTTCGCCCGGGCGATTGAACGGCCCGGAGATGCGCCGCGCCAACAGATATTGGCTCATGTACCACGCCACCCGCGCGCCTTGCGCGGCGGCGTAACGGGCGCGGGAGATGTCGCGCATCAACGGCATGAACGCACTGTAGCGGCGCGCCGTACAGGCGCCAACGCGGCATGAAGACGTGCGTCATGCTTGTGAGCCTTGCAGGCTGGAAAACGCGGGCTCTCTGAGCGGAGAGCGGGGACGCGCTTGGCGCGCGCCGGGCGCCCCGCCCGAAGGCGGAGCAAAAAAGACGCGAGCCAAGCGCGTCCCCGCGAGCGTTGGTTCAGCGGCGCCGTCGCGAGAGGTGTTTCACTCTCGGAGGCGGCGCGGCCGCTGGCGTGCGGGTCTGCGCTGTCCGCACAAATCCCCGGTGCTCTCCCGCCCTTGCGACCGGGCGGGCTTCGAGCGCCAATCGAAATCACAACCTACGACCGCTGCAGACACGCTGCCTAGCTTTTTCGACACTGCCGCACTCTCGTACACCATTGCCCGCTCTGCGCGCCTGCGCTTGGTCGAGGCCGCTGCCCCCGCACATCTCCGGCCTGCCCATGAGGCCACGTTTCAAGAAGGCTGGCTCATCGCCAGCAGGCGGAGGACGATGCGACGCTTCACGCTCGCTCACCTCGCTTCGACGTTGTTTGAACAGGGGTCCCAACTGCTCTCCATGTGAAGCGATGAGGGCAGTGTAGCATAGGGCGCAAAGGGGTCGGATAAATGCGATTCTATCCGCGCTCCGAGCCGTCCTTCTCCCTTGCACGAGAAGGTGGATCGCCGCACAGCGCCGAGACCGATGAGGGTGGGCGCGCGTGGTGCGCGCTACGTTTCATCTCCGCCGCGCCCCCTCATCCGTCAGCTTCGCTGACACCTTCTCCCCCTCGCAGGGGAGAAGGCGCACTCGTTCTTCTTCTTTGGGAAGATGAGCGATGTCGGCGCATTCGACTTCCGTTTTTCGCCGAGAACGGACTCTAGCGGCCGAATGCTGGGTTCGCGTCGGGCACGTTTCCCAGCACCTCACAATCACAATAACCGCCGTGCTTCCGGGTCCACTCCACGAGGCCCGTTCCGTCAATTCCCTTGCTGTCCGCCCAAGCCAGGGTGAAGCGAAGAGAATGGTCGCAAGGCTCTGATGACAAACGCTCGTTCAGCTCTTCAAAGAGGCCCAACAGCGTCTCCTTTGGCGCGGGAAGTTCGGCTTCCGCTTTGGCGCGCTGCTCCGCCTTCCATTCGTTCAGCTTTCGACGCTGCTCGGGGTCTTTGCTCGACATCGACGAAGAAATACTCCCGCAAGCGGCAAAGTGCCAATGTCCGTTCCGGGCCAAATGCAGACAACCCCCTACCGCCTTCTCCCCCGCCCCTTCGCCGGCGGGTCATCCAACGGCTCGGGCCATTGCACGATGCGCTTCATCAGCCCGGGGATTTTCAACCGGCCTTCTGGCCGCGTCTTGTTGCGCGCGGAAGCATTGGCGAGGTGCACGCTCTCGCGGTCGCCTGAAATCAGATAATGCCACCAATAGAGTTCGCGCCCTTCGCTCACTAAGCGATAGGCGCACGTCGGCGGCAGCCAATCGAGCTTCGGCACGTTCTTTGGCGTCAGCTTGACGCAATCGGGCGCCTTGCTTTTACGGTTGGCGTAATCGCTGCAGCCGCACGCGGCGGCGTCGAACAACTTGCAGGCCACATCGGTGCGATAGAGTTCGCCGGTGTCGGCGTCTTCGAGACTGATGACGCAGCACTTGCCGCAGCCGTCGCAAAGCGCTTCCCACTCCGCTTCGTTCATTTGCGCGAGCGACTTCGTACGCCAAAACTCGGGCGCGATTTCGCTTCCCGGCGCGTGCGGCGGCTTCGGCTTAATGCGGTCGAGCAGCGTTCGCTTCGTCATCGCTCCAGCGCTCCCACCACTTCCACGTGCCCGGTCCAGCGGAACTGATCGACCGGCGTGATGCGCGTCAGCGTGAAGCCGTGCTCGATCAGGATCTTCACGTCGCGCGCGAACGACGCCGGGTCGCAAGAGACGTACGCGAGTCGGCGGATCGGCGCGCGGGCAATCTGCTCGGTTTGCAACCGTGCGCCCGAGCGCGGCGGATCGATTACCGCGCCGTCAAACTTGCGCATCTCGAGGCTGGCGATCGGCGTCCGCAGCAGATCGCGGCGCAGCGTCGTCACTTGCCGCAGCGCTCCGGCCGCGCCGTCGGCCGCGCGCTTCAGCGCCGCGAGCATGTCGGCGTCGCTTTCGGCGGCGGTGATCTCGGCGTGTTCGGCCAGGCGCAACGCGAACGTGCCAACGCCGGAGAACAGATCGATCACCCGCTCGGCGCCCGACAGCGCCTCCAGCGTCAGCCGCGCCAAGGTCTCTTCGCCCAGCGCGGTGGGTTGCAGAAACGCGCCCGGCGGCGGCGAGACCAGCGCACGCCCCATGCGAAGCGTCGGCCTGCGCCGCTCGATGATCGTGTCCGCATCATAGCTCAAGCGCGCGAGATCGAGCGCCTCGGCGATGGCGACAAGCTGTTCCAGTGCGGCGCGGTCCAACGCGTCGGCGCGCCCCGCGCCTTTGATCGAAACGTCGACGCCAGCGTCCGTCAGCAGGCAGTGCAGCGTGATCTCGCCGCGCGCCGGCAACGCACGCTCGGCCAGATGCTGCAAACGCAACGCCACAGCCTCAAGCGCCGGCGCAAGCGCCGGGCACTGCGCGATCGGCGCAAGCCGCGCGCCGCCACGCTCGATGAAACCGATGCGTACCTGATCGCCATGCCGGGCGGCATGAAATGCTGCGCGCCGGCGGCCATCACCCCAGGCGGGGATGACCGGCTCGACCACGGCCCCGCCCAAACCGCGTTTGGCCAACGCTTCGACCACCTGCTCGCGCTTCCAGACGAGGTAGGGCGCCTCTTGCCAGTGCTGCAGCTGGCAGCCGCCGCAGCGGCCGAAATGGCGGCACGCCGCCACCTGCCGCTCGGCGCTGGCCTGGATCACCTCCAGCACGTCGGCGCGGCCGCCAGTAACACGCGCGCGCACGCGCTCGCCCGGCAGAGCGAGCGGCGCATAGATCGGTCCCTCCTCGGCGGACACGACCGCGTCGCCCCGCGCGCCCATGGACGCGACGGTCAACACCCGCTCCTGCGGTTGCGCCGGCGGGGCGCCGCGAACTTTCCGCGCCTGGTGGGGCCGGGCGCGCGCGAGGCGGTTGAGACGCTTCATGTGCCGTTCAGATCGGGTTTGCTCTTCTGCGCGGTGAAAGACAGGAGCGTCTCATGCGAGGTCAAGTGTTTGTGGCCGCGGCCATGGCTGCCGCGCTTTGCGGCGTGGCGCAACCGGCGGCGGCGCAACAATATCCTACTTATCACGAAGCGCACGTCGCCAATCATCAACGCTGCGAACAATCGCGCAATAACCGTACCGCCGGCGGGGCCGTGATCGGCGGCATCCTGGGCGCTGTGCTGGGCAACAATGCCGCGGCCGACGGCCATCGCGGCGACGGCACGGCGCTCGGCGCCGCGGTCGGCGCAGCCGCCGGGGCGGTAATCGGCCGTTCGACCGCGCAATGCGGACGCACGCCGCAGGGCGGCTATGATCCCCTTACCGGCCGCGCTTATGGCGGCTACGCCGACGATCCCTACGCCGACGACCGACGTTACGACGACGGCAGCGGCCTCGAAGGCGGCCCCTACCGCGAAAGCGCCTACAGCGGCGATCGCAATTACGCTGGCGACTGCCGCATGGGCGAGATCATCACCCGCGATCCGTACGGGCGCGAGTATCGCGAAAACGTCGAGATGTGCCGCAGTTCGGATGGCGTCTGGCGGCCGCGCTACTGAGCCAGCGCGCGCGTCATTGCATCGATGACCCGCGTCGTCTCTTCGCTTCGGCCAATGCTGATACGTAACGCATTCTCCATGCCGTAATTCTTGAGCCAGCGCACGAGGATGCCTTCGCGCGCCAGCATCTCGTAAGTCGCCTGCGCTGGCACGGGCGCGCGATCGAACAGCGCAGTGACGAAGTTCGTCGCGGACGGCAGCGTCTTAAGCCCGAGCGCGCGCAGTGCTTCCGCCAGACGCACGCGCTCGACCGCGAAGTGCTCTGCCGACCGCGCGACGAAGCCTTGATCCGAAAGCGCCGCCGCGGCCGCCGCTTCGCCGGCACGCGTCACCGAAAACGGCAGGCGAATGCGGTCAAACGCAGCGATCACGGGCGCCGGCCCGTAGCCCCAGCCGACCCGAAGCGCTGCAAGCCCGTACGCTTTCGAAAATGTACGCGTGACCAGGACGTTGTTTTTGTCCCGCACCCAGTCGAGACCATCGCTGAACCCGGCGACATCGCCTGCGCACTCGGCGTAGGCCCCGTCGAGCACCAGCAAGATGTGCGGCGGCAATCGCGCATGCAAGCGCGCGATCTCGCTGAACGGCAACCAAGTGCCGGTCGGGTTCGCGGGATTGGCGAGGAACATCACTCGCGTGCGGTCGTCGACCGCCGCAAGCATGGCGTCGACGTCGACGACATAGTCGCGTTCGGGCGCCACATTCACTTCGCCACCCGCGGCGCGCGCGGCGATGGCCCAGGCGGCGAAACCGAATTGCGGCTGCACGACATTGTCACCCTCGCGCAGATAAGCTTGCGTCGCCATGGCGAAGACTTCGTCAGAGCCCGCGCCGAACACGAGCCGCTCAGGTTCGAGCTTGAAGTGTTCAGCGACAGCCGCGCGCAGCAGCGACGTGTTGGCGTCAGGATAGAGATGGATTTCGTTGACGGCGCGGAGATAGGCTTGCCGCGCCGCGTCGCTGCAGCCGAACGGGTTTTCGTTGGCTGACAACTTCAGCGGCTTCGCGACACCGGGAGCGCTCGCGCGCCCGGGCACATAGGGGGCGATGTCGAGAATGCCGGGTTTGGGCGTCGGGCTCATGGCTTGCGTTCCGCGCGCGCGGCCAGGACGGTCATCACGTCCGCAACGCTCAGGCCCCGCGCCCTCAACAACACGGCGAGGTGATACAGCAGATCGGCGCTTTCCGCGCAAAGCTCGGCGTCATCGCCGGCCGCGCCAGCAAGCGCTGTTTCCACGCCCTCTTCGCCAACCTTCTGCGCGATGCGCTTGACGCCCATCGCCAGCAGACGCGCTGTCCAGCTCTCTTCCGGCGGCGCGGATGCGCGTTGTGAGATCGTGCGCTCCAACACGCCAAGCTGACCAACGCCCAGCGCGCGGCCATCGCCGAAGCAACTGACCGCACCGGTGTGGCAGGCCGGCCCGTTCGGCGTCACCATGAGCAGAATGGTGTCGCCGTCGCAGTCGAGCGAGATGTCGTCAACGCTCAGCGCATTGCCCGAGGTTTCGCCCTTGCGCCAGCGCGCCTGGCGCGAGCGCGAATAGAACGTCGCTTGACCGAATTGCAGCGTTTCATCGAGCGCGGCGCGGTCCATCCAGGCCACCATCAGGACTTGCAGCGTGAGACTGTCCTGCACGACGGCGCAGACGAGGCCGCCGCCCTTGTCGAAATCCACGCGCGAGGCATCGAACGTCGTCACAGCCGCACCTCCAGCCCAGCATCGCGCAGCGCCTGTTTAACATCGCGAACCGTGTAGGCGCCGGTGTGGAAAATCCCCGCCGCCAACGCGCCGGAAACGTTGGCCTGCTCGAACACCGCGACGAAGTCCGCTGGCTTGCCGGCGCCGCCGGACGCCACGAGGGGAATCGTCAGCCGTTCGCGCGCTGCGAGCAGCTGCTCGATGTCGTAGCCTTCGCGCACGCCATCCTGATCCATACAGTTGAGCACGATCTCGCCGGCGCCGCGCTCCTGGGCCTCAGCGATCCAGTTAAACATCAGCCGCGGTGTGCGCCGAATGGTATCGGCGGCGCCCGTGTACTGAAACACGGACCACACGCCATCGACGCGGCGGCTGTCGACGCCGACGACCACACATTGCGAACCCGCGACGTTAGCGATCTCAGTGATCAGCTGCGGCCGTTCCAGCGCCGGTGAGTTGATCGACACCTTGTCGGCGCCGTGCTCGAGGCACGCGATCGCCTGCTCCAACGTTCTAATCCCGCCCGCCACCGAAAGCGGCACGTCGAGGTGGCGCGCGACGCTCGCGAGCCAAGCGTAGTCGACGGTGCGCCGTTCGGCGGAAGCCGTGATGTCATAGATGACGATCTCGTCGGCGCCATCGTCGCGATAACGAGTGGCGCACTCTGCGGGATCGCCCATATCGGCGTGACCGATGAAGCGCACGCCCTTGACCACGCGCCCGGCTTTGACGTCGAGGCAGGCGATGACGCGCTTAGAGGGCAAGGGCGGCCTCCAGCGTGAAGCGGTTCTCGTAGAGGGCGCGCCCGACGATCGCGGCGTCGGCGCCCGCGTCGCGCAGCGCAGCGAGATCAACGAGACTCGACACCCCGCCTGAGGCCTGCAAGCGGATGTCGGGGCGCAATGCGCGAACAGTCCGCATCAATGTCAGGTTCGGACCCGTGAGCGCGCCGTCGCGGCTGATATCGGTCACCAGCACATGCAAGCTCTGGTGCGGATAGCATTGCAGCACGTCTGACAGCGTCTTTCCTCCGCCCGCGGTCCAGCCATCGGCGGCGACCTCCCACGCGTCGCCGCGCGCGCGGACATCGAGGGCAAGGCAGATGCGGTCGACGCCGAAGGCGTCGATCCAGCCGCACACGGCCCCCGGGTCTCGCACCGCGACCGAGCCGACGACAACGCGTGACACGCCAGCGTCGAGCAAAGCTTGCGCATGCAAGCGCGAGCGCGCGCCGCCACCGCATTGAATTTTCAGATTGGTTTCCGCCGCGAGGCGCGCGATCAGGTCCGATTGCGCCGGCGCGCCTTGCCTGGCGCCGTCCAGATCGACGATGTGAACCCATTCCGCGCCGGCGCGCTCGAATGCGCGCAGCCGCACGAATGGGTCGCCATAGTCAGTTACGGCGTCGAAGCGGCCTTGGAAGAGCCGCACACAGGCGCCGCCGCTGAGGTCGATGGCCGGCACGATCAGCATGGCAACGCCAAGAAGTTCGCGAGGACGCGCGCGCCGGGCACGCCTGACCGCTCGGGGTGGAACTGGCAGCCCATCACCGCGCCGCGCGCCACCGCCGCAGCGAAGGTGCGCCCGCTGTGCGCCGATGCGATAGCGTTTTCGTCGACCGCGCTGGCGTAGGAGTGGACAAAATAGGCATAGTCGCCGCTGCGTGCGCCTTCGAACAGCGGGTGCGTGCGCACCACGCTCAGCTTGCACCAGCCCATGTTCGGGCAGGGCGCCTCCGGCGTGCCGCGTAGCGCCGTCACCGCGCCCGGCAGCAGACCGAGGCATTCAACGTTGCCCTCCTCGCTGCGCTCGTACAAAAGCTGCTGACCCAGGCAGATACCGAGTAGAGGGCGCGTGAACGCGCGCAACACGTGATCCAGTCCCGTCCGCTGCAACAGCGCCATCGCCGTTGCTGCAGCGCCGACGCCAGGCAGGATGACGCGCTCGGCTTCGCCCACGCGCTTTGGATCGTCCGTCAGCGTCGCTCTGGCGCCGAGCCGGTCGAGCGCGAACATCACCGACGCGGTGTTGCCCACGCCGATCTTGATTACGGCCACGCTCATGCGATCACGCCCTTGGTCGACGGCACGTCGCCGCCCTCGATGCGGACAGCTTGGCGCAAGGCGCGACCGAACGCCTTGAAGCAGGCCTCGGTCTTGTGGTGATCGTTCTCGCCGTCCACGCTGACATGGATGGTGGCGCCGAGCGCATCCGCGATCGACCGGAACACGTGCGCAGTCATCTGCGTGGGGTACTCGCCCAGCAAGGGCGCCGCGAACTCCCCGTCGAACACCAGAAAGGCGCGGCCGCCGAGATCGAGCGATACCTTTGCCTCGGTTTCATCCATCGGCAGCAGGAAGCCGAAGCGGGCGATGCCTTTGCGCTCGCCAAGCGCCTGCTTCATCGCCTGGCCGAACGCGATGGCGCAATCTTCGATGGTGTGGTGCGCATCGATGTGCAGGTCGCCCTCGCACGTCAGCGAGAGCGAGATACCGCCATGGTGAGCGACCTGCTCCAGCATGTGGTCAAAGAAGCCAACGCCCGTGGCGATGCGAACGGGCGCGGGGGCGTCGAGGTCTACGCGCACACGGATGGCCGTCTCGCGTGTGTTCCGCTCGACTTCACCGACGCGGCGGCGCGCCACCTCTCCTAACCACGTCGCGCCCTCGGCGGCGCGCAATCTGATATCGGCGGACCGTGCGTGCGCCTCCAGACCCTCAAGGCGGGCGAGCCGCGCCGCGTACGAGGCGAGCGCGCGCGCGCCGTCGGCGTCGATCTCCTGCACGGTGAAGCTCTTCATGAAGGACGCGACGGTGACGCCGCCATAAGCTTTCGCCGCGGCGTCCGTCGGAAGCACGTGGCTAGGGCCGGCGACATAGTCGCCGAACGTTTCCGCGCTGAAGCGGCCGACAAAAATCGCGCCGGCATGGTTGATCTCTGCGGCAAGGGCCGCCGCGTCAGCCGTCTGCACCGAGAGATGCTCGGGCGCGTATTGGTTCGCGACGACAACTGCCTCGGCCAAAGACGCAACGCGGATCGCGCGCGCTTGCGCCAATGACGCCTTCACAATGTCGACGCGCGGCAACCCAGCCGCCTGCTGAGTCAACTCGGCCTGCACCTCGGCAATCAGTTCGTCGGACGTCGACACCAGAAGCACTTGCGCGTCGGCGTCGTGCTCAGCCTGGCTCAACAAGTCCGCCGCGACGATCGCCGCGTCGGCGGTGCGGTCGGCGATGACCATGAGTTCGCTCGGCCCAGCCGGCAGATCGACAGCCGGACCGCTCGGCAGCGCCGCGGCATAGCGTTTAGCCTCAGCGACATAGGCGTTACCAGGGCCGAAGATCTTGTCGGCTCTCGGCGTGAACACGCCCAGCGCCAGCGCCGCGATCGCCTGCGCGCCCCCGATAACGAAGAGCCGACCCAAGCCGCACGCGGCGGCGGCCGCGATCATGGCAGGATGCGGTTCGCCCGCCGGCCCTGGCGGCGTCGCCACTACGCGCTCGGGCACGCCCGCCACGCGCGCGGGCTCGGCGAGCATGATGAGGGTGGAAACCAGCGGCGCGCTTCCGGCGGGAACATAGAGACCGCACGTGCCGATTGGCTTCCAAAGCTGCGTGCAACGCAATCCGGGCGATGGTTCGATGCGTCTTGGCTGCGGCTTGATCGCTTCGTGGTAGAAGCGGACTTGTTCGACGGCGAACTCGATCGCGGCCAAATCCGCAGCCGCCAACCGCCCGCGCGAAGCGTCGACAACTTCTGATGTGAGTTCGAGTTCAAAGGCTTCACGGCCGTCGAGCTTCTGAGACCACCGCTGCAGCGCCGCCTCGCCCTCGGCGCTCACCTCGTCGAACACGCGCCGGACGAACGCGATCACCTCCGGCGCACTGCGCTGATCGGGCCGCGCCAAGAGACGAGACCGATCCGCAACAGACAGACTGCTCCAGTCGTAGCGCTGCATGACGCCTCACATCATCTTTTCGATGGACAGAACCAGGATCGAACTGGCGCCGGTGGCCTTCAGCGCTTCAAGCGTCTCCCAGAACACGGATTCCTGACACACGGCGTGCACCGCGACTTCATCATCGCGCCCCGCCAGCGACATCACGGTCGGCGCGCCGGCGCCAGGCAATATCGCGGCAATGCGCGGCAACGCCGAACGCGGCGCGTTCATCATCACGTACTTGGCGCCCTGTGACGCCACCACGCCGCGAAACCGCGAGATCAGGCTGTCGGCCAAACGCTCCAGTTCCGGACCTAAACCGCGTGCGCTGCGCACGAGCACGGCTTCGCTCTCCAGGATGGTCGCGACCGGCTTCAATCCGTTCGCTTCGAGAGTCGCGCCGGTCGAGACCAGATCGCAGATCAGGTCCGCGAGCTTCAGCCGCGGCGCCACTTCGACAGCGCCGCGCATCGGGACGATCTCCGCGGCGACGCCCTCCTGCTTGAGAAAGCGGCTTAGGAGATTGGCGTACGTGGTGGCGATCCGCGCGCCGTTCAGCGAGGCCGGGCCCGCGTACTCGAACCCAACTGGCGCAGCGATACAGAGCCGGCAGCGGCCGAAGCCGAGTTGCATCACCTCGCGCAGCCCTTCGCCATCGGCGCCGGCGGAGCGTTCAGCCAACACGTTGCGACCGACAATGCCAAGGTCGGCGACGCCGTTGGCCACGAAGGTCGGGATGTCGTCGTCGCGCACCCGCCAGATGTCGATTGGAGCGTTGTCGACGCTGTAGGCCAAGTCGCTGGCGCCGCGGTTAAGCCGGTATCCGGCCGCCTCGATGAGTTCGAGGCTGCGCTCGGCAAGGCGCCCGTTTTTCTGGATCGCGATGTGAAGACGCTGCGTGTTCATGGGGTTGCTCGCTGGATGCGCGCTGATTGAATAGAGCGAAAGGGGCTAGCCGCTCCCGCTCTTGAGGCACTTCAAATGGAGCGGAGCGTCAATGTGGCGGCGCGTGGTGGTGCGCGGCGTGATGCTCGCGATGGGCGAAGGGGCGCGCGGCGCGGCTCTCGGTCGAGCGAACAACGACGGGGGCCACTACCTTCACCATGCCTGTTCGCAAGCCTTACTGGCGCTGTCATTACGCCGTCAAGTCTTACGCGCGCGCTTGGACGCCGGATCAGCGACCGCGGGACTTCATTTCCATCATTACCCGCTGGGCGTAGGCGCGGCTCACCGGCACTTCGTCGCCGCTCTGCATGACGGCGAGCAGGCGCCCGTTGCCGTCTCGCCGCAGCGCGCTCAGCCGATCCCAATTCACGAACGCGGATCGGTGAACGCGGAGCATCAAGTTGGGGTCGAGCCGCTCTTCCAGGTGAGACATGGTCTCGCGGTGGAGCAAGGTGCGCCCTTCCCAATAGATGCGCACATAATCCCGTTCCGCCTCGATCCTGTCGACTTCGGCGATCGGCACACGCAGGAAGCGGCCGCGGTCGCGGATCCAGAATTCACGCTCGTACTGAGGGCCGTCGCGATCGTTGGCTTCTTGCTTCAACGCTTCGAGCACCGCGGCCAGCTCTGTCGCGCGGCGCCCCGCGTCCTGCTCGGCGCGCCGTGCGCGCGCTCGGTCGAGCGCCGAGGAAAGACGCTCGAATTCGACCGGCTTGACCAGATAATCGACAGCCGAGGTCTCGAACGCGCGCAGGGCGTAAGAGCCATAAGCGGAAACGAAGATCACGGCTGGACCGCCGCAATCCTTGACCGCCTCGGCGACAACGAACCCGTCCGCCAACGGCATCTTCACATCGAGCAGCACCACATCTGGCCGCAGTTCGCGCATGGCGTTGATCGCCTGCTGGCCGTCGCTCGCGGCGCCGACGACCTCGACGTCAGGCATGGCGCGCAACGCCACCTGCATGCGCCGAAGCGCGAGGGGCTCGTCGTCAGCTAACAGCAGACGCAAGGGTTGGGCCAACACGTTCTTCCTCCAGAGGCAACCAGATTTCGACGCGGCATCCGCGCGGTTCGCGGTTAGTGGCCGCGACGCCAGACCGCGCGCCGTAAATCAACTCAAGGCGCTCGCGCACATTGTCCAAGCCAACCCCGCGCCGCGCGCCGGCGCCGGGCGGCGGCAAGCCTGGGCCATCGTCATCGACCCGAATGCGCAGGAGATCGCCGTCGCGCCACACCGTCACGTCGATGCGGCCGCCTTCGGCACGCGACGTGATCGCATACTTGATCGCGTTCTCCATGATCGGCTGAAGAATGAGACTGGGCAGCGGCGCGTTCTCGAGGCCAGGCTCGACATTGAAGGCGACGCGAAGTTTGTCCTCGAACCTCGTCTGCTCGATCTCCAGATACTTGCGTTGCGCTTCAAGCTCGGAGGACAGAGCCGCCAATTGCGTCGGCTGGCGATCGAGCGAGTAACGCAAGAAGCCAGAGAGCTTCAGCAACATGCTCTCGGCCTGCTCGTTACGCCGTTCCAGCACCAAAGTGGAGATCGCGTTGAGCGTGTTGAACAGGAAGTGCGGGTTGATCTGGTAATGCAGCATTTTCAGCTGCGCGTCGTAGGCAAGGGCCTGCGCGCGCGCGACGGCGCGCGCCTGCGCCACCATTTCGAAATGATAGCCGAGCAGCGCCTGGGTCAGCGCCCACAAGGGCAAGGCCCAACCGAATTGGAAGAAATAGACCGCGAACGGCGCCTTCGGGGTCGGCGGCATGTCCGGCATCAGCGCCCGCGGCCAAAACTCTTCCAGAAGCTGGGTCAGCGGCGCCAACGCCAACGCGCCGATCACGAGCCCCACGTTGCGCACCCCGCTGGACAGGTTGGCGCGCCATCCCGCCAGCAGGGCAAGCAGCACGCCGGTCAGGGCCATGTAGCTCAGCACCACCAGGGTGCGGTTGGCGAGATAAGGGAAATCGGTCCACTCGTCGGGGGGTATTGAGGCCGCGGCCGCTGTCCGCACGAGGAGATAGACCCCCCAGAAGGCCAAATGCGCGCCCCAGCGGGTCCAGGCCGGTCGGCTGAACGCGCCGGCGCGTCGTGCGGCAAGCATTTCGTGCATAGCTGAGCGCGACCCTAGCGGAAAAGGAGGTCCATGGGGACCACGCTCACCAGCGGCGGGGCGGTGTTCGTCGCGACTGGGTCGCCGTTCGTCGCAAGTCCACGAAACCAAATTGGCCCCGCCGTCGCCGGCAGGGCCAACTTGATCTGGGTGCGGGAGTAGGATTTGAACCTACGACCTTCAGGTTATGAGCCTGACGAGCTACCGGGCTGCTCCATCCCGCGGCAAACTTGCTCTCTAGCACAAACGGCCGCTTGGAGGCGGCCGTTTGTAACGGCCAGAGCCGTGTAGTTGTCGTGATGAGGGTTCTTGGACTTCGGCTAGCGCGCGCCGGGCAGACCCGGCAGCGACCTACTCTCCCATGCCTTGAGACATAGTACCATCGGCCCTGGGGGACTTAACGACTGAGTTCGGGATGGGATCAGGTGGGGACCCCCCGGCATAGCCGCCAGGTCGGCGCGACGCGCGCTTGCATTGAGTGACATTGTCTGAGCGCTGCGGGCGACGCAGTCGTCGCCATGCATGAACGCGAGATCGTTCAAGCCGAACGAGCGATTAGTACCAGTCAGCTTCAAGCCTCACGGCTCTTCCACACCTGGCCTATCAACGTCGTGGTCTACGACGGCTCTTCGGGGAAACCTAGTTTTGAGGGGGGTTTCACGCTTAGATGCTTTCAGCGTTTATCCCGTCCGCACTTAGCTACCCAGCTGCGCTCCTGGCGGAACGACTGGTGCACCAGAGGTGCGTTCATCCCGGTCCTCTCGTACTAGGGACAAATCCTCTCAAGTTTCCAACACGCACGGTAGATAGGGACCAAACTGTCTCACGACGTTCTGAACCCAGCTCACGTACCACTTTAAATGGCGAACAGCCATACCCTTGGGACCTGCTCCAGCCCCAGGA
>JAIELK010000008.1 GCA_019753175.1 Hyphomonadaceae bacterium
GGCCTGCTGCGGCGCAGGCGCCTGTTGCGCCGGCCTTGCCTGCTGCTGCATCGGCGCGGGCTGCGCCGCGCCCGGCTGCTTCGAACCCGGGCCCAACTTATCGACGAACCAAGTCATACGTCCCTCCCGACACCAACACTTCCCCGACCCACAATCCCATTACACCGAACGCGCCGCCGGTTGCGACCTTACCCCGCCCGGGAAAGCAGCTTACGGAAATTCGCGCGATCGGCGATATGCATGCTCATCACCCGCACGAAAAAGGCGTTGCTCGCGTTGGCGCCCGCAGCGGGATAGCTGATCTCCACCTGCACCGCTTGGTCGGCGCCGAACTCGCCAAGCAAAAACCGGTCACGCCGGCCGGGTTCTTGGCCCTCTTTCTCGTCCACCTGACGCATCGCCGGAAAGGCGCGCGTCAGCGCACGCTGCACCGCATCGAGCGCGTTGACCGCGTGCGGGTGCACGAACCAGATCTGCAGGCGCTGCGCATTCAGGTCGAGGAAGACAGTCGATCCTTGAGCCGGATACGCATACGTGTCGCCCGAGGTCGCCAGACCGAGAGAGCGGCGCTGCGCGTCATCGAGCATCACCGGCGCGCCAGGGCCGGGGCGCGCGTTCCCCTGCGCCACCGGCACACAGAAATCCACCAAGAGCTGCGCGGTAAGCGCAGCTGGAGCTTGGCCGGTCTCGGTCACGCCGCCTCCGCCGCAAGGCGCTGGGCTTTAGCCACCGCCTCCTCGATGGAGCCTACCATGTAGAAGGCGGGTTCTGGCAAGTGGTCGTAGTCGCCGTTCACCAGCCCCTTGAAGCCGCGGATGGTGTCTTTCAGGTCCACCAGCTTGCCGGGCGTGCCGGTGAACGCTTCGGCCACATGGAACGGCTGGGAGAGGAAGCGCTCGATCTTGCGGGCGCGGGCAACCACGAGTTTGTCGTCTTCCGACAATTCGTCCATGCCCAGGATGGCGATGATGTCCTGCAGCGCCTTGTAGCGCTGCAGCGTCTCTTGAACCTTACGCGCGACTTCATAGTGCTCCTGGCCGACGACGTTCGGATCGAGGATGCGCGAGGTGGAATCGAGCGGATCGACGGCGGGATAAATCCCCTTCGCGGCGATATCGCGCGAGAGCACGGTGGTGGCGTCCAGGTGCGCGAACGAGGTGGCGGGCGCGGGGTCGGTCAAATCGTCGGCCGGCACGTAGATGGCCTGCACCGAAGTAATGGAGCCCTTGGTGGTGGAGGTGATGCGTTCCTGCATCTGGCCCATTTCGGTGGCCAGCGTCGGCTGATAGCCGACCGCCGATGGGATTCGGCCCAACAGCGCCGACACTTCCGAGCCCGCTTGCGTGAAGCGGAACACGTTGTCGACGAAGAACAGGATGTCCTTGCCCTGGTCGCGGAAGTGCTCGGCGATGGTGAGCCCGGAGAGCGCCACACGCGCGCGCGCGCCCGGCGGTTCGTTCATCTGTCCGAACACCAGCGCGCAGCGCGAGCCCTGGCCGCCGCCGGCCTTGTTGACGCCCGACTCGATCATCTCGTGATAGAGGTCGTTGCCTTCGCGCGTACGCTCGCCGACGCCGGCGAACACCGAATAACCGCCATAGGCCTTGGCGATGTTGTTGATCAGCTCCTGGATCAGCACCGTCTTGCCGACGCCGGCGCCGCCGAACAGACCGATCTTGCCGCCCTTCGAATACGGGCACAGCAGGTCAACCACCTTGATGCCGGTGACCAGAATTTCCGGTTGCGGCTTCTGATCGACAAAGGCCGGCGCGAGCTGGTGGATGGCGCGTCTCGTCGCGGTCTTCACCGGGCCGGCTTCATCGATCGGCTCACCGATCACATTGAGAATGCGGCCCAATGTTTCCTCGCCCACCGGCACCGCGATCGGCGCGCCGGTATCAGAAACCTCCTGACCGCGAACGAGACCGTCGGTCGCGTCCATGGCGATGGTGCGCACCGTGCTTTCGCCCAAGTGCGTCGCCACTTCGAGCACCAGGCGATTGCCGCGATTGGTGGTTTCGAGCGCGTTGTAGATGTCCGGCAACGGCCCGTCGAATTCGACGTCGACAACCGCGCCGATCACCTGCGCCACGCGGCCTTTGTTTGACTTGCTCATGACTCGTCTCTCGTCTTTCAGCTTATTCGATAATCAGTTCGACCGGGATGTTGCCGCGTGTCGCTTTCGAGTACGGGCAGACTTGGTGTGCAGCGTCGAGCAGCTCCTGCACTTGCGCGCGCTCCATGCCAGGGATCGACAGCGTCAGCTTGGCGGAGAGTCCGAGCCCGCCTTCTTGCCGGCCAATGCCGACTTCGCATTTCACCACTGCGGCGGAAGCATCGATCTTCTTTTGCGCAGCGACAAACAACACCGCAGAGTTGAAGCAATTGGCGTAGCCAAGCGCAAACAACTGCTCTGGGTTTGCGCCTTCGCCGGAACCGCCAAGCCCCTTCGAATGCTCCGTGTGAAACCAAAGCCCGCCGTCCGTTAGCGCAACTTTGCCGCCGGCGCGGCCGCCCTTGGAGATGGCCGTCGTGGTGTACAGCGTCGTCATTGTGTTTCACTCGCCTCAATGCGGCAATGAGCGATCCCGCCTTCGCCATAGAGAGCGTAATTGGTGCGCGCCGGCACGCGATAATAGGTCGTCGCGCTGTCCGTGCGCATCTCGACCACGAGGTCATTGGTCTGCACACACCGCCGATCCGGCGAATTCAAGCCAACGACGCGCTGCCAACAGCGCTTCTGGGTGTGCCCCGCGCCCTCGCCCGAGAAGCCGCCGCCCCTGAGGTCGATGCTGTTCCAGGCGCTGCGGCTTTCGCGCGCCGCCTCATAATCGGCCGCGCTGATTGGCGTGCAGTCCGCGATGAGCTGCCCCGGTGGCCCGGGCAGCTCATAGCAACCCGCGAGCGCCACGAGCGCCGCAACGGTGGCCGCGATGCGTTTCACAGCGCCTCCGCGCCGGAGATGATTTCGATCAGCTCCTTGGTGATGTTGGCTTGCCGCTGGCGGTTGTAGCGCAGCGTGAGCTTGCGGATGAGATCGCCCGCATTGCGGGTGGCGCTGTCCATCGCGCTCATTTGCGCGCCGTAGAAGCCCGCCTGGTTTTCCAACAGCGCCTGCAAGATCTGACCGTTCAGGTAGCGCGGCAGCAGCGCTTCCAGGATATCCGCTTCGTTCGGCTCGTATTCGTAGGTAGCGCCTTTGAGATCGGGCGGCGTCACGCCTTCCGGGGCTCGTGCGGGGATCAGTTGCAGCGCCGTCGGCGTTTGACTCATCACCGACTTGAAGCGCGAGAAATAAAGCGTCGCGACATCGAACGCGCCGCTCTCGTAAAGCTCCATGACCGCGTCGCCAACCAGTTGCGAGGCATCTGGAGACACGCTCTTGAAGCCAGACAGGTCTATGTAGCGGATGATGCGGTCGGCATAAAGCCGGCGCAGCTGATCGCGGCCCTTCTTGCCGACGCAGAGGATTTTCACCTGCTTGCCTGCGGCGAGCAGCTCCACGATCTTCTCGCGCGCGGCGCGCACGATCTGGGTGTTGAAGCCGCCGCAAAGACCGCGCTCGCTCGTCATTACCACAACGAGATGCACGTGGTCCTTGCCGGCGCCGCGCAGCAACGCCGGCGCGTCGTCGCCCTTCACCGCCGCGGCGAGATTGGCGATCACGCGCGCCATGCGGTCGGCATAGGGGCGCGCCGACTCGGCCGCACCTTGCGCGCGCTTCAGCTTCGCCGCCGCCACCATCTGCATCGCCTTGGTGATCTTCTGCGTGGATTTCACGCTGGCGATGCGATTGCGGAACTCTTTTAGGCTGGGCATCGGCGGCTCACGCGAACGCCGCGCCGAATTCGTCGAGCGCGGCCTTGATCTTGTCTTCGATGCCGTCCTTGCTGATGTCCTTTTTGCTGACGATGGCGGACAGCAGGTCCGCCTTCTTGGCGCGCAGCCAGGCGGTCAGCTCCTTCTCGTAGCGGCCAACATTAGCGACATCGATCTTGTCCAGATAGCCGCGCGTGCCCGCATAGATCAGCACGATCTGCTCTTCGACCGGCACCGGCGAGAATTGCGGCTGCTTCAAGAGTTCGGTGAGACGCGCGCCGCGATTGAGCAAGCGTTGTGTCGCGGCGTCGAGGTCAGAGCCGAATTTCGCGAACGCCGCCATTTCCCGGTATTGCGCCAGTTCGCCCTTCAACGGGCCAGCGACCTGCTTCATCGCCTTGATCTGGGCGTTGCCGCCGACGCGCGACACCGAGATGCCGACGTTCAAAGCCGGGCGAATGCCCTGATAGAACAGATCCGTTTCGAGGAAGATCTGGCCGTCGGTGATCGAGATGACGTTGGTCGGGATGTAAGCCGAGACGTCATTGGCCTGGGTTTCGATGATCGGCAGCGCGGTCAGCGAGCCGGACTTGCTGTCTTCGTTCATCTTCGCCGCGCGCTCGAGCAAGCGCGAGTGCAGATAGAAGACGTCGCCCGGATAGGCCTCGCGGCCCGGCGGGCGGCGCAACAACAGTGACATCTGGCGATACGCAACCGCCTGCTTCGACAAATCGTCGTAGATGATCAGCGCGTGCATGCCGTTGTCGCGGAAGTATTCGCCCATGGCGCAACCCGCGAATGGCGCCAGAAACTGCAGCGGCGCGGGTTCTGAGGCGGTGGCGGCGACGATGATCGAGTAGCCAAGCGCGCCCTTATCTTCGAGCGTCTTGACCAATTGCGCAACCGTCGAGCGCTTCTGGCCGATGACGACGTAGACGCAATAGAGCTTTTCGCTCTCCGGCGCGTTGCGATCGTGCGCTTCGCGCTGATACAGGATGGTGTCCATCGCGACGGCGGTCTTGCCGGTTTGGCGGTCGCCGATGATCAATTCGCGCTGGCCGCGCCCGATCGGGATGAGCGCATCGATCGCCTTGATGCCGGTTTGCATCGGCTCGTGCACGCTCTTGCGCGGGATGATGCCGGGCGCCTTTACGTCGACGGTGCGCCGCTCGGTCGCCTTGATCGGGCCTTTGCCGTCGATCGGCTCGCCGAGCGGATTGACCACGCGGCCCAGCAGACCTTTGCCCACTGGCACGTCGACGATCTCGCCGAGCCGCTTGACGGTGTCGCCCTCTTTCAAGCCGCGGTCTTCGCCGAAGATCACGACGCCGACATTGTCGCGCTCCAGGTTGAGCGCCATGCCCTTGATGCCGCCCGGGAACTCGACCATCTCGCCGGCCTGCACGTTGTCGAGGCCATAGACGCGCGCGATGCCGTCGCCGACGGAGAGAATGCGGCCGACCTCGGTGACCTTGGCGTCGGCGCCGAAGCCCTTGATCTGCTCCTTGAGGATGGCGGAGATTTCTGCGGCGCGAACGTCCATGTTCTAGCTTTCCTACTTCAGGCGGATTTCAGTTGCAGACGCAGCGCGTCCAGTTTGGCTTTGATCGACGCGTCGAACTGGCGGGAGCCGACGCGGACGACGAAGCCGCCGATCAGGCTCGCATCGACGGAGGTTTCAGCTTCGACCTTGGCCCCGAGCTGTTTACCTAGCGCTTCGACAATGGCGGTTTGTTCCGCCGGCGCGAGCGGACGCGCCGAGACGATTTCGGCCTGGCGCGCGCCGCGGTCCCGCTGCACCAGGGCGCGATAGGCGGAGGCGATGGACGGCAATTCGGCGGCGCGACGATTTTGGGCGACGACGCCGATCAGTTTGCGGCCAAGCTCGCTCACGCCAAGCTTGGCGGCCACGGCGGTCAACGCCTTAGCTTTCTCCTGCGGATCGATCAGCGGCGAACGCGCGGCCTCACGCAGGTCGGCGCTGGCTTTCCAGGCTTGGTCGAACTTGGCGAAATCCTGCTCGACCGCGTCTAAGGCCTTGGCTTGCTTAGCTAAATCGAACACAGCTTGGGCGTAGCGGGCGGCCGCTTCGGAAGCTTCGCCGTCGAAGGTCTGTGCCACGTCTGTCTCGCTGCTGCCGCCGCTGGCGGCCTCTCCGGCCGCCAAGCCGACGAAAATGACGCCGCTTGGGGAAAACCCAAACGCCACGAGCACCGCGGCGCAGCTCATGTGCGCGCGGGCTCGATGACGCGGGGGGCGGAGTAACAGGCCGTCATGGACTTGACAACCAGCCCCGAGGGCGAGGGGTCAGCGACAAAACAGCCCTGGGGGCAATGGAGCCCCGGCTTGGCTATTCCTCGTCGTCGGCGTGATCGGCCTGCGCGTCGCGCAGGATCGCCTGGGCTCGGAACAGGTCTTCGCTCGATCCCATCAGCCGCCAGCCGTGCTGCATCATCGACGGGTCGAGTTCCGCCATCAACACATTGAACTCGGGCAGCAGCGTCTCGATGCCTTGGCTGGCGAGCAGCGATTGCGCCACCAGCGCTTCCGAGCGCGACACAAATCGGGCGATGAGGGCGAGAGAGGACATTGGGAGACGCTAGCGGCGGAGCCGGGAGAGTCAAAGCAGGCACTCAGCCTACGCCAAGTTAGCCGTCAGCCCGAGCCTGTCGAAGCCGGCGTGTTGTCGTCGATCCATCGCCGTTCTCTGGTGGGACATGGGGCGCCGTCAGCCAAAGCGCCAAAAACCAAACTTAGGACGCGATCCAAGAAATCGCCTTTCACAACGAGTTCACCGCCTTCACGAATAGGGTTCGCGAGCGCCTCCCCGATGAGCGCAATAGCCAGGTCCAAGTCGTCTTCGGATACGAGAATTCTGTAGCCGCCCAGAGCAAGCGTGTAGCGGGGCAGCATGCGAAGCAGATCCTCATTCGCGATGATCGCCAAGACACCCGCGTCGAGCAGGACACTCTGCACGACGACGGCCTCGGGTCGATCCAAATAGTATGCGAGCGCTCGCAACCCCATGCTCTGCACCGTAGCGCGCCATCTCACAGGCACAAGAAAGCCCGCCGCGTGGGCGGCGGGCTTTTGTTGGTCCGCTACTCCGGCCTCGCGAAGCGAGAGCCGGACTGACTACTCCCCGCTGGCCTCGCGCCGCGGGCGGTCGCCGCGATCACGGCGCGGGCCGCGGTCGCCGCGGTCGCTGCGTTCGCGGCGCGGGCCCTTGTCCTCGGCCTCTTCGCCGAGTTCCGCGGTGAGGTCGGCGCCGGTGGCTTGATCCACCACCTTCATCGACAGCCGCGTCTTGCCGCGATCATCGAAGCCCAACAGCTTCACCTTCACGACGTCGCCTTCCTTGACCACATCGCTCGGCTTCTCGACACGTTCGCGTGACAGCTGGCTCACGTGCACAAGCCCATCCTTGGCGCCGAAATAGTTCACGAAGGCGCCAAACTCCATCACCTTCACGACCTTGCCTTCATAGATCTGCCCGACTTCCGGCTCGCTGGTGAGGCCCTTGATCCACTTGATCGCAGCCTCGATCGACTCGGCGTTGGCGGAGGCGACCTTCACCGTGCCGTCGTCTTCGACATTGATCTTGGCGCCGGTCTTTTCGACGATCTCGCGGATCACTTTGCCGCCGGTGCCGATCACATCGCGGATCTTGTCGACCGGGATATTGATCTGGACGATCCGCGGCGCGTTGGCGCCGACGCTTTCGCGCGGCGCATTCAGCGCTTTGTTCATCTCGCCCAGGATGTGCAGCCGGCCTTTGTGAGCCCGCTCCAGCGCCACCTTCATGATCTCCTCGGTGATGCCGGCGACCTTGATGTCCATCTGCAGCGAGGTGATGCCCTTCTCGGTGCCCGCCACCTTGAAATCCATGTCACCGAGATGATCCTCGTCGCCAAGGATGTCGGTGAGCACTTCAAAGCCGTAGTCTTCCAGAATGAGGCCCATCGCGACGCCCGCGACCGGCGCCGCGATCGGCACGCCCGCGTCCATCAGCGCCAGCGATGAACCGCACACCGTCGCCATCGACGACGAGCCGTTCGACTCGGTGATCTCAGAGACGAGGCGCACCGTGTACGGGAATTGCTCGGCGCTCGGCAGCACCGCTTTCATCGCCCGCCAGGCAAGCTTGCCGTGGCCGATTTCGCGTCGTCCCGCGCCGCCCATGCGGCCAGTTTCGCCGACGCTATAGGGCGGGAAGTTGTAGTGGAGCATGAAGCGCTCCTTCACCGTGCCGGCGAGCTGATCGACATATTGCTCGTCTTCGGCGGTGCCCAGCGTGGCGACGACGATGGCCTGGGTTTCACCACGGGTGAACAGCGCGCTGCCGTGCGTGCGCGGCAGGAAGCCGACCATGGATTCGATCGGACGCACCTTGTCGACGGGGCGGCCGTCGATGCGGCCCTTCTCCTTGACGATGCGGGCGCGCACGATATCGCTCTCGACCGCCTTAAACGCTTCCTTGAAGGTGTTGGCGTCAACGCCGTCCGCATTGGTGTCGGACTTGACCAGCACGCCCTTGGCCTTGTCGCGGGCGATGCCCACCGCTTCGTGGCGCGCTTCCTTCTTCACCACCTTGTAGGCGCTGGCGAGTTCGGCGCCGACCAGGTCCATGATCTGCTTCTTCAGCGGCGAGAGATCGTGGGGCTCGAAGTCCCACGGCGTCTTCGCTGCCGTCTCGGCGAGCTCGATGATCGCATCGATCACCGGCTGCATGCCCTTGTGGCCAAGATTAAGCGCAGCGAGCATCTGCTCTTCGGTCAGCTCCTTCACTTCGGACTCGACCATCATGATGGCGTTGGCGGTGCCGGCGATAACGAGATCGAGTTGCGAGTTGGCCATGTCGGCGATGGACGGATTCAGCACCGGCTTGCCGTCGATCCAGCCGACGCGGCTGGCGGCGATCGGGCCCATGAACGGCACGCCCGACAAAGTCAGGGCCGCGGAAGCAGCCACCAACGAGAGAATGTCGCTCTCGTTCTCATTGTCCCACGACAGCACGGTGACGATCACCTGCACTTCGTTCTTGAAGCCCTCGACGAAGAGCGGGCGGATGGGCCGGTCGATCAAGCGCGAGATCAGCGTCTCGCGTTCCGACGGTCGGCCTTCGCGTTTGAAGTAACCGCCGGGAATGCGGCCCGAAGCGAAGGCTTTTTCTTGATAGTTCACGGTCAGCGGGAAGAAGTCCTGCCCCGGCTTGGCCTCCTTAGCGCCGACGACGGTCGCCAGCACGGCGGTCTCGCCCCAGGTGGCGTAAACGGCGCCGTCGGCCTGGCGCGCGACGCGCCCGGTTTCGAGCGTGAGCTTGCGCCCGGCCCAGTCGAGGGAAACGGATTTGATATCGAACATACGGATCATACTCCGAACGCGAAGGCCCCTGCCCGCGCGTTCACGTGCATGCGCAGCGGCGGATTCCGCTGCGCCGAAACCCCTCCCCGCGAGGGGAGGGGGAAGGGGGTGGGGAGAAACTCCGCGCCTGATGCTCTGCGTGCGCTTGAAGTCGCGCGATGCTTTGAACCGGTGGGGCTTCACCCCACCCCCCGCCCCCTCCCCTCGCGGGGAGGGGGAGCGGTCGCGCTAGCGGCGCAGACCCAGCTTTTCGATCAGCGCCTGATACCGCGCTGAATCCTTGGCCTTGAGATAATCGAGCAGCCGACGACGCTGACTCACCATCTTCAGCAGGCCTTGCCGCGAATGGTTGTCCTTCTTGTGCGTCTTGAAGTGCTCAGTGAGGTTGGTGATGCGCTCGGACAGAATCGCCACTTGAACTTCCGGCGAACCGGTGTCGCTCTTGCTCTTGGCGTTGTCGCGAATGAGCGCGGCTTTGCGCTCGGTAGTAATCGACATCGGAACTCCTCTAGTCGTTAGCGATGTGGAACACGCGGGTCGGCGTGAATTTGCCGGCCCGCACGTCGCCCAGCGCAACCGCTTTGCCTTGAAACAAGGCCACCGCCGCGCGGGACGCGTCCTGCCCGGCGATGGTGCGGTCTCGGAACTTCGGCTTCAGCGCCTCCATCACATGCGGAAGGAGAACGATGGGCCTGCCCTGTCTGAGCTTGAACGCGTCCTCGCTGTTGATGGCCAGGGCCGGGATGTCGTCCAGCGCGGTCTCAACAGGCTTCAGGCGTTCTGACGCGGCGCCCTTATGGCGCAAATCCTCGAGCGCGTCGAGGGTCACCGATTCGGCCTCGGTGAACGGCCCCACCGCCGTGCGCCTGAGCCGCCAGACGTGGCCCTCAGCGCCCAAAGCCGCCGCCAAGTCGCGGACCAGGGCGCGGATGTAGAACCCCTTTCCCGAGCGGACCCGGAAGGTGGCGAGATCGGGTCCCGCCAAGCCGATCAGTTCGGCTTCGTGGACCACCACCGTGCGCGCCTCAAGCTCCACCTCTTCGCCGGCGCGGGCCAGATCGTAGGCGCGTTCGCCATCCACCTTCACGGCGGAAAAACGGGGCGGCACCTGCTCGATCTCGCCGAGGAAGGCGGGCAGCGCGGTCCTGATCTGATCGGCGGTTGGGCGCACCGCGCTCTCGGCGATCACCTTGCCCTCGCGGTCTTGGGTGTCGGTGGATGCGCCCCATTTGATCGCGAACTCGTAGGTCTTTTGCGCCTCCATCAGCCAGGGCACGGTTTTGGTGGCTTCGCCGAGTGCAATCGGCAGCACACCCGACGCCAGCGGATCGAGTGTCCCGGCATGGCCCGCTTTCTGCGCATTGAAGATGCGGCGCACCGCCGAGACGGCGTGCGTCGAGGTCATGTCCTCGCCCTTGTCGAGCACCACCCAGCCGGAGATGTCGTCGCCCTTCTTGCGCCGGCTCATTCCTTCTCCTCGTGGCGCAAATCGCGCGCGACTTCTGGGCTCGCCAGCAATTCGTCGATGTGGCGCGCTTCGTCGTAGGAGACATCTGCCTGAAAATGCAGCTCCGGGACGAAGCGCAGGTCCACCGCGCGCGCCAAACGACCACGCAAGAAGCCGCTGCAGCGTGACAAAGCACGCGCGACCATTCGGGGGTCTTGCGGCCCCAGCGCCGACACGAACGCGGTCATATGCTTCAAATCAGGCGAGGCGCGCACTTCGCCCACCGTCACAGAGACGCCCTGCAGCTCCGGATCGCGCAAGTCCTCGCGCGCGATGATGTCCACCAGCGCGTGTCGCACCAGTTCGGCGGCGCGCAATTGGCGCTGCGACGGGCCCGCGCCCGCTTGACCGCGCGAGTGGCGTTTCATGACTATTGCGCCGTGTACGCGTAGGCCGCGCACAAGCCAGGATCATCACCGGCGGCAGGCTGCGACTCGCCCCGGAACGCCGCCACCTTGAACACCCAACGGCCGCTGCCGTCGACGAACTCGGACACCGCCATGTGCCGTGTCTGCGACGTCCCGCAGAGCCCGCCCTGCGCCTCGCGCTGACGGATCAAATCCTCGCGGATCACCCGGTAAAGGTACGCATCGACGCGCGGGTCGCCGCCGAGCACCGCCGCAAAACTCTGCCCGCCCGCGCCAGAACGGGAATCCGCCGGCACGACATTGTAAGGCTGCGCCCGAATGGTGATGCCGTTGGCGAACGCGAACACCACCGGACCACCACGTGCGCCCTCAAGGCTAACGCGCAGATTGCCGGTCACGGTGCGCGACTGATCGCTGACCGCGCGCCATTGCGAGCGGGCCACCGCCGGCTCTTCCTGCGGCACGGCGTCGACGCGCGTCTCCGCCACCACGACCGTGCTAGGCCGCTGGCCCGACAATACGTCGCCGTCGTCTTGTCCATCGCACGCGAGCAAGAGCCCGCACGCCGCCATTGCCGCAATCACGCCGTTGCGCATCGTCTTACGCCTCAGAGTGTCCGCTGCACTACTTCCACGTTGAAGCACTCGATGACATCGTTCTGCTTGATGTCCTGGAACGGGCCGAAGCTCATGCCGCATTCTTGACCGGCCAGCACCTCGTTCACCTCGTCCTTGAATCGCTTCAGGGTCGTGAGCACGCCCATTTCCTGAATGACGACGTTGTCGCGCAGGATTCTCACTTTGGCGCCCTTGCGCACGATGCCGTCGGTGACGCGGCAGCCGGCCACCTTGCCCACCTTGGAGATGGTGAAGACTTCCAACACCTGCGCGTTGCCAAGGAAGGTTTCGCGCGTGATCGGCGCGAGCATGCCCGACATGACGCCTTTGATGTCGTCGATCAGGTCGTAGATGATGTTGTAGTAGCGGATCTCGACGCCTTCGCGCTCAGCGAGATCGCGCGCTTCCTTCGACGCGCGGACATTGAAGCCAATAACCGGAGCGCCAGAGGTCTTCGCCAACTGAACATCGGACTCGTTGATGGCGCCGACGCCAGAGTGCACTACACGCGCGCGCACTTCCTCGTGCGCCAGTTTGTCAAGAGCGCCGACGATCGCTTCGGCCGAGCCTTGCACATCCGACTTCACCAGCACCGGCAATTCCTTGGCGCTCGAATCCTTGAACTTCGCCATCATGGATTCAAGCGACGTGCGCACGCCCGTACCGCCATTCGACTTTTGCCGCTGCTTGGTGCGCTGACGGTACAGAGCGACTTCGCGCGCGCGGTTTTCGTTTTCAACCACGTTCAGCGAATCGCCAGGCTCGGGAACGCCTTCGAGACCCATAATCTCGACGGGTTCGGATGGCCCCGCGTCCTGCAACATTTGCCCGCGTTCGTTGGTGATCGCGCGGATACGGCCCATCTGCGCGCCAACCACGACGATATCGCCGCGCTTCAGCGTGCCCTTCTGCACCAGCACGGTCGCAACCGTGCCGCGACCGCGATCAAGCTTGGACTCAATCACCGTCGCCTCAGCCGGACGATCAGGATTGGCCTTGAGGTCCAGCACCTCGGATTGCAGCAAGATCGTCTCGACCAGCTTGTCGAGATTGGTTTTCTTCAGCGCCGAGACCTGCACCGCCAGCGTGTCGCCGCCATGTTCTTCGGTGACCACTTCGTGCTGCAACAGGTCTGTAAGCACGCGCGTTGGGTTGGCGCCGGGCTTGTCGATCTTGTTGATGGCGACGATGATCGGCGCGCCGGATGCGCGGGCGTGGCTGATCGCTTCCACCGTCTGCGGCATGACGCCGTCATCGGCGGCGACCACCAGGACGACAATGTCGGTGACCTTGGCGCCGCGGGCGCGCATAGCGGTGAACGCCGCGTGACCAGGGGTGTCGAGGAACGTCACACGCTGGCCGTCCGGCATGCGCACTTGATAGGCGCCGATGTGCTGGGTGATGCCGCCCGCTTCACCAGCCGCAACATCGGTCGAGCGCAACGCATCGAGCAGCGACGTCTTGCCGTGGTCGACGTGGCCCATCACCGTTACGACGGGCGGGCGCGGCTTCAGGTTTTCCTCGCTGTCGACAATGTCGCCAGCCAGGCCCTCTTCCACGTCCGACTCCGCAACGCGCTTGACCGCATGGCCATGTTCGGTCGCGATGAGTTCGGCGGTATCCGCATCGAGCTCGTCGCTCTGTTTGAGCATCTGGCCTTGGCGCATCATGAACTTGATGATGTCGGCCACGCGCACCGCCATGCGGTTAGCCAGCTCCTGCACCGTGATCGATTCAGGGATGATGACTTCGCGGACGATGCGGTCACGCTCGCCGCCGCCGCCGAGCATCTTAGCGCGGCGCTCTTTTTCCTTCTGTTGCGCACGACGATAGGCCGCCAACGAGCGGACGCGGTCGTCATCGCCCTCGGCGATGCGTTCGACCATGTCGAGCGTGAGCTTGCCTTCGCGGCGTTTCGGCTCGCCCTTCTTGGCGGGCTTCACTGGCGCTGCCGGCAACGGCTTGCGTGCGGTCTTGATGCGTCCACCCAGTTCGTCGAGCAGTCCGGAATCGACGCGCGTCGGCGTCTGCGGCGCTGGCGCGCCGGTACGCGCCACCGGCGCGCGCGGCTCTGCCGGCGCCTCCGGCGCTGCGGCGACCTCTTGCTCTTCCGCATCGGCGCGACGGCGCGCTTCGGCCTCAGCCTCGACCTGCGCGAATTCCGATGCCATCTTGCGCTGCGCTTCTTCGAGCGCGCGCCTTTGGTCCTCTTCCGCGCGCATGCGCTGTTCGCGCGCTTCGCGCTCCGCCATGGCGCGCCGCACCGCCTCATCGCGACGGCGCGTCTCCTCATCGCTGATGCGGCCAGCCGGCGCTTTGCCGGCCGCCGGGTCCGGAGCAGCCGGCGCGGACTTAGCCGCTGTCTTCGAGCGCAACGGCGGCGGCACGCCCGGGCCGGGGCCGGCAGGCGTCGCCGGCGCCGCGCCGGGACGGTTGATCGCGCGCTTCTCGCGAACCTCGACCGCGACCTGTTTGGTGCGGCCATGGCTGAAGCTCTGCCGCACCGTGCCAGACGCGTGCGTCCGCGTCAGGGTCAGCGGCTTGCGGCCGGCTGGAGCTTCTTTTTGTTCGTTGCCGTCAGACATGCAGTCGAGTCGCAATCCTTAACTTGTGTTCACGCGTCGCCAAAGTTCGTATGCAGGGTGCGAGGCTGGCTTTCGTCAGCGTCCGCACCGCCCAGTCCCCATCCGTTGGAGCGCCAGGAATCGGGCCAAGAGCCTGGAACGATGGCGTGAAAACCCGCGAGGCGGCCGATCTCCGCCGCCCAGGCCGACGCCAAGCGCTCTTGAAGCAGGCAAGCGTGTATCACACGTTCGCGCCCCAACGCCACGCCCAATTCCGCCTGATCGAAACAACCGACAAGGGCGGGCGGGCGGCTCCAGAGCCCAATATGGAGGCGCATCAGCTTTTCGCGACCCTCTGCGGCGCCATCGCTCGCCTCGATCAGCAGCAGCACCGGCCGGGCGCGGATCGCGGCCTCGACTTGAGTGGCGCCGAGGGCAATCGCGCCGGCTCGCCGGATCAAGCCGAGATTCGCAAGGCAGCGCTGACGCAGCAGACGCGCGGTCTGGTCTGCGAGATCGGCCGCGGCCTTCGCCGGCGCCTTGAACGCGCGCGAGAAAGCGCCCTTCGCTGCCGCCTGCTCGATGTGTTTGCGGCTCGCGCGCACCCACGCGCCGCGCCCCGGTAGCTTCGCCGCCACATCTGGAACGACGATCCCATCCGGACGCAACGCAAACCGGATGAGCTGCGTTTCCGGCAGCACCTCCTGGGTTGCGATGCAGCGCCGCTCTCTGCCGCGGCGCGCGGCCTCAGCTTCTATCTGGGAAGACGCTGGCGACATCGTCGGCGTCTCCTTCGGTTACGGTCTCAGCGACTTCCTCTTCCGGCGGCGCGTCGATCCAGCCAGCCGCGATGCGAGCGTTCAGGATCATGGCGTCGGCCTGTTCTTGGCTCAGGTCGAAGCCTTCGAGCATGCCCGGCTCGCGCACGCGCTCGCCGCCCTTGGTTTCAAACCAGCCGCGCAGATCATCGCCCGTGCAGCCAGCGAAATCTTCGAGCGTCTTCACGCCCTTCTCACCGAGCGCCACCAGCATTTGCAGCGAGGTCAGCGAACGCCCGAAGCCGGGGGCTTCGGCGAGCGCATCTTCCACGCCCAATGCCTTGCGGCGCGCATCGAGTTCAGAGAGCTGCCGCTCCAGATACTCGACTGCGCGCGCTTGCAGTTCTTCGGCGATTTCGTCGTTCAAGCCTTCGATTGCGGCCAGTTCCATCGGCTCGACGTAAGCGATTTCCTCGACGGTTTCGAAGCCTTCCGAGGCCAAGAGCTGGGCGAACATCTCGTCGACTTCGAGCGCCTTGATGAAGAGCTCGCTGCGCGTGGCGAACTCCTTCTGCCGGCGCTCGCTCTCTTCCGCTTCGGTCAGGATGTCGATCGACCAGCCGGTGAGTTGCGACGCAAGCCGCACGTTCTGGCCGCGGCGGCCGATGGCGAGCGACAGCTGCGCTTCGCCAACCACCACCTCCACGCGCCCCTCCTCGGGGTCGAGCACCACCTTGGTGACTTCCGCCGGCTGCAGCGCGTTGACGATGAAGGTGGCGGGATCGGGCGACCAGGGGATGATGTCGATCTTCTCGCCTTGCAGTTCGCCGACCACCGCCTGCACGCGCGCGCCGCGCATGCCGACGCAGGCGCCGACCGGATCGATCGACGAATCGTGGGAGAGCACCGCGATCTTGGCGCGTGAGCCAGGATCGCGCGCGGCGGCCTTGATCTCGATCACGCCTTCGTACACTTCCGGCACTTCCTGCGCGAACAGGCGGGCCATGAATTCCGGCTTGGCGCGCGACAGGAAAATTTGCGGGCCTTTGCTCTCGCGCCGTACGTCATAAATGTACGCGCGGGTGCGGTCGCCGACGCGCAGATTTTCGCGCGGGATGCTCTCGGACTTACGGATCACGCCTTCGGCGCGGCCGAGATCGACGATCACATTGTAGAACTCGACGCGCTTGACCACGCCGTTGATGATCTCGCCGACGCGATCCTTGTATTCACTATACTGCCGCTCGCGCTCGGCTTCGCGCACTTCGTGATTGATCACCTGCTTGGCGGTTTGCGCGGCGACGCGCCCGAATTCGATTGGCGGCAAGCCTTCGGTGTATTCCTTGCCGACGAAGGCCTCCTTGTCGCTCTTCAGCGCCACGTTGAGCATGATGTCGGTCGACGGGTTGAACGGGCGCGTCTCGGGATCGAGCACGCTCTCGTCCACCACCGTCATCACCCGCTTCAGCTCCATCTCGCCGGTCTTCGGATCGATAGTGGCGCGGATATCGTGCTCGGCGCCGTAGCGCGAGCGCGCGGCCTTCTGCAGCGCGTGCTCCATCGCCTGGATCACGATCTCTTTTTCGATCGATTTCTCGCGCGCGACTGCGTCGGCGATCTGCAGGATTTCCATCCGGTTTGCTGAAATGCCGGTGCTCATGTGTCTTTCCCTTCGGTATTGTCTCGCTCCGCCGCTTCCGCGGCCTTGGCGCGCTTCAAATCTTCCTCGATCAGCTTGTCGGTCAGCACCAGGCGCGCCTCCGACAAGGTCGCAAACGGTAGGCGTACATCCTCGCCCTCCATGGCAAGCACGATGACATCGCCCTCGACCGCCTTGATCACGCCCTTGTAGCGGCGGCGATTGTCGATCATCGCCGCGGTTTCGAGCTTAGCCTCGTGGCCGATGAAGCGCTGAAAATCTTCCAGGCTTATCAGCGGCCGATCAATGCCGGGCGAGGAGACCTCAAGGTCGTACTCGCCCTGGATCGGGTCTTCGAGGTCGAACACCGGCGACAGCGCCCGCGACAACCGCCCGCAATCGTCGATGCCCATGTGTCCATCGCTCAGGCGTTCGGCCATGATCTGCAGCCGCTTGCGGCGATTGCCGGAGAGCCGCACGCGCACGATCCGATAGCCCAGGCCCGCGGCCGTCGGCTCGATCAGCGCGATCACGCGTTCTTCCACTGGGTTCGTCGCGCGCAGAGCGGGCTCCCGGCTAAACAAAAAGCGGCGGAGCCCGGGGCCCCGCCGCTGAACCCTCATCGAGGGCATCAGCGATGTAACGGGAGGGAATATAGCCGCTCCGAAAGCGATTGTCAGCCCCCTCCATGCGGGTTGCGGGAAACCCTGTGCTTGACGCAGCCAGCGCAGGGGCGGACGGCTGAACGCCGTGCTGCCCAACCCTTTCCTTAACGCGCGTCGCCAACTCCGAAACGGCTGGTGGATCGCGCTGTTCTTCTTCGTCCTGACGGCGCTGCTTTTCCCCTTGATCTTGATGTCACGGGAGAACGGGGCCGGCGTTCCGCTCTACCAGCAAGCGGCGATCGTGTTGGCGGCGTCCCTGCTCTGTCAGGCGCTGCGGCGGCGGCCGATCGCGGAGCTTGTCGGCGCATTCAACTGGAAATGGCCGATGCATCTGCTGCTCGGCTTGGCCGGTGGCGGATTGTTGATGGCGGTCCCGGCCTTGCTGCTGGCGGCGGCGGGCCTGATCAGTTGGCGCGTCAATCCCGATTGGAGCAGCGCGCTGGGCGCAACGCTATTGGCGCTGGCGGCAGCGGCGGCAACTGAGGAATTGCTATTCCGCGGCTTTCTCTTTCAACGCTTGATCGACGGCATAGGCGCATGGCCCGCGCAAATGATCATCGCCGCTTTGTTCACGCTCACCCATTCAGACGCGCTCGTCGAAATCGGCGCGCTTGGCGCTCTTGCAGGCGCGAACATTTTCGTTGCCTCAATCCTATTCGGCTTGGCCTATCTGCGCACACGCAGCCTCGCTCTCCCGCTCGGTCTCCACTTCGCCGCCAACGCGATGCAAGGGCCGGTGCTCGGTTTCGGCGTGAGCGGCACCGGCGCGCCGGGCTTGTTGATGCCGACGATGCAGGATGCTTCGGCTTGGTTGACCGGCGGCGCGTTTGGCCTGGAAGCGAGCGCGCCTGGATTTGTTTGCGTCGTCGCGTTGACCCTGGCGCTTTGGATCTGGCGGCCGAAAAGCGCTGAAGCCTAAAGGCGCGCAAACCGCAACCACACCGGCGCGCAATCCCCGAGTCGCGTGCGCCAACTTCGACGTGCTTTGATACTCCGGTCGGCGAGGTGCAGACCGTCGAACAGCGACACGATCATCGCTTCTTCGAGAGGCATCAGCGATGTGTTGGGTGGGGATATTGCGGGTTCAGTGCCGCTTGTCAGCCCCTTCTAAAGCCCTCGCACCCAGACATAGTTCACTTGCAGCTCTTTGGAAAAGAACGTCGGGCCGCCGAACAAGAAGAAGGTCGGAGGGCCGGGGACGAAATGCCTTTCGAAGCTGGTTGTGGTGAGGCTCGGCGCCTCATAATCAGTGAGGTAAATCCAGTTCGCCTCTAATCGCCAACCACCCCGTTGTTGTCGGCGCCCACCTTGCACACGCCAAGAGTGAAAGTAGACCTTGCTGGGGTAAAGGGCTAATCGCTCACTGATGAGACTTCCCTCAGCACGATAATGACCTGCCAATTCAGAAGCGTCATAGAAAAACTGACACGCGCTGAGAGCCAACGGCGATAGCATCACTGCCGGCAGTAGGGCGCGCCGTGTTGCGACCGGTCTCACTCAACTTTGTTAGCGCGATAGCCTGACAAACCGCAACCACACCGGCGCGCAATCGCCCAGCTTCTTCGTTTCATAGCGCGTCGTCACATGCCCCGGCCACGGCTTACGCCAATCGTCGGCGCGTTCGGCCAGCCACGCAAAACGCGCATCGCGCGTGAAGAGCCACAGCGTCCACTCGGCATAGTTCGCCCAGTCGGTGGCGAAGCGCACTTCTCCGCCGGGCTTCAGCACGCGCGCCAACGCATCAAGAAGTTCAGGCTGGATCAGCCGGCGTTTGTGGTGCCGCGCTTTCGGCCACGGATCAGGGAAGAGGATGTAGACGAGATCAAGCGACGCCTCCGGCAACCGTGCGATCACATCGCGCGCGTCGCCCATGTGCAGGCGGATGTTGGTCGCGCCGCTGTCCTCGATGTGCCGCAAGCACGACGCAACGCCGTTCACGAACGGCTCGACGCCGATGAAGCGCGCTTCCGGGTGCGCAACCGCCTGCGCGACCAGATGCTCGCCGCCGCCAAAGCCGATTTCGAGTGCCGTTCCCCCTCCCCTACAAGGGGAGGGGGTTAGGGGGTGGGGCGACACTCCGATCGTCGATGCACGCACATTCGTCACCCCCACCCCTGGCCCCTCCCCCCTCCAGGGGGAGGGGAACAGCGCGTCCACCTCAATCGTCCCTTCCGCCGGCACCGCGAGATGGGGCAGCAGCGTCTCCAGCAGCCCCGCCTGGCGCGGCTTCAGCGCCCGCGCCTTGATCCGTCCGTAACTGCGCAGCGGCCGTTCGCTCACTGCACCGCGCCCACGCACACCCCGGGCGCAGTCCAGGCGCCGCCAGCGTCCAGGCAGGCGTTCACCGCGAAGAAGTCGCGCGCATACCAGCCCGCCACCACCCCCACCGCGAGAAACACGATCGCCGCCAGCCACACGAGCGGTCGCCCTTTTCGCTTCGGCGGCTCGATCACCACGTCTTTCGGTCCTGTCATTGCCGCACCTGCCCTGATGTGAACTCGCGCCCGCTTCTTATATCTGCTAGCCGACAGCAGAACACCGACAACGGAGGCCGATGATGCGCGAGAAGCTCAATTTCTATATCGACGGCAAATGGGTCGCGCCGGCCAAGCCGCGCACGCATGACGTGATCAACCCTGCCAACGAGGAGCCGTGCGGGCGCATTTCGCTAGGCTCGGCCGAGGACGTGAACAAGGCTGTTGCCGCGGCCAAGCGCGCGTTCGACACCTGGTCGCAGACCAGCGTCGATGAGCGCAAAGCCTATCTCGACAAGATTATCGGCATCTATCAACGCCGCATGGCCGAGATGGCCGAGACCATCTCGATGGAAATGGGCGCGCCGATGCCGCTGGCGCAAAGCTCGCAAGCGCCGGCTGGCCTGGGCTACCTGATGGACGCGCGCAAACAGCTCGATGAATTCCAATTTGAGAGCGATTACGGCAATGGCCGCCGCATTCTCAAGGAGCCGATCGGCGTCGTCGGCATGATCACGCCGTGGAACTGGCCGCAAAACCAGATTTGCGCCAAAGTCGGCCCGGCGATCGCCGCCGGCTGCACCATGGTGCTGAAGCCCTCTGAACTGGCGCCGCTGAACGCGGTGCTGTTCGCCGAGATCGTCGACGAGGCCGGCCTGCCGCCGGGCGTGTTCAACCTCGTCAACGGCGACGGGCCTGGTGTGGGCGCGGCGCTCTCGGCGCACCCCGATGTCGACATGATGAGCTTCACCGGCTCGACCCGCGCCGGTCAGTCGGTGATGGAGAATTGCGCCAGGGGCATCAAGAAGGTGGCGCTCGAACTGGGCGGCAAGAGCCCCAACATCATCCTCGACGACGCTGAGCTGCCAAAGGCGGTAGCGCGCGGCATGCTCCACATGGCCAACAACACCGGTCAAAGCTGCAACGCTCCCTCGCGCATGCTGGCGCCGAAGGCGAAGTACGCAGAAGTTGTACAAATCGCCGCCGAGACCGCGAAGTCGATCAAGGTGCAGGCGCCGGACCAAGCGGAAAAGGGCGCCATCGGGCCGCTCGCGAACGCCAACCAATTCCAGAAAGTGCAGTCGCTGATCCAAAAGGGCATCGACGAAGGCGCGCGCGTCGCCGCGGGCGGTGTCGGCCGTCCCGACGGCTTCAACCGCGGCTATTACGTCAAGCCCACCGTGTTTGCCGACGTGAACAACGACATGACGATCGCGCGCGAAGAGATTTTCGGGCCGGTGCTGGTGGTGATTCCCTACGAAACGGAAGCAGACGCGATCCGCATCGCCAACGATACGCCTTACGGGTTGGCGGCCTACGTGCAAGGCTCGCAGGAGCGCGCCCGCAAGGTGGCGAAGAAACTGCGCGCCGGCAATGTGCACATCAATGGCGCCTTCGGCGGCATGGGCACGCCGTTCGGCGGCTACAAGCAATCGGGTTTGGGCCGCGAAGGCGGACACTTTGGGCTTGAAGAATTCCTGGAAGTGAAGGCCGCGATCGGTTGGGGCGAGTAGCTCGTAAACCCTTTCGCAACGCCTCTTTCACCCAGCGTTATCCCTAAGCGCGGATAAGGACGGCGATGACCTCGCCGTCCGATTCGTTCTCGGCGTCCTTCGACGCCATCGCGCTCGACGCGACAACCGCGCCCTCCGCGGCGGCGATCGAGGCTGCGCTCAGCGCCTGCGCTTCGCATGACGCGCCGGGGTTCTATCTTCTGGACGACGCCGATGGCCGCTTCTGCATCGACCGCGATTTCGGCGTCGTCTCGCTGCGGAGCGAGACCATTCTTGAAGCCGAGCGCGATCGTGTGCACGTCGCGCGCCTCCTTGTGATCGAGCATTCGGGTGAGCGCTACGAGCTGGCGCTCAGGTTGAAACTGACCGGCATGGTGCCGCAAGCGGTGGTCGCGGACGACAAGGCGCGGCCGGCTGCGACGCCGTGGCCGCAATTTCGGGCCTGGGAATACTCTACGCTCGCCGATCGGTTCGCGGACGAGCGCGCCGCATTCGGCGCGCTGCTGATGTGGCCGCTGCCGGCGCAAGCGGACCAGGCGGCGGATTTGTCGCTTGCCTACCCGCTTGCTTCGGCTGCCCGCGACGCCGTTTGGGCGCCCTGAACACGCGCTTTGCCGCTGCGCCATTGAAAAACGCCGCCAACGGGATCAGAACGGCGCACACCAAGCTGTTCAGGAGCACCCGCGTGGCGGAGAAAAAATGGCGCAAGCGCACGATCGGCAATCGCGCGCTCAAGCCCGAAACGCTGATGATGGGCTACGGCTACGATCCGATGTTGTCGGAAGGGTCGCTGAAGCCGCCGCAATTCCAGACCTCGACCTTCGTGTTCCGCTCGGCCGAGGACGGCAAGAACTTCTTCGCCACCATGCAAGGCCGGCGCAAGATGGGGCCGGACGAAGAGCCGGGCCTCATCTATTCACGGTTCAACAATCCCAATCTCGAAGTGGTCGAGGATCGCCTGGCGCTGTGGGATGAA
Source organism: Hyphomonadaceae bacterium (assembly GCA_019753175.1). GTDB lineage: Bacteria > Pseudomonadota > Alphaproteobacteria > Caulobacterales > Aquidulcibacteraceae > Vitreimonas. The sequence continues at coordinate 22,266 of JAIELK010000008.1, forward strand.
GCGGAGGCTGCGCTGTTGTTTGCTTCAGGCATGGCGGCGATCTCGACGGCGCTGCTCGCCTTTCTGCGTCCCGGCGACGTGATCTTGCAGAGTCGGCCGATCTATGGCGGCACCGAAACGCTGATCCATTCCATCCTGCCCGAGTTCGGCGTCAGCCAGGTCGCATTCGAGGCGGAGCACGGCGCGGAAGAGATGATGAAGGCTGCCGAAGAGGCCAGGAAGAAAGGCCGCGTCGGCGCTGTTTTCATCGAAACGCCGGCGAACCCGACCAATGCGCTGGTCGACATTCAAGCGGCGCGGCGCGTCTCGGAGAGTCTCGCCCACGAAGGCAAGCGCCCTCCCGTCATTGTCGACAATACCATGCTGGGGCCTGTCTACTCGCAGCCGCTCACTCTCGGCGCCGACATCGTGGTGATGTCGCTGACCAAGTATGTTGGCGGACACTCAGACCTGATTGCGGGCGGCGCGTCCGGCTCCAAGGCGATGCTGGCCCCGGTGCGCCGCATGCGCTCGACGCTCGGCACGATGGCTGACACCCACACCGCTTGGCTGTTGATGCGTTCGCTGGAAACGCTGAAGCTCCGAATGGAAGCGGGCGCCGCGAACGCCAAGAAGGTGGCGGAGTTTCTGCGCGATCATCCCAAGATCGAAAACGTTTGGTTTCTCGACTTTCTGCCCAAGGATCATCCGGACCGGCCGGTCCACGAACGTCAGAACAAGAGCGCGGGCTCCACTTTTTCATTCGAAGTAAAGGGCGGGGAAGCCGCTGCCTTCCGCGTGCTCGACAAGCTCGAAGTGATCAAGCTCGCAGTCAGCCTCGGCGGCACCGAGACGCTTGCTTCTCACCCGGCGGCGATGACGCATTCGGGCATGCCGGCGGAGGAACTGGCGAAGTACTCGATCACGCCAGGGCTCATCCGCATCTCGATCGGCATCGAGGATGCGGATGACTTGATCGCCGATCTCGCGCAGGCGCTGGACGCTGCGTGAAGCGGCCTACGGCGCCGGCGTCTCCTGCACCGTGCGCAGATACGCCACCAGCGCGTCCGCGCTCTGTGGGTTGAATTGGAACTCCGGCATCGGGTGCGCGACGCGGATGCCGTTGATCAGCTCCTCCTCCAGCACGTCGGCGCGATAGCGTGAGAGCAGCGTACGGAAGGTCGGCGCCGCGGCGACGGGGCTGTCGCCGTACTCGCCGACGGCGTGACACGCCGCGCATTGCGCTTCAGCGATCGAGCGGCCGTCCTCGGCCAGGCTTGCGGCTTCGTCCACCGGTGCTTGCGGCGCCGCGCAGGCGGCGAGTGTGATGGCGACAACAACGAAAGCGAAACGACGCAACATCGCGGACTCCCTGGACACTGCCTTAGCTTAGCGCAGCTTCGTGCGCTTCTATATAGAGGATGGATGTCGATTCCCGCGCCCATGCCCGATCCCGCCGTGGCCGAGGCGCGCCAAGCGCTCGCCGACCGCACCCCCGTCGTGATGCTGATCGGACGCGCCGGCACCGGCAAGAGCCATTTCATCCGCTCATTGGTCGCCGACGATCCAGACTTCCCGCAGGCGCTGCTGGCGCCGACCGGGCTCGCCGCCATGAACATCGGCGGCCAGACCGTGCACTCCTTCTTCGGCTTCCCGCCCCGGCCGCTGATCGGCAATCACGAAAAGCCGCATTACTTTTTCACGCGGACCGCTCGCGCGCTGCGCCGCCTGATCGTCGATGAAGTTTCGATGCTGCGCGCCGACGTGCTCGACGCCATGGATCAACATCTAAAAGTGGCACGCAAGTCGTCGCGACCGTTCGGCGGCGTGCAGATGCTGCTGGTCGGCGACTTCTACCAACTGCCGCCCGTGGTGCGCGGCGAGGAGAGCGCGCTCCTGGAGGAAGCCGGCTACGCGAGCCCCTACGCTTTCTCCGCACATGTGCTGCGCGACGCGCCGTTGGCGGCGGTGCAGCTGACGGAAGTGCACCGGCAAACCAACCGCGACTTCATCGCCCTGCTCTCTGCGATCCGCGAGCAGCGCGGCGTCGACGAAGCGGTGACCATCCTCAACACCGTGTGCCTGGAGCGATCGCTGCCGAAGCGGCCGGTTCTGCTCTGCGCCACCAACGCAGTCGCCGACCGCTACAACGCACAAGGCTTGGCGGCGCTCACGGGCACGACCGCGCGCTATGTCGGCGCCTTCGAAGGCGAGCGGCCAAAGACCTTGGGCGACCGCTTCCCCGCGCCGATGGAGCTGATCCTAAAGCGCGGCGCGCGTGTCATCTTCACGCAGAACGATCCGGAAGGACGCTGGGTCAATGGTTCGCTCGGCACGGTGAAGTCGCTCGACGAGGAGATCGTCGTCGTCACGCTCGACGCGGGCGATGACGTTGACGTCGAGCGCGCGACCTGGCCGCAAGCGCGCTGGACCTGGAACGCCAAGGAAAACCGCATGGAGGTGAAGGAGGAATTCAAATATGTGCAGTTCCCGCTCGCGCCGGCATGGGCGCTCACCATCCACAAAGCGCAAGGCATGACGCTCGACTCGGTCGAGATCGATCTCGGCCGCGGCGCCTTTGCGCCGGGACAGACCTACGTCGCGCTCTCTCGCGCGCGGAGCATGGAGACGCTGCGCCTGACGCGCCCGCTCTCGGCGCGCGACGTGCAGGTGGATCCGGCGATCGCGGACGGGCTGGCGCGGCTGGGGGTTTAGCCCAACCGCGCCGCGCCTATTGCCTCTCGCTGGCGATGATCCAATCGAGGATCTTCTCAGAGAAGCCGTCTACGCGACGCCAGTCGCCCTCGCCGACACCGTGCTGGTACGACGCGACATTGACCATGTATCCCACGCCTTTGGGCGCATCGACGCGGTCGTGCGATTGTTCGTCGGTAAACACGATGAGCCGCACGCCCTTCTGGTCCACCTCGCGTACCGCCATGCCCAGCTCGGTGCCGCCGTGAGGCTGCGAGCTGACGATCGCATCGCGCAAGGCGAAGCCGCGGCGCGCCGGAACCTTCTTCACGTCGTTCGAGAACGTGAAGATTTCGACGTCGTCGCCGATCTCGCGCGCGAGTACGGCGAGGCCGCAGGCTGCATCCATGCGCCGCATCTCCGAGCGCGCCGACAGCGGCGCGTCCATCGAGCCGGAGACGTCGACCAATAGTCGCGTCTTTCCGGGCAGCCGTTCATGGCCTTCGATAGCGCGGAACATCGCATGTTCGAGCTCCGCTTCTAGGTCAGGCGCATGATGCGCCGCGGCGATGAAGCGGTACGGCAGCACGCGATCGGTGCGCATCTCGCCCAACGCCTTGGCAATCGCCTTCTTCGGCACCTTGGCGTGGAGCATGTTGCGCAGGTTGCGCAGCAACGCCAACGCGCCGAGCTTGTTCTCGGCGATCAGCCGCTCGAACGTCTCCTTCTTGTCGGCGCCGCCGGAGAGCGCCACTTCCCAGGTGTCCGGCGCGGTGAGCTTGCCGTCGATCAGCTGCTTCCACACCTTCTCTTGCGCCGCGTCCTTCGGCTTGGCGTGCGTGATGAACAACACGTCGCGCAGGCGCACGGCGCCGTCGCGATCGTATTTCGCCAGCTGATAGGCGTCGAACTTGGCGAACGCGCGCGCGAGGCCCTTCTTGGCTTGCGCCGAGACCGCGCGCGTCTTGCGTTGCTGCATCGGCCCGAGCGCGTCCGCCCAGTAGATGGCCAGGAACTCGGTCAGTTCATCGGGGCGCTGGATCACGCGCTCCAGCGTATCAGCCACCAGCGCCTTGTGTCCTTCGTGGCGCGCCATCTCGCGCACGACCAGCAGCGGCGCATGGCGCAACTTCATAGCTTCGCGCGCTTCGACCGCCATCGCGGCGACCGCCTCGGGCTTCACCTTCGGCACAAGCGCCCCGATGCGGTCGGCGATGGAGACGCCATCCTCATAGAACTGATCCTCCCAGAGCATGCAATTCATCAGCGCCCGGCGCAATTGCTGCTCCGGCGCGAAAGCGCGGCCCTTGGCGCCTTCATGCGTGCGCGGCGTCTTCGCCTTGTTGATCTTCACCATCTCACACCACCTCTTCCGCCTACTCCATCATCACACTGCGCCAACGACAATCGCCAGCGCAAAACATCAACCGGGGAACAGGCGGGACCGTCTAGCGCTCTACCACTGAGCTACGGGCCCCCAAACGTAGACCCGGCGGGACTCGAACCCGCGACCTCTCGTTGTGCAGACGAAGTAACGCATCCCTTCACCACCGGTTGACTTCGCATGGCGGGGAACGGGCGAGATCGCAGACCCTCCACCGAAGGAGGCGGCGCGCTCTGCATGCTCGCGCACGCCAGCGTTCGCCCTTGCGAAGTAAGCGATCTCTTCACCACCGCCAAACTTGTCGTCAAAGCGACGCCGGGGAACAGTCGAGCTCTGCTCTGCTGCGCTCGTCTTGCGACACGCGCAGCACGTGCTCTACCCACTGAGCTACAGGTCCAGGACCTGGCGGGACTCGAACCCGCGACCCCGTCGTTATCAGCGATGAAACAGATCTCTTCACCACCGGCGTCGCATTTGGTCTCGTCGGGGAACCAACGAAAGCGGTTTCAGCCACGCCATCGCAGGGCTTGCGCCCGAACCCGCGTCACGACGTCCTTCGCGAGGACGACTCCACGGTACGATGCATGCGCTGGCTGGATTCGAACCAGCAGAACCCTGAGCGAAGTATCCGCCCTCTTCACCACCGACAAAAAGGTATCCAGGGGAACACGCGACGCGGCTCTGGCTCGATTTGAAGTCGAAGAAATCCGCGCCTTCACCACCTGGAATTCAAATCTCCTCGTTTCCGCACGACAAAGGCTTCGGAGCGGCTGGAAACAAAAAACCCCTCCGGAGCGTCGGCTCGGGAGGGGTTCAAAACGAACACTCTGGAGCGGGATCAGCCCACTCCGCCTCCGCGAGAATATGTGCGCGCATCGACGCACTGAGCGTTCAGCTCAATGCGGCTTCCGCCCAGCGCGATGACTAAGACTGACCGTTTCATCTTCACTCTCGCATGTCCGCGCGCGACCATCGCTCGCGAAGGGCGCGGTGTATGATCTCTGAATTTGGCGGTGTCAAGGCAGAAAACGACGGCGTCTACCCGAACATCCGTCTCGGGCTGGTGCTGTGTTCGGCGTGCTCGACGCCGCTATCGTCGGCCTCGATCAGCTTGACGTCGTAGCCCCAGAGGTCGGCGATGTGCTGCAGAACTTTTTCCGTATCGGTTTCCTCCAGCACGATGCCATCCATCACCCGGTGCTGCAGGATCAACTTGCGGTCGCCGGCGAGATCGACGTCGACGATCTGAATGTCCGGATCACGATAGGCGATATCGTAGTGACGCGACAGCGCGCGGCGGATCTTGCGATAGCCGCGCTCGTCGTGAATGGCGGCGACGTTGAGCGCCTCTTCGTCCTCGTCATCGACGATGCGGAACAGGCCGAAATCGCGGATCGCGCGCGGCGACAAGAATTGTGAGACGAAGCTCTCGTCGCGATAATTCGCCCAGATGTCGCGCAACGTGCCGTAGGCATCGCCATTGCCGGCGATGTCGGGCATCCACTCGCGGTCTTCCTCGGTCGGCGCCGTGCAGATGCGTTCGATGTCGCAGCACATGGCGAAGCCCAGCGCATACGGGTTGATGCCCGAATAGCGGCGGTCGTCGAAACCGGGCTGCAACACCACGCTGGTGTGCGAATGCAGGAACTCCAGAAACGAACCGTCGGTGAGCTGCCCCTTCTCGTGCAGGCGGTTCATGATGCGGTGATGCACGAACGTAGCGCAGCCTTCGTTCATGACTTTGGTCTGGCGCTGCGGATAGAAGTACTGGTTGATCAGCCGCACGATGCGCAGCACTTCGCGCTGCCAGCCCTTCAGCCGCGGCGCGGTCTTTTCCAAAAAATAGAGCAGGTTTTCTTCCGGCAAACCCAAGAGCGCCTTCCGGCGCGCGTGTCCGTCGGCGTCAGCCTTCTTCTTTTGCCCCGCCGGCACCGTGCGCCATAGGTCGTTGAACAATTGTTCGCCGTGCCGGCGGCGCTCTTCCTCGCGGCGCTCCTCCGAGCGCAGATCGGGCATGCGCTTGCGCGGATAGCGGTGAATGCCGTGGCTCTGCAGCGCGTGCGCGGCGTCCAAGAGCCGCTCGACCTCTTCCTGGCCGTGGCGGTCCTCACACTTCGCGATGTAGCCGCGCGCGAACTCCAAATAGTCGAGGATGCCGTCTGCGTCGGTCCACTGCTTGAACACGTAATTGTTCTTGAAGAAGTGGCTATGGCCGTAGCCCGCATGCGCGAGCACGAGCGTCTGCATCGTCGCGGAATTTTCTTCCATGATGTAGACGAGGCACGGATTGGAATTGATCACGATCTCGTAGGCGAGGCCCTGGTAGCCCTTGCGGTACATCGCCTCGTTGCGCGCGAAGTGCTTGCCGAACGACCAGTGCCGGTAAAACAGCGGCATGCCGGTGGACGCGTAGGCGTCGAGCATCTGCTCGGTGGTGATCACTTCGATCTGCGCCGGGTAGGGGTCGAGCCCCATCTCGCCTACGCCGATCTCGCCGCACGCTTCGTGCACGCGGCGGATGAGATCAAAGTCCCAATCGGGGCCGGAGAAGAGCAACGGTGAGGATGCGGTCGCGATGCTCATGCCGCCTCCGCGCCTTCGGGCCGGCGCGAGAACAGCTCGCGGAACACAGGATAGATGTCGCGGCGGTGCCTTACACGGCGCATGGCGAACGGCGCCTCCACCGAGACACGCCGGAAGGTGCGCCACAGATTGGTCGATGGCTCGGTGCCGCCGGGCGGCTCCTCCTCGTCGTCCATCGCCACTTCAACATAGGCGTAATACTGGCAGATCGGCAGGATCACATCGCGCAATTGTTGCAGCACGATGGCGTTGTCGCTCGACGTGTTATCGCCGTCCGAAGCCTGCGCCGCGTAAATGTTCCACTGATCGACCGGGTAGCGGGCGCGTACAACCTCTTCCATCTTGAACAACGCCGTGGAGACAACCGTGCCGCCGGTTTCACGGCTGTAGAAGAAGGTCTGTTCGTCGACCTCCTGCGCTTCATGGGTGTGTCGGATGAAGACGACGTCGACGTGCTTGTAGCGGCGATTGAGGAAGAGATAGAGCAGCGAATAGAACCGCTTGGCCAGGTCCTTCATGTGCTCGTTCATCGAGCCCGAGACGTCCATCAGGCAGAACATCACCGCCTTGGCGATCGGCTTCGGCGTCGATTCAAGCCGCCGATAGCGCACGTCGACCGGATCGATGTACGGGATGCGCTTGTTACGCTTGAGCTTCAACTCAAGGTCGGCCCGCAGCTCTTGGAGTTTCTCGAATTGGCCGCCTTCGCGCTCCAGCCGTTCGATCTCTTCGCGCAGCGCTTGGATTTCCTCGGGCTTCGGCCGCTTCAACGCGATGCGGCGCGACATCGAATGGCGCAGCGTCCTTGGCACCGACAATCGAGCCGGCGGCCCATCGCTGGAAAACCCTGCCTGCCGCCACTGCACCGCTTCCGCGCCGGCCACCTGCCGCTTGGCGAGATCGGGCAGCTCCAAGTCTTCCAGGTAGAGATCGAGGTATTCCTCATCCGACAATGCAAAACGAAATTCGTCTTCGCCCTCGCCGCTGTCGCTGGCGCGCGAGCCCTGCCCGCCGCTCTGCTCAGGCCGCGGGATCGTATCGCCTTCAATGTACTTCTTGTTGCCGGGCAGCACGTAATCGCGGACGCCGCCGTCGCGCGAGCGCCGCAACGACGGCTCATAAACACCGCCGGCCGGGATCGAGACCTCGCCACCCTTGCCGGCGTCCTTGATCGAGCGCGAGCTGGAAGCCTCACGCACCGCCTTGCGCACTTGGGCGCGGGCGCGGCGCAAAAAGCGTTGGCGGTTGGCGAAGCTTTTTCCGCCAGGATTGAGGCGCCGATCGATGATGTGCATGCGGGCGACCCTACCCCGCCTGCTTCACGCGCATGTACCACTCGACCAGCCGGCGCACTTGGCGCTCGGTGTAGCCGCGTTCGACCATGCGCAGCACAAATTCCTCGTGCTTCTTCTCCGAGTCGCTGTCTTTCTTCGAGCCAAACGAGATCACCGGAAGCAGGTCTTCGACCTGGCTGAACATGCGCCGTTCGATCACTTCGCGGATTTTCTCGTACGACGTCCAGGACGGGTTCTTGCCGCCGTGGCCCGCGCGCGCCCGCAGCGTGAACTTCACTACCTCGTTGCGAAAGTCTTTCGGATTGGCGATGCCGGCCGGCTTTTCGATCTTCGATAGTTCCTGGTTCAGAAGCTCCCGATTCAGCAGCTGCCCGGTGTCAGGATCCTTGTAGTCAATGTCCTCGATCCAGGCGTCCGCATAATCGACGTAACGGTCAAACAGGTTTTGGCCGAAGTCGTGATAGCTTTCGAGATAGGCCTTCTGGATTTCGTTGCCGATGAACTCCGCATAGCGCGGCGCCAACTCGGCCTTCACGAACTCCAGCAGCCTGTTCTCTTGCTCCTGCGGGAATTGCTCGCGGCGAACGGCTTGCTCCAGCGCGTACATGAGGTGCACGGGATCGGCGGCCACTTCGTGGGTGTCATGATTGAAGGTGGCGGCCAGCACCTTGAAGGCAAAGCGCGTGGAAATGCCGTCCATGCCCTCGTCGACGCCCGCGGCGTCCTTGTATTCCTGCAGCGTGCGCGCCTTCGGATCGACCTCCTTCAGGCTTTCGCCATTATAGACCCGCATCTTGGCAAAAGCGTTGGAGTTCTCGTGCTCCTTCAACCGCGACAGCACCGAGAAGCGCGCCAGCATTTCCAGCGTGCCCGGCGCGCACGGCGCTTCAGCCAGTTCGGAGCCGCGGATCAGCTTCTCATAGATCTTCTGCTCCTCGTTGACGCGTAGGCAGTACGGGACCTTGATCACGTAAATCCGGTCGATGAAGGCCTCGTTGTTCTTGTTGTTCTTGAACGTCTGCCATTCGGCCTCGTTCGAGTGGGCCATGATCACGCCATGGAATGGGATGGCGCCGATGTTCTCGGTGCCGACATAATTGCCTTCTTGCGTGGCAGTCAGCAGCGGGTGCAGCATCTTGATCGGCGCCTTGAACATCTCGACGAATTCGAGAATGCCCTGGTTTGCACGATTGAGCCCGCCCGAGTACGAGTACGCGTCCGGATCGTTCTGTGCGTGCATTTCGAGCTTGCGGATGTCGACCTTGCCGACCAGCGAGGAGACGTCCTGGTTGTTGTCGTCACCGGGCTCGGTCTTGGCCACCGCAATCTGGCGCAGGCGCGAAGGCATCATCTTGGCGACGCGGAACTTGGTGAGATCGCCGCCAAATTCATCGAGCCGCTTCAAGCACCACGGGCTCATCAGCCCGCTCAGCCGCCGCTGTGGAATGCCATATTCGTCTTCGAGGCGCTTACCCCACACGAGTGGATCGAACAGGCCGAGCGGGTGCTCGAACACCGGCGAAAGCTGGTCGCCAGCCTTCAGCACGTAGATCGGCTGCTCCTCCATCAGCGCCTTCAGGCGCTCGGCCAGCGAAGACTTGCCGCCGCCGACCGGGCCTAGGAGATACAAAATCTGCTTGCGCTCTTCCAATCCCTGCGCCGCGTGACGGAAAAAGGCGACGATGCGCTCGATCGTCTCTTCCATGCCGTAGAATTCCGCGAACGCCGGATAGAACCGCACCGTGCGGTTCATGAAGATGCGGCCGAGGCGTGCATCCTTCGAGGTGTCGACCATACGTGGCTCGCCAATGGCCGCGAGTAGCCGCTCGTGCGCGGTAGCGTAGGCCATCGGATCGCTGCGGCAGAGCGTCAGGAAATCGCCAAGCGACATTTCCGCTTCACGCCGCTGCTCGTACGAGCGGGCAAAAGTGCGAAAAATCTCCTCAGACATCGTGCCTCCGTGTCGCCCGTCGTCCGAGCGGGCCTCATCGCTCAAACGTCCGGACACATCAAAAAAGCCATGCGAATCTGGCGAGCATAAGGTGGTGTTAGGCGCCGCCACGCCAATCCGCCCAGGGCAACGTGATCATCATGACATGATTTGCGCCCGACTGGGCGCCAAATTTCGCACCTTTTTCACAGGCTCGCCGGGTTGTGGTCGGCGGGAAACGGCCCAGACAAAAGCGCCGACTTTACCAGCCCTTAAGCATGGCAAATGCATGCCGGATGGGATGCGCACGAGGCCTCAATGATCGAGGGCGGCTGGGACTTGGACGGTCTTGACGCCGACATGCGCCTCCGCGCGCTGGCGGAGGCCGAAGAGTGCGGTCTGACCTTATCAGAGTACCTCGCTTTTCTTCTGCTCGCCTTGGCTGACGACGAAAATCCCGCCCCGAGCAGCGCCGGCGCTACCGGCTTCGATCCGTCTTCGGCGCCCCCGGAACTCGATGCGGGGCTGAGATCGTTGCGTCGACGCATCGCCGACATTGAGGACGTGGCGGCCGCCCGCAACGACCGTCATGAACAAGCGCAGGTGGCGCTCGCCGAGACATGCGCCGAACTGGCGCGACGCTCGGATGACGCCGCCGCCTTGGCGCGGCGCGCTAGTGACGCCGCCACGCAGGGCGCCGCCGCCCAAGACCTGTTGCGTCAGACCCTGGCTGATGAGTTCAGCGAGTTCGCGCGTCGGGCGGCCAGCCGCATAGACGCAGCACTCGCGGACGTGCGCGCCACCGCTGATGACGCCGCCAAACAGGCGGAGACCGCCGCTTCAGCGCTTGTCGACGAGATGCGGACTGCGCGCGCTTCGATCGACGCACGCCTGTCGGAAAGCGCCGCCGAGACGCGCAAGCGTATGCAGCTCGCGTTTGCTGAGACCCAGGCCCGCGTCGGCGCCTTGGCCGATCGCGTCAGCGACAGCGATCGCGCCACACGCGCGGCTGTCGACGGGCTTCACCAGTTAGTCGCCGAAAGCGATGAGAAAACACGCGCGGCGCTGGCGGCGACGGCCGCCGCGTTGCGTAAGGCGCACGCCGCCCTCGGCGCTGAAAGCGCCCGCGCTGCGGACGATCACCGCCAGATGATTGCGGCGTTGCGCGCCGACCTGTCGGCCGACGTTCAGATCCTACGCGAGGGACACGCTGCGGTGCTCGCGCGTCAGGACGCGGCAGACGCATTGCTCAGCGAAGCATGCGCCGGCCTCGCGGCGCTACGCCATGCAGCGAGCGATCGTGAAGCGGCCGTGGCGGCGCTTCGCAACGAGACGCAACAGGCGCTTCGAGCGGACATCGCGGAGATTGCCGAAGCAATCGCGGCGGACAGAGAGCAGACGGCTGAAGGCATACGCGCCGCTCACGCCGAGGCCGAACGCGTCGAGGCCTGCACCCTCGTATCGCTGAGCAAGCTCGCCGGCGACATCGCCGCAATCCGCACCGAACACAATCAGACGCTGGCGCAGATCAGCGCCCGCGCCATGGCCGAGCGCAATGTCGAGCAGCGTCTGACCCAACTCGAGGACGCGTCGGCTTCGATCATGAGCGCCCAAGGGAGCGAAGCCATCAAGCAGCAGCTGGCGGAACTCCGCTCCGCTCTGCTGCGCCGCGATAGCGACGGCACGCTCGCACGACGGCTCGATGAACTGGCGCACCGCCTCTCCGCCCATGAAGCGCTCAGCAGCGAAGCCATCGAACGGCTCGACGGCATGGTCGGCGCCCTCGACGGATTGGGCGCCCCCAGCAGTGAGGCCGAACTCAAGACGGACGAGCGCCTGCGGACGGTAGAGGCAGCCGTGTCCGAGGTGGCGCGCAGACTCGACACCCGCTCGGAGAATCCCCCTTCGCAGGACGCTGTGATGGCCGTCGAGATCCGCATGGCGGAGATCGAAATGGCGCAGGCGGCGGCGCTTGACGGCATCCGGGCTCAATTGACGGCATTCATCGACGCCAACAATCGACGCCTCGAGGCTCTCGAACTTGCACCCGCTTTGATCAACATTGGCGACATCGCGTCTGACTTTGAAGCGCTGCGCGCGCACATCGATGAGCGCATGGCCTACATCGAAAATCGCAGCGTCCGTGCGCTACAGCAGGCAGCTGACACCATGGGCGTGCTGGAAGAACGTTTCGGCCGGGGCGACCGCCGGTCCGCCTAGCCTCTTAACAATTCCTAAACCGCGCATCGGCGCAGATGGCGTATGCGACGGACCAAGCAAGCCCTCGCCGCGTTCTCCATCGCCATCGCCACACTGGCGTTCGCGCTCGCGAGTCACGCCGTCGACCGTCCCGTGCCAAACCCATCGTCCGATCCGAGCCGCTATTTCGCGATCGACGGCGACACCTTGCAGCATCGCCAGAGCGGCCGGCGCTACCGAATCGCCAATATCGACACCCCGGAGGTTGGCCGCTCCGCCGCATGCGCCGCTGAGCGGCGCCTCGGCGAACGTGCAACGCGCCGTGTGCGGGATTTGCTGACACGCGCCGAGACGCTGCAGTTGCGCCGCGCCGGCGGCGACGACGATTATGGGCGCGCCGTGGTCAGGGTACTGATAGACGGGCGCGATCTGGGCGGCATTCTGATCGCAGACGGCCTCGCCCGATCATGGCGCGGCTATCGCGCGCCCTGGTGCGACGCGTCCGGCCGGCTGATCCTCTGACGGCGCAGCGCAGCCCTGCCACATTGACGCGTCGGCGCCGCTTGTCGCGAGCTCCCCGGCCCCATATGCGAGAAGCACTCCAACTGGAAAGATGCCTCTCATGTCCGCGATGGACGAACTCGTCGACATCCTTGCGCTCGACCCGATCGAAGTGAATCTGTTCCGCGGCTTTAGCCCCAAAAGATCGACCGGCCGCATCTTCGGCGGCCAGGTCGTCGCACAGGCTCTCACCGCCGCCTACAAGACGGTTGAAGACCGGACTTGCCATTCGCTGCAGAGCTATTTCATCCGCCCCGGCGACCCCTTGCAGCCGGTACTCTATCAGGTCGAGCGTTCGCGCGACGGCAAGAGCTTCGCGACGCGGCGCGTGATCGCCATTCAAAAGGGCGAGCAGATCTTCAACATGGCCTGCTCTTTCCAAGTCGATGAAACGGGGTTCGATCACCAGATGCCGATGCCGGCCGCGCCCGCCGCCGATGCACTGGAAGACGACCGCGCGCGCTGGCGCGAGGTTTTTGCCGATCTGCCCGATGTCGCGCGGCGCTGGTCGGCGGAAGAGCCGATCGAGATTCGTTCGGTCGATCCGGTCAACGTCCGCCACCCCAAGCCCGCCGAGAACGGCCAGCATGTCTGGATGCGGGCGCGTCGCGATCTCGGCGACGGCGTTTCGGTCAATCAGGCGCTGCTGGCGTACGCCTCTGACTATTCCCTGCTCGGTACGGCCATGCGGCCGCACGGCGTCAGCTGGATGTCCGGCGTGCAGACCGCAAGCCTCGACCATATCATCTGGTTTCACCGCCCAACCAACTTCTCCCGCTGGCATCTCTACGTGCAGGACAGTCCGTCGGCCTCTGGCGCGCGCGGGTTCAACCGCGGCGCACTCTACCGCGAAGATGGGGTTTTGATCGCCTCGACAGCCCAGGAAGGCCTAATCCGCAAACGATGAATCATTGCTAACAGAACGTTAGCCATCGCGGTGCATCATCCGGCCTGATGCCAAACAAGTGGGTCGACAAACCCGACTACTTTGGACCCGACCGCAGACGCAGGCCGGGCCCGAAGCGATGGAGCGAACGCCGCCGGCACAATGAATCCCAGGACTTGCCGCCGCTGGGCGCATTGCTGCGGCGCCTCCGCGTGCAGATGAGCGGTTTGCGCACACCGGACGAGCGCCGCCACGCGCTTCAGCTCTTGTCCGCCGCGATTGGAGAAGCCCAGCGCCAGGGCCTGCGGGATTGCGTCGGCGCGCTGCAGGACGCCGACAAGGTGCTGCGGCAAGGCGGGCAGAGCGCCGCTTCGCTTGCCGACGGGAAGCTCGTAGATGCCATGAACGCCCTTGCCCTTGAGCGCGGCCCTCGCGACGCCTAGCGCTTGGCCGCGAGTGTCCGCAATCCCTGCAGCACCGCGACGCGCGCACTCTCGTCCGAATCGAGACGGCGAAGCGCGCGCATGGCCTCGATATGAACGTGCACTGCCGCGCCCGAGGGCGGCGCCTCATGCGCACCCGCAAGCAAAGTGCACAGGCTGTGCGACGCCGCGCTGAGCTCCGCGTACCCCATGGCCCCGGCTTCCGCGAACACCTGATTGGCAAGGCGATACATTTCAGCGAAGCGATCCGGGCTCTGGCTTTGCCAAAGGGCGCCTATCTGGTCGAGTTTGCTGTCCACCGCCGCGATACAATCATCGCGGATCAGATCAAGATTCTGCCGGGCGCGGCTCAAGGCTTCGCCGACCGTGATGCCGCCGGTCTGCGCCAACAACGCCTTTAGTCTAACGACAGGATGGAAGGTTCGAACCTTGATCATATCATGACGCGCTGCGGCTTGATGATCGTGTCGATTTCATTTTGAGACATGTTGGGCTCCGCTGGGTCGCCCAGCGGCGCTTGCAGGTCCCCTGACCGGCGCCCGTCGCTTCCGGGCGGCGGACCCTCGAATTTGAAGCGCCGATCGGGTCCGATATAGTCGCCTACCTGCACGAAAGGCCGCTTATCGCGCGCAACGAACATGATGCGTTGCAGGAGCGTGTTCGCAGTAATGGGTTTGGTCACAAAGAAATTGGCGCCTGTGTCGCGCGCGCGCGCAACGTCGCTTGCCCGCACATGGCCGCTGATCAGAACCACTGGCACATAAGCATTTGGCCCACCGCTATGGCGCAGGTCCCTGAGCATGCGATAGCCGTCGCCATCGCTGACCGAGGGATCGACAAGGAGGAGATCGACCGACCTGCCGTGCAGAACTTTTTCCGCCTCCTCGGTGGTCAGCGCACGGTGAATGTCATTGACGCCGAAGCCCTTTACTATCTGCGCCAGCACATCCGCCGAGTGTTGGCTCGCCTCCACCAGCAAGACGCTGGCGCGCGCGAGGTTCAAACGCGCTTCAGGGTCGACGCCGGCGCTCACAGCACCTCCCATGCATCGTTTGGGTTGTCGTCGAAATGCTCCCCCGCCAACCGAGCGCGCACTTCATTGAGCGTAATACGGTTGAGAGCGCTCTCGGTCGCGACCTTGGGCAGGTGTGCGCTGTGGCGCGAGATCTCCGCCGCGTAATCCCTGAGCGCCGCGATGTGTTGGAGCACGGCGTCGAGCTGCTGCAGCTCGCTGACCAATGCCGCATCCAGTTCCGAACGCACCGCGATCGCGCAGATCGCTCCTTCGATGCGCAGCCCTAGCACGCGCGCGCGCTCCAACTCCTCCGCGACCATGAGGAAAATCTCGGCGACCGGGATAGGCGCGCCCAGCGGGTCCACGGCCTGTACGGTGGCTTCGGCGTTGCTCACGGCCGCGCCTTAGAAGAGCTCGACCGAGCCCGCCGCCGGATCCTGCGGCCGGATGGCCGCCGCGGGGCGCTTGCGCTCGACCTCCAGGATCGTCTCGGTCGTCTCGACTAACATTTGAGCGACGCGGCCCGTCGCTGGCCAGAAACGGATGCGCCGCGCTTGGTCCCCGCCCAGGCTCTGCCCGACGCAGGGAATGCACTCGAGGCGCAGAAAATCGAGCGCGAACGCCGCGTTTTGGGCGCCAACATCGGAGAGGCCCGGCACGACCCGAGCGCCTCCGAACAGCTTCGCCTGCATTCTGCGACGAACAGCGCCGCGCTGCAGCATGCCGTTGATCAAGAGCTCCATAGAATTGACGCCGTACTTGAGCGATTCCCCGCCATTGCTCGCGTCGCCCGGAAGCAGGAAGTGGTTCATCCCGCCTACCTCGGCCACCGGGTCCCACATGCAGGTTGCGACGCACGATCCTAGAATCGTCGTGAGCACAACGCCTGGCTCGCTAACCACCGCGTACTCGCCCTGCACCACGTGCAGCATGCGTTCACGCGGTGCGGGAGGCGCGATCGGACTCGGGGATGTGGTCATGTCAGCGCACTGCTCACTTTCTGATAACCTCAAGCGCTGACGCGGCGCACGACTTCCAACAGCGACTCGGCTTGGAAAGGCTTGACGATCCATCCGGTGGCGCCGGCCTGCCGCGCACGTTGCTTCTTTTCTGGGCTGCTCTCGGTTGAGAGCACGAGGATCGGGGTCGAGCGATAACGCGCATCCATGCGGGCGTTTTCGATGAACCCATAGCCGTCCATCACCGGCATATTGATATCGGTGATGATGACGTCGGGATTGGTGCGGGAAAGCGCATCGAGACCCTGCTTGCCATCCTCGGCCTGCACGACATTGAAGCCCGCGCCTTGCAGCACCATGAGCAGCATTTCGCGCATCATCCGGGAATCATCGATGGTGAGTACTGTTTTGCCCACTCCGCTCCTCCCCCAAGGTGAGACTCATGGCCCGGCGTGAGCGGGAGTCCTTCGGTTAAGCGCTTAGCCCTGCGCGGTTAATGCTGCGTTTCCGAAGCTGGGCTCAGGGCCCCTCCGCGCCTCGCCCACGCGTCGCACCGCGGGTGAGCCGGCTGCCCGGGGCCGACCACCGGGGCACGGCAAACGCGCGCACTGGCTTGCCTGCGCCGCCCCGCGTTAGGGTGATGTTCACGCGGTTGCGATTGGGGGGCGCGAGTGGAGCGGGCAACGGTCTCGGAATGGCGGGCCGGCTGGCGCGCCGTGGTGGCCGCCGGACTCGGCGTAGCCACCGGCTTGTCCCTGTTCGCCTACGTGGTCAGCCTCTTCATCCGACAATACGCAGCCGAGTTCGGCTGGACCCGGGGCGACATCGCCGCGACCGCCCTGGCGACTCTTTCGGCCGGATTGCTTGCGCCGCTGATCGGGCGACTAACGGATCGCGTCGGCGTGCGTCCGATGATCGTGATCTGCACGCTGGGCTACGGCCTGGTGTGCTGCGCGATGGCGGCGCAGACGGGCGACATCCGCGTGTATTACGGCCTCTACTTCCTGCTCGTTCTGTTCGGGATTGGCACCGGATCGCTCACATGGACGCGCGCGGTGAGCGCCCATTTCGTGCGCACGCGCGGCCTGGCCCTCAGCATCGCGCTGACGTTCGTCACCTTCTCCGCCATGGCCATGCCCCCCACCCTTCAGGCCGTGATCGATGCGCACGGGTGGCGCGCGGCTTGGCTTGTGCTCGGCGGGCTTGCCGTCATCGCCGGCGCCGTCGGACTTCTGCTGCTGGGACCGCAGCCTGTCACCAAAGCCGCACCGGGGGCAGGCGAGATTTCCACGCTTGCGGCCGCCGCGCGCGTGCCGGCATTCTGGCTCGCCGTGGGCGGGATGTTCCTCATCAACATCCCCTCCGGCGGCATCATGAACCAGATGGCCGCGCTGATCGCCGACAGGGGATTCAGCAGCGGCGATGCGGCGCAAGTCATGTCGGCTTTTGCGCTTTCGGTATTCTTCGGCCGCTTGATCGCCGGAGTATGCCTCGACCATTTTCCCACGGGCGTCGTGGCGTTCGTGTCGATGGCGGCGCCGGCAATCGGCTGCGTGCTGTTGACGGAAGCAGCCGGCGAGGGATTGGTCATCGTCGTCGTCGGTATCGCGCTTGCGGGGATCAGTCAGGGCGCCGAAGGCGACATCGGCCCTTACGTCGTGGCGCGCCGCTTTGGTCTCGCCGCTTTCAGCGGCATGCTTGGCGCCTTGAGCGCGGCGACGATCGTGGGCACAGCCGCGGGCGCGCTTCTTTTCGGCAGCGTCCATGACGCGACCGGCGGCTACGACTTGGCTTTATGGATCGGCGCAGGCGCGTTCCTTGCCGGTGCGACCTGTTATCTGACCGTTGGGGGCGATTCAAACCCAAAGGTCGCATCAGGCTTGGCGTGAGCGCGAGTCCAGGCGCGCCGCGGACGCTTCGAACGGCGGACGACCTTTGACCGCACTGATCAGGGATCAATCGGGTATCGCCAGAGCACTAACTTTCGAAACCTTTCGTAAACCCAGACGCGCCTGAACCTTGCAGGTGCCTCGTCAATGAGCGGCACCATCACGTGCTTAGCATGGTGAGCAAAATCACCTGGGTAACTTTGGACATCCCCGACGAGCCAATTCTCGTCGTCATAGTACAGCAATAGTTCCACCGGCTTCCCAAATGTCGCGTAGCTGCTGCCAAGCTTTTTCCGCAGCATCTCGCGCTCTGGAAGCCTGACACGATAGTTCGACATTGCCACCATCTGCGGGGCGATGCGCAATGCACGGAGCCGGGCGCGCTGCATCTCTTGGTCGAGTAGGCGTCCAAGCTCGAAGTAAACTTCCTGCTGGCCTAATTCGCAGAGAACATCGGGCTCACCTTGCGGTCGGCACGTCACAGTATTGCTATGAACGCTTAGCCCCGCCGCACCCACAAACTCTAAGAAAACAGTTCGTTCATGCTCAGCCTTGGCGGTCAAGGCCACCACTAAGCCACCTTCACCCGCGTCGCCGCTTCCGGCAAATCGGCACCGAACGCGCGCTGGTAGAACTCCGCCACGGTGGGGCGTTCCAACTCATCGCACTTGTTGAGGAACGTCATCCGGAACGCGAGGCCGACGTCGCCGAAGATTTCCGCGTTTTGCGCCCAGGTGATCACCGTGCGCGGGCTCATCACGGTGGAAATGTCGCCGTTCATGAAGGCGTTGCGGGTCATGTCGGCGACGCGGACCATGGCCATGATGGTGCGTTTGCCCTCTGGCGTGTTGTAGGTCGGCGCCTTGGCGGTCACGATCTCGGCTTCGACGTCGTGATCGAGATAATTGAGCGTGGCGACGATCGACCAACGGTCCATCTGCGCCTGGTTGATCTGCTGCGTGCCGTGGTACAGCCCGCTGGTGTCGCCAAGACCGATCGTGTTGGTGGTCGAGAACAAGCGGAAGTATGGGTTGGCGGTGATGACGCGGTTCTGATCCAGCAGCGTCAGTTTCCCACTCGCTTCCAGCACGCGCTGGATCACGAACATCACGTCGGGCCGGCCCGCGTCATATTCGTCGAAGCAGATCGCCACCGGCCGCTGCAGCGCCCAAGGCAACATGCCTTCGCGGAACTCCGTAATCTGCTTGCCCTCTCTCAGCACAATCGCGTCCTTGCCGACGAGGTCGATGCGGGAAACGTGGCTATCCAGATTGATCCGCACCAGCGGCCAGTTCAGGCGCGCCGCCACCTGCTCGATGTGCGTCGACTTGCCGGTGCCGTGATAGCCCTGGATCATCACGCGGCGGTTGAAGGCGAAGCCGGCCAGGATCGCCAAGGTCGTTTGCGGATCGAACCGGTAGGCGTCGTCGATCTCAGGCACGTACTCTGTCCTGGCCTTGAAGGCGGGAACTTTCATGTCGCTTTCGACGCCAAACTCGCGGGCCGAGACATGGCGGTCGGGCTTCATGGACAGGAGATCGTCGGCAGTCGTCATTGTCTCTCTTTATGGCCCCGCTTCGGCGTAAGCCAAGGTGTTTGTGCGACTGCACAACGCCGCAGCGCCGGAAAGGCGGCGAGCGCCGCCCGTAACCCCCGGCAGTGCGCCCGCTATGCCAGGCCGGCGGCCTTCAGCGTCTGGTACGCCCTGATCACGCGTTGCAGGTTGCCCTCCGCGGCACGATCGCCGCCGTTCGAGTCCGGGTGCCAACGCTTCACCAGTTCAGCGTAGCGGGTGCGGATATCGGCGGATGTGGCATTCTCCTCGAGAGACATGGCGTCCAGCGCCATCGCCTGCAGGCGCGTTAGGCGGCGGCGTTGCGGCGGCGGCGCGGTCGCGGGCTCGGCGCCGAACATGCCGAACGGATCGACACGATTGCCGGCCTGGAACCCGCGCATCGCGGCCGAATAGCGGTCGAGGCGACCGGAGCGGAAGGTCCAGGTCGGCCGGTGTCCAACCTCTTCCTTGGCGCGGTAGGCCGCCAGCTCGGCGTCACCCATGCCGGCGAAGTAGTCCCAGCGTTTGTTGTATTCGGCCGCGTGCTCAAGGCAGAAGTGCCAGAATTGGCCCTCGTGCTCGCGACCTTTCGGCGCGCGATGGCCGCCCGCTCGCGCGCAGCCTATATGGTCGCACGGGCGATCCTCCGGCGCGTGGCGCTGGGTTTCCGGGTCAGGCTTCTTGACACGGATGTCGACGAACTTCGGTCGGTAATCAAAAACGTCCGACATGAGGTCCGCGAGTATGGGCGCCAGAAGTTAAGCGGACAAGGAATTGACAGACGTGAAAACACAGCTTTCTCGCGCCGAGCGGATAGAAAATGCACTGCGAGAGCGCTTCGCGCCGCTTGACTTCGAGCTGGTCGACGAGTCGGCCCGCCACGCCGGCCACGCTGGGGCCAGCCCGGGGGGCGAGACCCACTATCGCTTGCGGATGATTTCCAGCGCCTTCTCGGGTCTCAGCCGTGTTGCGCGTCAACGACTGGTTTACGCCGCTCTTCAACCCGAGTTCGATTCCGGCTTGCATGCGCTGTCGCTGGACCTCAAGACTCCGGACCAGAGCTAAGAAGAAAAGGGCTTGCAGCAGACCATGTGGCGGCGGGCAGCGGCTTGGGCGGCGGCGCTTGCGGTTGGCGCGGCGCTTGGCCTCGCGTCGGCGTGGGCAGCGCTCGCCTTTACGCGCGGCGGGGGCGCGGAAACCTACGGACCATGGTCCCATAACCGCCATGCCGGCTCGGTCGCCGCCGACCCCTACACCCGCGCCGTCATTGCACGCGAAGGCTTGCTCGCGTTGAGCGCCCGCGAAGCGCTTTATTTCAACTTGGCCGAGGACGAAAGTGGCCGCGCGCTTGACGAAAGCTGTATCTATGAACTCAGCGCGCCGCGATTAGCGGCGCGTTGGTGGTCGGTAACGCTGTATGGCGCTGACGACTTCCTGGTGCAGAACACCGACCACGCGCCATCCATCGATGCTTCGCGGGCGCTCACCAATGCGTCAGGCGGCTGGCGCGCGCGGATTTCGCCGGTGCGCGGCGACGCCGCCAATTGGCTCTCGTCGCGAAACGCCGGACGAGGCTTTACGCTGATGCTGCGCATCTACAACCCGGAACAACGTTTCCGGCGCAGCGAAGAGACGCTGCCCGCGCTGACGACCGTCTCATGCGCGGGACGCGCCTGATGTCAGGGACGGCGAAATATGTTTGGGCGGCGCTGCTGGTGGCGGTGATTGTGCATCTTGCACTGGTGCACGCGGTTCCGCGCGTGATGATGAACACGGCCATTGAACGCATCGGCGGCGAGAGCTTCAACACCTGGCGGCCGGCCCCGCGCGTGACGGCCGAATCGCGCAGCATTCCGCGACCTTCTCCCGATTTTGCGTATTTTGCTTGCGCCTACGATCTCGGCGACGGGCCGATCAGCATCCGGGTCGCGCCGTGGCCATCTTACTGGTCTTTGTCGCTCTACGCCGCCAACAGCGACAATTTCTTCGTCGTCGACGACCGCGAGACTGACTTCGACGCACGCGTCACGCTGATCCGCGCCGGAACGCGCCCGCCTGAGGATGCGCCGAACCTCGTCGAAAGCCCAAGCCGGCGGGGCATCGCCTTGATCCGCCGATTGGCGCCCGACGTCGCCAGCCACGCCGCAGCCAATGAGACTGCGCGCGGCGACATCTGCGCCCCTATGGCGCCGCCGGCGTAAACAACAGCCGCTGCACGGCAAGCCGCGCGAAAACCAGCGTCACCGCCTTGCGCCGCGCGCCGGCGAGCAAGCGAGTCGGCGAATCCCGCAATACCGCGCCGCCAAAGCCATCGGCTACCATCAGGCCGACCTCTTCGGGAATGAGATCGATCGGAAACCCTTCGGGCACCGCGAAAAAGAACCGGTCACAATAGTCCAAGTAGTCGGGCCATTTCTGGTCGACGGCAAAATCCTCGACGCAGGACTTTGTCTCCACGATCCAGATTTCGCCGTTCGAAGACAAAGCCATCAGGTCAGCGCGGCGTCCGTTCGCGAGCGGCACTTCCAACAGTGGCGAGAGCCCATGATCCCACAATAGCCGCGTCACCCCGCGCGCCAGCGCAGCGGTGATTTCGGGCCGCGAGTGCGCTTCCTCAGCCATGCCTCTGCTTAGCACAGGGACAGCTTCGGGCGCCAAAGCTGGCGAGCCACAAACAGCAACGCCCCGCTCTCGCGAGCGGGGCGTCATCAGTTCGCACGGCCAGGCGAGGCTACTCCGCCGCGATCGCCGCCGCTTTCACGCCCGTCAGCGCGCCGGTGTTGATGCCGAAATTGATGGTCTGCAGATAGCGGATGCCATCTTCGGCGATGGCGTCGCCGACCATCTCATCGCCCTCGGCCTTGAACTCGTCGAAGTCGACGTACATCGCGTAGAAGGCTTTGGTGCGATCGGTGATGATGCCGGCGTTCCACAGCGTCTTCACCAGCACGCGGAAGATGTTGGTCGATTCCTTCATGTTCTCGCGGCGGGCTTCGTCGGTCGCGACCGCCTGAAAACCTTCCATCACCTTGTTCGGGTCGAGCCCGAACTGCTCGTAGATCGCCGTCATCTGGTGCGGCGCAACCAGGTTGAACAGCAGCGTCTGGAAGCAGTGCGCGGCCCAGTTCTCGACGATCTCGTGCTCTTCAGGCGACAGCTTCGGAATGGTGCGGTCGGCCCAGATCTTCCCGAACTTGTGGTGGAAGGCTTCGTCGGTCATCACCAGCTGGGTCAGCTTCTTCGCCAGCGGATCGTCCCATTCCTTGAAGATGGTGGCGAAGGCGCCCATGGCGAGGCCCTCGACCAGCATCTGCATGCCGATGATCTTCTTGTACACCTCGGGCGCATGCACGATTTCTTGCAACAGACCCGCCAGCACCGTGCCGCACGGCAGCGGCGTGCCCCAGCGGGCGATGATGTACTTGGCGAAGGCGGTGACGTGACGGCCTTCTTCGCGCGTCTGATTGGCGGCGTATTCCTGCGCACCCGGGTCGCGCAACACGTGGCAGAGCGAAGCCGACAGGTTCAGCGCCCCCTGCTCACCGTGCAGGATCGAACTCATCACCCAGCGGCCAACCTGGCTCTTGAAGCGAATGCGCTCCGCTGGTTTGTCCTTGAAATAGTCGCTGACGTAGTCGGTCAGCAGCGCTGGGACGAGATGATCGGGAATGAAATCCACCGCATCGGGATCGAAGTCATCCTTGAAGTCGATGTATTTCTTGTCGAGCGGGTCCCAAAAGTGATCATGCGTCGCCGAGATGATCTTGTCGAACGCGGTCGAACGGTTGAGGTGGCGATCGATCGCCAGCATCGCGCCGAAATCGGTGGGCGCCACCGCATCGTAAACTTCGTCCTTGGTGATCTGGCGGATCGGGGCGGCGGAATCGGCCATCGCGTCGTCTTCTCCCGGTCATGAGGCCCGGCGTCGCGGTCCTCGGTGGTCAGAGCGCGGAAAATAGGCAGGCTCTTGATCCAAATCAAGGAAAATGACGCCCCCGTCAACTTGAGTGACGGTTTGTTTACAATTTCCGTCAGGGCACGCGCCCAAAACCAGCCGGCGCGCGAACTCCCCGCGGCGGCCGCTCGATCCTATTTGGGCCCGAGCAGTCGGAGCTAGCCGTGACCCATCCCCCTTCGCTTGACGATTTCGACCGCATCGCGCGCGCCGCGTGGGAGGCGCTGCCCTCCACATTTCGCGAGCTCGCCGGCGACGTGGTCTTTCGCATCGAGGATTTCGCCGACGATGAGGTGCTCGGCGAGATGGGCATCGAAGACCCGTTCGAACTGTCGGGCCTCTATCACGGCGTCGATCTCACCCAGCGCTCGATCATGGACCCGGCGCCGGGGCAGCCGATGGTGTTTCTCTATCGCCGCGCCATTCTGGACGAATGGATCGAGCGCGGCGACATCGCGCTCGACCACCTGATCGCGCACATCCTCGTGCACGAGATCGGCCACCATTTCGGTTTCAGCGACGAGGCGATGGACGCGATCTTGGAGCGCGAGGAATAGGCCAATCAGCTGGCCTGAAACCCGCGTCGCGACATCTCCCCCCACGACTTCACGCCGCGCGCCCACTCCCACAACCCGCGCAAGCGCCATAACGAATTGAGCTGGCGATAGCCGAAGTTTTCCACGACGGCG
The DNA here is from genome assembly GCA_019753175.1 of Hyphomonadaceae bacterium. Lineage (GTDB taxonomy): Bacteria > Pseudomonadota > Alphaproteobacteria > Caulobacterales > Aquidulcibacteraceae > Vitreimonas. Next base: position 46,282 of record JAIELK010000008.1, read on the forward strand.
GCAACGGCGAGCGCGGCGAGATCGCTGCTTTTTGGGTAGCGGCGCAGTTCGGCTTCCTCGATCGCCAACGAACCAACGCTGACAGCGACGCCGAGCGCGAAGGTCACGGCCAGGAAGGCCAGCAGGTAATCGAGCGAAAGAATGCCAAGCGCCCACATCAACGGCACCAAGACAAAGCCGGCGACTTCCACGACCGGGCCGAGCACGTCGAACAGAAACACCTGCCCCATGCCCAGCATCCCGGCGCGGCCGTATTGCGGGTTCAGAAACATGCGCCGGTGAGTGACGAACGTCTCCAGCGCGCCACGGTGCCAGCGTGCACGCTGGCGGGCCAGCACCTTGAGCGTCTCCGGCGCTTCGGTCCAACACACGGGTTCAGGCACGAAAGCGATGCGATAGGCGCGCCCGCGTTCGCGGAAGTGGCGATGCAGGCGCACCACCAGTTCCATGTCCTCGCCGACGGTGTCGCGCTTGTAGCCGCCGATTTCGATCAGCACCGAGCGCCGGAACAGGCCGAACGCGCCCGACACGATGGTGAGCGCGCCAACTTTGCTCCAAGCCAGACGCGCCAACAGAAACGCCCGCAGATACTCGATCGATTGCAGCAGCGCCCAGAAGTTCCGTGGCACGCCGATCCGCACCACGCGCCCGTCCTTGATCACACAGCCATTGGCGATGCGCACGGTGCCGCCGGTGGCGACCACCGCCTGCGGATCCTCCACGAACGGCTGCACCGCGCGCAGCAGCGCATCCGGCTCCAGCATCGAGTCGGCGTCGATCGAGCAGACGATCGGCGCGCGCGCCATGTTGAGGCCAGCGTTCAGCGCATCCGCCTTGCCGCCATTGACCTTGTCGACCACCACCAGACGGTCGCTGATCGCCGAGCGATAGATCGCTTCGATGGGCTGGTGCTGCAGCTGCGTGTCATGCGTGCGCTCTATGAGCTGGAGCGCAAACGCGCGCTTGAGCACCCCCATCGTGTCGTCCGTCGAGCCGTCATTGATGATGATCACCTCAAAGTCCGGATAGTTGAGCGCCAGCAGCGAGCGCGTGCTGTTCTCGATGGTCGCGGCTTCGTTATAGGCTGGCGCGAGCAGTGCGATCGGCGGCGCGTTCGCCGCGCTGCGCCGCCACAATGTGCGGACGCGCGGCTCCGGCGGCTCAACCGATAGCGTGCGTTGGGCGATGGCGAGTTGGAGCAGATAGACCAGGTTTTGCAACAGACCGACGCCAATCACGATGGCCGCGACCGTCTCGGCGAGCGACGTAATGAAATCGGTGAAAAAGGAACCTGTCATGCGTCGGGCCGCGTCGGGCCGCTGGCGCGCGCGAGCTGTTTGACGCCGAGGTCGCCGAGGCGCTTCAGCGCCTCCTCCGCGCGATAACGCACCCACCATACGGGATCGCTCAGCAGCGGGGTCAAATGCTCTGCCTGCCGCCAGAGATGGAGCTGGCCGATGGCTTCGGCCGCGCGCAAACGCACGCGCCAGTCACTGTCGCGCGTCGCGCGCGCCAAGGCGTCGGCGGCCCCATCGAAGCCGAGCGCGCCGAGGCCGCCGGCCGCCGCCGCCCGCACCGCAGGATCGGGATTGTGCAGAGCCAGACGCAAAGGATCGAGCGCGTGCCGGCTTCCGGTCTCGCCGAGCGCGCGCACCAACAGCGCCCGGGTCAGCGGCTGCAGCGGCGTCCTGAGCGCGGCGAGCGCTTCGTTCAGGTGCGTGCGCACGCGCTCTGCGATCAACTCTTGCATCGCAGAGGAGCGCCGCGCACCCGTTCGTTCCGACGCTTCGATGAGTCCGGCGATGTCAGGGCCCACGCCGAGCGCACAACGCGCGCGCAGCGCCGTCAGCCAGACTCGCAGGTCGCGCGACGCTTCGGCGCGTTGCAGCACATCGATGGTCTTCTCGCCCGGAAACAGGCTCAGCGCTTCAAGCGCCTGGACCCTTTTTCTCACGTTGCGGCACAGCGCCTGCCGTCGCAGGATCGCATCAATGCCCAGCGCACGGAGATAAGCGACAAGCCGCTCCTTCGTCCCTCCCTGCATGAGCTGGACGGTGTCGAGCGCCGTCTCGACCAAGGCCTCACGTTCAACGCGCCGTTCGATGCGGATCTTCGGCGCCTCCTGCTGGCCCGCCGCAAACCGCATCAACGCACGCGCCAGCTTTGGCCGCAGCGTCAAGCGCACGCGCTCGACGTGGTCGCGATGAAGCCGCGCGATTATCAGCGCCGCCAGCACGCTCATCGAGGCGCACATCAAAGCGAGAGACGTGAGCCAGACCAGCGAGAGCATTCAGAACGTCCGCGCCAACGCCGCCGTGATCTCGGTGCGGTCAAAGGCCTCGCGCTGCTCGCGCGCGACCGCGACGCGCAAGCGCAGCCTGGGCGTCATCGCTACCGATCCACCCAGCGCCAGCGACTGCACGTCGACGGTGGCGCCTTCCGACGACTCCGGTGCATCGCTCCAGGAGACCTCGATGTCCGCATCGTCGTGCACGCGGGCCGCCAACGAAACGCCGTAGCCAAAGCGCACGTCGTCGCGCTCGTCCCGAACGGCGACGCTTCGCACCGTGACACGCGCGCCCATGTCGCGCTCATGCGATGCCGACAACCCCAGCCGGTGGATCGCGCCGACCTGATATTCCGCCAGCGTCAGTGCGCCAGCGAATCGCCAGGGGTCGCCCTCGGGGGTGGCGTACTCGAGTCTCGCCTGGACCTCCGGTTTGAACAAAGGGTCGCTCGCGCCGCCGAGCGCGATGCCCCAGGCGCCATGACCGGCCGCGTGCGTGAAGCGCAGCTCGCCGAACACATCCGACTGACGGAAGCGTTCGACGACTTCGACGCCGCCGCCCCACCAGGTGTCGCCCTTCCTGCGCGCGAGCGAAACGGTCGCCTCGCGCCAAGGATCGAGGTCGTCGGACAGTGCGCTGTAGGCGATCGAAGCATCCACGCGCCATGTCACGTCCGCGGACTGCGCCGCTGACAGCGCACGCGAGAGAGCGGCTACATCCGGATCGGCGCGGCGGGCTTCGCCAATGGCGCCGAGCCAACGGCGCGCCTCTTCGAGATCGCCAGCGCGATAGGCAAGTTGCGCCAAGCCGAGCTTCGCATCGTCGTAGCCAGGCGCAATGGCGAGCGCGCGCGCGAAGGCCTCCTCCGCGCCTGCCGCATCGTGGGAGGCGGCCCGCGCAAAACCAAGGCGAACCCAAGCGTCGGCGTCATCGGGATCGGCGATCGTCCGGGCCTCGCGTGTTCCGTGATCGGCGCACCCATATCTATGCACCGCGCACGCGTCAGCGTGTGCAGGACAGACGATCGCCGGCGGGGTGTCCATAATCATTGCTAGGTCCGGGACTTCGCCTTCGGCCTAGCAGGCAGCTCTCAAGTAAGCGTTTACTACGATGGTGCGGTCAGCCGCCGAAGCTTAAGAAGAACTTACTGGACCATCGCCGAGAAGCACGATCCCGGTCCGGTGAGCCCATGGCGCCCGAGGCAATACGTTCGCTCGCTCGCATCAACCGACACCGAAAGACACTGCCGCAATTGCAGCCGCTGCATGGTCAGGCATTGCTCCGTGATCGGCTCATCCAGAAGATCCGACACGCGCCTGCGCTCGGCGTCAGCCGCCCCGGTCACGATCAGCGCGCCCACTGTCAGCATGCGGTTGGTGACATCGGCGTAGCCGCGCTGTTCTCGCGCGCCGCGTATGCGCGGCCCGCTCGCTTCGCGTCCGGCGAGCGCGTCCCAGAAGCCGCGGCCGCCGAATTCGTCCGCTTCGTTCATCGGCCGCGCCTCCAGTGCGCCAATGCGCAGCCGCTCTCGCATTTCAGGCGTGAGACGCGCGCTGACCAGCGTTGCGCTCCGTCGCTCCGGGGAGCTGACCCACGATGCGGTCGAAGACCGCGCCAGCTGGTGATAGCGATCGCCAGCGATATCGGCGCGCGCGGCGTCAGCGCGCGCGACGCCCAAGATGAGCTGGATGGCTTGTGGCGAACCAGGCGCTTCGTTGCGTGCGTAGGTCGTGTCGCTGCGCAGCAACGTCAGCAATTGCGAGCGGCCGAGATTGCGCTGGCGGCGCTCGACGCCTGCCGCGAACGCCGGCGATTGCGCTGCGGTCATGGCCCCATAAGCGATGAAACCACGGGCCACACGCTCCGGCTCATGGCGCGACAGGCGGGTGAGCGCGCCATTGATCACGCGCGCGCTATCGACCTCCATGTCGAGAAGGACGCTGACGTCGTTCTGATAAAGTGCGTAGGCTTCGACCGCGTCGTGCACCTCATCGGCGTGGGCGGGCGCAGCGTGGCACAGCACCAGTGACGCAATGGCAAATGTCAGAGCGCGCATTCCGGGATTGTGCGCGAGGTCCGGTTAACACCTCGACCATTGAGAGAAGTTAACATCGCGCTCGCCAAATGCGCCGAGCATCGCGCGCAAAGCGCTCATGATTACTGGAAATTGGTGGAGCCAAGGGGAGTCGAACCCCTGACCTCTTGAATGCCATTCAAGCGCTCTCCCAACTGAGCTATGGCCCCTGAAAGCCGCATGGTACGGCTCCGGTTTTCTTGGGAAAGGCGGAACCTACGCTCCGCCCCTAGTCTCTTCAAGCCTCCTCAGCGGGCGCTGTCGTCATCCTCGCCACCGGGGAGTTCGCCGATTTCATCCTCGGGAAACTCCTCTTCGTCTTCGAGCAGCGGCACGCTGTCATCGGCGGCGTCATCGCCCAAGTCAGCCTCCTCTTCGGAGAAGCCCTCGGGCAGCTCATCGCCGGAGGGGGCGGCCGCGTCCTCGTCCTCGTCGGTGATGAGCGGCTCGGCGTCAGCTTCGCTGTCGATCTCAGGCGTCGTTTCCTGTTCTTCGTCCTCGTCATCGTCGCTCTTGGCCTTGGCGGCTTCGAGTTCCTCTTCGTCCTCGTAGGCGTCGTTGGCGCTGACGCGGGAGCGCCCGCGCCTAACCCGGACACCCTCCTCGGTCGGATCGAAGCTCGCGGTGCACTTCGGGCAAACCGCCGGGCGCCGACGCAGATCGTAGAACTTCGCGCCGCAATTCGGGCAGAGCTGTTTTTCGCCCAGTTCGGTCCTGACCAAACCGTTTCTCCTCGCAACTTCCCGCGCGTTGGCTTTGTCTCGCGGGGCGCTCGCTTGCCACCAACCGGGGCGCCTGTCAAAACCTTTGTCCCCGGCGTCTGCGCGCCATGGGACACAAGGCTTTACGGATGCTTCTGAGAGCGCGATCAGGTCGCCCGCTGCGCGGACGCGCCCGCCCGCCCGGCGACAAGTCGATTTCCCACCGGGCAGTGATTATGGGCGCGCTGGCTTCCGGCCGCACCGAGATCGACGGGCTCTTGCGCGCTGACGACGTCAATTGCACGGTCGCGGCCGCCCGCGCGTTCGGGGCGGAAATCATCGACGACGGCGGGGTCTGCGCGATCATCAGCGCCGGCGGCTTTCGCCAACCCGCGGAGACCATTGATTGCGGCAATTCGGGCACCGCCGCCCGGCTGCTGATTGGCGCGGCGAGCGGATATCGGTTGAGCGCGCGCTTCGACGGCGACCAGAGCTTGCGGCGCAGACCGATGGGACGGGTGGTTGCGCCCTTGTCGCAAATGGGCGCGCGCTTCGACACCACCGATAATCGCCTGCCGCTGATCGTACATGGCGGCGCGCTGAACGGGATCATGTATCGTTCGCCCGTATCCTCGGCGCAGGTGAAGTCGGCGGTGTTGCTCGCGGGCCTGCGCGCCGCCGGCGAAACCGTGCTGATCGAGCCCGAACGCTCGCGCGATCACACCGAGCGCATGCTGGCTGTGTTCGGCGCCGACATCGACACCGTCGAGATCGACGGGGTGTTGCATCCCCGCGTGCGCGCCAGCGCGTTGAAAGCCGCACGCATCTACGTGCCAGCCGACCCCTCGTCCGCAGCGTTCCCGATCGCCGCCGCGCTGATCGTCAAAGGCAGCGACGTGCGCATCCAGGACGTTCTGGTGAATCCGCTGCGGCTCGGCCTTTATGAGACCCTGCTCGAGATGGGCGCCAAGCTAACCTACGAAGAGGCGCGCGATCCGATCGGCGAGCCGATCGCCGATGTGGCGGCGCGCACGAGCGCGCTCGTGGGCGTGACGCCGCCGCCGCGCCGGGCGCCATCGATGATCGACGAGTTTCCGATTCTTGCCGTTGTCGCCGCCTTCGCCGAGGGCGAGACGCGCATCACCGGCGCCGCCGAGCTGCGCTTGAAGGAGAGCGACCGGATCGCGCTCATGGTGGACGGATTGCGCGCCTGCGGCGTCGATGCGGAAGAGCTGCCGGACGGCCTGATCGTACGGGGGAAAGGGCCGAAAAGCGTCCGCGGCGGCGCCCATATCCGCACACACGGCGATCATCGCGTGGCGATGTCTTTCCTCGTGCTTGGCCTGGCGTCGCGCGATCCGGTCACCGTCGACGACGCTGACATGATCGCGACTTCGTTCCCCGGCTTCACCGCCTTTATGCAATCGCTCGGCGCCGATATCGCCGCCGCATAGATCGCACGCCGTGTCAAACGCCGTCGCTGCGCTCTGTGTTGCGTTCTTGACGCGCCAAGATCGAGGTCGTGGAGAGGTCGGCGGTGACGTTGCCGAGCGTCCGAAAGATGTCGGGTATGATCTCGACGGCGAGGAGAATGCCTAGCACTTCGAACGGCACGCCCAGCGCCAAGCAGATCGGCGCGATCGACGCGATGAACGAGATCTGCCCTGGCAACCCGACCGACCCGACGCTGACGCCGAAGGCGACGACCACTGCGCCGATGATCTGCAAGAGCGTCGGCTCAAGTCCGTAGAGATGCGCGATGAACAAGCAGACCGCGAGATTGGCGACCGGGCTGGTGAATCGAAAAACCGCGACCGCGAGAGGCAGCGTGACATCGGCAATGTGAGCCGGGATGCGCAGCCCGCGCAGGGACGCGTCGAGCATCGCCGGCAGCGAGGCCAGCGAAGATTGCGTCGACGCGGCGATCGCCCACACGGGCGCGGCAGATGCGGTGAAGCGCCCGATCGGTTGCGCGCCCCAGGTGACGCCGAGCACCCAGGCGATCGCAACGCTGCCCATGGTGATCGCCGAGACGATGGCGACGTACTGCACCAGCGTCTCCGCCGCGCCAAAGCCGGCGCGCAGGCCAACGCCCAACGCCAGCGAAAAAACGCCGATCGGCGCCGCCAGCAGAACCCAACGCACCACCACGATCATCGCTTCCGACACGGCGCGGAAGAAGCCCACGATTTGGCTGCGCAAGGCCTCGGGCAATTGGGTTGTGGCAAACGCGAAAAACACCGAAAAAACGACGAGTTGGAGGATGTTGTCTTCCGCCGCCGCAGCGACTGGATTAGCCGGCGCCAGTCCCTGGAGCCAAGTGACGAACGAAGGCGGCTCGTCGATGCTAACCGCCGCGCCGCCCACGCTTGCGACAAACGCTTGGGCGGTATCTCGATCTACGGGCCACAGCGTCAGCGCCCACTGCGTCGCGACGATGCTGTAGGCGGCGGCCAACACGATCAGAAACGAAAACAGGAGAACAGCGCGGGCGACGAGGCCGCCAGTCTTGGCCGCGTCGGCGACGGAGGCGATGCCGGTGATCAGCAGCGACACCACCAGCGGCACTACAGTCATGCGCAGCGTGTTCAGCCAGAGGCCGCCGAAGGCTTCAACCACTTCCGCCCAGCTCGTCAAAGCGGGCGCTTCGGCGCGCACCAGCGCCCCGGCGACGATACCGGTGACGAGCGCTAGCAAGACAAGAACACTGACAAGTCTCACGCCGTACCCCTCTCGCCACATTGATGTGTCGCCAGCGCGACACTCATCCAACGACCATCGTTCTGTCAGCAAATCATTAACCTTGCCAGATCAATAACGCGGCGCTGAACGGCCACTTTAGGAGAAGAATACTCATGCGTACCTTGCTTCTGGGCGCGGCAGCCGCCGCGGCTCTCATCGTCCCGGCGCAAGCCAGCGCTCAAACCAACGGCTACGTCGATCTTTCGATTGGTCAAACCGACATCGCTTCAGAGGATATCGACAATATCGGCCTCGGCGGCGCTGTCGCAGTCGACCTATCCGGCAATTGGCGCGCACAATTCGATGTGGACACCACGCGTTCGTCAGTAGACGGCGCCGATTTCACGACAAGCAGCACTGCGGCGCACGTGTATTACGAAGGTCCGACCTGGGCGGTCGGCGGCGTACTCACGTCACGCGACTTTGTGTTCGGCAACGAGTGGTCGCTGGGCATTGAAGGGCAAGCACACATGGGCGCCCTTGTTCTGGAGGGCGGCGCTGCAATCGGCACGCTTGAAGGATTCGGAGACGAGGCGGGCACCACAAATCTGGACGCCAGCGCCACCTGGTACGTGACGCCCGACTTCTCGGTCGCCGCCGGCGCCAGCATGCTCGACATTGAGGATCTCGGCGACGAGGTCACCACGTACGGCATTGATGGCGAGTACAAGTTCGCCGGCTCGGCCTTCTCGGCTTTCGCGGGTTGGTCGACCAGCGATGTCGACAGCGAAGATGTAGACACTTGGCGCATCGGTGGCCGCTACGCATTTGGCGACGATACGTTGCAGGGGCGGCGCAGCACTGGCCCGCGGTGGTCGCGCGGCTTGGGGTCGCTGCCGTTCATCAGCTGAACCTTGGCAAACCAAAGATGAGAAGCGCGGGGGCTCAGCGTCCCCGCGCTTTTTCACTTTGCGGGTTGCGCTTCGCGTGCGTTCGCGCTCGCTGCAGCCGCCGCATCATCCCCCCAGCGCTTGAACTCGAGCACGCCGTCGTCGAGCGCTCCAAACCGCAAATCCAGCAGGTCGTGCGCGTAGCTCTGACGTTGCTTCCAAGGCGCCGCGCCCTGTTTCGGCAGAATAGCCGCCGCACGCTGGAAATAGCCCGACGAAAAATCCACCCACGGCCGCTCTTCCATCGGCCCTTGCAACCGCGGCGTGACTTGAGCATATCCGCGCGCATCCATGTAATTGATGAGCCGGCAGACATACTGGCTGATCAAATCCGCGCGCAGCGTCCAGGACGCATTGGTGTAGCCAAATACGAAAGCAAGGTTGGGCACGTCTGAAAGCATCGTGCCCTTGTACGCGAACGACTTCCCGGTCTCGATCTTACGTCCATCGACCCAAGTTTCGGCGCCGCCGAGCATCTGCAGCGCAAGCCCGGTCGCGGTGACGATCACGTCGGCGTCGAGATGACGGCCCGACTTCAGTTTGACCCCAGTCTCGGTGAAGGTCTCTATCTGGTCGGTGACCACGGACGCTTTGCCTTGCTTGATGGCGAGGAACATGTCGTCATCGGGCACCAGGCAGAGCCGCTCCTCCCATGGATTATAGCGCGGCGTGAAGTGCTCGCGCACTTGCTCGGGTCCGAGCTGATCTTCGATGCGCTTCAGCAAACGCTCTCGCGTCGCCTTCGGCCGCGCGCGCGCCAAGCGGAAGAACACCTGCTGCATGACAATGCGCAGAAAGCGAATGACATCATACGCGATCTGTTCAGGCAGAACGCGGCGCAAACCGTGCGCAACTCTGTCCACCGCCGGCATCGAAACCATGTAGGTCGGCGATCGCTGCAACATAGTGACATGCGCGGCCTTGTCGGTCAGCGACGGCGCCAGTGTCACAGCGGTTGCGCCTGACCCGATGATGACGATCTGCTTGCCCGAATAGTCGAAACTCCTCGGCCAGTGCTGGGGATGGATGATGCTGCCCTTGAAGAGTTCATAACCGGGGAACGTCGGCAAGTAGCCTTGATCGTAGCGGTAGTACCCCGCGCACATCATCACCCAGCGCGCGGTGAAGCGCTTCATCGAGCCCTGATGCTCGGCCTCGACGGTCCAGAGCGCCGCTTGCGAATCCCAGGACAGCCGCTTGACGGCATGTTTGAAACGAATGCGCGGGCGCACGCCGTATTCGTCAGCCGTCTGACTCACGTACTTGCGGATCGACGGTCCGTCGGCGATCGCCTTCTGCTCGGTCCACGGCTTAAAGCTGTAGCCCAGCGTGTACATATCGCTGTCCGAGCGGATGCCGGGATAGCGGAACAGGTCCCAGGTGCCGCCGATCGCCTCGCGCGCCTCCAGGATCGCGTAGGTCTTGCCGGGGCAGTGTTTACCCAGATGCACCGCCGCGCCAATGCCCGACAGGCCTGCGCCGACAATAAGGACGTCGAAGTGCTCGCTCATGCGTCATTGTCTCTGAAGATGAGGCGCCAACCAAGAACCTGACGCCAGGACATGTGTTCGCGTTTTCGCGGTTTTGTGGGCCACACCCCCCGTTGGGGCGCCCTCAGACCGCTCACCATCATTAGTCCAGCCAAAGCGGCACTCTTTCGATGCGTCCGACTTCGGCCACCGCAGATCGAACGTCGGGGCGGTCTCGGACGACCGCCAATCGCTCCGAAACAATGCGCTGTTGTGGAAGAGCTCGCCCGAGGCGTGGATTCTCGGGATAGATTTGCAACGCGCGGAGGGCATCGTCCCGCTGCTGGATATTGCGAAGTCGCCGAATAAACACTGCAGCTGCCTCGTCGATTTCGTTTGCACAGAGCAACGCCTCCGATAGGGCGGAGGGATTGTCAGCTTCGTTTTGTCGCAAATAAGCAAGCGATTGGTCGCGCAGCTCGTCGCGCCCCAGTTGAACCGCCGCGCAGGCGCGCGTGCTATGAACCCACATGTCACCGTAGCGTGAAGCGAGTCCCACCTCCGATAGCGTGTCGATCGCGTCCTGCGCGCGACCCTCTCTCTGAAGCATCACTGCAAAGTTGATTACCTGGCTGACGCTGGGGCCTCCGCCCTCCCTCGCGAGGATCGAGAACCGGAAGGCGACGTGCGCCTCGTTGACCCGGCCCAAGTCATAGAGTGCGTACGCTTCCTCGTTCAGCAGCCAATTCAACTGCTCGCTGTGATCGTCAAATCGCGTGTCACCGTCGCTCGCCTGCGCCGCTTGGAGCGCCGGCTGCAATACTGCAAGGGCTTCTCGCGGCCGCCCGAGCGCTCGAAGAGTGCGCGCAATGTCCGCAATGGGCCACAGGCGACGGGGGTTATTCCTGGCGTCCGAGCGCGCACGCGCCAACTCCGCCTCTGCAGCGGCAACCAAGTCCAATCGGCCTTCGGCTTCCAACTGGCTCCGGACGACGTCGAATCGCCGGTCAATGCGAACACTCAACAAGGAGGATGCGGAGACCACGCCCCGCAGTCGCTCAGTCGCGCGCGGGTGGTCTCCGACTTCCAAGAGCAAGCGGGCGTGGTGCAGTCGTATGCCGTCATCATGGCGGCCATCCGGCGCCTGGTAGCCAGCGGAGGCCAAACGGTCGTGCACCTCGCGAGCGCGCGTCCCTGAGGGGTCGGACAGTTCCGCCGAGTGGATTATTCGCCAGACCTGCCGACCTTCTAGAGCGGCTACCTCGGCAGATGGGAGCGCGTTGAACGCATCAAAGACAACCTCCGACCGCTCGAAAGCCAAACCGACCCAGAGACGAAGTAGCTGTGCGAATTCCATCTCGTGGGCGATTGCGAGATCGGCGGCGGCCAGCGCAAGATCTACATTCTCTGCGCGCCGAGCGCAGCGCACCACTTCGTACAAAAACGCACCTCGCTGCTCTGCAGTGAGTTCCAAGAAAGCTGGTGAGGATGCGAACTCGTAGGCGCCAGCGGCAGCATCGGGGCATCTGGCCTGATCGGTAATGGCGGCAAAGTGCTGGCGCGCCTCGCTGAATGCATCCGCAGCGGCCTTAGGACAGAAGGCGACAAGCGCCCAGCAACAGAGCGCAAAGGCCGGAGTCAGTGAAACAGCCGACTTCATCTAACCACCTCTGCGTGCCCCCAACAGGAAACACCACTCGCACGGCACGGCTTGTCTTTGCTAGACCCCGCTCATGATCATCGCCGTTGATGGACCAACCGCATCGGGGAAAGGCACCGTCGCCGCCGGCCTCGCCAAGCTTTACGGGCTGAAACGGCTCGACACCGGCGCGCTTTATCGCGCCGTTGGGCTTGCCGTGCTCGACACGGGCGGCGACCCCGGGGATGAGGCGGCGGCGGTGGCGGCGGCGCGCGCGCTCGACCTTGCCGCGATCGATGAAACCCGGATCCGCTCCTCTGCCGCCGGCGTCGCCGCCTCCCAGGTCGCTGCTCTTTCTGTGGTGCGCGCGGCTTTGGTCGACGCCCAGCGCGCCTTTGCCGCCGACCCAGCCGGCGCCGTGCTGGACGGACGCGACATTGGCACCGTGATCTGCCCCGACGCCACGGTGAAGCTGTTCGTCACCGCCTCGCTCGAGGCGCGAACCGAGCGCCGGCTCAAGGAGCTGCACGCGCGTGGCGAGGATATCAGCTTCGACACCCTGAAGGCCCAAATCGCCGAACGCGACGCCCGCGACCTAAACCGATCCGACGCGCCGTTGCGCCAAGCAGCGGATGCGCACTTGCTGGATACCACCGACCTTTCTATAGAAGCCGCGGTGGAAGCCGCCCGGCGCATCGTCGAGGCGGCTTGCTCGCGTCATGGGGCCTCCTCGTAGGCCCTGCTGGCTCGCCTGCCCTTTGAAGGACGGCGCCATGGTGGCGCCGAGACCGCCGGAGCCAACCGGTCGGCCCTTTTTGATTTGGAGAACGAATACGCATGGCTTCGCAAGCCCAGACCCATACCCTCAACCCTACCCGCGATGATTTCGCCGCCCTGCTCGACCAGAGCTTCGAGCGCCGCGGCATGGTGGAAGGCCGAGTCATCGCCGCCACGGTCGTCGCCATCGAAAACGACTTCGTCGTTGTCGACATCGGCCTCAAGACCGAAGGCCGGATCCCAATCCGCGAGTTTCTGATCGATGACGGCGCCGGCCAGCCGAAGCCGGGCGACATCGTCGAAGTCTATCTTGACCGCATCGAAAACGCGCTCGGCGACGCTGTCGTCAGCCGCGAAAAGGCGCGCCGCGAAGAAGCTTGGACGCGCCTTGAGAAGAGCTTTGCAGCGCAAGAAGCTGTCAATGGCGCGCTCGTCGGCCGCGTGAAGGGCGGCTTCACCGTCGACCTCGGCGGCGCCAACGCGTTCCTGCCCGGCAGCCAGGTCGACATCCGCCCGGTGCGCGACGTCGGCCCGCTGATGAACATCGTGCAGCCGTTCGCGATCCTCAAGATGGACCGCCAGCGCGGCAATATCGTCGTGTCGCGCCGCGCCGTGCTCGAAGAGAGCCGCGCCAGCGAGCGCGCCGAGATCGTCGGCCAGCTCAAGGAAGGCGAAGTCCGCGACGGCGTGGTCAAGAACATCACCGATTACGGCGCATTCGTGGACCTGGGCGGCATCGACGGCCTGCTCCACGTCACCGATATGAGCTGGAAACGCATCAGCCACCCAAGCCAAGTGCTGAACGTCGGCGACACGGTGAAAGTCCAGATCGTCAAGATCAATCCCGACACCCAGCGCATCAGCCTCGGCATGAAGCAGCTGATGAGCGATCCGTGGGACAGCGTCGAAGCCAAGTATCCCGCCGGCGGCAAGTTCTCCGGCCGCGTGACCAACATCACCGACTACGGCGCCTTCGTCGAACTCGAACCTGGCGTCGAAGGCTTGGTCCACGTCTCGGAAATGAGCTGGACCAAAAAGAACATGCATCCGTCCAAGATCCTGAGCACGTCTCAGGAAGTCGACGTGCAGGTGCTCGACGTCGACGGCGACAAGCGCCGCATTTCGCTGGGCATCAAGCAGGTTCAAGCCAATCCGTGGGACGCCTTCGTGCAGGCGCACCCGATTGGTTCGGTCATCGAAGGTGAGATCAAGAACATCACCGAGTTCGGTCTGTTCGTCGGCCTCACGCCCGAACTCGACGGCATGGTGCACCTCTCCGACATCGCTTGGGACGCGCAAGGCGAGGAAGCCCTTGCGCGCCACAACAAGGGCGATGTGGTGAAGGCCAAGGTGCTCGATGTGGACGTCGAGAAAGAGCGCATTTCGCTCGGCATCAAGCAAGTCGCCGCCGATCCGATGGCGGATGCAGACTACCGCAAGGGCCAAGTGGTCACCGTCGAGGTGGTGGAAGTGGCGAGCGGCGGCCTCGAAGTGGCCTTCGGCGAAGGAAACGCGCTGCGCTCCTTCATCCGCAAGTCCGACCTCTCGCGCGACCGCTCCGAGCAGCGCCCGGACCGCTTTGCCGTCGGCGACCGCATCGACGCCATGGTCACCGGCTTCGACCGCCAAAGCCGCAAGGTTTCTCTGTCGGTCAAGGCCATGGAACTGGCCGACGAGAAGGAAGCGATCGCCCAGTTCGGCTCGTCTGACAGCGGCGCCTCCTTGGGCGACATCCTGGGCGCCGCGCTCAAGGATCGGCCCAAGCCGTAAGGACGGAAGCGCCGGCTCCACGAGGCCGGCGCTTTTTCCCCGCTTTTCAATGACTTTCAGGTTGACGCCCGGCCTCGGTCGGGCGTCTATCTTTGTTGTGCCTTCGCCCAGGAGCTCAAGCCATGCTGCGTTCAGAGCTGGTCGCCCGCCTGCAGGAAGAGATGGCGCCGATCAAGGCGTCCGAGGTTGAGGCTGCGGTCGATGTCGTGCTGGACGAGATCGCGGTGGCCCTAGCCGAGGGCGGACGGGTCGAACTGCGCGGCTTCGGCGCTTTCTCCGTGCGCAAGCGCGAGGCGCGCACGGGCCGCAATCCCCGCACTGGCCAGACGGTAAAGGTCGAAGCCAAGCGCGTACCGTTCTTCAAGCCGGGCAAGGAATTGCGGCTGCAGGTGAACGGCGGAGAGGAGCCTTAGCGGGGCCCTGCTGGCCCCTTGAGACATTGGTCCCTTGGCCGACGTTGCGAAGATGACGCCCTGGTTCACAGCCCGCGAACGCTTTGATCCGACCGATGGCGATACTTGGAACAAGTATGTCGCTTGGAGCGGACTCAAGCAGTTGGACGAACTGATCTCGTTGGATTTCTCGCTTTGCCCGCTCGTCTTGAAGGACGTGAAGGACGAGTACTGGGACTATGTGGCCGACTTCCGAATGTTCGGCTTCTTCACAGACTTAGACTTTCTGAAGACCCAAGCCGTCAATGCGTCGAACTACCGGCTAATTTGCGCGGTGCTTAATCCGCAAGGACTTCCGCAGTTGCCCAGCACTCTGCGAGCGTTTGAGTTTTTGGGATTTGACCTGCTTGAAGTGGAAGGGACGACGAGCGCTCTGACGAACTGCGGCGGCTTTCCGTTGGCTTTTGCCAATTCGGAACTGTCGTCCAAGGGGCTGATAACCAGCTACGAACGCGCCGAGGCGGTACGTCATGAGCTTCGAGTGAGATACCCAGAGGAGCCGCACGCAGAGTGCGACCTCTGGGCGGTCTTTGTCGAAGGCGAACGGCTCGGCGCCCTGAGCCAGCCGCCGGCAGCGCCAGGCCCCGGGCTGCCGGCGCCGGAGATCAATCCGAACTGAAACGCGTCTGAAAAGCGCTCGCAACGTCGGGCGCGATACGCCGGACGGGCCGCTATTCTTGAGGATGCGAAATGAAACCGCACGGCCATCTCATCACCCTGCTGCTGGCCGTCATGCCGGCGCTCGCCGCGCTCTTTGCCGCGCCCGGCGCCTAATCCTCGTCATTTCCCTCGCGCGCGAACGCCTATATGGCTCGCGATGGGAGGCTGACTATGACGCCGTGGGCGGCGATTGCGCGCGATTACCGTTTTGTTAGCGGCTTGGCGCGCGTGTTCTGGCGCATCCGCAAGATCGATCCCAAGTCGAATGTGCTGATCTGCGACGATTTCGAAGACGCATGCGATCGCTTCGCTGAACACACGGCGCTGTTGTTCGAGGGAGAGCGCTACACCTATCGCCAGCTCGATGCGCTCGCGAACCGCTTCGCCGCGTGGGGCCTAGCGCAAGGCCTCGCCCCCGGCGATTGCGTAGCGCTCTTGATGCCGAACCGCGCCGAATATGTGCCGGCGTGGATTGGCATGACCAAGATCGGCGTCGCCGCCGCACTGATCAACAGCAACCTCACCGGCGCCGCGCTTGCGCACTGCTTGTCGATCTCCGGCGCCAGCCACGTCATCACCGACGAAGAAGGCGTTGCAGCGGCCAGCACCATCCGCGCCGGCCTTGCGCGCCCGCTCACCTACTGGGTCATCGACCCCAACGCGCCGCTCGCCGACAACCAGCGCCTCCTCGATCTCAAGGAGCCAAGGGCGCCGCCGGAGCGCCCGCCGCGCTCGCTGCGCGCAAACCTCACCGCGCGCGACACCGCGCTCTACATCTACACCTCCGGCACCACCGGCATGCCGAAGGCCGCAAAGATCGCCCACACGCGCGCGCAGCTCTATATGCGCGCCTTCGCTGGCGCGACCGACACCAACGCCGAAGACAAACTCTATTGTGCGCTGCCGCTTTATCACTCGACCGGCGGGCTCTGCGGCGTCGGCGCAGCGCTGCTTAACGGCGCAACCTTGGTGCTGCGGCGCAAGTTCTCGGTGTCGCACTTCTGGGACGATGTGCGCGCGCACGAATGCACGATGTTCGTTTATATCGGCGAACTCTGCCGCTATCTGATGAACCAGCCGCCGCAGCCTGGCGAACGCACGCACAAGCTGCGGCTCGCATTCGGCAACGGTCTGCGCCCTGAGGTGTGGACCGAGCTCGAGGCGCGCACCGGCCTTACGCGGATCATCGAGTTCTATGGCTCGACCGAAGGCAATGTCTCGCTCTTCAATTTCGACGGCAAACCGGGGGCCATCGGCCGCATTCCCGGCTATCTGCGCCATCGGTTCGACATTCGGCTGGTGAAGTTCGACATTGAAGCCGAAGAGCCGATCCGCAACCCGGAAGGCTTCTGCGTCCCGTGTGAGGTTGGCGAAGCTGGCGAGGCCATTGGCCTGATCGGCGAAGATGCGCGCTCAGGCTATTCGGGCTACGCCGACAAGGCCGCGTCCGAAAAGAAAGTGCTGCGCAACGCGTTCGTCGAGGGAGACGCCTGGTTCCGCACCGGCGACCTGATGCGCCAGGATCAGGAAGGCTATTTCTACTTCGTCGACCGCATCGGTGACACCTTCCGTTGGAAAGGTGAAAACGTCTCGACCACGGAAGTCGCCGAAGTGATCGCGCGTTTTCCCGGTGTGGCGGAGGCCAATGTCTATGGCGTGAAAGTCGGCAATCTCGACGGCCGCGCGGGCATGGCCGCGATCACGCCGCAGGACGGCTTCGATTTGCCGGCTCTGCGCGACCATGTGGTGCGCGAGTTGCCGCGTTTCGCGCGCCCGCTCTTCATCCGCATTCAGCCGGCCATCGAGACGACCGGTACGTTCAAGTATCGAAAGGTCGATTTGGTGCGCGATGGCTTCGACCCAGCCAAGACAGAGTTCACGCTGTACGTCGATCACCCGCTGGCGCATCGCTATGAACGAATCACACCCGAGATTTACGCCGACATCCAAAGCGGCGCGTTCAAACTCTAGTCAAAGACGACGAGCATCTTGCCCTCGATCGTTTGTAGCGTCCCCTTCCGCCCATACGCGGTTGCGAGCGCCTCGTCTGTGATTGCCTCGGCTGGCGTGCCCGTGGCGACTACCCGCCCGTCTTTCATGATCATGATGCGATGAGCAGCGCGCGCCGCCAGCGCCACGTCGTGCGTTGTTATCAAGACTCCGCCGCCCTGCGCGGCATGCGCGCGCAGGATGTCCGCCAGCGCGAGCGACTGCGCGGGATCGAGACCCGCGTCCGGTTCATCCAGAACAAGCAGCGACGCCTGCTGCGCCAGCGTCCGCGCCAGATGCGCGCGGGCTTTCTCGCCGCCGGAAATCTTTTCCATCGACTGCGTACGCAGAGGCTGAAGCGAGCATGCAACAATTGCAGCGTCTACCGCCGCCTGATCGCGCGGCGAAAGCCGCTCTGGCGCCGCGCCATGTGCAAAGCGGCCGAGCGCAACCAGCGCCTCGACGCTGATCGGCCAGATTGCCTGCGGCCGCTGCGGCAAGTAGGCCGCTCGTAACGCGCGCTCGCGCGCCGATAGCCGGCTGGGATCGGCACCGCCGAGCGATACCTCGCCGGTATCGCGACGCAACAAACCAAGGCTCGCGCGCAACACCGTGGTCTTGCCCGCGCCATTGGCGCCAAGAATGGCGACGACCTCGCCGCGGTTCACATCGAATCCGACATCGGCAAGCACCCGCTTGCCGGCAAGCGAAACGCCGAGTCCTGTAAGCGAAAGCAGCGCGCTCATGCCTCGCCTCGCCGCGATGCAAGCCGCGCTGCGATCAGTGCGAACACCGGTCCCCCGATCAGCGCGGCGGCCACGCCGAGTTTCAGTTCGGTATCGGTTGGCGTCAGCCGCACCGCGATGTCGGCGATCACTAGCATCGTACCGCCGGCGAGCGCGCTCGGGATGAGGATACGAGCGGGATCGTGGCTCGACGCCATGCGCACCAGATGCGGCACCGCAACGCCGACGAATCCGATGATGCCAGCCACCGCCGTAGCGCCGCCCGTGCAGGCGGCTGCGCCGAGCACAACCAAGGTGCGTGTGCGCGCAAGGTCAGCACCGATCGCAGCCGCCGCTTCTTCGCCCAGCGTGAGCGCTTGCAGACCGCGCGCAGCGAACAAGATCAGCACGGCGCCGACGACCAGCAGCGCCAGCGCAAGCGCCGCATCATTGAGCGATCGACCCTCGACTGATCCCAGGGTCCAGTTCACCAAATCCGCAAGCGCGCCGGGGTTGGGCGCAAGATTGAGCGCGAGCGCGATCAGACCGCCGGCAAAACTCGACAGGCCCACGCCAATCAGCGCTAGGCTCGCCGCGCCGCGCGCACGCCACCCAAGCGTCGCGACAAGCGCGGCGGCTGCAAGCGCAAACAACACCGCGCCCAAAGGCGCCAGCACTGCGAGGCCGAACGCGAACGCCAGCACTGCGCCCAATGCCGCAAACCCCGACAGACCAAGGACGCCGGAGTCGGCCAGCGGGTTGCGCAACAGTCCCTGCAGCGCAGCGCCTGAGAGCCCGAGCGCCGCGCCGACCAACCATGCCGTCAGCGCCCGCGGAAAACGGATGTCCCAAACAATCGTGTGGGTCGCCTGGTCGCGGGCGAACACGTCGAGCGCGACCGGCCCCAGCCAAAGTGAAGCGCACACAGCCGTCACGCTGGCGGCGATCAGGGCAAACGGGAGAGCCCTACTCATTGCGGATCGCCGCCGCGACGACCTCGGCTGCGTCAATCGCAAGCCACGCGTCGCAGGCGATGCTGGCGATCGGCAGCTCAACCGTGCGGGCGTTCGCGAGCGCGCGCTGCAGCGCCGGATGGCGTGTCCGCGACCACGCGTTCATGCGCTCGCGGCCGTGATCGAAGAACCCCAGCGCGATCAACGCTGGCGGTGTCTCCAACATTCGCTCCAACGGAAACACGGTCCAGTTTGGATCGACACGCACGTTGCGGCCGCCGGCCGCGTCGATCACAGCATCGAGCATCGTGCCGCGCCCAGCCACAGCGCCGCCCGCCGACATATAGAGAACCTGCGGCCGCGCCTGCGGCTGCATGGCGCGCAGCGCCGCGACCCGGCGATCGAGATTGCTGGCGATGGCTGCGCCGCGAGCGTCCTGCCCGATCGCGCGCGCGGCCTTCAGAATGTCGGCGCGAGCACCGGCGAAATCGCGCGCATCGCCCACGCTCAGCACTCGTATCCCGAAACGCGCGTACGCCACTTCGGCGTCCCATGGACCGCCCCACGTGCGCACGATCAGATCGGCTCGAAGCGCAAGCACTTCTTCCATGGTCCCGCGCGTACGCGGCAGCGCACGGGCGCGTTCGCGAAAGTAGGAATCGTCACGCAGCGCCCCGCGCGACAGCGCAGCAATTTGCTCGCGATCCGCCAGCGCCAGGACGAACTGATCGGCGCAATAATCGAGCGAAACGATGCGTTGCGGGCGCTGAGCGTGAGCGGGCGCGGCGACGCACATCGCACAGAGAATCGCAATCAGCCAACGCATCACGCCTCCGTCGGGCCGCGACCCCGGGCCCTGGGCATTGCGATCGGCAGGTCTTCTGGCTTCGCGGGTCGTTGCTCTTGGCTGCCTTCCCGAAGCATCGCTTCAGTGGCGTCATCGCCTCGAACTCGCCGCTTACAGCTGCGGGCGCAGCCGCGGTTTTGCACCGCGTTCCCTTTTGATCCTCGCGAGAGGAACCGAACGTGCGATGTCTACGCCATCCTCAGCGACCGCGCCAGACCCCCGCGACGCGCTGATCGCGGCCGCAGCGGAAACGATAGAAGCGGTACTGCACCGGATTCTTCTCGTAATAGTCCTGATGGTACTCCTCGGCGCGCCAGAACCGGCCAAGCGGTTCAATGGGCGTCGCGATCGCTCGCCCCAAGGTGCGCTGCGCCTCGGCCCGCGAGGCTTCAGCCTCCCCACGCTGTTGCGGCGTGACGAAAACGACGGGGCGATAGCTTGGCCCGCGATCGCAGAACTGGCCTCCTGCATCGAGCGGATCATGATGGCGCCAGAAATGACTCAGCAGCTGCGCATAGCTGACGCGACCGGGATCGTAGATCACACGCACCGCCTCGGTGTGACCCTCATGGTTGCGGTAAGTCGGGTTCGCCAGCGTTCCCCCGGTGTAGCCGGACTCGGCCTCGATCACGCCATCCAGGTGCTCGAAGTCGCTCTCGACGCACCAGAAGCAGCCGCCCGCGAACACCGCTTCGGCTCGGGTTTGGGCGGCAACGGGGCCAGCCACCGCCATCAACGCCAGGGCGAAAACCGTGAGCACTGCGCGCATTCTGTTCTCCTCAGCTCACCTATACGGTCGATCCTGCCGCGCGGTTTCGCTTGTAACCTGCGGCGAAATCGGGCCGAAGTCCCACCTATGACCGAGACCACAACCAAGCCGCAGCGCAAGCCGCTTTCGCGCTACCTGCCGATTGCGATCGTTGCGATCCTGTTCGCGCTGGCGATCGTATTCCGCGTGCACGAGCGCTTTTCGCTCGATGCGCTCTATGCGCAAAGCGAATCGCTCGATGCCTTCGTCATGCGCAATTATGCAATCGCCATTGCCATCTTCATGGGCGTTTACGCTTTGGCTGTCGCGAGCTCGATCCCCGGCGCGTCGTTTCTGACGCTGAGTGCGGGCTTCCTGTTCGGGACGTGGATCGGCGGCGCCGCGGCCTGGATCGCGGCCACCATCGGGGCGACTTTGATCTTCCTGGCCGCGCGCACCGCGTTCGGCGATGCGCTGCGCGCCCGCGCCGGCGGCTGGCTGACGCGCCTCGGCGCCGGCTTCCGCAACAATGCCTTCAGCTATCTCCTGGTGCTGCGGCTGACGCCGGTGGCGCCGTTCTTTGTGGTCAATCTCGCACCGGCGTTCTTCAATGTGAAGCTGCGCGATTACGTGCTGGCGACGCTGCTCGGCATGATCCCGGGCGCGTTCGTTTACGCCTCGGTCGGCGACGGCTTACGAGCAGCGCTCGAAACTGGCGCCGCCGCCAATCCCAACGAAGCGGCGCGCGCGATCCTGCTCTCCCCCCAAGTGTTTGGCCCAATCCTGGCGCTGATCGCACTGGCGCTCCTGCCGATCGCGATCAAGGCGATGCGCGGGCGCAAGGCGGAAGCGCCGCAATGAAGGCCTACGACGTCGATCTTTGCGTCATCGGCGCAGGCTCGGCCGGACTTTCGGTCGCCGCCGGCGCAGCGCAACTTGGTCTCTCGGTGGTGCTGTTCGAAGCCGGCGAAATGGGCGGCGACTGCCTAAACTATGGTTGCGTGCCCTCCAAGGCGCTCATAGCCGCGGCCCACCGCGCGCACGCTATGCGCTCAGCATCCACGTTCGGGATCGCTTCAGTCGAACCGCACATCGACTGGGCGCAGGTGAAGGCGCACATTAAGAGCGTCATCGCCGCCATCGAACCGAATGACAGTCAGGAGCGCTTCGAGGGTCTCGGCGTCACCGTCATCCGCGAACGCGCCCGCTTTGCCGATGCCCGCACCGTCGTCTCCGCCAACGCCCAGGTACGCGCCAAGCGCATCGTCATCGCCACCAACAACG
>JAIELK010000013.1 GCA_019753175.1 Hyphomonadaceae bacterium
GCTGTCGGCCGGGCGCGTCGGCGGCATCGCCGCGCGTTGCGGCGGCCGCTGCTGCGGTTGCTGACGGCGCTCGGCGCGCGGCGGCGCGAGCGCGGGCTGTTGCGCTTCCTCTCTGGTTTCGCGGCGCGTCTTCTCCGAGACGTAGCCGATGGCGCGGTGCGCGGCGCCGGCGCCGGTGACGGCGGCGCGCTGCACCGCATGGGTGGCGATCTTCACGTCTGCGGCGCGCACTTGGAAGGCCCAGCCGCTCGCCAGCAGGCCGCCGATGGCGCACAGCACGCCGGTCAGCAGGATCGGGAACGGCAGCCCCGGCCATGACGCGAGCCCGGCGATCATCGAGGAGACGCCGTCGCCGAGCATGCCGCCGAAGCCGGTCATCAGCGGCCAGCCTTCGGGTGTTGGGATGGTTGCGGCGGCGGCGGCCAGCAGCGTGACGCCGCCGAGCGCGGCTATGACGCGGCGCTTGTCGATGCGCGCGACCAATTGCTTGCGATAGATGCGCAAGGCGCCGGCGGCCATCAGCGCGCCCATAGCGAGCGGGGCTGCCGCGCCCAGCGTTTGAATGGCGATGTCGGCGACCATCGCGCCCGGACCGCCGAACAGATTGTGCGTCGGCCCGTCGGTGGCGACGTTGAGGCTCGGATCTTCCGGCGAATAGGTGAGCACCGCGCCGAGGCCGTAGGCCCCAATCACGGCGGCGCCCACGGACAAGCTCGCGCGCTTCAGCGCGAGGCGTCCGGCGGCGGAACTGGCGACGGAGGGGATCTGCTCCCCTCTGGTGATGGCTTCGTCGGTCATTGAAGGCGCGCTCGTTCTGCCGCTGTCAGCGGCGGAATGTTGTCCCTGCCGGTAAATGAGCGGTGAAGATTTGCCCGCGATCAGGGTTACTTTGCCGTTTACCCGCAGCGGGTTAAGCTTGGTGAAGCGAACAGCGCGCGCCCCCGCGCCGCATCGACGGCGGCGCGGCGCGGGCCTAGCGTTCCGCCCATGGCCCAAGCGCGCGGTTACGATGCGGAGGTTTTGATCGGCGGCGGCGGGCTGGTCGGCCAGACGCTGGCGCTGGCGCTTGACCAGGCGGGGCTCAACGTTGCGGTTATCGACGCCTCTCGGCCCTCCGAGACGCTGGCGGCGAGCTTCGACGGGCGCGCCTTCGCCATCGCCTTCGCCTCCTACCGGATGTGGCGCGCACTGGGGCTCGGCGAGACGCTCGATCCGGTTGCGCAACCGATCGAACGCATCATGGTCACTGACGGCAAACTCGGGCGTACGCCGCGCACGGGCGGGCCGTCCTTGCTGCATTTGCACTTCGATCGAGCCGAGCTGACCGACCAGGATGAACCGCTCGGCCTGATGCTCGAAGCCCGGCACGTGCGGCTTGCGCTCGACAGCGCGGTTAAGGCGCGGCCGCAGATCAAGATGATCCAGCCGATGTCAGTCACTGCGATCGAGCGCGATCAAGCGGGCGTCACCGTCACCCTCGCGGACGGCCAGCGCTTGCGCGCGCCGCTGCTGGTGGGCGCGGACGGACGCCGCTCGTTCGTGCGCCAGGCGGTGGGCATCCGCACCATCGGCTGGGATTATCCCGCGACCGCGATCGTCGCGACGATCCAGCATGCCAAGCCGCACGGCGCGGTGGCGCACGAATATTTCTTGCCGAACGGACCGTTCGCGATTTTGCCGCTGAAGGGCGAGCGCTCCAACATCGTCTGGGCTGAACCGCGCAAGGCCGCCGAAGCGCTGCTGGCGATGAGCGAAGAGGATTTTCTCGCTGAACTCGCGCGCCGCTTCGGCGATTTTCTTGGGCCGCTGCAACTCGAAGGCCCGCGTTTCGGCTATCCGCTATCGCTGCAACTCGCCGAGCGCATGATCGATAGTCGCGTCGCGCTGGCCGGCGACAGCGCGCACGGCATCCATCCGCTGGCGGGGCAGGGGTTGAATCTCGGCTTGAAGGATTGCGCGGCGCTGGCCGAGTGCATCGCCGACGGCGTGGGTATCGGCCTCGATCCGGGCGACGTCACCATCTTGGAGCGCTATCAGCGCTGGCGCCGCTTCGACAACACCACCATGGCGCTCGGCATGGAGGCCTTCGACAAACTGTTCTCCAACGACATCGCGCCGTTGCGCGTGGTACGCACATTGGGCCTCGCCGCGGTCAACGCCGTTGGCCCCGCGCGTCGTTTCTTCATGAAGTACGCCGGCGGCGCCGCCGGCGATCTGCCGAAACTGCTCAAGGGGGAAAGCCTGGCGGCGTGAGCGGCGGCGGGCGGCGCTACGCCGCCTGAGCTTCGCGCATCAGGCGCTGCAGCGCCGCCGCGTCGAACGCGTTTTCGGTCGTGTCGACGATCAGCAAGTCCCGCCCGCGCACGCGCAACAGCGCAGCGGTGTTGTCGACGGCCGGCGCATCCTCGTCGTCGGACGTATCGTGGCGCTCGCCCGCGAGGCTCACATCGCGCCAAGGCACAGTTTTTCGGTCGCGGCCGAAGGTGGCAAGGGTCTCAATCGTCAGCCCAGCGACATCGGCATCCAGCGCGGTCACGTAGCAGCGCAGATACCATTCCATGCCGAGCGCGAAGAGCACGAAGATCGGTGCGAGGATGGCGCCGACAACCCATGAATTCGGCTGCGGCCCGTTCCAGTAACCGAACAGCGCCAGCGCAGCGAAGCCGAAGGCCGCAGCCCAGAAGAGCACCTGAAGGAAGCGGACGCGGAGCGAGCGGGTGTTGCGGTAGAGCTGTGTCATCGCCGACCAGGTGTCACGCCGCTCCGAGTTTCGCAACGACGCGTTTCGACGCCGGGCGGAATTTCAAAGAGCGCGCTAATCGGTGGCGTTGGTTGTCTTGAGGTACGCGACGATTGCGCCGGTCCACACGTCAGGAAGCGCCGTCACGGGCATCGCCGTTCCCGGCGCGAACTCCTGCGGGTGGTCGATGAACGCGTGCAGGCGCGCTTCGGTCCAGACGCCGTCACGTTGCGACAGCGCGCTCGAGTAGCCGAAGCCGTCCACCGAAGCGATGCGGCGGCCGACAACGCCATTGAGCGATGGTCCGATGCCGATCTCCCCGCTGACGCTGTGGCACGTGCTGCACTGTGCCTGGTAATAGGCGCGGCCGCGGACTGCCGGGCTGGCGACGGCGGTCATGGCTTCATCGGCGGAAAGCGACGGCAATTCATTCGCCAGCGCAAGCTGCGCGGGGGGATCGTGGCCATGTTCGCGCTCGGCGTTACGCAGATAGAGCAGGAGGCCATGCTCGTCGGCGAGAATGGCGAGCCTGCCGTCGCGCAGCGAGATCGCATCGCGCAGCCGCATGCCAAGCCGGATCGGCTCGGCGTACGCGACCTCGTCGCCTTCCAGCTTCACGACAAACAGCGCGTTCTCCCGCAACGAGGTCACCAACAAGCTGTCTGACCAATGCGGGAATTCGTTTGCGTCGGGCAGCAACACGTTGGCGATGCCAATCGACGGGACCCAAACGAAACGCGGGCGCTCAAAGCCGTCATGGCCGCCGAACATCGGATTGGCCGGCCAGTTGCGCGGCGGCGTTCCATAATTCATGCCGTAGGTGACGATCGGCCAGCCGTAATTGCGCCCTTCGAGGATGAGATTGAGTTCGTCGCCGCCTTGCGGACCGTGCTCGGTTTCCCATACGCGCCCTTGTGCATCGATCGCGAGCCCCAGAGGATTGCGCACGCCGATCGCATAGTGGCGCGCCGCGCCGGTGACGATGTTGAGCGCGACGATCTTGCCGTAGTCGTTCGACGCATCGTTGGCGAGGGCGGCGCTATCGTAGTAGCCGTCGCGATGGCGATCGCCGACGGCGATCAGAATTTCCTCTGCGTTGAGTTGCTCCATGCGTCCGCCCGCGACCGGCGGCGCCGCCAGCAGCGGGCCGCGATCGCGCCAGCGTAAACATGGCTGCGCGGTCCATACATCGCGCCAGCGGCCGACCGGCATGACGCCATCAGCCGTCACGCGGAAGCTGTGACGAGCGACCACGAAATCGAGGCACGAACCAGAGAAGCGGTCGAAACTGGCGTAAAGATCGTAGGCGCCCGGCGCCGTCTCGATCGCCAGCAGGTCGTGCGTGCGCAGCGAACGGGGGTCGAAGCGTGGGTCGTCGTGAAGCGGGTCGTTGCGCAACGCTTCGAGGTTCATCCGCACGCGAACGCCGAGCGTGCGGATGACATCGTTCGCGTCGAGCGACAGCAACGCGCCCTGCGGGGAGGCGAGCACGATGAAATCGCCCATTTGCGCAATGCTGCCGCCCTGGATCGACCGTGCCCATACGCGCACGCTGGCGATCTGCAATTGGTGGCGTGTGGAGCTGACGTCGGTCCAGGCGGATCGGCGCGGCGGCGCGCCTTCGCGCCACGCTTGCACCGCGTCACGCACGTCCCTGGGGACATGCTGATGTTGCAGCACCACGCCGGCGCCAGTTCCGATTGCGAGCAGCGCCAGCGCGACGATGAGGTTCGCCCAGGTGGCGGCGCCTCGCGCCCATGTCGCCACAGCCTGCACCCAGCGCATTCTCGCTTCTCCCGCCGGCGACAATGCTAGGGCGGGGTAAACCACGCCTCAACACCGGCGCTTAAGGTGTGGCCGTCAAGCTTCGTCCCGCAGCATGCGCTGCGCCAGCGCCTCGCGGTAACGCGCGAGGTAACCGTCCCGGTCGCGCCCGAGTTCATAAAGCAGATCCCACGAATAGAGGCCGGTGTCGTGACCGTCGTCGAAGACGATGCGCACGGCGTAACGGCCGACAGCCTCGGCGCGCACGACGCCCACGTGGGCCTTGCCCGCAACGGGCGGCGGGGCGGCGTCGCCGTGGCCTTTGTTTTCCGCCGAGGGGCTCTCGATCCGCAACAACTCGAACGGAATGTCGAACGCCGCGCCGTCGTCAAAGCCGATCCGCAGAAGCTTGGCGGCGCGGTCGAACACGAGGTCGGTCGGCCAGGCGCGGAGGACGGTCGGCGCGCTCACTCCTCCGCACCCAATTCGCGCGCTTCGTCGATCAGCATGATCGGCACGCCGTCGCGGACCGGGTAGGCGAGGCGCGCGCTGTCGCTGATCAGTTCTTGACGTTCGCGATCATAGCGCAGAGGCGAGCGCGTTTGCGGGCACACCAGCACTTCCAGCAGCTTGCGGTCGGGCTCTTTCATTGAATGGGCCGGAACGAAGAATCGTCGGACGCCGCATCCCATTCGAGCAGCGCGACCAAGGCGTCGGCGCGATCCTCAAGTGTCTGCGCCTCCAGCAGCGCCTGCTTGGCGGCGGAGTCAAACGGGCAGATTTGCGCCGCGACGTTGACGACGGTTTCGATCGGCGCTTGGTCAACCGAATTCCAGTCGACTTGGAAACCGTGCAACGCGGCGTAGGTCTTGAGCGACCGCATCAGCGCATCGCGATCGATGGCGACGCCTGACGAGGCCGCGAGATCAGCCTCAAACGGCAGAAAGCCCACCAGCGCCTGCCGGTAAGGGGTATCGGCCTCAAGCTCCTGCTCCAGCTCAAATCGGCAGACGCCCGTGAGCGTGATCAGATAGCGGCCATCGTCGGTTTCGCTGAAGGCGGTAATGCGCCCGACTGTGCCGACATCGGAAAGCCGCGGCATGGGCTCGCTTTCTTCGCCGACCGCGGGCTGGATCATGCCGATGAGGCGGTCGCCGGCGAGCGCGTCGTCGACCATGTTGAGGTAACGCGGCTCGAACACATTGAGCGCAACCACGCCGCGCGGCAACAGAATCGCGCCTTGCAGCGGGAACAACGCCAGGGTCTGCGGCAGATCCGACGCCTTGCGATAACCGAACGCACTCACGAGAACAGGATCGCCGACAGCTTGCGGCGTCCCTGTTTGGCGACCTCGGAGGCCGGGCCAGCGGCTTCGAAAATCTTCAGCAGCTGCTTGCGCGCGGCGTCGTCATTCCATGCGCGATTGCGCTCGATAATGGTGAGCAGTTCTTCGCTCGCGCGTTCGAGATCGCCGCGCGCTGACAACGCTTCGGCGAGATCGTAGCGCGCTTGCAAGTCGTTCGGGTTTGTGTCGACCTTGGCCTTGAGGTCGCGCACGTCGCCGGTCTCGCCGGCGGAAGCAGCAAGCTCAAGCGCGGCGCGCACGCCGGCGATGTCGGCGTCGTTGGCTTTTTCGGGCGGCGCCATTGAAAGCACTGCCCGCGCTTGCTCTGGGTCGCCGGTTTGCAGATAGAGCCGCGCCATGCCCGCGATAGCTTTTGTGTTGGCCGGGTCGACTTGCAGCGCCGCCGCGAACGATTGCGCCGCGCCGCCCATGTCGCCCAGCGCCAAGCTCTCCTGCGCCTGCGCGAGCAGCGCTTCGACGTCTTCTTCGACGCTGGCGCCGGCGAGGCGGTCGACAAACAGCTTGAGTTGGCTTTCAGGGATGGCGCCCATGAAACCGTCGACTGGGCGACCTTGGTCGAAGGCATAGACCGCGGGGATCGAGCGGACGCCAAGCTGGCCGGCGACCGCCGGGTGCTCGTCGATGTTGATCTTCACCAGCCGCACCTTGCCGCCGGCCGCGCGCACGGCCTTCTCGAGCGGCGGCCCGAGCGTGCGGCACGGCCCGCACCACGGCGCCCAGAAATCGACGATCACCGGTTGCGCGCGCGAGGCCTCGATGACGTCGGCCATGAAGCCTTGATCGCTGCCGTCTTTGACAATGGCCGCTTCCGGGGGAGCGGCGTCATCCATGAAGCTCATTGGGTCCTCAGTTCGATGCGCCCCCTACATGGGCCGAACCCGTCTCCGGTTCAATTCGCGACGGTTGTCCCGCCGCGTCGAAAGCGAGCCGGATCGGCTCACGGCCCAAGCTGCGAATGAAACGCAGCATATCATCCGGGCCGATGGCGGTGGTGGCGTCGTTGCGCAGCGGATGAAAATTGACCGGATCGTGCGCGAACAGCGCTTCGTCCAGCACCAGCGTCACGTGGCGCTCCGGATCGTTGATCAGCGCGAAAAGCGTCACCGAACCCGGCTCGATGCCCAGATGCCGCATCAGCCGCTCGGCCGAGCCGAAACTGAACCGGCCCGCGCCGAGCAGCTTCGACACGGCGTTCAAGTCGATGGCGGTGTCGCTGATCGCGCAGAGCAGAAACAGCGCACCCTTCTTGTCCTTCAGGAACAGGTTCTTGGTATGCCCGCCGGGCATCTGCGCCTTGAGGTCGCGCCCTTCCTCGACCGTGAACACCGGGCGGTGGCGGTGGGTGACGTGGGCGATGCCAAGCGCGTCGAGGCGGGCGAACAGGTCTTCAGGGGTGGCGGGCGTCATCCATGTCCCTAGTGGCGCTGGCATCAACAGGCGAGTAGGGATGGGCCATGAAACTCACCTGTTATCAAGTCGATCCGCAGCCGGCCGAACTTGTGCCCGGCTCGCCCGATCGCGATTGGATGGATCGCTTCTCGGATCGCCACCCGTATCGTTGCCTGCCGCTGGTGGTGGCCAACACCACCGGCTGGGCGCTGCTCTCGCCGGTCAGCTTCACCGCCACCTGGAACGGCGGCCCGCGCATCGAGGACATCCGCCTCGATCCCGACGACGACACCACCCGCGCGCAGCTCGACCGCTGGGCGGTGTCGCACTTCTCCGGCGGCGTGCTCACCTTCCACACCGGCTATCTGTTCCGCACCGAGCCGGGCTGGGACATCTGGGTCGGCGGCCCGCCCAATCACGTGAAGGACGGCATCCAGCCGCTGGTCGGCGTGGTCGAGACCTATTGGCTGCCGTTTCCGTTCACGATGAACTGGCGTTTCACCCGCCCCGGCATGATCCAATTCAAGAAGGGCGAGCCGTTCTGCTTCATCTTCCCGATCCCGCACGAGCAGATGGACGAGGTGCAGCCGATCATCAAATCCATCCACGACGACCCGGAGCTGAAGCGCCAGTACGAAGCCTGGGGCGACAGCCGCACCAAGTTCTTGAACCGCCTATCGGACAAGGAAAGCGACGCGGTGAAACACGGCTGGCAGCGCGACTATTTCCGCGGCCGCACCCCCGAAGGTCACGTCGCGCCGGATAGCCACATCAACCGGCGGCGGCTGAAGGCGCCACGGAAGGCGGGGGAGGGGGAGTGAACCCCTACGACCGCTACATCCTCCCGGCGCTGATCGATGTCGCCTGTGGCTGCCGCCCGATCCGGCGCCAGCGCGCGAAGATCGTGCCGCAGGCGGAGGGCGTGGTGCTGGAGCTGGGTTTCGGTTCGGGGCTCAATCTGCCGCACTACGACGCCAGCAAAGTCAGCCGCGTCTATGCGCTTGAACCGAGCGAAGGCATGCTGGCGCGGGCGCGCAAAGCGGCGGCGCGTGCGCTCGTGCCGGTCGAGGTTTTGCCCGAGCGCGCGGAGGACTTGTCGCTCGCACCGGCGAGCGTCGACACCGTGCTCGTCACCTATTCGCTCTGCACGATCCCGGACGCGGTGGCCGCGCTTCAAGGTGCGCGGCGCGTGCTGAAGCCGGGCGGCAAGCTGCTGTTCTGCGAACATGGGCTCGCGCCCGACGAAAGCGTGCGCCGCTGGCAGCGCCGCATCGAGCCGCTGTGGAAGCCCATCGCGGGCGGCTGCCATCTGACGCGCGACATCCCGGCGCTGATCGGGGAGGGCGGCTTTCGCATCGAGACGCAGGAGAGCATGTACCTGCCGCGCTCGCCGCGCTGGGCCGGGTTCAATGTGTGGGGTGCGGCGCGGGCGGCGTGACCGAAAAACACTGGAGCGGGCGATGAGATTCGAACTCACGACCCCAACCTTGGCAAGGTTGTGCTCTACCCCTGAGCTACGCCCGCATCCTGGGGTGGCGAGAGCGCGTCCCGCCTGAGGGGCGCTCCTATCGCAGAGGCGCGGTCCAGAAGCAAGGGCCCGCGGGCGCCGAGGGTCGCGGTCGCCCCCAGCTTTGGCCAGGCTGCCATCAACCGAACGGCCAGCTGCGGTAGAGCATGTAGGCGGCGACGACGAACACAACGCCGGCGAACACCCGTTGCAGCGCGCCGCGTTGGCGCGAGAGGCGTTGCGCAAAGCTCGCGCCGATGACGCCGCCAATCAGCCCGCCGCCGATGAACAAGAGGGCGATGCGCCAGTCGATCAGGCCTCCGATGGCGTAGGAGCCAGCGGTGGTCGCGCCAAAGCTGGCGACCGACAGCAGCGATGAGCCGATCGCCTGCAGCATGGTCATGCCGGTGGCGGCGATCAGGCCGGGCACGATCAGGAATCCCCCGCCGATACCGAAGAAGCCGGAAAGCCCGCCAGCGCCAAGGCCGAGCGCGATGAGCTTGGGCGCGTTCTTGGCGGTGAGCACGACATTACCATCGCCCTCGCTCGTGCGCGGGCGCAGCATGGCGGCGCCGACGACGATCATCAGCACTGCAAACAGCGGCAGCAAGATCTGGGCATCGGTGCGTTTGCCGATCTCCGCGCCGATAGCGGCGCCGGCAACGCCGGAAGCGGCGAACACGGCGGCGCACTTCCATTTCACGTTGCCGCGGCGTGCGTGGTTGATGAGGTTGGCTGCGGCGTTGACCGACACAGCAAGCGCGCTGGTGCCGATGGCGACGTGGGGATTGGCGACGCCGACGACGTAGAGCAAGGCCGGTGTCGCCAGAATGGAGCCGCCGCCGCCGATCAGCGCCAGGATCAGCCCGACTGCGCCGCCGCTCAGCACCGCGAGGATGTCAGCGAGAGTCATGCGCCGAAAGCCGCGCGGTTCCACGGCATGGCTTTGAGCAGCATCGCCATGCCGCACCAGCCGGTGGCGCCGGCGAAGGTCAGTCCCGCGCCGACAAACGCGCTCAAGCCATAGAATGCGGGGTTGACAAACCAGCCGAGCGCGACGCCCGCTAGGATCAGCAGGCCGGCGGTGATCTGCACCTGGCGCATCAGTTCGAGCGGTGCCTTCGCGTTTGAGTGCACGGGAAGGCCCGCAGCTTTCCATGCTTCCAGGCCGCCTTCGAGGTAATAGGCGTCTTGAAAGCCGCGCGCGAGCAGCTTGGCGGCGTTGGCCTGCGTGCGCATGCCGGAGCGGCAATGAAACACGGCGGTTTTGCCGTGATCGCGGTCGAAGTCGTGGGCGTCGATCGCCGAGATCGGGGCGAGCCGCGCGCCGAGGATGTGTTCGCGCGCATGTTCGTCGGTTTCGCGCACGTCGATCAGGATGGCGTCGCCGCCGTCGAGCTTACGCTTCAGGTCTTCGGGTTTGATGGGCTTAAGCGTGGTCATTTGCGTCTCCGTTTTGGGGGACAATAGATGTCCGCGAGCGTATCGAGCACGCGCGCGACGTTGGGGTCGGCGAGCCGGTAGTAGATCGTCTGCGCCTCTCGACGGGTGTCGACGAGCCCTTCCTCGCGCAGCCGCGCCAGATGTTGCGACAGCGCCGATTGGGATAGACCGGAGGCCTCCTGCAAGGCGCCGACCGAATGCTCGCCCTCCAGCAACTGACACAGCACCATGAGCCGGCCTTCGTGCGCGAGCGCACGAAGCAGCGCGGCGGCCTCGCCGGCCTTGGCGGCGAACTGGCTGACGGAGAGATCGGCATCGCCATGAAAGCGAATATATGAGTTGAAACTAATTTAGCAAGGCCTAATATAATGACCAGCCAATTGTTCAGGAGCATTCCATGGCCCCCGTACCAGCGATCCGCGCGTTTTTCGATGAACCGACCTACACCGTGAGCTATCTGATCTGGGATCCGGCCAGCCGGCGGGGCGCGATCATCGATAGCGTGCTCGACTTCGACCAAAAATCCGGGCGCACCGGCAAAGCCTCAGCGCAGAAGATTCTCGACGCCGCGCGCGAGGAGGGCGTGACTATCGATTGGGTGCTTGAAACCCACGCGCACGCCGATCACCTCTCGGCGGCGCCGTTTTTGAAACGGGCGACCGGGGCGCCGATCGCCATCGGCGCCCATATCAAGACCGTGCAAGGCGTCTTCAAAGAGGTGTTCAATCTCGCGTATGTCACCCCCGATGGGCGCCCGTTCGACAGGCTGCTCGCCGATGGCGAGGCCCTGCCGCTCGGTGAGCTGAACATCGAAGTGATGCACACGCCCGGCCACACGCCGGCCTGCGTTGCATACAAAGTTGGCGACGCGGTGTTCGTCGGCGACACGCTGTTCATGCCCGATTACGGCACCGCGCGATGTGATTTCCCCGGCGGTGATGCGCGCGCGCTCTATCGCTCGATACAGCGCATTCTGTCGCTGCCACCGGAGACGCGTCTCTTCATGTGCCACGACTACAAGGCGCCTGGCCGGGATGTCTATGCGTGGGAGACGACCGTCGCCGAACAACGCGCGCGCAACGTACACATCCATGACGGCGTCAGCGAGGACGCGTTTGCCGCCATGCGCGAAGCACGCGACAAGACGCTCGCCATGCCGGTTCTGATCCTGCCTTCAATCCAGGTGAACATTCAGGCCGGTGAACTGCCGCCGCCGGAAGACAACGGTGTCCGCTATCTCAAGCTGCCGCTCGACGCGCTTTGAATGATTGACCCCTGTCTCGCGCCGATGCATCATTGCAAAACAAAATGACGGGCTCGGGTAGGGGTCTGACGATGAAAAAGATGCTGCTGGGCGCGTTGATCGCGTTCGCGAGCGCTTGCACGCCTGCACAACAAGAGATGACACGAGAACAGTTGGTGCAGCGGGGCGAATATCTCGTCACCGCGATCGGCGGGTGCAATGACTGCCATACGCCGATGACGCCGACCGGCCCAGACATGACGCAGTCGCTGCATGGCGCCGAACTCATGTTTGCGCCGACGATTGAAATGCCGTGGGCGCCGTACGCGCCAACGCTCGCCGGCGGCCCGGCGGGCTACACCGAAGAACAATTCGTCGCGTTCCTCCAAACCGGCGTGCGCCCAGACGGGTCGCAAGCGCGTCCGCCGATGCCGCAGTTTCGTGTGAACGAAGACGATGCGCGCGCGATGGTCGCGTACATCAACGCACTGCCGCCGCCGCCAGCGCAATAGCGACAGCCAGCATCTCGTTTGCGAAACGTGACTTGACGTTTTCGCGATAGAGGCGTTCACTTATCTCGTCGGAAGACAAGCGCGTGAGCATCGCCGGTTCCCTTCGCGACAGCTCAAGCAGCGTACAACACCTGGGCCACGGCGCGCGCGAGTGTCTTCCCGTTCGACGAAAACACCGCGCGCAGCAATAGGGCTGCAGGGAAGCGGGCCAGTCGAGTTCGGCCGGCGTCAGGCGACGTTTCAGCGTGAGGTGATGTAGGCGCGAACAAAACAGCAACGACAAATGCGCCGTTGCGCTCTTGCGCGTGCGCGCCACATTGCACGCATGTCGCTCCGCCTCTTTGCTGCGATCGCGATCCCCGACGAGGTCGTGGATCGGCTGGCGCCGTTAATGCGAGGCGTAGGCGGGGCCAAGTGGCGGCCGCCCGAAAATCTGCATCTGACGCTGCGGTTCTTTGGCGAAGTGACCGAGCCGATCGCCGATGAAATCGACACCGCGCTGTCGACGGTCGCGGATGCAACGGCGCCGTTTGACTTGACCCTGAAGACCGCGGGCAGTTTCGGCGGTGCCGATCCCCACACGCTCTATATCGGCGCAGCGGAGAACATGGCGCTGAACAAGCTCGCCGCCGATTGCGAACGCGCCGCGCGCCGCGCCGGGATGTCCGCCGAGAAACGCGGTTTCACACCGCACGTGACGCTCGCATACCTCTCAGGCGCTTCACTCGATCGGGTGCAGGCGTTCGTCTCTCGCCTGGGCCTGTTCGCCGCACCGCCGTTCCGGGTTGAGCGCTTCGGTCTCTACTCCAGCTGGACGCGGAAATCCGCTCCGAGCCTGTATCGGCTCGAGGCGGAGTATCCGTTGCTGGGTTGACGGCCTACGAAACGCGCGCCGGCGGTGGTGTCTCCGGCTGCGGTTGGGGTGTGTCGCGCACCATCGTCGCCGGCGGCGGGTTCGGACCCATCGCACAGCACCGCACCTGCACTTCGAGCACTTGGCTGTTGAAACGGCATTCAGTGTCGTTGATTGAGCGCATGATCGCCATACCGCCAGCGCGCGTGGTGTAGCGCGTCTGCGTGCAGCCCGCGAGCACATAGCCCGGGTCGCAGGAACCGGCGCGCGTTCTGTTCAGCGTGCGGGTAACGCAAACAACATTGCGCGCCATAGCGGAATCAGCGGTCTGCTGCGCGCGGTTGGCGACGCCGAACACTTCGGCGATGCGCGACCCAAGGCTGGAGCGCACCTCTTCAGTGTCGGCGTGCTGCTTGCAGATGTCGGTATTGGCGCGACCGGCGTCGGCCGCGCACCATTCGGCGATGGTCATGTCGCCGGTGCGATTGGCGCAAGCGCCCGCGAGCATCGCGACGCCGATTGCGGCAAAAAGGTGAACTACGCGCATATCGCGCCCTCCTGCTCTTGCGACCCCCGCGGCTCGCAAACCGCATTAACGGCGCCCCGTCAACCTTTAGCGGCTGCTGGTTCGCCTGAAACGCGAATGCTTTCTGACGTTTCATGAACCAGCTTAAACGCATTAGTGCCGCCGCGTGAGGCTCAGAGTTGTACAACAATAGCGGGCGCGAGGGGCGCAGCGGCGGCGTCCGCCGGGCGCTGCCGTATCAGCCTGTGGGTGGCGCCGCGCCCGGACGCGCGCTAGAGTACGCCCAAGCCTTGAGGGAGCAGTCGATGTTGGTTCGCGGTGCGGCGCTTGCCGCTCTCTTCGTTTTGGCGGGATGCGCGGGCATGACGTCGGCAGGACGCAACGCCGAACCGGCCCCGCCGCCGCCCGCCGCGGAGCAGAGCGCTCCGAGCAATGAGACGCCGCCTGCTGGCGCGCTGCCGCCGGTGGCCGCGCCCAATGTCAGCGTCGCCCCCGCGCCTGCGCCGCAACCGCCGCGCGATCCAAACGAGGTGACTGTGCCCGGCCAGGTCGAGCGCCAGGTGCCGCCGCCGGAAGGCGACCCGCGTTCGACCCTTGAACGCATGGAAGACATTCGCGCCTGGGATCAGTGCGTGACCGAGGTGCAATCCGCCAGCGAGGGCGACCCGATGCGGCCACAGCTCGATAACCCGGAGGAGTATTGCCGCAATGCTCTCGGCATGTCTGACAGGCTCGCGGTGCCAGAAAGCCGTCGTCGCCGCTGATTTTGAGGCCGTGGAACAGCGAAAAGGGCGCGGAGAGGAAGATCTCCGCGCCCTTCCTGTTGTCCGCCCGTCGCGAGGAGGAGCTTAGGCGACCATCTGGGCGGCTTGGTTGAGAGTGGCGAACGCGACTGGCGCGAGCACGGCGAACGCCGCGAGGAAGGCGAAGAACTTTGCGCTTGCGGCGGAGCAGGCGGCGGTGATGCAGTCTTGTTTGGTCATGGCGGCGAATTCCTGAGTTTGGGCTTGGGTGATCAGACCATGTGTGCGGCTTGGGCGAGCGTGGCGTAGGCAACCGGGGCCAAAACCAGAGCGGCGATCATCAGCGAAAACAGGCGGGTCATGTCTTTGCTCCTCGTCTCGAAGCGCCTCGCTTCGATGAGGAGAAGCTATCGGGGATGCGGACGGGGCGATGTGACAGCGGTCACGAAGCCGCTGTGAGCCGTCCCCGTTGCGGAAACGTGTGTTGCGTCCGAGCGCGCGGCGCGATTGGCTTAAGGGCAATGTGGAGCAGGGCGATGACGCGCTTATGGTTTTCCGGGATCGCGCTGTCGGGGACATTGCTGTTGACCGGCTGCGGTGGCGGCGGTGGCGGGGGCGGCGGCAATCCTCCCCCCGCGAATAGAGCGCCCGCGTTCACGTCGGCGGCTTCGGTCTCCGTGGCCGAGAACGTGACTGGCGCCTTTTACACTGCGACCGCCACCGATCCGGACGGCAACGCGCTGACCTACTCGATCTCAGGCGGCGCCGATGCGGCGCGCTTCACCATCAACGCCAATCCCGGCGCGTTGTCGTTCCTGACCCCGCCGGACTTCGAGGCGCCCACCGACGCCAATGGCGACAATATCTATCTAGTGACGCTGTCGGTGTCGGACGGGCAATTGAGCGCGGCGCTCAATCTGACAGTCAGCGTCACCAACCAAGCGGGCGGCATCCGGGCGCGCCTCGTCGCGTCTGGGTTCTCGGCGCCGATCTTTCTGACTGCCCTGCCGGATGGTTCGGGGCGGGTCTTCGTAGTCGAGCGGGCCGGGCGCGTCCGCATTTTCAACCCCGCGACCGGCGCCACTCAAAGTACGGCGTTCCTCGATCTTACGGGAACGATCGCCATTGACGGCGAGCGCGGCTTGCTAGGCTTGGCGCTGGCGCCGAACTTCTCCAGCAGCGGCGCGTTCTACATCTTCGTCGTGAACACGGCGGGCGCCATTGAAATCCGCCGCTATCAATCCTCAGGCGGGGT
Organism: Hyphomonadaceae bacterium; assembly: GCA_019753175.1. Taxonomy (GTDB): domain Bacteria; phylum Pseudomonadota; class Alphaproteobacteria; order Caulobacterales; family Aquidulcibacteraceae; genus Vitreimonas. Next base: position 15,342 of record JAIELK010000013.1, read on the forward strand.
CGCCAATGCCGGCAGCGGCGATGTCATCCTCGCCATCCCTCACCCGCGCACCAATCACCTCGGCGGTTGGATTGGGTTTGGCCCGAACGGCTTGCTGTACATCGCGACCGGGGATGGGGGCGGCTCAGGCGATCCCGATGGCAACGGGCAGAACCCGAACACACTGCTCGGCAAGATCCTGCGCATCGACGTGAACAGCGATGCGTTCCCGAGCGATCCCAGCCGCGATTACGCGATACCGTCGACCAATCCGTTCGCGACCAGCGGCGGCGCCCCGGAGGTGTGGCTGTGGGGACTTCGAAATCCTTTCCGCAACGGCTTCGATCGCGCGAACGGCAACCTTTACATTGGCGATGTCGGCCAGGATGCGATCGAGGAAATCAGTCTTGCGCGACCGAGCGACGGCGGGCGCAATTATGGCTGGAACATCCTTGAAGGCACGCGGCCGTTCGCGGGGGGATCGACGGTTGGGCTCACCCCGCCGGTGCTGGAGTACCCGCATGGCACGGCTGAGCGTCAGGGCAATTCCGTGACGGGCGGCTATGTCTATCGCGGTCCGATCGCTTCGCTGCAGGGGACTTACGTCTTTGGCGACTTCATACGCCGCCGCGTCTTCTCGGTTCCCGCCAGCTCTTTCAATCAAGGCTCTACGCTCAACAACACTCAGTTCACCGAGCGCACCACCGAATGGGCGCCGACCGGTCCCGCGACCATCGGCAATGTCGTCAGCTTCGGTGAGGATCAAAGCGGCGCGCTGTACATTGTCGACTTCGACGGTGACATCTTCCGGCTGGACGAGGTCGACTAGTGTGGCGGTAACACCGGCCCGCGCGCGCCAGCTGGCGCTGTCACTGGAGGCGGTAAGCCATGCGCCGCACTTTGACCGCACCGCTTTCAAGACGCCGCGCAAAACCTTCGCCACGCTGGCGAACTCCGGCGCCGACCTCAATCTGATGTTCGATTCGGCTTTGCAGGAATTCTATTGCGAACACGCGCCGCACGCGTTTTCGCCTGTTGCCGGCGGTTGGGGCCGCATGGGCGCCACACGCTGCGACTTGAAGCAAGTCGATGCCGACACGCTGCTCTCGGCGCTGACAGCGGCCCACGCACTCGCCGCTCCGAAGCCTAAACGGCGCAAGCTAAGCTGAGGCTCTGGCGCAACAGCGAGCGCGGCTGATGCGCTGGCGGCTGCACCTGCCGTCCGCGCGCTTGCCACAATGTGCTAAAGCTTCGTTCACCATAGCGGCGGTATGGTGATGGGGGAGTTGGTCCTATGCTGGAGAAACGCGAAGGCGAACCTTGTCCGATCTGCGCGCAGCCGCTGCAGCGACGCAGATCGACCTTCCGCACGATCCTCGGCGACGTCGCCTATTGCGCACGCTGCAGCGCGAGCTACGAGCTGGCCGAGGACAATGATCTAGGGCCTCTCGCTCTGAAAACGGAAGCGCCGGCGTACTGAGTCGCGCGGCAGCGCACGGGGCGCCGAGCTGCTAGAGCGAGAGCCGCCCCTCCGTCACTTTGACTGCCTTGCCGGCGATGCGCGCGCCCGCCAGCGCGCCGCTCTCGATGTTCACTTCGAGACCGATCAAAGACGGGCGGCCCATCTCGGCCCCCTGAAGGATCGGCAGCGTATGCCAGCCGTCGGGCAGATCCTCGAAGCGCGCCAAAACGCCAGCGAACGCAGCGGCCGCGCCGCCGGTGGCGGGGTCTTCGACGATGCCAAGCTCAGGTGCGAACATGCGTGCGCGGAAGGCGTGCGGCGCGTTGGGCTCAGCGCGAGCGTAGACGAAAACCCCGGCCCCGAGTGAGGAGGCGTCGCGCGGTTGAGCGCGCGACAAAGCGTCGAGATCGGCCACCGGGATCATCGCGAACGGCACGCCGGCAGAGAACAGCGACGGCTTGTGCGCCTGGAAGCCGATGTCGCGTTCGCTGAGGCCGAGCGCTCGCGCCGCAGCCGCACTGGATGGGTCGGCGCCCGCAGGCCCGGAGAGTTTCGGGACCGTGAACTCGGCGAAGCTTGGCCCGTCGCCCAGCTTCACGCCGCAGCGCACGGGGCCGATCTTTTCCTCAAGCACCAGCAGCACGTCTTTCACGTCGCCGCGGCCATGGCGCTGTTCCGCGATCGCGATCGCGGCGCCGATCGTCGGATGGCCGGCGAAGGGCAGCTCAGCGCCGGGCGTGAAGATGCGCACGCTCGCCTCGTGCAGCGGGTTTGCCGGTGCGCGCACGAACACGGTTTCCGACAGATTGAACTCGCGTGCGATGGTTTGCATCTGCGCGTCGGAGAGTGCATCGGCGTCGAACACGACCGCCAGAGGATTGCCGGCGAAACGGGTGTCGGTGAACACGTCATAGGTGGTGAAGGGGAGGGTCATCGCGATGTCTTAGCAATACGCCGCAGGCAAGCGAAGGCCGCCCTCCGCGGGAGCAGGTGTCGGGTTCAATTTGATGAAGCGTCGCTAGGCGATTGTGAAATCGGCGTGGGCTCTGTCGCTGGGGCGGTTGCTGGTTCCGTTGAGGGGGGCGATGCCGTTGTCGGAAAGAGCGCCAGCCCGTCAGCGTTATAGAAGTAGAACAGCCAATCTTCGCCGTTCTTGACGTAGGTGAAAGTCTCAACGAACGGACTCTGCTGACATTGACGCTGGTACGTGAGGGTTACGAAGTAACCTGAGGTGTGAGCATTGAGATTCCACGATGTTGCCTGCTCCGGAAACTCTGACTCGCACCGTGCATTGCGCACCGCGGTGTTGAGTCGCGCCATCGTCTCGACGGTCGCATTGGCGCGCAGGGCGTCGGACGCTTCCCTATAGATGGCGGCGTCGTCACCTGCTGCTTGCAGATCATGGAACCGCTGCGCTGCGCTGTTCACCGCGGCGATGTCCTCACCAGCGGAGCAGCCGGCGAGGCAAAACAGCGCGAAAAGCGAAGTTGCCCTTACCATCTCCAGCTCCCTATCCGAGGTTGCGAAGGCGGGACAAGTCAAAATCCCCCGAAGTTCACGAACTTCGTCTCCAGATATTCTTCCAGCCCTTCGACGCCGCCTTCGCGCCCGAGGCCGCTCTCCTTGATGCCGCCGAACGGGATCACTTCGTTCGAGAAGATGCCATCGTTGATGGAGACCATGCCGTATTCGAGCCGCTCGGCGACGCGCCAGCAGCGGTTGACATCGCGTGAGAAGAAATAGCCGGCGAGGCCGTATTCAGTGTCGTTGGCGATGGCGACGGCTTCGTCTTCCGTTTCGAAGCGGATCAGCGGCGCCACGGGCCCGAAAATCTCTTCGCGATTGACGCGCATCTCGCGCGTCACGTTTGTGAGCACGGTCGGCGCATAGAACTGGGCGCCGGCTGCGTGCTTGTTGCCGCCTGCGAGCGCCACCGCGCCGGCGTCGATGGCTTCCGCCACTATCTGCTCGACTTTCTCAATCGCTTTCTGATCGATCAGCGGCCCAATCTCGACGCCTTCGGCTTGGCCATCGCCGACCTTCAATTTCGACACGGCGTCAGCGAGTTTTTTCGAGAACGAGTCGTAGATTGCGTCCTCCACCAAGATGCGATTGGCGCACACGCACGTTTGCCCCGCATTGCGGAACTTGGAGGCGATTGCGCCTTTGACGGCAAGGTCTAGATCGGCGTCGGCGAACACGATGAGCGGCGCATTGCCGCCAAGTTCGAGCGAGACGCGCTTCACGGTCGAGCCGACGCAGGCCGCGCCGAGCTTCTTGCCGATCTCAGTCGAGCCGGTGAACGAGAACTTGCGCACCAGCGGGCTCTCGCACAGTACGCGGCCGACATCGGCGGTGTGCCGTTGCGTGGTCACGACATTGAACACGCCGGCCGGCACGCCCGCCCGCTCGGCCAGCTCCGCCAGCGCCAAAGCTGTCAGCGGCGTCTGCGACGGGGGTTTCAACACGATGGGGCAGCCCGCGGCGAGCGCGGGCCCCGCCTTGCGGGTGATCATCGCCATGGGGAAGTTCCACGGCGTGATCGCGGCGCAGACGCCGACCGGCTGTTTGATGGTCACATAGCGGCGTGTGGCCGTGGTGCTCGGGATAGTGCGGCCGTAGGCGCGTTTGGCCTCTTCGCCGAACCACTCGATGAACGCCGCGCCGTAGAGGGCCTCGCCGCGCGCCTCAGCCAGCGGCTTGCCGCCCTCCATGGTGATGAGCCGCGCCAGCCGGTCCAGACTGGCGATCATGGCGTCGTACCAGGCGCGCATGATCTGTGCGCGCTCTTTGGCGGTCTTGGCCGCCCACGCAGGGAGTGCGCGGTGCGCCGCGGCGACAGCGGCTTCCGTCTCAGCGCCGCCGAGATCGGGAACCTCGGCGATCACCGCCTGTGTTGCCGGGTTGTAAACCTTGAAGCGAGCGGCGCCGCCGCGCCAGGCGCCATCGATGTAGGCTTCCGATCGAATGTCCAAACCCTCTCTCCTTGCTTTGCGCAGCCTCAACGCGGCGCCGCGCAATGGATGCAACGTGACGCAAAGCGCGTCGTGTGCGACGATAGGCGCATACACGCCATAGCGAAACAAGAGGCGCCCCAATGAGCTGGAAAGACATCCTGGTTCTCGTCGCCGAAGCCGAAGCCGACGAAGCGGCGCTGGCGCTCGGTGAAGCCTTGGCCCGTCAGTGCGCTGACAGCCATCTGGCCGCCGCCTTCCTGACGCCGCTGCCCGATGAGCCCCTCGCCTATGAGCCCACAGTCGTAGCGGGTGTCTGGGCAGAGCTGCTGAGCCGCGCGCGCCAGGAGGCCGAAGCCGAACGCAAGAACGTCGAAAAGCGGCTCGCGCAGTTCGAGCGCGGCATCGAGCTGCGCAACGCCGAAGCGCTGTCGCGCGATCTGGGCCGCGTCGCGGCCGTGCATGCGCGCTACGCCGACGTGGCGGTGATGACGCGCCCAAGCGACGGCGCCGGCGGAGACCTGCGCGAGGAGATCGTGGAAGGCGTGCTCTTTCATTCCGGGCGCCCGGCCTTGATCGCGCCCCCCGGCTGGAAGGGGACTGGGATCGGCAAGCGCGTGGTGGTGGCGTGGGACGCCAGCCGCGAAGCGACGCGCGCTTTGTCGGAAGCGCAATCGATCCTCGACCGCGCGGAGCAGGTGACGGTGGTGACCGTCGACGCCAAGCCGAAAATGTTCGGCCATGGCGATCAGCCTGGCGCCAACATCGCCGCGCACTTGTCACGCCGGGGGTTGCCGGCCGAGGTGCGCAATGTCGACTCGATGGGACGTTCCGCGTCGCTGGCGATCCTGGAGGAGGCTGAAACCCTACAGGCGGACCTTGTCGTGATGGGCGGCTACGCGCACTCGCGCCTGCGCGAACTCGTGTTCGGCGGCGCTACGCGGGAGTTGTTGCGCGTTGCGACCGTTCCGCTGCTGATGGCGCATTAGGCGCACACCCCTTGTGTGCTCAACGCGCCACACCTACGTCGTGCAAACAACATCGCTCATGCCACGTTGGCCGGCCGTAATGGGGGTTAACGTGGGACGCCTTAGGGGTCGATCATGGATATGGAAAAGCTCACCGAGCGCGCACGCGGATTCGTACAGGCGGCGCAGACCATCGCCATCCGCGAACAGAATCAGCAGCTCGAAACCCAGCATCTTCTGAAAGCGCTGCTCGACGACCGCGAAGGTTTAGCCGCAGAGCTGATGCGCTCGGCCGGCGCCGATCCACGCCGAGCCGCCGACGAAGTGGACGCGGCGGTGCGCGCGCTGCCGAAAGTGCAGGGCGGCGGCGACCGCATGTATGCGGCCACGTCGTTCTCGCGCGCACTCGACGCCGCCGAACAGGCCGCGACCAAGGCCGGCGATTCCTACGTCACCGCCGAGCGGCTGCTATTCGGTCTTATCATCGCAGACGGAAAGGCGAGCGAAATCCTGAAGAAGGCGGGGCTTACGCCGCAGAAACTCGAAGATGCGATCGGCAAGCTGCGCAAGGGCCGCACGGCGCAATCCACTTCCGCCGAAGATCAATACGATGCGCTGAAGAAGTACGCCCGCGATCTCACCGAGGACGCGCGCAAGGGCAAGCTCGATCCGGTGATCGGGCGCGACGAGGAAATCCGCCGCACCATCCAGGTGCTGTCGCGCCGGACCAAAAACAACCCTGTGCTGATCGGCGAGCCGGGCGTCGGCAAGACCGCGATTGCCGAAGGCCTGGCGCTGCGCATCGTCAATGGCGATGTGCCGGAAAGCCTGAAGCACAAGAAGCTGCTCGCGCTCGACATGGGTTCGCTGATCGCCGGGGCGAAATTCCGCGGCGAGTTCGAGGAGCGTTTGAAGGCGGTGCTGAACGAGGTGATCGCCGCCGAGGGCGGGATCGTGCTGTTCATCGACGAGATGCACACCCTGGTCGGGGCCGGCAAGAGCGAGGGCGCGATGGACGCGTCCAATCTGCTGAAGCCGGCGCTGGCGCGCGGCGAGCTGCATTGCGTCGGCGCCACCACGCTCGATGAGTATCGCAAGCACGTAGAGAAGGACGCCGCCTTGGCGCGGCGCTTCCAGCCGGTGTTCGTCAACGAGCCCAGTATCGAGGACACCATCTCGATTCTGCGCGGGCTCAAGGACAAGTACGAGCAGCACCATGGCGTGCGCATTTCCGACGCCGCCATCGTCGCCGCCGCGCAGCTTTCGCACCGCTACATTACCGACCGCTTCCTGCCCGACAAAGCCATCGATCTGATGGACGAAGCCGGCTCGCGCCTGCGCATGGCGGTGGATTCCAAACCCGAGGAGCTGGACGAACTTGATCGCCGCATCCTGCAATTCAAGATCGAGATCGAGGCGCTGAAGAAGGAGCGCGACCCGGCCTCGCAGGATCGCGCCAAAAAGCTCGAAGCGGAAATCCGGGAGCTTGAAACCCGCTCGGGCGAACTCACCGCCACCTGGAGCGCGGAGAAGCAGAAGCTGCAAGTCACCTCCAAATCCAAGGAAGAGCTGGAGCGGCTGCACAACGATTACGAGGAAGCGGTGCGCCGCGGCGATCTCGCGCGCGCCTCGGAACTCAAATACGGTCGCATCCCTCAGCTTGAGAAGCAGATAGCAGACGCCGAGACGAAGGGCGGCGGCGAGGGCTTGGTGAAGGAAATGGTGGACGCTGAAGCCATCGCCTCGGTGGTGGCGCGCTGGACCGGTGTCCCGGTTGAGAAGATGCTGGAGGGCGAAAAGGCCAAGCTGCTGGCGATGGAAGAAAACCTGCGCCGCCGCGTGATCGGCCAGGAGCCGGCTTTGCGCGCGGTCAGCGACGCGGTGCGCCGTGCGCGCGCCGGCTTGCAGGATCCCAACCGGCCGATCGGTTCGTTCATGTTCCTGGGACCGACGGGCGTCGGCAAAACCGAGCTCACGAAAGCCCTGGCGGAATTTTTGTTCGATGACGAACAGGCGATGAGCCGTATCGACATGAGCGAATACATGGAAAAGCACTCGGTCGCCCGCATGATCGGCGCGCCTCCGGGATATGTCGGCTACGAAGAGGGCGGCGCGCTGACAGAGTCGGTGCGGCGGCGTCCCTATCAGGTGATCCTGTTCGACGAGATTGAGAAGGCCCACCCCGACGTGTTCAATGTGCTGTTGCAAGTGCTCGACGACGGCCGCCTCACCGACGGCCAGGGCCGCACCGTCGATTTCAAGAACACCATCCTGATCATGACCTCCAATGCCGGCGCGCAGTTTCTCGCCGAACAGCCGGAGGGCGCTGACGTTGAAGACGTACGCGGCCCGGTGATGAACGAAGTGCGTGGCCGCTTCCGCCCGGAATTTCTCAACCGCATCGACGAGATCATTCTGTTCAAGCGCCTGGAACGCGCGCAGATGGGCTCGATCGTCGATATCCAGCTGAAGCGCCTGGAGAAGCTCCTGGCCGCGCGAAACATGAGCGTCGAACTCGACGCCCACGCCAAGAGTGAACTCGCCAAGCGCGGCTACGACCCGGCCTGGGGCGCGCGGCCGCTCAAGCGCGTGATCCAGAAGGACGTACAAGATCCGCTGGCGCGGCTGATTTTGGAGGGCCGGGTCAAGGATGGCGACGCGGTGCGCGTCAGCTTCGACGGCAACGATTTCCTGTTCAACGGCAAGAACGACAAGAAAGCCGCCTGAGCGGGGGTAGCGCCGTGAGGCTTTGCGCCGCCGACGCCGGCGTCAGCCTCAGTCGTCTTCTTGTTCGCCGCCGCCTTCGCTTTGCTCAGTTTCCTCGCCTTCCTCGGCGCCGGGGATAGCGTCGCACGCAGCAGCACCCAGTATGGCGGTGGCGGCGAGGGCGGCTTTCAGCAATGAGACTGTACGCATGGCGGCTAGATGGCCGACGGGCCGTCGCTGCACAAGCGCCGCGCTGCAATGACAGCCATTCGCTCACCAACCGCTCAGCCGCCTTCCTCGGTGAGGACAAAACTGGCGCGCCGATTTCGGAAATCGACGGTGACGCGCTCAAATTGGCGCAGGGCATCCATGCCAAGGAACAAAGCCGGCCGGTTGGTCAGGCGAAGGTGACGAAAAACGTAGGGGTTGGCGAACGCTACGGGGAGACCGGAGATCGCCATGCCGCCAATGCGAAGTCTGTCGACGCGCGTGTAGTCGGCGGTGAAGTGATCTCCGGTTACGCTGACTAGGCCGATTTCCTCGAATTCGTTGTGCCGATCGGTCAAGAGCCGGCGCAACGCGTCGTTGCCGATGCTTACCTCCAGGCCGCTGTCGACGATCACATCGACGGGCGTACCGGCGACATCGGAATCAACGAGTACGAGTTGGCCGAAGCGTGCGCGTGCGCGCACCACGATCTCATTGGGGGTCATCGGCTCGATCCGCCTCGGCGCCGCGCCAACGCGCACTTGCTGCGCGGCAAAGTCGAGCACCACGCGCTGTCCGCGCAGCGCGTCGATGCCAAGGATTCCCATCGCGCCCAAGTGGTTGCGACTGACGGTGAACGCCTGCAGCGTGCTGACGCGGCCTTCAATAAAGGAGAGGTTGGGGACGTGCACGGATGCGAGTTCGCGCGCCGCAGTCATGGAGACCATGCGCACGCGACCTGCCGGTTGCAGGTTTAGCTGCTCAGCCAAGTCTCGCGCTACGACATAGCGCACCGAACCGGTATCGACAATAAAGGGGAACGGCCCGGCGCCGTCGATGGTGACGGACACCAGCATCCGCGCCGACTCGGATGAAACGGCGTCCACGACGGACTCGCCGCCGCCGTCTTCAACAGCCTCGGTCGGCGCTTGGGCGTGGGTGTGAGGCGCCTGTAACAGCACGCTGGCTGCAAGGGCGAAGATCAGGCGCAAGGCGATCATCCCATCCTCCTCGGTTGGTCTAAGTCTAGCGAGAATCGTTACCGCAGCCTACCGGCTTGCGACGCTTGGCTCGTCGGCGCCTGCGTGCCAACACTGACATATGGAACCGACAGCACCGCCGCTCCTGGTCATCGCCCCGAAGCCACGTGACCTCGGCGACAATTTCATCGTGCGGCGCGCGCTACCGGCGATCGAGCGGCGCATGGTCGGGCCGTTCATCTTCTGGGACGAGTTCGGCCCCGGACGCTTCGAACCGGGCAAGGGCCTTGACGTGCGTCCGCACCCGCACATCGGCCTCGCCACCGTCACCTACATGTTTGAGGGCGAGATCTTCCACCGCGACACGTTGGGATCGGCGCAGGCGATCAAGCCAGGCGATGTCAATTGGATGAACGCAGGCCGCGGCATCGCGCACTCGGAACGCACGCCTGCGGAGCTACGCGCCAGCGGCTCGCCCATTGGCGGCATCCAGTCCTGGGTGGCGCTGCCCAAGACACACGAAGAGAGCGCGCCGTTCTTCGCGCATCACGGGGCAAACGAGCTGCCTTTGATCGAAGACGCCGGGCTGCGGGTGCGCCTGATTGCAGGCGCACTGTTCGGCAAGGCATCGCCGCTGCAAACCGCATGGGAAACGCTCTACGCCGAGGTGCAGCTTGATGCAGGCGCATCTTTGCCGCTCAATGCAGATACCGAAGAGCGCGCGCTCTATCTCGTCTCCGGCGACATCGAGATCGCAGGAGACCGCTTTGCGCCCGGGAGGCTGTTGGTGCTGCGGCCCGGCGATACGCTGAGCGTGCGCGCGGCGACGCCAGCGCGCTTCATGCTGCTCGGTGGCGCGGCGATGGACGGCCCACGCCACATCTGGTGGAACTTCGTCTCGTCGAGCAAGGAGCGCATCGAGCAAGCGAAGGCCGATTGGCAAGGCGGCAGGTTTGGCGTTGTGCCGGGCGACGAGGCAGACTTCATCCCGCTGCCGGAGCGCTGAGGCGCCGGCGGCGCACCCACGTTGCGGGGCTCCGCGCCCGCGGTCCATACTGCGGTCATGACTTACCCACTCTTCAATCTCGCCGGCAAAGTGGCGCTTGTGACCGGCGGCAATGGCGGCATTGGGCTCGGCATGGCCGACGCGTTGGCGCAGGCCGGCGCGGCTGTCGAAATCTGGGGCACCAACGCCGAAAAGAATGCGCACGCACTAGATCAACTCAAAGCGCACGGACCCGAGGTCAGTGCGCGCGTCGTCGATGTGTCGCAGGAGTCAAACGTTGTCACCGGCATGCAGGCGCTGCTGGCCGAGCATGGCCGGCTCGACGCGTGCTTTTCCAATGCCGGCATGGCCAATCGTTGGCGCTCGTTCCTCGACATCGGCGGCGAAGATTACCGTAAGCTGATGGCGGTCAATCTTGACGGCATGGTGTGGACCATGCGCGAAGCTTGCCGGCACATGCAGGCGCGCGCCGAGGCGGGCGATCCCGGCGGCTCGATCGTCGCCGTGGCGAGCATGGCCGCGTACTGGGGCACGCCGCGCGGCGAGGACTACAGCGCCTCGAAAGCGGCGGTGATTTCTGTGGTGAACGGCATCGCCGTCGAGTTCGCACGCTTCGGCGTGCGCGCCAATTCCATCTGCCCGGGTTGGGTGGCCACCGACATGACGTCGCTCGCGCAGGGCAGCGACAAATTTACCGATAATGTCATCGCCCGGGTGCCAATGCGGCGCTGGGGCAGGCCGGAGGAGTTTGGCGGCATCGCCGTCTATCTCGCCAGCGATGCGTCGAGTTTCCACACCGGCGACGCGTTGGTGCTCGATGGCGGGTACGGGAAATTCTGATCCTTGTTTAGTGCGCGGTCCAACCGCCGTCGATCGGCAGCGCTGCGCCGGTGATTTGCGCGGCGGCATCGCTGCATAGAAACACGGCCAGCGCGCCGATCTGCTCGGTGGTCACGAATTGCTTGGTTGCTTGCGCGGCGAGCAGCACGTCGCGAACCACGGCCTCCTCCGAGATGCCACGTGCGCGGGCGGTGTCGGGAATCTGCTTCTCGACCAGCGGTGTGCGCACGTAGCCGGGGCAGATGGCGTTGCAGGTGATCCCGTGTTCGGCGCCTTCGAGCGCGATCGTCTTGGTGAGGCCGAGCACGCCGTGCTTGGCCGCGACATAGGCAGACTTAAACGGGGAAGCGACCAAAGCGTGCGCCGAGGCAAGATTGATCACACGGCCCCACTTCTGCGTTTTCATCGCCGCGAAGGTCGCACGTGTGAGGTGGAACGCGCTCGACAGATTGATGGCGAGGATCGCGTCCCATTTTTCGACCGGGAAGTCCTCGATCGGCGAGACGTGTTGGATGCCCGCGTTGTTGACCACAATGTCGATTCCGCCGAAGGCGGCGCGCGCCGCGTCCGCGAGCGCTGCGATCTCGGCTGGCTTGGTCATATCGGCGGGGTGATAGATGGCCTGCACGTTGTGCTCAGCCGCGATCCGCGCGCGGATGCTCTCGATCTGCGCGGCGTCGCCGAAGCCATTCAAGCTGATGTCTGCCCCTGCCTTCGCCAATGCTTCGGCGATGGCAAGGCCAATACCGCTTGTCGAGCCGGTGACGACGGCGCGCCTACCTGCGAGTGTCCGCATGGGTTCGAATCCTTCTGGGCAATCGTGAGACCTTCACGGCGCCCACAGCGCGGCGATGGGCGGCATATCAGCCGAGAACAGCGCTGCGACGGGTGCGACGTTCTGCGCTTGCGAGAGCGCGCGTCCCAGTCGCTGACGCTTGTCCTCGCCGGTAATTAGCAGCATCACTTCACCGGCGCGCGCGAGCTTGGCGCGCGTCAACGTCAGGCGTTGCGCGGCGCCGTCTGCGCCAGGCGCTTCGAGCGCGATCACGGCGCGAGGGTTTCGCGGATCGAGCGCGCTCGCGAGCGCGGGGGAATTCGCAAACCAGGAGGCGGTGTGCGCATCGATCCCCATGCCCATGACGGCGATGTCGATTTTCAACGGCGCGTACGCAGCGTCCGCGCGCATGGCGGCGTCTTCGGGCGACGCCGCATCGGCATACATCGGAACCAGCCGCGCGCCCTTCTCAAGGGCCGGCGCCAGCGCGCGCCGCAGCATCGCTTCGTTCGAGGCGGCGTCGGTTGGCGGCACGAAACGCTCGTCCACAAGGGCGAACGTGACTTTCGCCCAATCGAGCGGCATGCGCGCGAGCAGGGCGTAGACAGGCTCGGGCGTCGAGCCGCCGGACAGTGCGGCGCAGGCGGCGTTCCGCTCGTGCAAAGCATCGCTCAGCGTTTCGCAAATCTTCCCCGCCGCCGCTGCGTGGAGTTGGGCGCGATCCTGAAAGCAGACGAGTGGTGTGGACAGCGTCATCAGCTCCGCTTTGTCAGTTCGTCGCGCAGCGTCGCGGCCGCGCGCGCGCCGTATTCGGCGTTGGCAAGCGCGAACGCGGCGTTGGCGCGCAGATAGCCGAGCTTGTCGCCGCAATCGTAAGTGACGCCCTCGTACTCGAGCGCGTGGAAGCTTTGCGTCTGCATCAGCCGCGCCATGGCGTCCGTGAGCTGGATTTCTCCGCCGGCGCCGGGCGCTTGCGATGCGAGCAGGTCGAAGATCTCCGGCTGCAGGATGTAGCGCCCGCTGATGAAGAGATTGGAGGGCGCTTGTTCGCGTTTCGGCTTTTCCACCATGCCCTTCATCTTGATCATGCGCCCGTCCCGGCTTTCCGGCGTGATCACGCCATAGAGTTCAGGCGTGTCGGTCGGCTCCACCGCGATGATGTTGCCGCCGGTCTTTGCGTAAGCGTTGGCCATCTGCGCCAGGCACGAGGGTTGCGCCATCATCAGCATGTCAGGCAGCATCACCGCGAACGGTTCGTCGCCGACAATGTCGCGCGCACACCAGACCGCGTGGCCAAGCCCCAAGGCGGCTTGTTGGCGCACGAAGCTCATCGACCCCGCAGGCCGGATGGGTGCTTCGATCTCCTTGAGCTGGGCAGTCTTGCCCTTGTCCCGGAGCGTGACCTCGAGTTCGTAGGCGCGGTCGAAATAGTCCTCGATCGCCCCTTTGTTGCGCCCGGTGACGAAGACGATGTGCTCGATGCCGGCATCGAGCGCTTCGTCGACGACGTACTGGATCGCGGGTCGATCAAAGACCGGCAGCATCTCCTTCGGGATCGCCTTGGTGGCCGGCAGCACCCGTGTCCCAAAGCCCGCGACCGGGAGCACCGCTTTCCGTAGCGGTCGAGAGAGAGGTGGGGCGCTATTCATTGTGTCTCCCTTGCGGCGCTGCAGCATGCGCGGATCCCGCCGACCTTAGACCTTAACAACTTGCAACGATCAATCGGGTCGTGAACCTCAGATTCGGCTTGAATTCAGCTTTTTCGGATAACATGTGCTGGCAACCGACAGAATGACGGACGTTGCGACGACGCGAGTGACCGGCGTCACGGACACAGTCTCTTCGGCACCGCAAAAACAGATTTGCCATAACGGCAACCCTTTGCTAACAGGCCGGTCGCTCCGGTCCGGTGGAGTCTTCGGTAATGTCGCCCTCACAGTCAAAAGCCACAGCTCGCGGCGTCGTCACGAGCTTCGTCGCCGGCGCTAGTGCAATGGTGGCCGTGGGCCTCATTGTGCCGGTGGCGGTCCAGGGCGGGCTTGCGATCCGCGAGGCGTTCGCCTCGACCATGGTGGCGGAAGCGCCGCCGATCGCGCCGCTGGACGTCGCCGCTGTGCAAGCGCAGTTGGCAGAGGCCGAGCGCGCTGTCGAGGAAAGCCGCGTCGCGACCGCCGATGAGGTCGCGCGTCTGGATCGTCTCTCGGGGCGTTGATCGCCCTACAAGATCGACTGCCCGGTCGCCTTCCAGTCCTTCAAGAACGCCTCAAGACCGGCGTCCGTTAGGATGTGCTTGTAGAGGGCCTTGAACACGGCCGGTGGGATGGTGGCGCAGTCGGCGCCGGCAATGGCTGCGTCCCGCACATGGCCCACGCCGCGGATCGAGGCGGCGAGGATTTGCGTCTGGAAGTCGTAGTTATCGTAGATCGCGCGGATCTCTCGGATCAGGCCCATGCCGTCCTGCCCGTTATCGTCGAGGCGGCCAAGAAACGGCGAGATGAAGGTCGCGTTCGCCTTCGCCGCAAGCAGTGCTTGGGTCGAGGAGAAGCAAAGCGTCACGTTGCAGGGATGGCCTTCCGCCTCCAGCGTCTTGCAGGCGCGCAAACCTTCTTGGGTCAGCGGCACTTTGACCACAATGTTGGCGGCGACGCCGCGCAGCTTGCGGCCTTCGGCCAGCATGGTTTCGTAATCCTGGGCAACCACTTCAGCGCTCACTGGACCAGGCACTGCTGTGCAAATCTGGTGCAGTGTATCGAAAAAGTCGCCGCCGGCCTTGGCCACGAGGGACGGATTGGTGGTGACGCCGTCGACGAGCCCGGTTTCAGCGAGCGTTTTCAGCTCCTTGGCGTCGGCGCTGTCGATGAAAATCTGCATGTCTGACTCCGTGGCCGCATTTGCATGCTCGCGCTTCGCTGATACCTGAGCCCGGCCTATCGGGCAAAGCGGCCGAATCGGCGCTAAACAGCCTCAACTAAGGACGAGGCATGACAAACACCGAAATGTTCGAGGGCGTCGCGGCGAAAGACTTGGCGAACGCCGTGCGCGCTTTGGCGATGGACGCCGTCGAGCGGGCGAAGTCCGGCCATCCCGGCATGCCTATGGGCATGGCGGACGCCGCCACCGTCCTGTTTTCGCGTTTTTTGAAGTTCGACGCGTCGGAGCCGCGCTGGCCCGACCGCGACCGCTTTGTGCTGTCGGCGGGGCACGGCTCGATGCTGCTGTATGCGTTGCTGCACCTCACCGGTTACGCGGACATGACGATCGAGGAGATCAAGCGCTTCCGGCAGCTCGGCTCAAGGACGCCCGGCCATCCCGAATACGGCCATGCCGACGGTGTCGAGACCACCACCGGGCCGCTCGGGCAGGGGCTGGCCAATGCGGTCGGAATGGCGATGGCGGAGGCGCACCTGAACGCCCGCTTCGGGGACGCACTGGTGAATCATCGCACCTGGGTTGTCGCCGGCGACGGCTGCCTGATGGAGGGCATCAGCCAGGAGGCGATTGCGCTCGCCGGCCGCCAGAAGCTCAACAAGCTGATCGTGATCTGGGACGACAACTCGATTTCCATCGACGGCGCGGTCTCGCTTGCAGACGCGACGGATCAGAAGGCGCGCTTCGCCGCCAGCGGATGGAGCGTGCTCGCCTGCGACGGTCACGACACCGCTGACGTGACCCGTGCGTTCGAGGCGGCGATGGGGTCGGACAAGCCGGTGCTGATCGCCTGCAAGACAACGATCGGTTTTGGCGCGCCGAAAAAGGCGGGTACCGCCAAGGCGCATGGAGAGCCGCTTGGCGCGGAAGAACTCGAAGCCGCGAAGTTGGCGCTCGGCTGGCCACACCCGCCCTTTGAAATACCTGCCAGCATCCGCGCGGCGTGGCGAAAGATCGGCGCGCGCGGTGCGGGTGAGCGAGAGGCGTGGGAGCAGCGGTTGAAGCGTTCGCCGCATCGCGATGCGTTCGCCGCGGCGATGACAGGCGAGACGGTAGAAGCAGCGGTTGCGGCGCTGGGTCAGCATGCTGCGAAGATGGCGGCTGAAAGGCCGGCCCTGGCCACCCGCGCCGCTTCAGGCGCCGCAATCGACGCGATGTTCGCCGCTGTGCCGGAGCTGATTGGCGGTTCGGCCGACCTTACCGGATCGAACAACACGCTCGCCAAAGGCGCGACCGACTTCACGCCGGAGAACCGCCTTGGCCGCTACGTCCGTTACGGCGTTCGCGAACACGGCATGGCGGCGGCGATGAACGGCATGGCGCTGCACGGCGGCGTCATTCCGTATGGCGGCACCTTTCTCTGTTTTGCGGATTATGCGCGCCCTGCGATCAGGCTTGCCGCACTCATGGGCGTGCGCGTCATCCATGTGATGACCCATGACTCGATTGGCTTGGGCGAAGATGGCCCGACGCACCAGCCCGTGGAGCACTTGGCCAGCCTGCGGGCTATTCCCAATCTCCACGTCTACAGGCCAGCAGACGCGGTTGAAGCTGCCGAGTGCTGGCAAGCCGCGCTGCTGCGCGACGATGGCCCGAGCGTGCTGGCGCTGTCGCGGCAGGCGACGCCGGCGCTGCGCACCGATGCCAGCGAGAATCATTCGGCGCGCGGCGCGTACGAGCTGTTCCCGGCGGAAGGCGGCGCGTCGCGCGTGGCGTTATTCGCAACCGGGACCGAGGTTGCGATCGCGGCGAAGGCGCGAGAGCTGTTGCAGGCTGACGGGGTGCCGACGCGCGTGATTTCAGCGCCGTGCTTCGAGCTGTTTGAGGGTCAGGACGACGATTATCAGAATGCGGTATGCGGAGATGACGACGAGCTGAAGATTGGCGTTGAGGCAGGCGTTGGGCAGGGCTGGCTCGAAGCCTTTGGGCTCGACGCCTTCGTTGGCATGTCCAGCTTCGGCGCCTCCGCGCCGGCCAAGGACGCGTATGCCCACTTCGGGATCACGCCAGAGGCCATTGCCGAGACGGCCAGGGCGCTGATCTAGCACGCCCTGTGGGCGAGTGCGGTCCGCGTAACAAGCCCAGCACGTAGATCTCGTTGCATACGTGCAACGCGCGGGGTTGGATTTTGTGCCGCGGATTGTCCACGGCCTCGGATAAGGGCAAGCTTCACCGCTGAGCCAAACCGCATTGCGCTGTTTTGTCGAGATTTTGGCCGGCTGGGAGGAATTCGATGACGACGCCAAAGGGGAATTCGTTGCGCTTGAGCCTTGGTGCGAGTGCGCGCGCGCTATTGTTCGCAACGGGGATGCTGTCGGCGGCTTCGCCGGCGTTGGCGCAAGAGGTCGACGAAGAGGAGATCGTCGTCACCGCAACCCAGCGAAGCCAAGCGCTTCAGGACGTCCCGGTGGCCGTAACTCCTGTTACCGCGGCCATGATCGAGAATTCGGGCATTCGCGACATTCAAGACCTCACGTCAGTTGCGCCATCGTTGCAGTTCAACGTGTCGGAGAGCGAAGCCTCGGCGACGGCGCGCCTGCGCGGCGTCGGAACGCAAGGCTCCAACCCGGGCCTTGAATCGGCGGTCGGCATTTTCGTCGACGGTGTCTATCGCGCGCGCAACGGCGTGGCGCTGACCGATCTTGGCGATTTGCGTCAGATCGAAGTGCTGCGCGGCCCGCAAGGCACGCTGTTCGGACGCAACACCTCGGCGGGTCTGATCACGATCTCAACGGCGGCGCCGAATCTGGGCGAGTACCTCGCGAACGCGGAAGCGACCTATGGCGACTTTGCTGAGTCGCGCGTGTCCGCCAGCGTCAACATCCCGCTGTCCGAGAACGAAGTCGCGCTGCGTCTCTTCGGCGCCTACGCTTCGCGTGACGGCTTCATCGACACCAACGTCGATGGCGCCAACCCGCTCAATCTCGGCGTCGCGCCGAACCAAGGGGCGGGTGACTCGAACACGCGGCAGGTGTTCACGGTACGCGGCCAGTTGGCGTGGGAATTCTCGCCCGACCTCTACATGCGGGTGATCGGCGATTTCAGCGAGCGGGACGAAGCCTGCTGCGCGGCGCAAATCTACGATCCCGAGCTGCTGAACGGCAATCCAGTCACCAATCTCAATTCACTGGGCGTGGAAAGTGCGCCCGTGTTGTTCGGCACTGGCCGCCAACAATGGGTCGCCAACTTGGGCGGCTATGGCCCGAACGTGAACCCCGGCAATCCGCTCGGCGCGCTGGGCGCCGGCAATATCGGCGACCGCAGCGCCTTCACCAACCGCGGCTACCCGGCCGAAGTGCAGGACCGCGGCGTTTCGGTCGAGTTCAACTGGGACGCGCCGCTTGGCTCATTCACTTCGATCACGGCGTTTCGTGTGTGGACCTCGGCGGGGGGCAGCGACTCTGACTATTCGCAAGCCGATCTCGTCTACGTGCCCCAAGGCGACGAAGTCGGCACGGAGTATCGCACCTTCACGCAGGAGTTTCGTCTGGCGGGTACGGCGGGGCCGGTCGACTGGTTGCTCGGCGCGTTCCTGTCAACGGAAGCGGTGGATCGTGACTTCTCGTTCCGCACCGGATCGCAATACGGCACGTACTTCGCCGGTCTGGACAGCTTGATCTCCGGCGGTAGCGTCGGTGTGGGCATCGGCGTTGCGCCGAGCGGGGGCTTGCTGGGCTCGTTGTACAACGCACTGGCGGCAGTGCCGGCAGGCGGCGGCTATGCCGACCGGCACCGGCAGACCGGCGACACCCAGGCGCTGTTCACCCACAACATCATTTCGCTCACCGACCGCACCGATCTCACCATCGGCCTGCGCTACACCCATGAGGACAAAGAGCTGAGCTCTGACTTCAACACTTTCTTTGATGTGAGCGCACAGCGTGCGGGGACCGCGACCGCGTTCGGCGTCGGCGCCTTTGGCAATTGCAACCCGCTTCTGCAGCCGGCGAACGCCACCCAGCGGCTGATCGTCGGCGCGCTCCGCTCCGGCTATTGCGTGCCCTGGCTGCGCAACGACTTGGATGCGGTGGGCTACGATCAGACCCGCTCGGAAAACGAATGGTCCGGCGTCATCTCGCTGCGGCAGGAATTGGCGGATCGCATCTCGGTCTACGGCTCGGTCTCGCGCGGTTATAAGGGCGGGGGCTTCAACCTCGACCGTAACTTCGACTTCACCTATCTCGGCGGCACTCCGAACTCGGCCTTCGACGCCGAGCTGGTTGATGCCTATGAGATCGGGTTGAAGAGCGGCTGGTTTGGCGGCGATCTGCTGATCAACTTGGCTGTCTTCCAGAACCAATTCGAGAACTTCCAGCTCAACACCTTCAACGGCATCCAGTTCGTGGTGACGACGGTGCCCGAGGTGAACAGTGAAGGCGCTGAGCTCGACGTCATTTGGCGCACGCCGATCGAAGGGCTCTCGTTCCAAGGCGGTGTTGCGTACACCGACGCGACCTACGGCGAGGACACCGGCTGGGTAGCGGCGAACCGCAACCCGATCACCGGCGACCTGACGTTGGCGCGGCTCCCGAATAGCCAGCTGACCAATGCGCCCGAATGGACGGCCACGACAGCGTTCACCTACGAGCGGCCGATCTTCAACGGCGCGATGAACCTGTTGGCCTACATCGACGCGCGCTATGTTGACGATCAGAACACCGGCTCCGACCTGCGGCCATCCAAGCTGCAGCCGGCATATACGCTGGTGAACGCTCGTCTGGGACTCACCGAGATCAACGAACACTTCTCGGTCGAGCTCTGGGCGCGCAATCTGCTCGACGAAGAGTACGCGCAGATTATGTTCGACGTGCCGCTGCAACAGGGCACTGCTGGGCCGACCCAGGGCGCGTTCCTGGGCGACCCGCGCACCTACGGCGTGACGCTGCGCGCGCGCTACTAGACCAACACAGGGGAGACGCTAAGGGCCGGGCTTCGAAACCCGGCCCTCTTCTTTCTTCGGGTGGCGCGAGCGGCTCGACAGGCGCGGCGGCAGGCGCCATGTGTGCGCCATGGCCGCCAGGGAGACGCCCGCCGAGACCTTCAAGCGCGCACTTGCGCAGTCGACGCGCGCCCTCGCCGGAGCAGAGGGCGAGCTGGAGGTAGCGTTCGGCGCAGAGGGTCCGCGTCTCAGCCCTGGCCGGATCGTGCTGCCGCATCCGCCGCGGGTCATTTCTGACGCAGAAGCCGAGCGCCTCCGCGGCCAAGCCGATGCGCTGGCGCTGAAGCTGGCGCACCACAACGAAAGCGAACACGCCAGGTTGCGCCCGGCCGGTGCGGACGCGCGTGCGGTGTTCGATGCGGTCGAGGAGACGCGCGTGCAGGCGCTTGGCGCCAACGCGATGAAGGGTGTCGCCGCCAATCTCACCGCCGCGCTGACCGATGTGTTCGAGCGCAAAGGCGCTGCGCGCGCGCAGTCGCGCGCCAACGCACCGCTCGCTGACGCCGTAGCGCTGATGGTGCGCGAGCGGTTGACGGGTCTGGCGCCGCCGCAGAACGCGAAAGCCATCGTCGATGTTTGGCGCGCCGATATTGAACGCGATGCGGGCGCTGCGCTTGACCAGCTCGCGGCGGTTGCGTCCGATCAGCGCGCGTTCGCGCTCAAGATGCGCGACGTGCTGAGCGATCTCGGCGTCGGCGACGAAGCATCGCCTGGAGAGGACGATGAGCGAGCGGACGGTTCGGAGAACCAGTCGCCGCAGCAGCCAGACGATCGCGAGGGCGAGGGACAGGACGACCAAGAAGTCCCTGCCGAACTTGAAACTGTTCAAAGCGATGCGGACACGGAGAGCGACCGTACGTTGTCGGTCGAGGTCGACCTCGACTCGGACGACATGGAAGAGGCAGAGCAGGACGATCCGGGCGAGCAGCCGATCCGTCCAAGATCACGCAACGAACCGGAAGATCCAAACGCGCAATACCAAGTGTTTACGCGTGCGCATGACGAGATCATCGCCGCCGAAGACCTCTGCGATGGCGAGGAATTGGCTCGCCTGCGCGCCTATCTCGATCAGCAACTGAAGCCGCTGCAAAGCGTGGTCGGCCGCCTCGCCAATCGCTTGCAACGCAGGTTGTTGGCAAAGCAGAACCGCGCCTGGAGCTTCGATTTGGAAGAGGGCGTTCTCGACACGGCGCGGCTGACGCGCGTGATCATCGATCCAATGTCGGCGCTGTCCTTCAAGCAGGAAGAGGACATGCCGTTCAAGGACACGGTGGTGACGCTGCTTCTCGACAATTCAGGCTCGATGCGGGGGCGGCCGATCATGGTGGCGGCGCTTTGCGCCGACATTCTCGCCCGCACGCTGGAGCGGTGCGGTGTGAAGGTGGAAGTCCTGGGCTTTACGACGCGCGCATGGAAAGGCGGGCGCTCCAAGGAAGACTGGCTCGGTGCTGGGCGTCCTCCGCAACCGGGGCGGCTCAACGATCTGCGTCACGTCGTTTACAAGTCCGCCGATGCTCCCTGGCGCCGCGCGCGGCGGAATCTCGGTCTGATGATGCGCGAGGGTTTGCTTAAGGAAAACATCGACGGCGAAGCGCTGATGTGGGCGCATGACCGCTTGCTCGCACGCTCGGAGCAGCGACGCATCCTGATGGTGATCTCGGATGGTGCGCCGGTGGACGATTCCACGCTCTCGGCCAATCCCGGCAACTATCTCGAGCGCCACTTGCGCAATGTGATCCACTGGGTGGAGACGCGATCGCCAGTCGAATTGATCGCCATCGGCATCGGCCACGACGTCACCCGCTACTATCGCCGCGCCGTCACCATTACCGACGCGGAGCAGCTCGGCGGCGTGATGACTGAAAAGCTCGCCGAATTGTTCGACGAGCCTGGCCCGATGGCTGTTGCGTCGCCACCTCGGCGGCGCACGCGGGCGGCCTGAGCATGCGATGGATGGCCCCTCTGCTAGCGTGCGTGATTGCCGCTTGCGCACCGTCGGCCGCGGACGCTCCGGTGGCCGATCAGTGGCGCGCGATCGCGCTCACCGCGACGCCGGTAGAGTTGGGCGCCGAGGAAGTGGGGCGGCTGCGCTTTCGAGGCGGCCTTCGCCTGGATGCGCCAGACGATTCTTTGTTCGGCGGCCTTTCCGGCCTTGAGGTGCTCGATGACGGGCGGCTCATCGCGGTTACCGATAAGGGGCTCTGGTTCGAAGCGCAGCTCACGCTCGACCATGCAGGCGCTCTGGTCGGAGCAGCCGGCGCACGTATCGCCTTCCTTCGCGACGAAAACGGCGACGTGTTCGAGGACAAAGAGAGCGGCGATTCCGAGGGGCTCGCCCATCTGCCGGACGGCCGGTTCGCCGTGAGCTTCGAACAGACGCAAACTCTCCGCATCTATGACCTCAACCGAGACGGACCGTTTGGCGCCGCACAGGCCGGGCCGACGCTGGCGGGCATCGTGCGGCTTCCGCGCAATGTCGGCCTTGAAGCGCTGGCGGCGACGGCGGACGGCGCCATGCTGGTCGGCGCCGAGGGCGGCGGCCGCGCGCGCACGCCGCTTTGGCTGGCGCCGCTGGGGGCGACGAGCGCTGTCGCCTCGCGGATCCGTTATCGTCCGCATCGCGGCTATTCATTAACCGCGCTCGATCGACTGCCGGGCGGCGGCTTCGTCGCCATCGAGCGCTTCTATGCACCGACTTTGCCGCCGCGCGCGCGGGTGATGCGCTTTGACGATACGGCGCTGAACGGCGAGAGCATTGAGGCGGAAGAACTGGCGCTGCTGGCGCCGCCACTTGCGGTCGACAATTTTGAGGGCGTCGCCGCTGTTCGCAACGCCGATGGCTCGACGCGACTCTACCTCGTTTCCGACGACAATTTCAGCGACCGGCAGCGCACTCTGTTGCTGGCGTTCGATGTGGCGCAATAGCGGATGCTGGACCCAGTTCGACCCATCACGTTGTCCGATATCGAGGCCGCGCAGGCGCGCATTGCCGCCACCGTCGTGCGAACGCCGCTGGTGAGGCTTGACCTGGGGCGCGATGGCCCAGACATCCGCCTCAAGCTTGAGAACCTTCAGCCCACCAACGCCTACAAGATCCGCGGCGCCGCCAATGCGGTTGCGATGCTCAGCAAAGAAGACAAGAATCGCGGCGTCTGGACCATCAGCGCGGGCAATGCTGGACAAGGCGTGGCCTATGCAGCACGGGCCGCGGGCGTGCCCTGCAAAATCGTTGTCATCGAAACGGCGCCGCAAACAAAGATCGACCGAATGCGAGCGCTCGGGGCCGACCTAGTGCTGGCGCCATTCGATGTGTGCTGGCGCGCGCTGGAGGAGCACGCGTTCCCAGGAATGGACGGCACACTCGTGCACCCGTTCGACGATCACAATTTCATCGCCGGTCACGGCACTATGGCGCTGGAGGTTGTGCAGGATTGTCCGGAGCTAACCAGCGTGATCTGCGCCGTTGGTGGCGGTGGATTGATAGCCGGTGTCGGCAGCGCGATCAGAGCCAAGGCGCCGCATGTGAAGGTGTTGGCTGCGGAGCCCGAGACAGCCGCGCCCCTGTCGCTTTCGCTTGCGGCGGGCAAGGCGCAGGCGTTCAAGGATTGGCGCGCCTCGTTCGTCGACGGCGCGGGCGGGCGCAGCGTCATCCAGCGCATGTGGGAGCGGATGAGTCCGGTCCTGGATGGAGACATTGTGGTGACGCTTGATGATACGCGTCGAGCGATGCGGCTGATGGCTGAAAAGGCGCGCGTGATCTCGGAGGGCGCGGGCGCCCTAGCGTTGGCGGCGGCGCTGACTGGCAAAGCTGGCGACGGGCCAATCGTGTGCGTCGTCAGTGGCGGCAACGTCGACTTGAAGACATTCGCGCAGCTGATCGATGTTTAGCGCATCGCGCGTCGTTCGCCCCACGCGGAACCAGCCACAAACAAGCCCACGAACAGGATTGCAAAGCTCTCCACCCAAATGGCGTACGCAATCGCAACAACGCCGATAACGATGCCTGCCCAGGCCGCAATCCACCCGGCGCGTCCGAGCGACATCCGTGTCGACAACACGGTCCGAAGGATGTGGCCGCCGTCGAGCGGCAGCCCGGGCAACAGATTGAACAGCCCAAGCGCAAGGTTGAGGAAGGCGCCCGCGCGCACTGCGTATTCGATCAGATTGGGATTGTGCGGCCGGACATAGATGTCGGCGCCCTCGATCCAAGTCGCGTCTTGCGATGGCAGCACAGCCAAGATGGCGAACAGGATCGAGGCGATAAGCAGGTTCGCCGCCGGGCCAGCGAACGCAATGGCCGCGTCGCGCCACCGCGTTGGCTGCACCCAGAACGAGGCGTAACCGCCAAACCAGGTTAGCGCGATATGGCGCACCGGAACGCCGAGCGCTCGCGCTGTCAGCGCATGGGCAAGCTCGTGGGCGAGAACCGAGCCCACCGCGAGAGCGACGAAGATGAGCGCGCGAAGCAGGTCAACGCCGCTGGACTGATGGAGCGCGACCAACAGCAGCAAAGGCCCCAAGTACAGGGCCGACATCTCAACGAAAACAGGAAACCCGAATGCGGTCCCGATGGCGAAGCCCGGGTTCGAACCGCTTCTCAAGCCGCCGCGGTTTCAGCCAGCTTCTTCTTCACGTCGCGCCGGATCTTGGCCGCGCGCGTGGACAGCTCGTCCTCGCTTGCTTTCAGCAGAAACTGATCAAGCCCGCCGCGATGATCGACGGAACGCAGCGCAGCCGCCGTGATGCGCAGCTTGTAGGCCTGACCGAGGGCGTCGCTGGTCAGCGTCACGTCCACAAGGTTCGGCTTGAACTCGCGCTTGGTCTTGATGTTGGAGTGGCTGACCTTGTGGCCGATTTGGCGGTTGACGC
Source organism: Hyphomonadaceae bacterium (assembly GCA_019753175.1). Taxonomy (GTDB): domain Bacteria; phylum Pseudomonadota; class Alphaproteobacteria; order Caulobacterales; family Aquidulcibacteraceae; genus Vitreimonas. The sequence continues at coordinate 39,955 of JAIELK010000013.1, forward strand.
CGGTCAGCTCGCAGCGGCGGGACATGGGCTTAACGCTTTCAGTCGGGTGAAAATTGAAGCGCGGACGCTTACGCGAAGGCGCAAGCGCGGTCAAGAACACCGGTGGCGCTTCCATCAAACAGCCCGATTTGGTTCATGTGGTGATCAGCCCTGAGGCTCTAATGCAGAGCCTTGGTTCATCCCGGGAGCCCTTGACCCATGAGGTTGTTCACTGCCGCTTTCGCCAGTCTGGCCCTGGCTGCCCTCGTCGGGCCAGCAAGTGCTCAGCCCCAGCCGGCTGAGCAGCGGTTGGAGGCGACCTATGCCGCCATCGCACGCGGGGTCAGCGCGGGGGAATTCCGCTACACTTTTTCCCGCACCGGGCAGACCTACACTGTCAATGCTCGACGTCGCTTGACCGGCCTGGCCCGTACCCTGATGGGCGAGAGCCAGGACTACACCTACTCGGTCAACGGTTCGGTGGCGGCCAACGGCGCGCTGCAACCGGCGGCCTACCAGCACCGCGGCGGGCGCCGCGACCGGTTGGTGCGCTCGACCTTCAGCGCTGAGGACATCGTCACCACGGCCGAGCCGCGCATGGGCATGGGCAACCCGCCGGCGACCCAAGCTCAAAAGCGCGGCGCCGTCGATCAGCTGACCGCCATCGCTTCCATGATCACTGCCAGCGGCGATCCCTGCGCCCGCACCGTCCGCGTCTACATGGACGGCCGCTCGCGCTTTGACTTCGTAATGTCGCCGAACGGCACGGTCGACGTGAATACAGCCGCTTACCGCGGTCGCGCACAGCGCTGCAGCGTGCAGTTCAGGCCGATCGCCGGTTTTTCGGACCCGCAGGAACCGTCCACGCTGACCTTCCTGTTCGCGCCTACGCCGAGCGGGCTGCACGCGCCGATCCGAATCGAGATGCCGTCCGATGACGTGGGTGTCGTGCGGCTGGAGGCGCGCCGTCTCTCGGTGAACGGTCAGGTGTTGCGCGCCAATTGAGCAAGGCACCTAAACTAGTCTTGTGTGTTACTTAAGGGTTAAGCACAAGATGTAGCCGTGAACGGATAAGAAACGACTCGGATGAAGTGATTCGTCAGCGATTCGTTCTTGCTTCTTTCCGCTCCCGCCCTAGGTCGAGGACTTCCCATGAGCGCCCGCTCCAATATTCGGGCCGTTCTCGGTCCCACCAATACCGGGAAGACCCATCTCGCGATCGAGCGCATGCTTGGTCACGCCTCTGGTATGATTGGACTGCCGCTGCGGCTGCTGGCGCGCGAGGTCTATGACCGCGTTGTCGTTGCGAAAGGCGAGGCGGCGGCGGCGCTTATCACCGGCGAAGAGAAGATCGCACCCGAGACCGCCCGGTACTTCGTCTGCACGGTCGAAGCGATGCCGCTCGACCGCGCGGTCGAGTTTCTGGCCGTCGACGAGATCCAGGTGGCTCGCGATCTCGACCGCGGGCACGTCTTCACCGACCGGATGCTCAACGCGCGCGGCTTCGGCGAAACCATGCTGCTGGGCTCGGACACCATGCGGCCAATGGTGCGCCGGCTATTGCCGGAGGCCCAGATCGTCCGCCGCGAACGGATGTCGTCGCTCGACTACGCGGGAGCACGGAAGATCACTAAGTTGCCCAAGCGCTCGGCGGTGGTCGCGTTCTCGGCGGAGGAAGTCTACGCGATCGCCGAATTGCTACGCCGGCACCGGGGCGGCGCAGCGGTGGTGATGGGCGCGCTGAGCCCGCGGACGCGCAATGCGCAAGTGGCGCTTTATCAGAGCGGGGAGGTGGACTTTCTCGTCGCCACCGACGCCATCGGCATGGGGCTGAACATGGACGTCGATCATGTCGCCTTCGCGTCGCGTCGCAAGTTCGACGGCCGGCAATGGCGCGACCTGCGCGCCGACGAGATCGCGCAGATCGCCGGCCGCGCCGGTCGTTTCACGCGCGATGGCGCTTTCGGCGAAACCGGCGAATGCGCGCCGTTTGACGAGGACATCATCGCGCGGCTGGAGTCGCATGAGTTCGAGCCGGTGGAAGCGATTCAGTGGCGCAACGCCGAGCTGCGGTTTGAGAGCGTGCCCGCGTTGCTGCAGTCGCTTGATGAGCCGCCGCAACGGGCGGGACTCGCGCGCGTGCGCGGCGCCGATGACGAGTTTGTGCTCAAGCAGCTAACCGAGGACGCCGACATCATGGCGCGCGTGCGCTCGCCGGCAGATGTACGGCGGCTGTGGGAAGCGTGTCAGATGCCGGATTTTCGCAAGGTCGCGCCGGAAGAGCACGCGCGGCTTGCGGCGCGCATCGCGGGTCACATCCTTTCGCCGAAACGGCGCGTGCCGAGCGAGTGGGTGAAGGCGGAGATAGAGAAGCTCGACCGTATGGCTGGCGATCTCGACGCGCTACAATCGCGCCTGGCGCACGTGCGCACCTGGACCTATGCCGCAAGCCGCGCCGACTGGCTGGAGGACGCTGAGGACTGGCGCACCAGGACGCGTGAGGTCGAAGACAAACTGTCCGACGCGCTGCACGAGGCGCTGACGCAGCGGTTCATCGATAGACGAACCAGCGCACTGTTGAAGGGCTTGAAGCGCGAGGAGGCGCTGCTGGCGGGCGTGTCCCAGGACGGTGAGGTGACGGTCGAGGGCCACTTCGTGGGCCGCCTGGAGGGTTTGGATTTCAAGCCGGATCCAAGAGCGACCGGCGGCGTTGAGGGTCGCGCGATCCGCAACGCGGCGCTGCGCGCGCTTCGTCCGGAAGTGTCGCGGCGCCTCGCGCGGATCGCTGCGGTGGACGAGGCCGATGTCGAACTGCATCGCGACGGACGCGTGCGTATCGAGGGCGCGGCGATCGCCAAGCTGCACCGAGGTGCGCCAGTATTGAAGCCGCGACTTGAGCTGATTGGCGCCGAGCATGCGCATGCGCCAGAGCGCGACGCCGCGCGCGAGCGGCTGGAGCTCTGGCTGGCGCGGAAGGTGGCGCACGATCTGCGGCCGCTTGTGGCCTTGGAGGCCGCCTGGCGCGAGGCGCGCTTGCCGCCGGACGCACGCGGTCTGGCGTTTCGCCTGATCGAAAGCGCCGGCGCTCTCGACGCTGCCCAGGAGGATCTGGCTCACCTGGGCGCGGCGGGGCGCAAGGCGCTGATGCGTTTGGGTGTGCGCCTCGGGGCGCACACGATCTTCCTCCCGGCGCTGATCAAGCCGCGCGCGGCGCAGACGCTGGCGATCCTCTGGCAGGCGTCTCAGGCATCGCCCGGCCATCACACTGTGTTCTTGGCGAAGGCAGGAGCGCTCTCGGTTCCGTTGACGCAGCCGCGCAGCTGGGGCGAGTGCGCCGCCGCGGGCTATCGCGCCTGTGGCCGGGTCGCGGTGAGGCTGGACCTGATTGAGCGCTTGGCGGAAGCAATCACCGCCGACACCCAACCCAACGACGCCGCGCTCGCACGACTGATTGGACTGCCGGCTCGCGCGCTACCGGGGGTGTTGGGGACGCTCGGCTACCAGCGGGTGGGTGACGGCGAAGCGGCGCGCTGGGGACGAAGCTTGCGGCGGCGCAAACGCGTCAGCCGGGCGAATCCCGACAACGCCTTCGCGCCGTTGGCGCAATTGCTGCCCGACCGACGAAGATCGCCGCGATGAATGGCCAGCGCATCGATGTGTGGCTGTATCGCGCCCGCTTGGTGAAGACGCGCGCCGCCGCGGCGGCGCTGGTGACGGCTGGGCGTGTTCGTCTGGTGCGGGACGGGGCGTCGCGGTCGCTGTCGAAACCCTCCGCCGAACTCAAGCCCGGAGATGGTCTGGTCCTGAGCGCGCCGGGCGGGCTTGTCGCGCTCGAAGTGGTTGGCTTGCCACGCCGCAGGGGGCCGCCATCGGAGGCCCGCGCCCTCTACAGCGAACGTGCCGCAGAAGCGCTCGCTTGACGCTATCGGCGCTGCTGGTCATGTCACGTCCGCCATGACCTACATCGTCACCGACGCATGCGTGCGTTGCAAATACATGGACTGTGTCGAGGTCTGCCCCGTGGATTGCTTCTACGAAGGGGCGAATTTCCTCGTTATCCACCCCGACGAATGCATCGATTGCGGCGTGTGCGAGCCGGAGTGCCCAGTAGACGCCATAAAACCGGACTCTGAAGATGATCCAAGCGGTAAGTGGCTTAAGGTCAACACCGAGTTCTCGAAGATCTGGCCCAACATTACCGTCAAAGGCGAACCCCCAGCCGATGCCGACGCCTTCAAGGACGAGAAGGGCAAGTTCGAGAAGTACTTCAGCCCCGAACCGGGCGACGGAAACTGAGCTTTGGGCGCCTGCGGCCTTCCAGAAGCGCCGATTCTATGATAGAAGTGTCATAGAATTAAGGGTCGCGCGGGTTTCCGCGCCCGTAACCGGATCACTTCATCGTCGCAGCCAGGACGTCCCTATCGCAGGCGGGAGAGGCCGTCTGCCATGTCGGGCGTTTGACTTCGGCGCGGTTGGAGATTCCGGCGACCCTGGGGAACTTTGGGTGTCCACGGAGATAAGCATGCAAGCAGCCACGTCTATCGCGTTCCGGCCCGGGGACCACATTGTCTACCCGGCGCACGGCGTGGGGCGGGTCATGGGCGTCGAGAAGCAGGCGGTGGCCGGCATCTCGCTCGACGTGTTCGTGATCTCGTTCGAGCAAGACAAGATGACGCTTCGGGTGCCGACGGCGAAGGCCAAGGCCAGCGGCATGCGTCCGCTCGCCTCCAGCGAGGTGGTCACGCAAGCCATCAAGACGCTGCAGGGCCGGGCGCGGATCAAGCGCACGATGTGGAGCCGCCGCGCCCAGGAATACGAAGCCAAGATCAATTCCGGCGACTTGGTCCAGATCGCCGAGGTGGTTCGCGACCTGCACCGGGCTACCGACCAGCCCGAGCAATCCTATTCCGAGCGGCAGCTCTATGAGGGCGCGCTCGACCGCATGGCCCGCGAACTGGCGGCGGTGGAGAAAATCGACCGTGACGCCGCCGTGCAGAAGCTGACGGCGTCGCTGGCGTTGAAGAAGCCGCGCGGCGCGGTGGCGGAAGTCGTCGAAGCGGCCGAGGTCGAAGCCGACCCGGCCGAGGCGGCGGCGTAAGCGCTACCCGCGACGGATGGAGTTAAAAGCCGGGCGGCGACGCCCGGCTTTTTTTGTTTTGCGAGGGTGGTAACGGTCGTTGGTCACGTCGTTGGCGAACGCCTAGCTCTGGCCGATACTGTTGAAAAACTCGCTTGTGACTTTGCGCTTGGATTTCGTCGAGTTGAATTTGCAAGGGAGCGATCTCATTAGAAGCCGGCGCGAACGCCCTGCAAGGTTCCTGGGCGAGATTTTCTGCGTATGCCGCGACCCCTTTTCGTGTCGAAGATGCGCAATGCGGTTCAGCGGGCAAGCAAAATTTCGCGACTGGGCCAAATCGGAGTTTTTCAACAGTATTGGCCCTTTGCGGACATGGGATCGCCGTGCAAAGCGCGTGGGCGCGCAAGAGAAAACGGTGAGGCACAAGCCCTCGCCGCTGTGGTTTCAGCTGATTTCAGCGGAAGCCGGCTGCGTTGCCGGATCAACCGCTGCGGGCTCAGGCACCGGTTCTGGCGCCGCAATCGGCTCCAGCGTTACGTTGAGCGGGTTCGGCACAAGCTCTTGCGTAGCGCCGCTGCCGGCATCTACCGCGACACCGATGAGACCGCCAACAAGAACGTTGCCAGCCATACCGGCAGCGCCACCGCCAGCAGTCTGGTGCGTCACCGTGCCGGTCCAGGTTTGATAACCTTCCTTGATGATCGTAACCGTGAAGTCCGAGTTGCGGCGCACATCAGGAAACGTGCAAGGCGTCGCGGCGCAGGTCAGGCCGAGACTTGTCTCAACGCGCGCGCCCGAAGGAATGGTGTTGACCGTGAATGCTTCGCGCGTGCCGCGCGTGATCGTGGCGCACGAAGCCGCTGACAACGCCATTAGCGCCACAAAAACAAGTCTCATAGAACTCCCCCTCAAAATCCACCCCAGCGTATATGAGAGGTGACCCTATAACACCTGCGGTTGTGACGCTCAAGGGGGCGTGGCCGAGTTGCACGGCGCTCGGAACGGCGAGCCAGCCTCTTGGTGCTCGTCACCTACCCCAGTAACGTCGAGGTCAGCAGGTCGAGCACCTCGAGCATAGCGGCAGGAGCGGAGGTCGCGATGCGCGGCGAGCCAAGCCTGCGCTTTGATTGGCGCGAGATCGGGAAGCTTTTGCTGCGCACGCCGGTGCATCACGAGCATCACTGCCCTCGTTGGCGATTTTCGTTCGCGAGCGAGGGCGGTGAACGGGAGAGATGGCGGATGACCACTTCGCCGATGGCGATGCTCAGGACCCAGGAGGCGACGAAGAGGATATCAGAGGCGAAGCCGGTCGGGGCTTGGCCCGTGACGATGTAGATCGGATAGAACACCAGCGAGACGGCCCCCAATCCCATGCCGACCGCGTAGGAGCGGATCACCCACGCGCGGTGGCGGAGGAAATCCCGGTTCCGGATTGCGGCCATTGCCAGGGTGAGCGCGACCAGGAGCGCCAGACCAAAGAGTCCGCGGGCGATATCAACCAGGACGGTTCTTTGTGGCGTCACCTGCGCGAGAAGCGAAAGGGCCGAAAGGCCAAGGATCACGCCCGACAGAACGAAGACCATGCCTGTCACGCGGTGCAGCGTCCCAAAGCGGTTGCGAAGGGCGCGGACGAATTGCACCGGGCCGGTAATCCCGAAGGCGATGCCGGCTAGGGCATGAGCTAACCAGGAGACGGGGGCGACGGCCAGATGGGCGCTTTCTGCGGGGTAGGCGCCGGACGGAATCTGCACAACGTCGATCAGCGCCGTGAGGACCGGGATGGCGGTGAAGAGCGCCAGGAACAGAACAAGCGGGATCGGTCGCCGAAAGAAGCGGAACATGGGGGTCTCCGAAACGGAATGTTCCGTCAGGCAGACCAGATAGATCAATCAAGCGAGAATAGATATTGCCGAGAAATGCAGGTTCACGATACGAATTTGTATGGATCGATCCCTTCAAAGCTTCGACTGGAACCATGCGCGCGCCTTTCTGACCACGTTGGACAGCGGGTCCCTTTCGGCGGCCGCCCGCATTTTGGGCCAGTCGCAGCCGACCATCGGGCGCCAAATCGCCGAGCTTGAAACCGTTTTGCGCGTGGCGCTCTTCGAGAAAGCTGGCCGCCGTCTTCTGCCCACGCCCGCCGCCCACGATCTGGCTGACCATGTGCGCACCATGGCGGCGGCCGCCGAGCGCGCCGCGCTGGCGGCGAGCGGCCATGCCACCGAGATTGATGGGCCGATCACCATCACCTGCAGTCAAGCCGAGGCGGTCTATGTGATGGCGCCCGTGATCCAACGGCTTCGCGCGTTGCACCCTGGGATCACGGTCACCCTGCTCGTTTCCAACACGCCAACCGACCTTGCTCGGCGCGAGGCGGATATCGGCATTCGAAGCTTTGTGGCGGACGACCCCGATCTCATCATCCGCAAGATCAGAGATGATCCGATCCATCTCTATGCTACCGCCGCCTACCTCGAACAGGTCGGGCCGGTTACATCGCTGGCGGATGTGGCGCATGCGGGATTGATTGGCTTTTCCGGACAGCCCGGCATGGCCGCTGGGCTGCGCGATCTCGGGATACCTGTCACCCAGGCGAGCTTCCCGATCCAGACCAGCTGCCTGATCACGTACATCGCCTTGGTCCGGCAAGGACTGGGGCTTGGGCTTCTGACGCCGGGCGTGGCGGAGAGCCAACCGGGGCTGGTGCGGGTGTTTGATGGGCCGCCACTGCTTCAGTCGCCGCTCTGGCTGGCTTGCCACCGGGACCTAAAGACCAGCCGCCGGATCCGGCTTGTCTACGACTTTTTGGCGGACGAGCTGGCGCGCGCCACGCTCTGAGCGATCAAAGCGCCTTTCTGGGCGCGTCGCGCACGCGCGCTGTGTTGCACGCGCGCGATTCAATCCGACCGCGCCCGCGCGCGTTTAGACTTGCCGTCCCGAGATACGCGCGCCTCTCGACCGCGGCGTGCGTCATTCCGTAATAGTCCGCGATCTCGCGCGCGCTGTAGCCGCCGGCTTCGTAGTCGCGCCGCGCCTGCACCCAAGCTTCCTTCGGATGCACGCGGCGTCGATGTTGCGGCGGCGGCCGCTCTGCTGGGTTTGGTTGTGATTTGGGCTCGTCCATGCGCTGTTCCGGGCGGAGGATTTGGCGCGCGCACGCGGCGCGGGTTTGGCGGCGTACGATCGCATTGTGGTCGGCGTCGATCCCCCGGCCGGCGCGGGTGGCGCGGCCTGCGGCATCGTTGTCGTCGCGCGCGCGGGCAAGCGCTATTTCGTGCTGGACGATTGCTCGGCGCTGGGGCTCTCGCCGCTGGGCTGGGCGGCGCGGACGCACGCCGCCGCGATCGTGGCCGAAGCCAATCAGGGCGGGGATATGGTGCGCGCGACCTTGGCGCAGGCGGGCGCGGCGTGTCCAATCCGCCTGGTGCACGCGCGCCGCGGCAAGCGCGTGCGCGCCGAGCCCGCGGCGGCGCTCTATGAGCAAGGGCGCGTCACCCATTGCGGCGCGTTCGCCGCGCTTGAAGAGGAATTGATGGCGCTGGGCGCAAGCGAGGGCGAGACGCTGCTGGATCGCGCCGACGCGCTGGTGTGGGCGCTGACCGCTTTGATGGACGGCGGCGGCGCGGGGCCGCGCATCCGACTCTTGTAGCCGTTTGAGCCGCTCTTAAGTAAGCGCCATGAGTCTGGTCCCCTTGAACCGCGTGTCGCGCCGTCGTCTTCTGGAAGTGCTGGCGGCGGGCGCGGTGCTGGCGCCGCTGGGCGCGTGTTCGGAGAACGCGGCGACAGGCCGGCGCCAGTTCGTGCTGGTGTCCGACGAGATGCTGGAGCAATTGTCGCAGCAGGCCTGGGCCGAGCTGATGACGCAGACGCCGCGCGTGAGCGACTCAGGCGTGCAACGGCGACTGGAGGCGATCGGCCAGCGTGTCGCGGATGCGTCAGGACTCCAGAACGTGAATTGGGAGTTCGTGGCCTTCGACAGCCCCGAGGTGAACGCGTTCGTGTTGCCGGGCGGGAAGGTCGGCTTCTTCAAAGGTCTGATCGATTTGGCCGAGAGCGATGGCGAGATCGCCGCGGTCATGGGCCATGAGGTGGGTCACGTCGCCGCGCGCCATGCCGCCGAGCGCTTGAGTCAGCAGCTTGCGGTCAGCGTCGGCGTGCAGGCCGCGTCGATCCTGCTCGAAGAAGAGATGGGTCAGCACGCTGACGAAGCCGCTGCCGCGCTCGGCATGGGGCTGATGTATGGCGTCATCCTGCCGTACTCGCGCGCGCACGAATTGGAGGCGGATCGGCTGGGCGTCGATGTCATGAGCCGCGCCGGTTACCAGGGGCGTGACGCTGTGTCCTTCTGGCGGCGAATGATGGAAGCGATTGGCGCACAGGGCGAGCCGTTGCCGTGGCTGTCGACGCACCCAGCGACGGAAGAGCGGTTGCGTGTTCTCGAAGAGCTGACCAGCGCTTAGTCCGCGAGCACTTCGAGCTGGCTTGAATGCTCCAAGCACAGCTGCGGCGCATCGCGAAAAACGCCAAGCGGCCCGCGCGCTCGGACACGCTGGCCTTGAAGGCCCGTCAGGGTGGGGCCGTCCCACGCGGTGAAATTGTCGCCGAATGCAACAAGTGAGAAGGGCGCTTGCTCATCGCCGCCGTCGAGTGTGAGGACGGCGCGGGTTCCGCTGACCGCCGCCTCCGCGACGTGGCCCTCGACGATACGATAGGGCGCATCGGCGCGCAGACAGTTTGTATCGCTCGCGATCGCCGCGTCCGATGCAGCGCGCGACGACAACGGCTGATACTCAGGTTTCGCCCACAATCCACGTTCTTCACCGCGTGCGCGCGCCTCGATCTGCAGCAGCTCGTCCGCGCGCGCATGATTGCTGCGACGCGGCCGCACGTAAGCCGCTCCGCGCGCGATAAGTTCATGCTGCAACCAAAACCAACGCCCGCCTTCGCTCTTCACATAGACATGCGCGATCGCGGTTTCCGACGGCGGCTCGGTTTGATCTTCGCGCGGGCGCGGCGCCCAGCGCCGCTCGCCGCCATAGGCCAGCAACACGTCGCGATGCAGCGCCAGCGCTTCCAGTTCGCCATTGGCTTGCGAGGCGTAGGCTTGCTCGCCGCGCGGCGCGTCGATCTCCGCCAGAAACACGCGCAGGCCGCTGTCAAGTTCGAGCGTGTCGCCATTGTAAGCGCGCACCACGCGGCCTTCCTCGCCGCGCTCCAATTCGCCGATCTGTGGCCCGCAGGCGGCAAGAAAAACAGCCAAGAAAGCCGTCGTCAGGGAACGTGCACGCACCCGTTTCTCAATCGCAGGTTAGCAGCTGAACGTCGCCGCTTGCTGGCCACATCGAAAAGTGCGTGTGAATGCAGCGCCATGGCGAATCGACAGCATCGCGAAGCAGGGCGACTGTGCATCGTCCGGCGCGTGGACGCTCGCCCCCCGCATCAACGCCGCGCGACATCCAACGTGCATGAGCGATCGCCATGCCGCCGCATTTGGAAATGCGAATGTCGATGTCGGTAGGGTCAAACGAAAAATCCGAGGTTCGCGGCCAAACGACCATCCATTGTCGCTTTACGAGGTCCTCAAGGTTGTGCGTGCGCTCGGTGACAGTGCCAAAGCCGGATGCCGCTTCGTCGAACAAGGCTCTACCCGCATCAAAGTCGCGCGTGCGGATCGCCCGTTCCCATGCCTGAAGCCATTCGCGTACGGTTTCCACTGCTTGCTTCCTCGTCTAGGTGGCGGCGGGTGCGCCGTTGAGATGAGAGTCCGCGGGAGGCTGCTTGCTCACGAGCGCGGCGAATGCGGTCGCTAAACGTTGCTTTACAGCGAACACGGCCTCTCTCCGTGTCGCGTGGGTTTCTTTGAGGAGAGGGTGACGCGGGTTGGTGTTGATCTCGAAGACATGGATGCCGCCATCGGACCTCAATCCGAAATCGACGCGCCCGTAGGAAATGCCGGCGAGATCAAACACGCGTCGAATTTCGTCCTGAAAAGGCGCTGTGTCGATGAAGCGCCGCTCCGTCTCGACGATGTCAGGATGACGCTCGAGCAAGGCAGGAGAGGCGGCCTTAACAAACCAATGGTCGTGGACGAACCGGTGCCCTGCGATGAGGCTGCCGCCCACTCGGAAGTAGCTGTACTTCACGTATCGTCCGTGCTCGTCACGCACGTCTTCGTATTCCACGGCGACCTTCCCGTAGAGCGTTTCTCCGTTGCTCTTCATGACCGTAATACGCTCTTGAAGCGCATCTTGAGATACCAGCAGTCGCGGTTCGCCGCCTTTGTCGATGTGTCCGTTTTCGTAGCGAACGAAGCACGGTAAGCGAACGCGCTCCACTGCGCCGGGCTCATCTAGTCTGACAATGTCTGCGCGGTTGATGCCGGCTTCCTTCAGCGCCTTCATCAGCTGAAAACGCCGGAGCGCTCCCGGTGGGGTATTGAGCATAAGCGGCGGATTAGCGGACTCGCGCCAGTGCTTGGCGATGGCAGCCCAGTGATCTTCCTGCTCCGGGCCAATTCGCTCAACATCGCAGAACACGGTTACAGCGCTCGGCGGCTGAGCGGTCCGTCGCAGATTTTTATAGAGAGCGCCGCGCATTCTCGGTGCGCCGGGAACGGACCACAATCCCTCCAGCGTGCGTGCTGGCCGAAGCGCCGTGAGAAAGGTCACTGCTGTACTGAACGGCTTCCAGTCCGGAAATCGCATGCTTGCCCCCGCGACGGGAATACTCAGAAGCGGGCCGGAAGTCACGGCGAAATGACGGTACTTGCCATAGCGTGCGGGGTCGTTAGTTCAGTGGCTATGTTTGAGATAACCCCGACAGTCACGGCAAACAGGCTCGAAGTCACGATCACAGGGGCTCCCGAAGCGATTTACTACGAGTGGCAAGGCCCAATCGCGTTTCCAGTGCCCAGAACTCACGACTTTGCTCTCCTGGCAGCGTTGGCGCCAGCGATGCGTGTGGGCGGCGATGTCTATGTGCACGGAAGGATTGACCGGCGTCTGTTGGCCAACGCCGAGAAATTTTCGGAGATTTGGGCAGCTTGGCGACCTGACCTGTACCGCCAGATTCGCATCGCAGCTGCGGAAGAGCTTGAGCCCTGTTTGCCGAACCCGCAGGCGGGCCATGCCTTTGCGCTTTCCGCAGGTTTAGACAGCGTGTTTTCGCTGATGCAAAACAGCGCTGGCGCCGACGGCCGCGTCTCGCGGCGCCCGGGAGCTGCGTATCTCATGAACTGGAGGCGCAAGGATTCTCCGGACGACCCATGGTTCGAGCGTGCCCGCAGACAGGCTCAACGGATCGCTGATCAGCTCGGTGTGCCTTTTTTTGTATGCTCGACCAATTGGCGTTCCTTCAGCGTCAACTTCTATGTTGACCATCCGGTTGGCATTATTGCGGCCGCGCATTGTCTCGACGCCATGGCGGCCGGATGCGTTCTCGCCGCCGACGCCATGTACGTTGATGAATACAAGCTTGCGCCATTGGGTAACAACCACACCACGAATCCGTTGCTTTCATCGTCCGCCTTCGAGGTGACGAATTATGGCGGGGCGTACCGCCGCATGGAAAAAATGCGCCTGCTCGCGCAGCGACCCGAGCTGTTGCGTGAAGTCGTCGTGTGTCACGAGCGGCCCGATGACGCCGTCAATTGCGGGCGCTGTGAGAAGTGCGTTCGCAGCGGATTGGAGCTGTTCGTCGGGACCGGCGCCGTCGAGCCTTTCATGCGATCGTTGCCATCGCCATGGCGGGTTGCCGCTATGAAGCCGATGTCCGAAAGTTCGCTGGTATTCTGGCGCGACATGATGCGCTCGTGGCGCGACGGTAGGCCGGGTCTGCGCGCCGGGATCGGCGCGCTGATGTGGCGTTCGCAATTGCAGCAGCAACCATTTATGCGCGCGCTCAAAGCCGCGGAAATCGCGATCTTCCGACGCCGGAAAGCCGCCTAATAGCCCCCGGCGCTGCCGTCCTTGCGCATTTCCGTCGCCGCTTCGTAGACGCCGTTAGGATTGAGCATCACGGCTTGATAGCCGCCGAAAGTTCCATCCGGCGGCATGATGCGGTGACCGCGTCGTGCGAGTTCCGCTCGAACCTCGGCAGAAACGCCATTCTCCAATGTCACGAAACCGACGCCATTTGATTGTTCACCGGTCGGCTCGGCGCCGCCGAAGAACCGGTATCGCGCCGCATCGCCGGCGGCCTGCAAATCGAGGCCATAGTCAACGAGATTGACGATGATCTGCACGTGGCCTTGCGGCTGCATGTCCCCGCCCATGACGCCAAAGGCGAGCCACGGCTGATTATCGCGCAGCGCAAATGCTGGAATGATCGTGTGGAAGGGACGACGACCCGGGCGATAACGATTGGGGCCGCCGACAAGAGAAAACTGAGCTCCCCGGTTTTGCAGCATGAAGCCTAGTCCATCGGGCACAAGCCCCGATCCCATGCCGCGGTAGTTGGACTGGATCAGCGACACCATCATGCCGTCTTTGTCCGCGGTGGCGAGGTATGTCGTGTCGCCGTCGATGCGCAATTGCGCATGCGGCGGAGGCGGCATCACGCGATCCATCTGGATCAGTGCTCGGCGTTGTTCGGTGTAGCGATCGGACAGAAGACGGCGCACATCGAAGCGCGTTACCGAAGGGTCTGCGTAGAACCGGGCGCGGTCGGCGAAAGCGAGACGCGTCGCTTCAATTTGCGTGTGCAGCGAGTCGGCGGACAAAAACCCCATGCCCCGCAGGTCGAAACCTTCGAGGATGCGCAGGGTCTGCAGCGCAACGACGCCCTGACTGTTGGGCGGCATTTCGCACACTTCGACATCGCGATACGGCGCACATACAGGGTCGACCCATTCTCCGCTATGGCGCGCAAGATCGTCGTAGCGCAAGGGACCTCCGATGCGGCGCATGTACGTATCGATTGTCCGCGCGATCTGGCCTCGGTAGAAGCCGTCGCGGCCCTCTCGTGCAAGCCATTCGTAGGTCGCGGCGAGGTCTGGATTGCGAAAGAGTCCATGACCGTCTGGCATCGGCGAGGCGCCGGGGGCGCAGGCCGGCGCCGGCGCTTCCGGCACGGCAGCGGCGGGATCAAGTTCGGCGTGTGGAGCGTTGCACCAATAGAGTCTGCGCGCGTTGTCGATTTCCTCGAGCCGACCTGCGGCGTACTCAAGTTCCAGCCGGCGGCGGTTGAGGTTCCAATACATGGCGATGGTCTGCGGGATCGGCGCGCCGTCGCGCGCGTAGCGGATCGATGGCGCGAGCAGGTCCGCCATCGGCATGCGGCCGAAGCGTCCGTGTAATGCAAACCAACCATCGACAGCGCCCGGCACAGAAACGGCAAGCGAGCCAAAATTAGGAATGATGTCGGGTGTGCCTTCCGGCTGTTCCGGCGCGCGCAAGCGGCGCGCTTCGGTCCTGAGATGTGAAAGTGTCAGCCCGCGCGGCGAGCGCCCTGACCCATTGTAGCCGTAGAGGCGCTGCGCGCGCGGGTCCCAGACGATCACGAAGATATCGCCGCCAATGCCGTTGCCGGTCGGCTCGACCAAGCCAAGCATCGCATTCGCGGCGATCGCTGCGTCGATCGCCGTGCCGCCGGAGCGCAGTACGTCGATCGCGGTCTGCGTCGCCAACGGATGCGCGGTGGCCGCCGCGCCATTGGCTGCAACCACCGGCGAGCGCGTGGCGAAGCTTTCGCCGCTGACCCGATCGCCGCGCCCCACGTTGGGATCGCGCGGCGGCGTCTGCGCTGAGGCCGGCGCGGCGAGAAAGATGAGGGCCATTAGTGCGAGTGTTGCGCGGATCATTCACCCCTCCCGACATTGTGGCGACCCGAAGCTCGCAGAGCGTAGGGTGGCGGCTCCGGAGGGAGTCGAACCCCCGACCGTGTCCTTAGGACGGACCCGCTCTATCCAGCTGAGCTACGGAGCCAACGCCAGCGGCAACAGCTAGGAAATCAGCCGCGCGGGTGCAACCGGAATGCGCGCAGGCTTTACCCGCATGAACGGCGAGCCCATCATGGGCGCCAGGGGAGAAGCTCATGGCGCAGCGTTACGCCAATGCGTGGTCTGATCTGGCCACTGGATTGACCGCGGTCTCGCACACGCAGGCCAGCGTGTTTCGCTGGGGCGTCGTGTTCGTGCTGACGCTGGTTTGGATCGGCGGCGGCTTCTGGCTCTGGCGCGATCTCGGCCCATCGGAGGCGTTCTACCGCACGATCAGCGCGGTCGGCATGTGGGATGAATATTTCAACGCGCGCGAGCCGCTGCGCGAAGTCGTGCGTTTCGCCGCGATCGCCGCGCCGGTGGTCGGCTTGCTGTTTGCGTTTTCGGGCCAACTAGGCCGTTCCCTCGCGCGCATCGCCAATCTCAACGCCGCCAATCACATCGTCATCGCGGGCGACAGCCCAGCGGCGCTGTCGCTGGCGCTGGATTGCCGGCGCCATCAAGACGCGGTGATCCTGATCGCGCAGAGCCTGCCCGTCGAGAGCGCTCTCGGCCTGCGGCGCAAAGGCGTGATCATCCTTGAGGGCGATGCGCGCTTGGTCGAGACGTTGCGTACGGCGCGCGCGCATCGCGCTGCACACGTGGTGGCGTTCGAGCCGGATGACACCGCCAACCTCCAGATCGAAGCCGCGGTGCGTCGCCTCGCCGGAGAGATCAAGCGCCGCCGCCCGGTGAGCGTCCATGTCTCGACGTCCTCGCCGCTGCTGCTGCGCGAGGCGCGGGAAATGAGTTCGATGCAAATGCGCAAGCAGCGCATGAGTACGAGCGTTGATCCAAAACCGTTCTCGATCGAAGAAATGGCGGCCCGCGCGTTGGTGCAGAAGGAGAGCCAGGCCTTGCTGACGCTTGCGCAACGCCTGGGGCAGGATCGGCTGCACTTTGCGTTCTTCGGCTTTGACCGCGCCGCCGAGTGCGTGGCCGAGCGCATCCTGATGAGTCTTTGGTCCGCGCACTTCGCGCCGCCGCGGCTCACCGTTCTATGTCCTGATCCTGCGGGCGCTGAAGCGGGGTTTCGCGCGCGCCACCGCGGGGCGTTCTCGCACCCGCAGGTGTGGGCCGCCGACATAGCCTTCATGTCGTTCAACTGGGACGCCGCGTCGGTCGGCGAAGAATTGCTGGACGCCGTGGAGCAGGCGCGCGGCAAGCCGACAGCGCTCGTGGTTTCGACCGGCGCCGACCCCGGCAACATCCATCTGTCGATTGCGCTGAAGCGCTCTTGCAACAATCGCCTGCGCTGGCCAGTTCCGATCTTCATGTTCGAGACGGCTCAATCGGAATTCTCGCGCCAGTACGCCAAAGGCGACGAAACCGAAGAGCTGGATGCCTATCTGCAAGCCTTCGGCTCCCACCAGAGCAATTCGACGCGACGGCGCGTCATCGGCGGCCTGCTCGATCGCGGTGCCGCGATCGCACACGAGCACTACAACAAGGGCATGGGCAAGCGCGATCAGATGAGCATGCGCGAGTTGCAGGCGGCGACGCGCGATTGGTCGGATGTGCTCGAAACCTATCGCGCCGCCAACCGCGCTGCGTCCGACAGCGCGATGACCAAAGCCTGGGACGCGGGTTGGAGGCCGGCCGAGAAGGCGCGCGGCGAGAAGGGCGACACAGCGCCGACGGTTCCGGACGACTTGATGGAGAAGATGGCGCAGCGCGAGCACGACCGCTGGATGGCGGAGCGGCTGATGTCAGGCTGGCGCCCGGCCGCAGCCGGCGAAGCGCGCAACAATGATCTTATGGTCCACGATAAGCTCGTGCCATGGGACGCACTGTCGGACGCTGACAAGGAGAACGATCGTGTGCAGGTCCGCGCCGGCATGGACATCGCGCGCCTGCTGCACAAGGAAGGCTTCGTCAAACGGACATGAAAAAACCGGGCTCGTCGCCGAGCCCGGTTTCATTCATGAGCGCGATCAGTTGTTCGGCCAGCTCGCCCAGTTCGAGCAATGTCCGGCGGTGTCGGTGCCGAGCAACGTTTGCTGGCCGAAGATGTAGCCCGCGTTCATCACGGCTTGCGGCGAGAGCTGAATTCGGCCGGTCTGATTGTTGATCCGGCCAGTGCCGAAGTGCGCTTGACTCAGCGCGTGCCCAGCTTCGTGGAGCGCGACGGTTTGCAGATCGAAACGACCATCGCCGGGCACGTCGTTGGGATCGACTTCCCAGGTGAAGCCGTCGTTATAGTAGATTTCCCGGAAGGCGGTGTCGGTCTTGCCGTTGTTGTCAACATCGGTCGGCGCGCCGCCTGACACCCAAACGAAAGTGAAGGTCACGCCCAGAATGTTGGCGCTGCCGAGGCGAAGGAAGAAATTCGGCGGCAGGAAGCCCGCGTGCTGCACGTCTGCCGCGATGCCGCCCGTGCCGCCGAACCCGAACTGACGTTGCACAAGTCCGACGTCGATGCCGGTGTTGCCGAAGTCGACCAACGGCAGCGTCGAGCACCTCTCGTTTTCCCACGTCGCCATGGCTGCCCGAATTTCCGAGAGTTCGGTTGTGCCGGCGAGATCGGCGGTCAAGTTGATGTTATCGACCGCGAAACTGATGCCAGTCCCCGGCCCGCCCCACACCCGGCGCGGATCGCCCGGAACGAAGTCGGCTGCCAATTGGCGGTTCCCGAGATTTCTGAACAGGATCGTTGTGCCAACTTCGTTGGAATCACCGTCCGTAATCGTCTCGGCCATCGCCACACGATAGTCTTTGCCAGCGGCTTCGAGCTGAGCGTTCAACTCATCAGCCATTGTATAGATATCTTGCGCCTGCGCAGTTCCCGCTATTCCGAGCGCGCCAAGCGCCACAATCGCTGAGCGCAGTAGATTTGCCTTCTTCATGACTCCTCCCGTTTGGTCGATCCCTGATCGAGGTGCGGTTGGGCGCGTGCGCGCTGTCCCACCGAACTTGCTTCCCCCGTCGGGCGCGGGCGCACTGAAGCACCTTGGTCGCAAGAGTCCAGCAGGACAAATCGAGAATCGGCTTTGAACCCGCTTGCATTTGCAAACCAGGATTCATGGTCTAAACACTTTTGGTGCGACCGGAGCTACACCAGTCGTATCCAAGATTACGGAAGAGATACCGTGCAGCAGCCGCAGCGTCGTTCGCTGTATCAGTATTGGGGAGCGGCATTCGCGCTTGCTCTACTTGCCGCGACCACGGCAATTGCTTGGCGAAACACACTGGCTACGACAGAAGCCGCTGCAACGACGAACGATGCGGCAGCATCTGCGACGACAGCCATCAGCTCTCCGTTCGCACCGTGGACAGACGCCGGCTCCGCCGACAACGTTGCGGCGCTCTTAGGGGGCGTACGCTTGATCGGAGTTCGGGTGGCGCCCGAGCCGTCGCGGAGCGGCGCGATTTTCTTGATTGCGGAATCCGATACGGAGCGGGCGTTCCTAGTCGGCGAGGAGATCGTGCCTGGCCTGCGCGTCAGCGCCATCGCTGCCGACCACGTCCTCGTTGCTACGGGAAACGGGCAGTTGCATACCCTGAGCTTGGATGGAGAGATGCGCGCGGCGCCCATCGAAGGTGCGTCGCCGCCGCCGGGTGACGCGCGGCCTGGTCAGGATCTGCCGAACGCGCGCGCATGGTTGACCCACACCATCGCGCGCCCGGAAGAAAGCATCGGCCCTTCGCCAGGGTGGCGCGTGCGGCCGCCGCTCTCGGAAGCCGCCGCCGCGGCCGGTCTGCAGGTCGGCGATCTCATCCTCACCATCAATGGCGCCCCGCCGAGCGCCACGAACGAAGCGGCGACAGCGGCGCAGCAGGACATGATTCAGCTGTCTGTGCTGCGTTCAGACGGCGCGAGATTCACGATCTGGTATTCGGCCAATTAATTCCGCAAGCGCCACACGGTGAGTGCGAGACTTGCAACCGGAGCAGGACTAGCGCGGGTCGACACCCGATGCGTCCTTGAGCATCGCAATGTCGGCGACTTTCTGTGTGAACAGAGACCAATCGTCATGTTCGGCGATTGGGGCCCACAACGCTTCGACGTCGTCGATGACCAGGCTCACCGGCCTAGGGCGGTTGCAGTATTCGTGCGAGGCGGCGCCATCCCGCGATCGGCGCTCGAGCCCCGAGCGAAGATCGCCAAATGCAGCCTCCTTGTAGCGATCCGCCTGTGGACTTTGCGCCGCGCGGTCGGCGCTGGCGCCGCCGCCGACCCAGTCGTGGAAGAACTGGTCCCAATCTGCGCCTGAGGTGGTGAGCCAGTCGAACAACACGTTGAGAAATTGGAGGTCGTCTTCTGGCGATTGCGGAGCGAGCTTCAAGCGCGCGAACATGCGCTCGCGCAGCGCCGCCTGGTATCGCGGAGGAAAACGGCTCATCTGTTTTTCGAGTTGAACGGCAGGAGCGACGAGCGTCAACGCGCTGCCGAGCTGCGCCAACGCCCACATGACCGCCTCAGGCTGGCGGCCGAAGGCGTAGAGCCCGGTCTCGTCGAAATAGGCGGCGGTGAAGCCGGGGTCGCTGACCGGCAAGAAGCGCCAAGGCCCGTAGTCGAAGCTCTCGCCTGTCACGTTGAGGTTATCGGTGTTGAGCACGCCGTGCACGAAGCCGGCGGCCATCCAGCTGGCGGTAAGGCGCGCGTTCGCCTCGACGATCTCGCCGAACAGGGAGACCGCGCGTTGTTCGCCGGTGAGGTCGGACAGCTGTGGGTAATAGGCCGCAACGACGTGGTCGACGAGTTGGTGAATGAGGTCGGGGCGTTCGATGTAGGCCAGGCGCTGAAACGTCCCGAAGCGGATGTGGCTGTGCGACAAGCGCACCAGCACGGACGAACGAGTCGGCGAAGGCTCGTCGCCGCGGACCAGCGCTTCGCCGGTTTCGAACAACGAAAAAGCCTTCGATGTATAGACGCCCAGGGCCTCCAGCATCTGGGCCGCCAATATCTCCCGCACGCCGCCCTTCAGAGTCAGCCGCCCGTCGCCAAAGCGCGAGTAGGGTGTCTTGCCTGACCCCTTGGTGCCGAGGTCAAGCAGCCGGCCCAAGTCGTCGCGCAGCTGCGCGAACAGGAAGCCGCGCCCGTCTCCGATCTCGGGATTGTAACGCCGGAACTGATGGCCGTGATAGCGCATCGCCAGCGAGTTCGGCATGTTGTCCGGCAACGGATCGAAGCCGGCGAAATGCGCTTCCCACTCGCCTTCGCCCAGGTGGCCGAGCCCAATCGACCGGGCCCAGGCGTCGTTTCGCCAGCGCAGGACATGCTGTGGAAAGCGCGCTGGCGCGACGGGGTCGGCGAACTCTGATCCCAGGTCCTTGAACAAAGGGTCGGGTCGATAACTGGCCGGGCCGGACATGAGCGCCTTCACTGAAAAAGCGCAGCACACGCTTTTTTGCTGAACTTGGGCCGGCGCGGACGGTGACGCGTCGGTTCGCTTATGGCAGATATCGGCTCGGGGACGCAGAGGACAACAGGCGGCATGTCTTTACGCGCTTTGGCCGTCGCAAGCGTATGCACGCTCTCTCTTGGTTTGGGTGCGTGCGAACGCCGTGACGCCGACGGCAAAACCGATGAAAGTTCAGCCGAGCGTATCGCTGCGGCGCTGGATGTTTGCGCCGAAGGACGCGGCGCCTTCGCCCACAATGTATGCCAGGATCGGGAACTCGCGGCGCTCGACAACCAAGTGCGCGACGCCCTGGTGGCGGAGTCCGCCAGCGTATCGGACGCCGGTGCGGCCATGCTGGTCGAAAACCAGCGGCGCTGGCGCGAAGCGGCGCGCATCGCCTGCGGGATCGTCGACGCGGAGGCGGCGCCGACGGCCGAACAAGAGTCGTGCCTCGAAAGTGAATTCCGCGCCCGTCTCGCGCAGGCGGCGGAGGTCGTGCAGACGGTCGGCGGGTACACTTTCCAGCGGCTTGAGCTGGTTGAGGCGACACCGGTCAGCGCCGAGATCGCGTCCGACGCGGGATTGGGCGACGCTGCGCCCGCGGCGGTGCGGCGCGACATTCGATTCCCGCGGATTGATGGCCCGCAAACGCCCGAAATCCAGCGCTTCAACGAACTGGTCGCGCAGACGCCGCAGTTTGGCTTGGGCGATCTCACCAATGAGGTCGTCGACTACACCATTGCCTATGCGGGCCCGGAGCTGATCTCCGTTCGGTTCGACACGGCGGCAGACACGCTCGGTGCGGCGCACGGCAGCACCACGTCCAAGGCGGTCAACGTGCTCATGCAAGCCGGGCGGCCACTCCAGGAAGCGGATGTGTTTCAGCCGAATTCGGGCTGGCAGCAATTCCTGACCGAGCGCGCCGTCGCTGCAATCTCGCGCCAGTTCCGCGAGGACGGCTTTATTCCGCCTGCCCGCGATGTTCAGGAAAGCGCGACCAAGCCGCATCTTTGGCTCATCCGCGAGGATGGACTGCTTCTGCTGTTCCCGCCCTATTCGTTTGGCGCGCCGTTCGTGATGGGCGGTACGGAAGTGCTGATCCCCTGGTCGGATCTGCGCCCTTACCTCAATCCTGCGGCGCCCACCCCCATCCGGCCCAGCGCCTGACCTGCGGCCATAGGGCAGGCGCGCGCCACGAAAACCTCGCCTAAGCATTGTTCTCCATGATTCCGCGCGCCGGCTCGCTTATCGCCCTGGTCGCCGTCGTGCTGATCGGCATGACCGGCTTCGGCGTGTTCTTGCCGATCTTCCCCTTCCTGGCGATCGAGGTCGACGCGTCGCCAACGGCGACCACCATCGCCATGGGCGCTTATTCACTCGGTCAACTGATAGCCGCTCCGCTTTGGGGCCGGCTGAGCGACCGCATCGGCCGCAAGCCGGTGCTGATCATTGGACTTGCCGCATCCACGCTCTCTTATCTCTGGCTGGCGCGCGCAGCGTCGGTGGAGGAGTTGGGCGCCGCGCGCCTGTTCGGCGGCCTGATGGCGGGCAATGTCGGCGCCGCTTTCGCGGCCGCGGCCGATCTCGCCGACGACCGCACGCGGGCGCGCAACATGGGACTGCTCGGCGCGGCTGTGGGCGTCGGTTTCATTGCGGGTCCGGCTTTGGGGGCGCTGCTGGTCGGTGGTGAGCCGGATCGCGAATCCTTTGCGCGTGTCTGCTTGATTTCCGCAGCGCTTGCGGGCGTAGCCGCGTTGGCGGCGGCGCTGCTGTTTTCCGAGACGCTGTCAAAAGCAGCGCGCGCCAACGCGCGGTCCCTGCCGAGATCGCGCATGCGGGATCTCCTCGCCCAGCGGCCAGCGCTGACACGGTTGGCGGCGGTGATGTTCGTGATGATCGCCGCGCAGGCGTTGATGGAGACAACATTCGGTCTTTGGGCGGACGCGCGCTTTCAGTGGGGGCCAAGCGAGGTGGGCTGGACCTTGGCGGCGCTCGGGTTTGGCGCCGCCTTGCTACAGGGTGGCGGCGCCGGTGCGGCTTCGCGCCTGCTTGGCGAGCGGCTGGCTTTGCTCATCGGCCTCGTACTGTTCGCCGCTGGCCTAGGCGGTCTCGCGGTGGCGCAAACACCGCTCGGTGTGGCCGCGCCGCTAGCGGCGTTGGTGGTCGGCATCGGGTTGTCGGGACCAGCGCTCAATTCGCTGATCGCGGCGCAGGCCGCCGAGCAGGAGCGCGGCGCGGTGATGGGCTTATCGCAATCGGCGGCGGCGTTGGGGCGAGCGGTGGGGCCGCTGGGCGCCGGCGCGGCGTTCGAAGCGATCGCCCCTGGCGCGCCCTTCGCCATTGCCAGTGCGCTTGTGTTTGGCGCGCTATTTCTGGCGCTGCGGGAGCCGGCGCAGCGTGACGCGACGCGCGGGACGCCAGCGGATCAGTCGCGATAGGGCCGCCACGCGCCTTTGCTGTCGAGCACCTCGTAACCGTCCGGCGTCTTGCGAACGCTTGCTCCCGCCAGCGGCGTCTTGCCGTGGCCGCCCGGAATGTCGAGCACGTAGGTTGGTTGCGCCAAGCCCGAGGCGCGGCGATGCAGCTCGCGCGCGAGCGTTTGGCCTTCGGCCACAGAGCACCGGAAGTGTGACGTGCCGGGCGCGCGGTCGAGGTGATGCAGCTGATACGGCTTCACCCGCGCCTCAACAAGCGCGCGCATGAGCGCTTCCAGCGTATCCGGATCGTCATTGACGCCCTTCAGCAGCACGGTTTGGGCCAGCATCGGCACGCCGGCATCGACGATGCGCGCGATGGCGGTGCGGGCTTCGTCCGTCAGCTCGCGCACGTGATTGGCGTGCAACACGACATACGTGGTTGCGGCGCTCGTACGCAGCGCCTGCGCAAAGTCATCGGTAACCCTTGCAGGGTCGACGACCGGCACGCGCGTGTGCCAGCGGATGATCTTGACGTGAGCGATCGCGGCGAGACGAGCAGTGATTTCGCGCACGCGGCGAGGTGAGAGCAGGAACGGATCGCCGCCAGTGAGAATGACCTCCCAAATCGCGCGATGCTCGGCGATGTAGCCGAGCGCGGCGTCGAACTCCGCAGGCGTCAGCGCGCCGTCGCCTTGCGGTCCCACCATCTCTCGCCGAAAGCAAAATCGGCAATACACGGCGCACACATGGGTCAGCTTCAAGAGGCAGCGGTCGCGATAGCGATGCACGATGCCCTTGACCGGCGTATGCGCTTGGTCGCCGATCGGGTCGCCCAATTCATCGGCCTGTACGCGCAGCTCGCGCGCATCCGGCAGGAACTGCGCTGCGATTGGATCGGAGGGGTTGCCGGGCTCGACCAGCGCCTCCATCGCCGGCGTGATCGCGACGGCGTAACGCGCCGCGACCTCGGCCAGCAGATCGGCGTTAATCGCCAGGTTTCCTTGCTTCATTGCGGCGTTCTAGACACGGCGCGGATCGCTGGATAGTCAAAAGCAACAGCGCCTCGGATTACGGCGCGCACGCTTCCAGCCATACGTCCTGCCAGTCGCGCGGAGCGCATTCGTCGTCGAGGAGACGCTCGATACGCGCAACCCGTTCAGCGTTGGCGGCGCTGCCGGGGCGCAAATCGTTCGGCGCCGGCAGCATCGCCACCAGCGCCAAAAACTCTTGGCGGTTGAGTTCGCCGAGCGCCTTACCGTGATAGGCTTGCGCCGCGTTGCGGAAACCGATCACCGATCGCCCATCGACATCGCCGAAATACGCGAGACTCAAGAACAGATCGAGTTGCTCGTCCTTGCTGATCGCGGAATCGAGCACGAAGCGGGCGATCAGGCTCTGCTCGATCTTGGCAAAGCCCGGCGTAAAGCTTTCGAAATAGAGGCGTTTGGTGAGCGCTTGCGTGATCGTAGTCCAGCCTTGACCCGGGGTGGTGAAGTCGACGCCGCGATGCAGGCGAAAGCCCGGGTCTTCCACCCGCAACAGCGCCTCGATCCAACTGACTTGCAGTTCGCGCGATATCGGCGGGCCGGCTTGCGCCCAGGCGCGCTCGAGCACTTCCTGCGTGCGCGCTTGGGCCCGCAGCACGGCGGCGCCCTGATAGGCCGCAAAGCCCACCAGCAACACGAGCGCGATGGCGATCGCCAGCCCAGCAGCTTGCAGCGCGTTCATCTGGCGGAGCTTGATGTCAGGCAGCCTCAGCTCGGGAAGAGCCGGCAGGGTCAGCTGGGGCAATGCGATGCGCGGCAATTGCAGGGCGGCTCGGCGCTGGGGCGCGCGGTCGCCCCAGGTCTCGTACATCACCGCGCCCCAATGCTGGTCGATCACATGGGCAACGACGTTCGCGCTCGCCTGTTGCATCGCGTAGCGTTCGAGCGATGGGCGCGAGAGGTGCTGCATGATGATGTCGTGCACATCGTCGTGCGGCCAGGACGACCAGACGCGATCGTCAGCGAGCAGATTGGTGTGAAAGGCGGGCCCCACTTCCTCCCAAAGTATGTGTTCGATGTCCTCCGGCGTGTAGCGCGACTTGCGCAGCACCGCGGCGATATCGGCGTAGAACAACGTGACGTCGGTATCGAGGAACAAGTCCGACAGCGCGGCCCAGACCGGTAGGCGTCGCTTGAGCGTGCGCGCGTCCATGGGCTCGGTCATGGCGGTGTCCATAGGACATCGTTTATATGACGCGCGCCGCTGGCCAGCATGACAAGTCTGTCAAGTCCGAGCGCAACGCCGCTCGCCGGCGGCATCTGGGCGAGGGCGGCGAGGAAATCCTCGTCGATAGGCCAGCTCCGGCCGTAGCGGCGATGCTTTTCGGTCATCGCTTCGGCCAGACGGGCACGCTGTTCGGCTGGATCGGTCAATTCACCAAACCCGTTCGCGAGCTCGACGCCGCAGGCATAGAGTTCGAAGCGCTCGGCGACGTTTGGATCGTGCGCGCAGCGCTGCGCTAACGCCGCCTCGGTGACGGGATATTCGTAGAGCAGCGTGAGCGCCGGCGAACCGAGATGCGGCTCGATGCGCGTGATCGCGGCGGAGAAGGCGTCGTGAAGCTCGCTCCCTCTCCCCTGCGGAGAGGGGGTTAGGGGGTTAGGGGCGTCAACATGCTCCAACGTTGGCGCGTTGGAGCGCCCCTCCTCCCCCAGCCCCTCCTCCGCCAGGGAGGAGGGGAGGTAGCGCTCAAACGCCTCCCTCACCTTGAACCGCTCCGTTTCGGCGAACGGATCGCAAGTCTTGTTCCGCCAGCGCAGTACGCGTGCGCCGGTCGCGCTGGCGGCCAGCCGTGCGAGCGCAATGCAATCCTGCATCACGCGCTGATAGGCATCTCCCGCTCGGTACCATTCCAGCATGGTGAATTCCTCGGCGTGCAGCGGGCCGATTTCGCCGCGCCTCCAGCATTTGCCGAGGAAGAAGATTTTCTCCTCGCCAGCGGCGAGTAGCTTTTTCATCGCGAACTCGGGGCTGGTGTGCAGGAAGCGCCCGCTCGCCTCGAAGGCGTCGACATGCACCTCCGCGCCGGGAGACAGCGCGAGCGCCTGCGGCTCGACCTCGGTGAATCCTTGGTCGTGAAACCAATCCCGTACGGCGCGCATGATCGCCGCTCGCGCCTTCAGAAACGGCGCGCGGTCCCGGTGGCGCTCGTGGGACCAGAAGGGGGTCAACCTCCCCCTCCCCGCGCGGGGAGGGGGTAGGGGGAAAGCGCCCCCCGCTTCCCCGTCGTGCCAAACGCCGCTAAGAGAGCCGCCAAATCCCAACCCTTTCCGAAGGCCCATGCGCCCGAAGCCGGGCGGCAAGCGAGGTTTACGTGGTCAAAGTCATCGCCAGCGACGTTCGCAAAGGCAACGTTCTCGAACACGAGGACGGCAAGCTCTACGTGGTCATGAGCCACGAGACCTTCCGCCCCGGCAAGGGCACGCCCACCACGACCATCGTCATGCGCCGCATCGTCGACGGGGTGAAGACCACGGCGGTCTTTAAGACCACGGACTCGCTCGAAAAAGCCTTCGTCGAGCAGATCAAGCACAGCTACCTCTACGACGACGGTGACGCCGGGCTCGTGTTCATGAATCCGACCACCTACGAGCAAGTGCATCTGACCAAGGACATGGTGGGCGATCAGGTCGCCTATCTGCAGCCGGAAATGGTTGTCGACCTCACCATGTTCGAAGGCCAGGCGCTGTCGATCGAGTTGCCGCCGCGCATCGTAGCCACGATTGAGAGCACGGAACCGGTGGTCAAAGGGCAGACGGCGTCGTCTTCATACAAGCCGGCGATGCTCGACATCGGGGTGCGCACGATGGTGCCGCCGCACATCGAAGCCGGCACGCGTGTTGTCGTCTCCACCGAAGACGGCTCCTACGTGGAGCGGGCGAAGGATTGATGGCTAAAAAGTTCCCCATCGTCATCTACCACAATCCCAAATGCGGCACGTCGCGCGGCGTGATCGAAATCGTGGAAGCGGCGGGGCACAAACCAGAGGTCATCGAGTATCTGAAGGCAGGCTGGACCAAGGCGCAGCTGAAGACGCTGTTTGCCGACGCTGGGATCACGCCGCGCGAAGCGATGCGCGCGAACGTCCCTGAAGCCGAAGAGCTTGGCTTGCTCGATGAGAAGGTGAGCGCAGCGAAGATTGTCGACGCGATGGTGGCGCATCCGATCCTCGTGAACCGGCCGTTCGTCGTCACGCCCAAGGGGACAAAGCTGTGCCGGCCGAAGGAGACAGTGCGGGAATTGTTGTAGCCTTGCGCGCGCAACTTCGTCATTCCGGGGCATCGCGAAGCGATGAACCCGGAACCCAGGAGCCGAGCGCCGCGCCATTAGCCCCTGGGTTCGGGATCGCCCCGCCAGGTTCGCGGCAGCACCGTTACAGACGCGACAACAGTGGAGCCGCGATACTGGCGGTTCGTGCGGAATGACGAGCCGGGCGAAACGCTCACGGCACTCGCTTCAGCATCCCTACCAACGCGCGCGTGGTCGGCGAAAACAGCGTCGGCGTGAAGTAGGCGCCGGCGGCGCGCTTCACGATCTCGCTTCGCGTCGGATACGGCAGCACCGGATTGGTGAGGGCGCGTACGCCGAGCTTGTTGGCCATCGCCACCGCGATCGGCGCGATCAGCTCGCCCGCTTCGGCGCCGATAATGGTTGCGCCATGAAGCTTGCCCTCCTTGCCGATGACGACCTTGCAGAAGCCGTGCGTGTCGCGCTGCGCCTGGGCGCGATCGTTATCATGAAAGTCCCAGCGTGCGATCTTGACCGAATCGCCATGGAGTTCGCGCGCTTGCGCTTCCGTGAGCCCGATCTGCGCGAGTTCGGGATCGCAATAGACAACCGCCGGCATCGGCTGTGAATCGGCGTGCGTGCGCGCCTTGAACAGCACGTTGCGTACCCAAACGCTGGCGTGCCATCCGGCGGTGTGGGTGAAGCCGCCGCCGGCGGCGTCGCCCAGCGCCCACACGTTTCTGTTGGTCGTGCTGCGTAGCGTCGGCGATGTGATGATGCGGCGTTTGTCAAATGCGATCCCGGCTGCCTCCAGTCCAAGGCCGTCGAAGTTCGGCGTGCGCCCGACCGCAACGAGCAGGTGCGAGCCTTCGATGTCACGCGCCGCGCCGCCGCGCTCGGCCACCGTGAGCACGATGCCGCCATCGCTGGCGCGCACGCCCTGCGCGCGTAAGCCCTCGAGAAGGTCGACGCCTTCGGCGACCAGGTGCGCGCGCACGACGCTCGCAGCCTCCGCGTCGATGGTCCCGAGCATGGTCGCCGCCTCGACGATAGTGACCCGTGCGCCAAGACGCCTGAACGCCTGTCCCAGTTCGACCCCGATCGGCCCGCCGCCGAGAACAATCAAGTGTTTCGGCAATTCGGCGAGATCGAAGATGGTTTCGTTGGTCTCAAAGCGAACGCCATCGAGCCCGTCGACGGGCGGCACGGCGGCGCGAGAGCCG
>JAIELK010000020.1 GCA_019753175.1 Hyphomonadaceae bacterium
TACCGGGTGGCCAAGCTCGCTCTGGCCGGCCGCGCCGGCGCGCCGGCGACGCCGGATGCGCCGTCGCCGCTCCAGCAGCAGGCCGCGATCCGCGCCGCGCTCGATCTGGCCGCCGCTGAGCGTCCGGCGCGCGATCAATTGGTGCAGGTCGCCACTGCGGGCGTCGCCGAGGCCGATGCGTTCCTCAACGCGCGCGACATCATCACCATGCCGCCGCAGCCTGTGCGCGTCATCTTGATGCCGGAGTTCCAGCGCGGTTTCGCGGTGGCCTATCTTGATGCGCCGGGACCGCTGGAGCGCGACCTTGGCAGCTTCTACGCGGTTTCGCCGATCCCGGACGACTGGACCGAGGAGCAGGCGACCTCGTTCCTGCGCGAGTACAACAATCGCGCCATCCTCGACATCGCCGTGCACGAGTCTTCGCCTGGTCACTACGTGCAGCTCTGGCACGCGAATGCGTATCCTTCGGTCTTGCGGGCTGTGTTGAGTTCGGGCTCGTTCGTCGAAGGCTGGGCGGTCTACGCCGAAGAGATGATGGTCGAGCAAGGTTTCCGCGCCGACGATCCGCTCTACCGGCTCTCGCAGCTCAAGGTGCAGCTGCGCACGATCACCAACGCGATCATTGACCAGGCCATTCACGTCGACGGCATGAGCCGTGATGAGATGATGCGGCTGTTGACCGAGACAGCGTTTCAGGAGGAGCGTGAGGCGGCG
The DNA here is from genome assembly GCA_019753175.1 of Hyphomonadaceae bacterium. Lineage (GTDB taxonomy): Bacteria > Pseudomonadota > Alphaproteobacteria > Caulobacterales > Aquidulcibacteraceae > Vitreimonas. The sequence continues at coordinate 715 of JAIELK010000020.1, forward strand.
GGCAAATGGCGGCGGGCGCAGATCTCGTTCACACAGCTCTCGACCTATTTCGTGGGTTTTGAAGAGCACCTGGAAACGCGGCGCGCGGCCCAAGTCGCATGGGGCGCGAACTTCAACCTGAAGCGCTACCACGACAGCGTTTTGTCGTTCGGTTCCCCGCCGATGCGCTTCGCCCGTCAATTGTTGCTGGACGAGCCGGTTCAATGATCGATTTCAGAACGCACCCGTCGTTCGACAGGCACGAGCACGTAGAGTTCGTAAACGACGAGGCCGTGGGTCTCGCCGCCATCATCGCCGTGCACTCGACCGCTCTCGGCCCCGCCGCGGGCGGTTGCCGCATCTGGCGCTATGAGCGCGAGGAGGACGCGCTGACCGACGTGCTGCGCCTGTCGCGCGGCATGACCTACAAGAACGCGATGGCTGAACTGCCCATGGGCGGCGGAAAGGCGGTCATCTACAAGATGGGGGCCGACCGCACGGCGTGCATGGAGCGTTTCGGCGAGGCGGTAGAAGCGATGGGCGGCCGATACATCACCGCCGAAGATGTGGGCGCCAGCGTCTCCGATATGCGCGCGATCGCACGTCGTACATCCTATGTGGCCGGCATTCCGAAAGAGCACGGCCAAGCCGGCGGCGATCCTTCGCCCTGGACGTCGCTGGGCGTGCATCTGGCGATCAAGGCGTTGCTGGGCGGCTCAGTGTCGGGTCGGACCATCGCGGTGCAGGGCGTTGGCGCGGTTGGTTTGGGGCTCTGCAGGCTGCTGCGCGAAGAGGGCGCCCGGCTCATCGTTGCCGACGTGAACGCCGCTAATCTCGAGCGTGCGCGGGCGCTGGGCGCGGAAGTCGCGCCGGCGGAGCGTATTCACGCGGTCGCCGCCGATGTGTTTTCGCCCAATGCGCTCGGCGCTGGACTAAACCGGCGCACCATCCCAGAGCTTGGCGCGCGGATCGTTTGCGGGGCCGCCAATAATCAGCTTGAGACCGAAGACGACGGCGAACGTCTGCGCGCGCGGGGCGTCACCTATGCGCCGGACTATGTTGTCAATGCCGGCGGGATCATTAGCGTCTCGGCGGAATATCTGGGCGAAAGCGAAGCGGCGGTCGATGCGCGCGTACGCGCCATTCCGGACCGGCTGTGGCGCGTGCTGGCGATGGCCGAAACGGAAGGTCTGTTGCCGCATCAGGCCGCCGACCGCATCGTGCGCGAGCGCATCGCCGCAGCGAAGAGAGCTTGAGGGGCCAATGAACCGCAGAACCAACGCGCTCGACCTGCATGTGCCGGCGCCGCACGCACGGCCAGGCGACAAGCCGGACTTCGCCGGTTGGACGTTTCCGGAGCCGGGCGACACCCCGCGTCCCGAGATCGATGCGAGCGCGGGCGATCTTCGCGACTACGCTTACGGCCTCATCCGGGTGCTCGATCTGGACGGCAACGCCTCCGGCGCCTGGGCGCCGAGCATTGCCGCAGAGACGCTGCGGCGCGGCCTAAAGTACATGCTGCTGACGCGCGCGTTCGACGACCGCATGTATCGCGCGCAGCGTCAGGGCAAAACCAGCTTCTATATGCAAAGCTTCGGCGAAGAGGCGGTCTCGATCGCGCAAGCGCTCGCATTGAACGTCGACGACATGTGCTTTCCGAGCTATCGCCAGCAAGGCATCTTGATTGCGCGCGACTACCCGCTGGTCACGATGATGAACCAGATTTACTCCAACGCGCACGATCCGGTGAAGGGCCGGCAATTGCCGGTGATGTATTCCTCGAAGAAGGACGGCTTCTTCACCATCTCCGGCAATCTGGCGACGCAGGTTCCTCAGGCCGTGGGCTGGGCGATGGCGTCGGCGTATTCCGGCGACATGCGGATCGCTTCCGCTTGGCTGGGCGAAGGCTCGACGGCGGAGGGCGATTTCCACGCGGCGATGACCTTCGCATCAGTGTACAAGGCGCCGGTGATCATCAACATCGTCAACAATCAATGGGCGATCTCATCGTTTCAGGGCATTGCGGGCGGAGAGAACACCACCTTCGCTGCACGCGGCGTGGGCTACGGCGTGCCGCCGCTTCGCGTCGACGGCAACGACTTCCTCGCGGTGTATGCGGTCACGCAATGGGCGGCGGCGCGCGCGCGCGCCAATCTCGGCCCCACGCTGATCGAGCACTTCACCTATCGGGCAGGCGCTCACTCGACGAGCGACGACCCCTCCCGCTATCGCCCCGCCGACGAAGGCCGCGCCTGGCCGCTCGGCGATCCGATCGGGCGCTTGCACGATCACCTCGTCGCCATGGGCGAGTGGAGCGAGGTGCAACACAAGCAAGCGCAAGAAGAGGCGCTGGAGACAGTGCGGGCCGCCGGCCGTGAAGCGGAGAAAGTCGGCGTTCTGAGCGTCGACAGCGCGCATCCGCCCGCCTCGATCTTTGAGGACGTTTACAAGGAAATGCCTTGGCACCTGCAGCGCCAGCGCGACGAAGCGGTGGGAGGCTGAGCCCATGCCCTCGATGACAATGATCCAAGCGCTGAATTCTGCGCTCGATGTGATGATGGAGCGCGATCAGAGCGTGCTTACATTCGGCGAAGACGTCGGTTATTTCGGCGGCGTCTTTCGCGTCACCGAGCACCTGCAGAAGAAGTACGGCGCCAAACGCTGCTTCGATGCGCCGATCAACGAATGCGGCATCGCCGCCACCGCGATCGGCATGGCGGTGTACGGCTTGAGGCCCGTGATCGAGATTCAGTTCGCCGACTACATGTATCCGGCCTACGATCAGCTCGTGTCGGAGGCGGCTCGCATTCGCTATCGCTCGGCCAACGACTTCACTGTGCCGATGACGGTGCGGATGCCCTATGGCGGCGGCATCCGCGGCGGCCAGACACATAGCCAGAGTCCGGAAGCGTTGTTCACACATGTCGCGGGCTTGAAGACGGTGATCCCGTCGACGCCTTATGACGCCAAGGGTCTGCTCATCAGCGCTATCGAGGACGACGATCCGGTGATCTTCCTCGAGCCCAAGCGTATCTACAACGGCCCGTTCGACGGGTGGCCCGATCGGCAGGTGGCGCCGTGGGCGAAGCACCCCGCGAGCGAGACGCCCGCCGGTTACTATAAGATCGCGCTGGGCAAGGCGAACATCGTGCGCGAAGGCTCGGCCGTCACCGTGCTTGCGTACGGGACCATGGTGCACGTGGCGCTGTCAGCGGTCCAAGAGAGCGGCATCGACGCCGAGGTGATCGACCTACGCACGCTGCTTCCGGTGGACATCGACACTATCGTCGCTTCAGTCTCCAAAACAGGGCGTTGTGTCATTGTGCACGAAGCCACGCGCACCTCAGGCTATGGCGCGGAGCTGTCGGCGCTGGTGCAAGAACATTGCTTCTATCAGCTCGAAGCGCCGATCCAGCGCGTCACAGGCTATGACACGCCTTATCCGCACGCCCAGGAATGGGATTATTTTCCAACCCCGCCACGCATCATGAAAGCGATGCGCCGTGTGATGGAGGCCTGAGGTGGGCCAGTTCGTATTCAAACTTCCCGACGTCGGCGAAGGCACGGCAGAAGCGGAGATCGTTGCGTGGCACGTCCGTGTCGGCGACGTCGTCAAGGAAGATGCGCCCTTGGTCGATGTGATGACCGACAAGGCGACGGTGGAGATGACCGCTCCTGTCGCCGGCAGGATCGTCACGCTGCACGGCGAGCCCGGCGACATGGCGCCCGTCGGTTCGGCCATCGCCGTGTTCGAGGTCGACGGCGCCGATGAAGCGCCCGCGCCTCCGCCGCCGCCCCCGCCGCAACAACAGGCGAAGTCCGAACTGCAATCGAGTGGCGCGGCGTCGGTGAGCGAGCCCAAGCCGCGCATCAAAGTGCCCGCGGGCGCCATGCCGCCGGGCTCGCAGCCCACGCCTAAGCCCGCACCAACGCCGCAACCGCCGCCGTCGCAAGCGGTGGCGCGCCCCGAACCGCGCGAGCCGACGGTGCGTGAGATCGGCCAGGCGCAGGCGTCTCCCGCCGTGCGCGCGCGCGCGCAGAAGCTCGGCATCGACCTCGCGCAGATTCGCGGCACGGGACCCGACGGCCGCATCACACACGACGATCTCGACGCTGTGCTTGTCCCTAGCGCCGGCGCGCGCCGCGCGAGCACGGCGCTCGCCGAACGCAATGGCATCGAGCCGGTGAAGGTGATCGGCTTGAGGCGCAAGATTGCGGAGAAAATGCAGGACGCCAAGCGCCGCATCCCGCACTTCGCGTACGTAGAGGAATGCGATCTCACCGAACTGGAAGAGTTGCGCGCCCATTTGAACGCGACCAAGCGCAGCGATCAGCCCAAGCTCACCTTGCTGCCGTTCCTGATGCGGGCGCTTGTGCTGGCGCTGCCCGACTTCCCGCAGATCAATGCGCGGTTCGATGATGAGCAGGGCGTGGTGTACCGCCACGAGAACGTCGACATCGGCATCGCCACGCAAACCGACAACGGCCTTGTCGTGCCGGTGGTGCGGCACGCCGAAGCGCGCGACGTTTGGGACTGCGCGGCGGAAGTCTCGCGCCTTGCCGCCGCGGTGCGCTCCAACACCGCCAGCAAGGAAGAGCTCTCCGGCTCGACCATCACCATCACGTCGCTCGGCGCGCTGGGCGGCATTGTCACGACGCCGGTGATCAATCATCCGGAAGTGGCGATCATTGGCGTCAACAAATTGGTCGAGCGGCCCGCCGTGAAGAGCGGCCAGATCGTTGTGCGCAAGATGATGAACCTCTCCTCTTCGTTCGATCATCGCGTGGTTGACGGCTACGACGCCGCCGCCTTCATCCAGCGGGTGAAGGGGATGCTGGAGCATCCGGCGGCGCTGTTTATCGAGAGGTAGCAGCAGGAGGCGTGCAGGCGGTTGGGGCAGCCTACAGACTTGTTACTGTGGGTGCGCTTTCCTTGGCGGCGGGGGGGCATTAGAAGAGGCGGCTGCGGTTGAGCCAGAAGGTCTAAGCCGCTCATCCTGGGGACAAGCTGAATGGCGGACGTTTTCATCTCCTACGCAAGCGAGGATCGCGACCGCGTGCGCCCCTTGGCCGAGGCGCTGATCCAGCGCGGATTCAACGTTTGGTGGGATCGGGCCCTGGCCGCGGGCGAGGATTACGCCGCCACCATCGAGCGCGAACTCCGCGCCGCCAAGGCGGTGATCGTGGTTTGGACCCGCAGCTCGGTGGCCTCGACCTTCGTGCGCGACGAGGCAGGCCGCGCGCGCGATGAGGGCAGGCTTGTTCCGGTGATGCTTGACAAGGTCGAGTTTCCGCTCGGCTTCGGCGCGTTTCAGGCCGAGGACTTCACGCGCTGGAACGGCGGATCGAACGCTCCACAACTGCAGCTTCTCGAAGAGGTGCTGCGCGCCAAGCTCTCGGGGCGCGCGGTCGACAGCAGCGCCATCGAACGCCGGCGGCGCCGGCTTGGCGCGCGCATCCGTCTGGTCTCGTTGCTTACAGTGATTGCGCTGGTTGTCGGCATCGCCGCGGGCGGACGATATCTGTTCAATCCGCCCGAGCCGCAAACCGATCTGCGCGCTGAATTGTTGCGCCTGCTGGAAGAAGGCACGCTCACGCCGGAGCAGGCGATTCAGCTGGCGGAAATCCTCGAAGCCGGCGCTTTGGGCGAGACGCAGGTGGCAGAGTCCGCGCCGATGGCTTCTCCGGGCGCACCCATCGACTCGCGCGTGGCGGAAGAGGGGCCGGCATGGTCCGGCGATACTCGGCCGGTCGTTGTGTCTGCATCCGTCTTTGACGAAGCGGCGCGCGCCACTTATCGCGAAGCGGCCCGCGCGCTGCTGCAGCACCCAGACGCATCGGTTCGGCGAGCCGCGCTGCAGATGTCGAGCCCAGAGACGCGCGACAGCGCGATGCAGACGCTCTGGTCCTATGCGCAGAGCAATCCGAACGATCCGCTCCGCGATGAAATTTACCTGCTTTGCGGTGCGGTTGGTGAGGCCAACGATAATCCGTTGGGTCAACGGGCGCTGGAAGTCGCGGCGAACCTTGCGCCGGGTGACGCCGATGTTTGGCGCATGCTTGCCCGCTCTTATGACCGTACCGATCGCGATCAGGACGCACAGGCCGCCGTGCTGGTGAGCCAGGCCGCCGAGGCGCAGAGCCAAGGTCAACCTCAGATCGCCGAGCAACGTCTGCAGGAAGCGTTGCCCAATCTGAGTGCGGCCGAGCTGCGCGCGCCGGTGGCGTCCGAACTCGGACAGCTTGCCGAAGCGCGCGGCGACTGGGATTCGGCCAGCGCGCGGTTCGCGCAAGCCTATACGCTGCGGGAGCAAACCGCGGCGGAGACGCCGACATCGGCCGCGGCCGACGTACTCGAAGCGGATGCACAGCAGTTGGTGATCGCGCTCGACCGCTCTGGCCGCACGCGCGAAGCTTGCGAAAGACTACGGCAAGCGCAGGCGGCGCACGACGTGGCGGCGCCGGATCAGGATTTGCTCGAACGCTGCCGCCGTCTGTTCCGCACCCAATTGCGCGATCGCGTCGAGGTCGCTCCGCAACTACGCTTGCGGCGCGAGGCAATCCAGCAGACGCCCGAGCAGGACGTCGCGCCCACGCCATGAGCCGTCACGCGGGCTTGAGGAACAACACCTTCGCCGCGCCATAGTCGCGCGCGTCGAGTTGCTCAAAGCCGGCGACGTTCGGCTCTTCGTCGGCTGCGCACTCGAAGACGATCAGCGCTTCGCTTGCGATCCAGCCGCCGGGTTTGAGGCGGCTGAGCGCGTGCTCGCCCAAGCCCTTACGGTAGGGCGGATCGAGGAACACGAGATCGAAGGGTTCGCCGAGACCAGCGGGCTTATCACCGAGGTCGGTTGCGTCGCGGCGATGAATGCGGGTGACGCCGAACAGCTCGAGCGCCTCGACGTTGTCGCGGATCGCGCCGCGCGCAGCCGCGTCGGTTTCGACGAACAGCGCGAACGCGGCGCCGCGCGACACCGCCTCGAAGGCCAGCGCTCCTGAGCCCGCGAACAGGTCGAGCACCCGCCGGCCTTCCAACCCTGGCGACCAGGCCGCGTGCTCCAGGATGTTGAACACTGCTTCGCGCGCGCGGTCGGCAGTCGGGCGCGTCTCCCGACCGGGCGGGGCGGCCAGCGTTCGGCCTTTGAAGCGTCCTCCGACGATGCGCATGGCCGCGCTCATGGCCGTTTGCGAAGGCGGGTGCAACCGGCCGCCTCTGGGGCTAGAGTCTCGGCAAGGGAGGGCCGAGCCCGCCTGCACGCAGTATCGCAGCTGAACGGCCTGGCTTGACCGGTCGTCGCTGCTCGTCAACAAGGTCCGCTTCGCCAAGCAGGCGGGGGCCCGGAGCAGCGCGTCCACGTGGAATCGACTATCGCCGACGTCGCGGCGCTCTTCCAAGTCATCCTGATCGATCTCGCGCTCGCCGGCGATAACGCCGTCGCTGTCGGTCTTGCTGCCGCCGCGCTTCCAAGGGATTTGCAGCGCCGCGCTATCATGATCGGGATCGTGCTGGCGCTGGTGCTACGCATCCTGTTCGCCGGCGTCACCATCCAGCTGCTGCAGCTTCCTGGCCTGCTGTTTGTCGGCGGCTTGATGCTGTTCTGGGTGGCGTGGCGGATGTGGAGCGACCTCAAGGCGCACCAGCCGGTGATGGTGGGCGAGCCGGTCGCGGCCGAGCACGCCGCCGAAATCATTGCCTCCGGCGGCAAGCCGCCGAAGACGTTCATGAGCGCGCTGATCACCATCGTCATCGCCGACGTGTCGATGTCGCTCGACAACGTGCTCGCCGTCGCGGCGGTGTCGAAACACAACGTTTACATCATGGCCTTCGGCCTGGTGCTGTCAGTGCTGCTGATGGGCGTGGCCGCAGCGTTCATCGCCCGCGTGATCGAGAGGCACCGCTGGATCGCCGTGCTCGGCATTGTCATCATCATCTTCGCCGGCGTGCGCATGGTGTGGGAAGACGGGCACAATCTGCTGCCGTCCATGATCCCCGCCATTCCGGCTTTCTTGGGCGGACATTGACCTGAGGGCGACGCTGGTCAGCCAGAGCTTGTCGGCGGCGCCGCCGCGCGCAGCGCATCCTTCAGCACGCGCGGCGGAATCTCTTCCACGGCGCCGGGCGCCAGCGTTCCCAACACAAACGGCCCGTATTGCGTGCGGATCAGCCGGTTCACGCGAAGCCCCAAAGCTTCCAGCACACGGCGCACTTCGCGGTTCTTGCCTTCGCTCAGCGCCAGCGTGATCCAGGAATTGGCCCCGCCGCGTTCGAGCTTTGCTTCGATTGGTCCATAGCGCACGCCTTCGACGGTTACGCCGTCCTTGAGCGTGTCCAGTTCGTCTTGGGTGACACGCCCGTACGCGCGCGCACGATAGCGCCGCACCAGGCCGGTGGAGGGCAGTTCCAGCTTGCGCGCCAGTTCGCCGTCATTGGTCAGCAGCAGCAGGCCTTCCGAGGTGAGGTCGAGCCGCCCCACCGAGATCACCCGCGGCAAGCCGGCTGGCAGGTGCTCGAATACGGTCGGCCGCCCGGCCGGGTCACGATGCGTGGTCACCAGCCCCGACGGCTTGTGATAGCGCCAGAGCCGCGTCGGCGCGGCGGTGGGCACCGGCCGGCCGTCGACCGTCACCTTGTCCTTGGCCGACACCTTCACCGCCGGGCTCTCCAGCGTGACGCCATTGAGCTTGACCCGGCCCTCGGCGATCAGCCGCTCGCCGTCGCGGCGCGAACAGACGCCCGCGCGGGCCAAAAACTTGGCGATCCGCTCGCTTTCGGCGTTAGGTTTGGAGGAAGAGGACTGGCTCATGTTCGCTGTGATATACCGTTGGCGGGTGATACCAGGGCTGGAAGCGCAATTCGAGGAGGGCTGGGCGCGCGGCACGGCGAAGATCGCGGCTGAGTTCGGCGGCTGGGGCTCGCGGCTGCACCGCGGCGAGGCCGGCGTTTATGTCGCCTACGCGCAATGGCCCGACGAAGCGACGTGGAGGCGGGCGATGGATACGCGCATGCACCATTCCGACGACGAAGCGCGCAAGATGTATCGCGCCGCCATCGAGCCGGGCTCGTTCGAGACGCTGTTCGCCGGGCCGGTGGCGCACGACCTGTTGGAGCTGCGGCGGCCGTGACCGACGAAGCGCATATGGCGCGCGCGCTCCGGCTGGCGCGGGAGGCGGCCGAAGCCGGTGAAGCGCCGATCGGCTGCGTCATTGTCGACGGCGCTGGCGAGGTGATCGCCGAAGGCGCGAACTGCCCGATCCGCGCCAACGACCCAACCGCGCATGCGGAGATCGTCGCCATCCGCAACGCCGCCGAGGCGCTCGAAAACTATCGGCTGAAGCCGGGCTTGACGCTCTACGTGACGCTTGAGCCGTGCGCGATGTGCGCGGGCGCGATCAGCCATGCGCGCATCGCGCGCCTCGTGTACGGCGCGAGCGACGCCAAAGGCGGGGGCGTCGCCCATGGCGCGCACGTGTTCGATCACGCCACCTGCCATTGGAAGCCGGCGGTCACCAGCGGCGTGCTGGCCGAGGAGGCGGCGTGGTTGTTGAAGGATTTTTTCAAGGCGCGAAGGTAGGAGGCTGGGCTCCGGGGACCGTCGGCATCTTGCCGGCATTTCCGCGCCACGCTTGCGACGCATGCCGGCTGGAAGCCGGCGGTCCCCAGCGTCAGGACGTGTCAGCGGTTTGGCGACAAATGCCCATGCAAAGCTCCGCACGTCGCGCCGACGAAGCGCGCGCGTGCGTGCGCGATAAGCCGCCGCACCGCCGCGTGAGCCCACGCGGCAGGCGGCGCGCGACGCGATCGATGAGGTCTTCGATGCTTTGGCTGAGCGCGGCGATGCGGGCGCGCAAGTCTCTTTGATGCAACGCGCGACGCAAGCGTAATCCAAGTATGGCGCGGCGTTTCGGATAGAGCAGGCGCTGCGGCCCGAAATGCCGGCGCAGCAGCGGCCGCACGCGCTTGGCGGCGCGGATCAGCACGATGTTGGTGATGAGCGTCTCGATGAAATCGAGCCAGCCGTGCGCTATGCGCTGCGCTTGGCGTGACAGCGGCGCGAACGTGCACGCTGCGTCGAGAAACGCGGCGAACCACCTGAGCCACAGCATCGCCCAGCGGTGGAACCGCTTGAGGCGATGATGGGAGATGGCGGGGGCGTCTAAGTGCATGGGCGCGAGTATAGGCGCTGATGAGCGCGGGTTGGATAAGTCTCGCGCGATGCGCTGGATTGGAGGGGTGCAAGAATTGAGTGTATGTCACTCATTCCTCCTCGCGCACCCGCGCGGGAAAGCGCTGCCAGCCGATCTCATCCATGGCGATCTCGACCCAGGCCCAGCCTTCGCAGCGCAGCTTCTCGGCGAACGGCTGGAGCTTTGCTTCGGCTAGCCGCAAGAGCAGATCGCGGTTGGTCAACCAAAGCGTGGGATCGTCTCGTTCCTCGGCGAAAAGGTCGCGCGTGACGCGGCCTTCTTCGGCTTGATAGGCGTCGAGACCGACGAAACGCGCGAGCTTGTCGGTTTCCGGGATGTGCGCTTGCAGGAGCTGCGCTTTCAGCCGTTGCGGCGTTCGCGCCCATTCGGGCGCATCGAAGAACGCACGTTCTTGCGCGGCATGGTCATCGACCACGGAGAGCGCCGCGAGTTGGTCGGCGTCGATCTCATTCTTGCGTAAGGCTGCGATCAAGCGTGGTGAGACACGCGCGAGCCTGACCCGCCGCGCCACCTGCTGCGTGGTGAGGCCGAAGCGCGCGGCGATCGCCTCGGGGCCTTCGCCCTGATCGATGCGCGCCGCCGTCGCCACAATTTCGTCGGCCAGGCACATGCCGAGCCGCACAGTGTTTTCGGCGAGCGAGAGTTCGGCCGCGCATTCCTCTGTGCCGATGACGCGGCAGGGAATGAGCGTGTTCTTCTCGATGTCGCCCGCCTTCGCCAGAAGACGCAGCGCGCGCAAACGGCGTCCGCCGGCGACGACGGCGAATTTGCCGGCGTCGGTGGCGCGAACCAGAATCGATTGGATAAGACCATGCGCTTTGATTGAACTGGCAAGTTCGTTGATGCCATCCCGGCGTTTGGTCTTGCGCACGTTCTCTTCGCTCTCCACCAGCTTCGAGAGCGCGATCATCGTGATGTCTGTCATGGCGATTACTCCAGCGCCACGGCGCGGAGCCTATCCCCGCGCCGGGCGAGGCTCGCCTGCACGCCGAACGGCGCGGTCAAGGCCCTTTAGGGCCTTGACCGGAGAAGGCGGGCGGCGTGCGATGTGTGAAACGACCGGCGCGGTTGTATTGATTATCGAGCTTCAACCGCAGATGCCGATGGTGTCGGCAACGGGACCATTCGGCGCTGACAAGGGAAACGGCGTGTCATCCTATCCATCGCGACGCTGGGCCGAACATCTCAGAACCGCAATCGGTGCACGATGAGGCGCTGGCCTCATACTCTTGCCGACCACTGGCTCGACACGACGGGGGCAGACGCGGACGCTCGGCATCAATACAAGCCGAACGAGGCTGCCCGCGCGCGCCGCGTTCGCGGCAGCGCGGTTGTACGTAGGGTTCTCAGTTACGAAGCGCGCACGCGGCGCAAGGAAAGCAAACGCGGGGCGAGAGCCAGGGCGTGCGCCAACACATAGAGACCAACCTTGTGAAGACGCGAGAGATCGAAGCCTGGTGCATCGATATCAAAGAAATCTACTTGAGCATTGGGGCCGAGCCCCATTAGCGGCCAAAGCGCCGGACCCCAGATCGTTAGAACTGTGTCAAGCGCACACCAAATGCCGAGGGAAATGAGCGAGGCAAGCACGACATCGCCTCTGGATTTCCGAAGCGCCAGCACGGCACCTGTCGTCCAATAGGACAAGAGCGCCGCTATCACGAGCGCGAACGCCAGAAAGGAAGCAAGCATCGACATGGACAATCCTCCTCATTCTCGTGACCTGCCCGGTTTCTTCGGGCCGCGCTTAGCTTGAGACGGCGGCCTCCGGCGCTGGTGTTTCCGACATTTCCTGGCGCGCTGTGCGAACGTGCAGGCCGCTTGCGGCCGGAGCGTTCGTGCAGCGCGCTTCAAGCTTCGCCGCGAACGCGGCCGGCGTCAAATAGCCGAGGCTCGAATGCGGGCGCACGGTGTTGTAGTGGCGCCGCCAGGCCTCGATCACGACCTTCGCTTCGGCGCGCGAGCGGAACCATTCCATCGACAGGCACTCGTCGCGGAACTTGCCGTTGAAGCTCTCGGTCGCGCCGTTGTCCGAGCGCAAGCGACTCGCGGGTCCATTCGTCGGTCACCGTCAGGCACTTGATCTGGCGCCCGTCGGCGCAGGTGTCGAACACGAAGTCGTAGCTCCACACCTCGTTGGCGTTCGTGGGGGCCTGCGGCCGAGGTCGCGCCGCGGAAACCCTTCTGCGCAGGCGCTTTTTCGGAACCTGCAGCCGCGCCGTGCGCCACAGCCGGTGCGCCCGCGAGAAGCTCATCGCAAAACCGTCCCGGCGCAGGAAGATCGCGATCCGCCGGTAGCCGTAGCGCGGGTAGTGCGCGGCCAGCGTGCGCATCTTCGCGAGCGCCGGCGCATCCTTCGCCGGCTGTTTCGGCCGATACGTCAGCGCCGAACGCGCGACTTTCAGAAGCGTGCAGGCCCGCCGTCGCGACAGGCCTTTGCCTGCCGCGAACAGAACGGCGGCGCGCCGCGCCGGCACGCTCACCATTTTTTTGCGGCGATCTCCTTCATCACGTCGATCTCGAGGTCGCGCTCGGCGACCAGCTTCTTCAGCTTGGCGTTTTCCGCTTCGAGCTGGCGCAGCCGGCGCACATCATCGATGCCGAACGCCCCGAAGCGCTTCCTCCAAGTGTAGATCGCCTGCTCGGAGACGCCTTGTCGTTTCGCGACCGCAGCGACCGAATCCCGCTCGGCCTCCCGCAGCATCGCCACGATCTGCTCGTCCGTGAACCGCGACTTTCTCATTGCCCGCCTCCGATTCGGGAGGCAGCCTCTCAAGCAATCCTTGGCCCGAAATTACCGGGGCAGGTCAGCCGGAGAGGCGTAGTCTGCCACTTTGACTATTCGGAGCAACCTCGATGGACTAAGAGCTACCGGCAAAACCTACCGAAGGCAAAAGGTGCAAAAGCGTGACGCGCACCCATTTCCCAGCTTCCCCGTAGCGCCCCCAACCGCCCCCGCGCTAATCTCCCTCCATGCCTCTCTCCGAAACCGCCACGCTTTACTTCGAAGACCTCTCCCTCGGTCTGCGCGAGACCTATGCCAAGACTGTGAAGGCGTCCGATGTCGTCGGCTTCGCAGAGATCAGCGGCGACCGCAATCCGATCCATCTCTCCGAGCACTTCGCGGCCAAGACCCCGTTCGGCGGCCGCATCGCGCACGGGCTCTACACTGCGAGCCTTATCTCCGCGGTGATCGGCACGCGCCTGCCGGGACCGGGCGCGATTTATCTGTCACAGACGCTGCGCTTCCTCGCGCCCGTGCGCATCGGCGACACGGTGGAGGCGAGCGTCGAGGTGGTGGAGCTGAGCGAGAAGGGCAATCGCGCCAAATTGCGCTGCGAGTGCCGCGTCGGCGAGACGCTGGTGCTGGAGGGCGAGGCGCTGGTGAAGGCGCCGTCGCGGGCGGCGGCGGGGCCCCACGGTCCGCGCTAGCAGTGGGTCGTCGCCGCTGAACGATCGCCGCGCGAGATTGCGTTGCGTCCCTCCCCCTTGCGGGGAGGGGGAGGGTGGGGTGGGGGGTGAAGGCGAAAACTTGTACAGGTTAGGCCCTCGCACCCCCTCCCCCATCCCCCTCCCCGCAAGGGGGAGGGGCGCCAACCACCCAACGCTTATGAAGTCAGACTTCGCGCTAGCGCCGCGCGCGCGTCGATCGCGTCTTGTTTCATCTGCGCTTTGAGCGCGTCCACGTCTGCGAACCGCGCCTCGTCGCGCAGAAACGTAGCCATCTCGACTTCGATGATCTTGCCGTAGAGATCGCCGCTGAAGTCGAACAGATGCGCTTCGAGCACCGGCTCGGGCAGCGCGCCGACCGTCGGGTTGACGCCGACGCTGGCGACGCCCGGCAGCAGCACGCCGTCGCCCAGATCCACGCGCACGGCGTAGATGCCGAGCCTCGGGCGAACATAATCGCCAAGCGAAAGGTTCGCGGTTGGGAAGCCGAAGTCGCGCCCGCGCGCAAAGCCCTTGAGCACGTCGCCTTCGATCGCCCAGGGCCGGCCGAGCATCGCCGCCGCCGCGCTCATGTCGCCGCGGGCGATCGCTTCGCGGACGCCGGTCGAAGAGATCTTTTGTGCGCCGCCGACCGGCGCTACCGCGTCCACGCTGAACCCAAACGCCGCGCCGAGCGCGCGCAAGCTTGCCGCGTCGCCCATGCGGCCGCGGCCGAAGCGGAAGTCCGCGCCGATGCTGACATGAGAGACGCCGAGCAACCCGCGAAGCACCCTTTCCACGAACGTCCGATCGTCGGCGTTGGCGAGCGCGGCATCGAACCCGATCTCGAACACTTCCTTGACGCCGCGTTCGCTCAGCGCACGCGCGCGCTGGCGCGTCGTCTGGAGGCGAAACGGCGGCGCGTCGGGATGGAAGAAGCGCCGCGGATGCGGCTCAAACACGGCCGCGCCAAGCACGGCCCCGCTCGCCTCGGCCACACGGCGCGCCGATGCAAGAACGGCCTGATGGCCGAGATGCACGCCGTCGAAATTGCCGAGCGCGATCGCCGCGCCGCGCGCATCGGTTGGAATGGTGGCGGTGTCGACTGTCATCAGCTCACGAAGCCTTCATCTGAGACGCCGGCCAGGTTTCCAAACGCTGAATCCGAGGCGCTTTTCTCGGCCGCTCTTCACCTGTGGTTAATGGCTGATTTACCGAACATTTTTGTCTGCGCGCTAGAGTTGGACGCAAGTGGGAAACGCCATGTCCGTCTCGACGACGATGCCGATTTTGATCGTGGACGACTACAACACCATGATCCGCATTCTGCGCAATCTGTTGCGGCGCATCGGTTTCGTGCACATCGAAGAAGCCTGCGACGCTGACGCTGCGCTCGCCAAGCTGCGCGCCAAACGCTACGCCATGGTGATCTCGGACTCTGACCTCCCGTCCATGACCGGCCTTGAGTTTCTTGAACGCGTCCGCGCCAATGAGCGGACCCGGGACACGCCGTTCGTGTTGCTCACCCGCGATGAAGGCGAGGGTGTGGAAGCCGAGCAGCGTTGCGGCGCCTCTAGTCACCTGGTCAAGCCGTTCACGGCGGAATCGCTGCGCGCCGCCATCGAAAGGGTGCTGACCCCTTATCAGATCGCGGTCTGACCGCCGTCGAACACGTAGGTTTGGCCGGTTGCAAAAGCGCCGGCTTTCGACGCCAGCAACACGGCCATGCCCGCGATCTCGTCCGGTTGGCCGATACGCTTCAGGCAGGAGTGCGCCGTGTAGGTCTTCAAGATGTCCGGATTGTCCCAAAGCGCCTTGGCGAAATCGGTCTGCACGAGGCCCGGCGCGATGGTGTTGACGCGTACATTGTCCGGGCCGAACTCGAGCGCGAGATTGCGTGCAAGCTGCATGTCGGCGGCCTTGGAGATGTTGTAGGCGCCGATCACCGGGCTGCCTTTCAGACCGCCGATCGAAGAGATGATGATGATGGCGCCGTCCTTGCGCGCGCGCATTTCGGGCGCCACCATTTGGATCAGCCAATGGTTGGAGACGATGTTGTTCTGCAGAATCTTGTGGAACTGATCGTCGTTCATGCCGCCCATCGGCCCGAAATAGGGATTGGACGCGGCGTTGCAGACCAGGACGTGAATGTCGCCAAAGGCGCGCCGTGTCTCATCGACCAAGTTCTGCAGCGCGCCCTTGTCGGCGATGTTGGCCGGGACTGAGATCGCCGCTTTGCGCCCGACCGCGGAATTCACCTCAGCGACGGCGGCTTCACAGGCGTCCGCCTTGCGCGAGGAGATCACCACATTGGCGCCATGCTCGGCGAGGCGGTGGGCAATGGCCTTGCCGATGCCTTTGGAAGAGCCGGTGACGATCGCGGTCTTGCCGGTAAGGTCGAACAGAGTGGTCACGAAGCGCTCCCTTGGCGTTTTCGCCACTCTAGGCGGGAGCGGCGCGCCCGGTCTAGATTGACCCGACGGAGGTGCGGGCATGCGGATATGGATTGGCTTGGTCTTGGCGGGCGCAGTGGCGCTGGCCGCATGCGAGCAGCGCGCCGATCCGCTGGCCGAAGCGCGCGCTATGTGCGCTGACGAGCGCGCCGAGTCCGAAGCGCGCATGAATGCGTGCACGACGTTGATCGATTCCGGCGCCATCGAGCCAGCGGATCGCGCGGAGGCTCTGGCCCATCGCGGCGACGCCACGCATGAAGCGGGCGATGTCACGGGTGCGCTGCGCGACTACAATGCCGCGCTGGACGCTTCGGCCGACCAGATGCGCGCCATGGCTGGCCGCGCTGAGATCCTCATCGAAAGCGGCCAGCTTGACGCCGCCGAACCATTGGTCGCACGTTTGATCGAGGCCGGCGAGTTTACGGCGCGCGCGCATTTCTACGCCGGCGAGATCGCGCGCTTGCGCAGCGACTTCCCGGCCGCCACCGCCGCCTATGATCGCGCCATTGCCGCGGACAACCACCACTACATGGCGTTCACCGAACGCGGCCGCATCAAGCAGGCGCACGAAGACTATGACGGCGCCATCGAGGATTACGGGCGCGCCATTGCGATCAACCCGCAATACGCGCCGGCCCTGGCGGGCCGCTGTTGGTCGCGTGTGCTGAAGGATGACGGCGGCGTCGATCAGGCGCGCACCGATGCCGACGCCGCGGCTGAGTTTGCGCCGCGCCTGGTGCAGGGCCAGCTCTGCCGGGGCCTGCTGCAACTGCGCGCCGGGGAGTGGGACGCCGCGCGTGCGTCGTACGAGAAGGCTTTGGAGGTTGAGCCGGGCAATCCCAACGCCTTGTTCGGAAGGGGTGTCGCGCGCCGCCGCGGCGGCGACCGGCAGGGCACCCAGGACATGAACCAAGCGCGCGACTTCGAGCCGAACATCGGCCGCGCGTTCGAGGAACTGGGCGTGCAAACCTACTAAATCACGCCAGCCGCGCCATCACGTAGGGTGCTGTCGCGCCCTCGGCCGCAAACGCGGCGGCTATCTTCAGGGGATCGAGCGCGCCGTCGGTCATCAGTGCTTCGCCGTGCATGCCGGACGCGATGAAGACGCTATCGAAGCCATGTGCGTTGGCGCCCACAATGTCGGTGGCGACACCGTCGCCAATGCAGAGGATCTCCGCCTTCGGCACGGCGCGGCCCGCGATCTCTGCGAGTTCCTTGCATGCGAGGTCGTAGATCGGCGTGTGTGGCTTACCGGCCATGATCACGCGCCCGCCGAGCGCCGCATAATCGCGCGCCAAGGCGCCGGCGCACCAGATCAGCTCGTCGCCCACGCGCACGACAATGTCCGGATTGGCGCAGAGCATGTCGAGGTTTCGCGCCCGCATGCGTTCCAGCATGTCGGCATAGGCTTCAGGCGTCTCCCGGTCGTCATTGAGGCCAGAGACGCCGACGAAGCGCGCGGCCTCAACGCCCGACATGGATAATCCCAGCCCTTCCCAAAGCACCCGGTCGCGCTCCGGCCCGATCTTGAACATCGGCCCCGGCGCGCGTGCGGCCAGTTCGGCGCGGATCGCGTCACCCGAGGTGACGATGGCGTCGTAGGCCTGTCGCGGGAACCCCAAGCGATCGAGCTGTGCGGGAATCGGCGCGCGCGGCTTGGGGACGTTGGTGATGAGGATCACGTGTTTGCCGGCTTGTCGCAGGCGTTGCAGCGCCTCCGCGGCGCCGGGAGACACGCTGCGCCCGTTGTGGATGACGCCCCACACGTCGCAGAACACGGCCGTGTAGCGCGCGACGATGTCGTCGATGCTGGAGAGCAGGCGCATCAGCCGAGCGCCTCGATGATGCGCGCAGCCGCTTCGTCGGCGTGCGCTTCGGTGGCGTCGGCGGCGGAGACAATGATGATGTGGGCGTGATCGCGCTGCGGCGCGACGTGCAGGTCGTGCATCGGGGCGACGTTCGTACGGAATTGCGCCTCGATGGAATCCAGCGTCCGCGCCCGCTCTGACACATCGCGTGCAATCCGGCGCTGCAGGCGAAGGGATTCGTCCGCTTCGACGAAAACGCTGAGATCGAAGCAGTCGCGCAATTCGGGCGTGGTCAACAGGTGGATGCCTTCCACCACGAGGGCGTTGTGCGGCTCGATCCATTCCGTGCCGATCTGGCGAGTATGCGTGCGCAGATCGTACACCGGCTTTTCGAAGGCTTTACCTGCGCGCGCCAAGCGTAAGTGCTGGATCAGCAGGTCGTGTTGCTTGGCTTGCGGCGCATCGAAATTGTGCCGGTCGGCGTCGAAATCGGCGATCGACGTTGCACAATGATAGTAATCGTCCTCACTAACGATCGGCGCACCGAGCCGGCCCGCCACCGCGCGCGCGATCGTGCTCTTGCCGGCGCCGGAGCCGCCCGTGATGGCGATAACTTTCATGGCGAGCAGCGAATAGCGAATAGGGGTTGGGGAAGCTAGTGTGCGGCAGCACCCTGATCGCTGGCTGCTAGGCCACGCGCCCGCCCTTCAGGTAGAAGTCCCGCGGCGGGGCGGTTTCTTCCATCAGGCTCTCCTTGATCGCGCGCGGGGTGCCGAACAGGTGGCCCTGGCCGTACGGCACGTCGAGGTCGAGCACTTCGAGTACGGTATCCTCGCTTTCGATCCGCTCGGCGATGATGTCGATGCCGTAGCGCTGGAACACGGCCGCGATGTCAGCGGCGGCGATTTCGCGCGTGATCGCCGATCTCGGCCGCACGCCGCCCTGCACGATTTGGTCCGCCAAGGTGCGCGCAGCGATCTTCGCGTACCGCACGCCGGAGCGTTCGAGATCGGGCAGATCGAGTTCTACGGAGGTGATGCGGTCGATCGAGAACCGGAAACCGAGATCGACCAGCTTGCCCATGGCGCGGGCTTCGATCGAGGTGCGCGCTTCGTAGGCGGCTTGGGGGATTTCGAAGATCACGCTGCCGGCGAGATCGCGGTTCTCGCGCATGAACTCGTAGAATTGCGGGAAGAAGCTGTTGTCGGCCAGTGCGATCGGGCTGATGTTGCAGAAGATGCCGACGCGGCGGTCCTGCTTCATCAGCTTGCGCACGATCTGCACGCAGCGGAACAAGAGCACGTTGTCGATGGTCGACATGAGGCCCGCCTGTTCGGCGGCGGGGATGAATTCCTGCGGCAGGATCAGCCGGCCGCTCGCGTCCTTCAAGCGCGTGAAGCCCTCATAGAACGCAGTCTTGCGCTGGGGCAGCTGCACGATGGGCTGAAGGTGCAGCTCGACCCTGTTCTCCAACAGCGCCTCGCGCACCAGATCCATCGGCCCGCGCGCCGCGCTTGGGCTGATCGGCGTAACATTGCCCGCACTTTGGATGGTTTGCAGGCGGGCATCCATCGCCGCGCCGAGCTTGTCGACGATCTGATCGATCAGCTTCAACTCGACCTGCCCGTTTTGCGGGGCTTCGAGCTGGGGCGCCGCAGGCGGGATGGTGAACGCGACCTGGGTTTCGATTTGGTCCATGCGCGTTTGCACAGCGTCCATGTCGGCGCTGATCTCGCGATGCGCCGAACGCAGACGTTCAATGTCGCCCTTGATCTTCTTCTCGGCGGCGCCGACACGCCCGGCGGCGGTGGTGGCGGCGATGCTCGCGTGCGTCACCGCGCAGGCCGAGAACAGGGCGATGCCGCCGAGGAAAGAGGCGCCGAGGCCTTCGCCGCCGATCTGGCTCAACGCCAGGCCCACGGTGAGCGAGATGAGCGCGTACGCAGCGTAGAGCAGAACGTGGGTGATGATAGGCATATTTTGCCGCCTCGAATCTATCGAGCCCCATGGGGCGCGGCCAATGGTTGACAGCGCATTAACCGGTAACGTGTCACCCCCAGAACAAGCGCGCGGCCTGCGCGAGATAGAGAACGCCGAGCGCGGTGACGATCCAGCGCGTCCATTTGAGGAAGCTCTTGTCGCTCATCGCGTCGAGCACGCGCCCGCCGAGCACGCCGCCGAGCATGGCGAGCGGGATTGCCGCGATGAAGAACCAAAGCGGGGGCAGGCCGCTCGTTTCGGCAGCGAGCAGAACCGGCGCGCCGTAGAACAGCACTTTGGTCAAATGCGACAGCACCTGCGTCGCCGCCTTGGTGGCGACGATCTGGTGGCGCGTCAGCGCCGTGCGGATGAAGAACACGTCGAGCAGCGGCCCGGCGACGCCCGCCGCGACGTTCAAGCCGGTGACGCCGAACCCGCAGGCGAAGGCGTGCGACGGGCGCGCGGCGTCGAGGCGCAGCCAGTCGTTGGGCAGCCAGGCGAGTGCGGGGATAAGACCCAGCAACAGATAAACCCAGGCCGCGCTCGGTGCATACGATGCGAGCGCCAGCGCGCCGCCGGCTGCGGCTGAGCCCAGCGCATAGAGCGCGACGATGCGCCAATCGATGTGCGCGCGGTGGATGATCCCGCGCCAGCCGTTCGACACGATCTGCACCGTGCCGTGGGTGACCATCGCGGCGCTAACGGGCAGCACCAGCGCCAACGCGCCCATCAGCATCAGCCCGCCGGCCATGCCGAACACGCCGGAAATGGTGGAGGTGATGAGGACGACGGCGAGAAGGGCGAAGGCTGTGAAGGCGCTCAACATGTGACCTCGTCATTCCGGACGCGCGGCACGCGCGATCCGGAATCTAGGGGCAGACGCACAGCGCGTTGCCCTGGGTTCCGGGTTCAATGCTGCGCATTGTCCCGGAATGACGAAGACACGAGCCGTTCGTATGCAGTTTGAAGAACGGCGCGGCGGGGAGCGCCCCGGGGCCGCAGCGAAGGCGGCGAACGCGTCAGATTCACTTTACGGATCTTTGCTGGACATGCAACAGGGCTGCCGGTGGCCCAATTTCAGCCGATCGCAGAGGGGCGATAATGTTGCACGGCGGCCCAGATCAGCTGGTTTCCTGCAACGTAACGCGAAGTCCGAAAGGCGACTCCGCTAGGCGTTGAAACGGCGAAACCGCCTTCGCCCGCTGGAGTCACCTTGATGATATCCGACCATGCAATCCTCTTGCGGCGGAACAAACTGCGGAACTCCAATCCGTCGGAATCCCAAGTCCAGAGGTGCGCGCCCCAAATCAACAACGGCGATGACAGAAGTAGGAGAAGCGCGAAAAGCAGCAGCGTGCTTTGAACCAGCTCGGAATTGGTCTCGTAAACAGCCGGTGGGTCGATGATCAGAAGAACCGTTATCGCCGTGACTAGACCGGCTGGGATGCCCCAGAATATTGGCGACATCCCAGACTGACCGGCATGCACGGTGCCCGCCACGCTGGTTCTCTTTCTGAAGACCCGGCCAACAACAATCGGACCCGCAAGCAGGCTTGCTGCGAATACTATTGGTTCAACAAAGCTGCTGATGGCCATCGCCCTTGGTATATCCGAACGCAGGTGCGAATGGCAGCTCTCGGCGAATGGCGGACGATCTAGTCGCTGCGCGCCAACCGCGCCTCAATCCTGTCCCGCAACGCCGGCCAGTCTTCCCGGATCGCCGAGAACCAGGCGTTGTCACGCCAGCTCCCGTCGGGGCGGCGCGCCTGATGGCGCATCACGCCTTCGAAGGTGAGCCCGAGCTTGAGCATGGCGTTGCGCGAGTGCATGTTGAGCGCGTCGGTCTTGAACTCGACGCGCTCGGCGCCGCACGCGAAGGCGTGCCCGAGCAGCAACAGCTTCGCTGCGGGATTGACCGCCGTGCCCTGCGCTTCGCGCCGATACCAGGTGCCGCCGATTTCGACGCAGGCGAGTTCGGGGCGGATGTTGATGTAGCAGCTTTGGCCGACGATGGCGCCAACACCTTCCCCGCCGGCGGGGAAGGTGTTGATCACAGCAAACGGCGCCCAGCGCCCCGCATCTTGCTCGGCGCGCAGCCAATCGAACCAAGCGCCGTAGCCGTCGCGCGCGACCGGGAACGGCATGTGGCGGAAAATGCCGACGTCTGCGTGCGCCGCCGCGATCAAGCCGTCGCGATGGCGCTCCTCGAAAGGCTCAAGCGTGCCGGCGGCATGCGTCAATGTCGTTACGGAAAGCTGCATCGCCGCGCATTGCTCCCTGACCCATGCCGCTTTAGCGTGCGGCTTCAAATGCCGCCAGCGGGAGGCCGCGCATGCACTTCGAACATTCCGACAAGGCCAAGGCGTGGATCGTGAAGGTCCAGGATTTCATGGACGCGCACATCTATCCCGCGATTCCAAGCTACGAAGCACAGCAGAAGGAAGGCTCGCGTTGGAAGGTGATCCCGGTCGTCGAAGAGTTGAAGGCGAAAGCGAAGGCGGCGGGCTTGTGGAACATGTTCATGCCCCCGGGCAGCGGCCACGCCCATGTGGACGATACGTTCCAGTTCGAGGGCCCGGGCCTCACCAACCTCGAGTACGCGCCGCTGGCCGAACTGATGGGGCGCGTGGTGTTCGCGTCCGAGGTGTTCAATTGTTCGGCGCCGGACACCGGAAACATGGAGGTGCTCGAACGCTACGGCACGCGCGCGCACAAGGACAAGTGGCTGAAACCGCTGATGAACGGCGAAATCCGCTCGGCGTTTCTGATGACAGAACCGGGCGTCGCCTCGTCGGATGCGACCAACATCCGTTGCGAAATCCGCCGTGATGGCGCCGACTACGTGATCAATGGCCGCAAATGGTGGTCGAGCGGGGCGGGCGACCCGCGCTGCAAGATCGCGATCCTGATGGGCAAGACCAATCCGGACAATCCCAAACACGCACAGCAGAGCCAAATTCTTGTTCCGCTCGACGCCAAGGGCATCACCGTCGAGCGCGCGCTCACCGTGTTCGGATACGACGACGCCCCCCACGGCCACATGGAGATCGAACTCAAGGATGTGCGCGTTCCGGCCGAGAACCTCCTGCTCGGCGAGGGCCGCGGCTTCGAAATCGCGCAGGGCCGCTTAGGTCCAGGCCGCATCCATCATTGCATGCGCACCATCGGCGCAGCGGAAGCAGCGCTCGAAGCGTTGTGCAAGCGCGTCACCACGCGGGTGGCGTTCGGCAAGACCATCGCCGAGCATTCGGTGTGGGAACAGCGTATCGCCGAAGCGCGCATCGATATCGAGATGACGCGGCTCCTATGCCTCAAGGCGGCCTACATGATGGACGTCGCCGGCAACAAGGTGGCCAAGAACGAGATCGCCATGATCAAGGTGGCCGCCCCGCGCATGGCGCTGAAGATCATCGACGACGCCATCCAGGCACACGGCGGCGCCGGTGTCTGCCAGGATTTCGGCTTGGCGAAATCCTATGCCGGCATCCGCACACTGCGCCTGGCCGACGGCCCTGACGAGGTGCATTGCCGCGCCATCGCGCTCAACGAATTGGCGCGCTACGGCTGGACCGGCAAGCGCGCCAAGACCGAAGGCGAAAGCCTGCCGGGCATGCGCTGATGCTGTTTGCGGCATGGGTGTTGAGCGCGCTGGCGATGGGGTTCGGCGCGCTGTTGGGCGCGCGTGGATTAATGGATCCCCGATGGGCGGCCAAGCTGGTGCGCTTGCGCGAAGACGAGCAGGGCGGCGGCTTCGCCGAGTTTCGCGCCACCTATGGCGGCGTCTTCCTCGGCCTGCACATCGCTGCGCTCTATCTTGTTGTCAGCTATTTGCGCACCGGCGCGCCCTTGGCGGGCGTGGCCGCCAGCGGTGCGGCTTTTGTGCTGGCGATTGGCTGGGCCGGCGCTGCGTTCGGCCGCGTGTTTGCGATTCTGCGTGATCCCGGGTGCAACACGCCGTTCAATCGCCTCTCGGCGGGCGTGGAAACGGCGATGGCCGTGCTGATCGGACTCCCCTGGGCGCTCTGGCTTCTCGCCGGCGAACCGTGACAAGCAGAGTTTGGTCCCGGTCCCGTTCAGAAGTCGTTGATGCTCATGTCGGCGCGCCATGGCCAGGCATCTTCGCGTAGCCCGCTTTGGGCCGGGTCGAAGGTTTCACGCGCCAGCACCACCGTGTTGGTCGGCGTTTCTTCGATGCGGATTTCGCGCACCGTGAACGGCAGTTTCTCGTCAGCAATGAAGGCTGAGAGTTTCAAGAAATAGCATGCCGCCAGCGCTTCCGTAGTCGGGTCGCCCTGGAAGGTCATGATCTGCGCGAGTCGCGCGGGCTCGTGATTGCGGAAATACCCGATCAACGGGTCGCTTTCGCCCAGATGCAGCGTGTGATCCACGGCGCCGTCGATCCAGGCGTGCCAGCGGCGCTTCACCAATTCGAATGGCGCAGCCGAGTTTGTATCGCTGAAGCGGAACGACGCCGCGGGATCGAGGCGGACGGTGACAAACTCGTTGTGACCATGCGGGATGCGGCATTTCTCGCTGTTGGTCGCCAACAGCCGATGCGCCATCGCATAGCGACGGGTGAACTCCAACGCAGCCATAATCGTCCTCAGGGCAGACCCGCAGAACAGACGGGCGCCGTTTAGGGGCCCAGCGCTTAGCGCCGCCCCCTTAAGTACGCAATCAGTCCTTCCAAGGCGGATCGCCGAGATTGATCTGATCGGGATCGGTCAGACCGCCGACCGCGGCGCCGATAATGGCGCCAGGCACGACGCCGACGCCACCGGCCACTGCGCCGACGCCGCCGCCAATCGCCGCGCCGGATGCAATGCGATCCCCAGTTTGCGTGCCGCAGCCAGCGAGCGCCGTGGTCGCCACCGCTGCGAGGATGAGTTTCTTCATCATGGACCTCCAATCCGAGACTTGCACTTGCCTCTACGAGTGTTGATCCCGTCTTGCCAAAATAAGTCGCGTTTGGGGCGAAATCCTAAACTCGCGGTCAGAACCAGCCCCGCCATTTGGCGATGCCGAAGAGCGTGGCGGGGGCTGCAAGCATCAACGCAAAGCCGACCCATGGGCCCCAATCGTGCTGAAACCAGCTCATGGCTTCGAAATTCATGCCGAAAATCGAGGCAATGAGCGTTGGCGGCACGAACGCGATGGTGGCGAGCGAAAGCGCCTTCAAGACGTTGGTTTGCGCCGCGTTGATGAGGCCGAGCGTCGCGTCCTGCAGAAACGAGAGCCGCGGCTGCAGCGCTTCGGCGATGCGCTCGAGTTCGCCGACGTCGCGCTCAAGCGCTTTGAGCCGCGCCTCGTCGAGGCCATGCCGGCTGCCGGCGAGACGCGCATAGGCCAAGAGCCGCTGCAGGCTCGACAAACTGTCGTGCGCCAGCGACTCGAACGCGCCGATGGCGCCGAGGTCGCGCAGCACCGAGCGCAGGTCGGGCTCTTTGTCTTCATCGAAGATTCGGCGCGACACTTGGTTTGCGTTGTTGGTGGCTTCGGCGAGCAGGTCGGCCAGGCGTTCGGCCGCGCCTTCGATCAGCGCGAAGAATACATCCGCGCCGCTTTGCGCCGAACCGACGCGCGCCGAGGCGCGGCGCTCGCCGACTTCGAACGCGCGCGGGCTGATCTGGCGCACAGTGACCAGCTTCTGCTTCACCAGGATGAACGTCACCGCACCCGAAATGAAGCGGCCTTCCTCGCGCCGGCCCAGAAGGGTTGCGGTCAGGTAGAGCGCCCCGCCTTCTTCGTAGAAGCGCGCGGATTCTTCGAACGCCTCGCGCTCTGCCGGCGTGGGCACGTCGACGCCAAGCGCGGCCTCAACCTCGGCTTCTTCAGCCTCGGACGGGGTGTCCAGGTCGTACCAAAGGGCGGCCGCGTCGGCGCAGGTCGAGGCGACGCCGCCGCGTGCGATGACGCGAAGCATGCACAGCGCTTAAGGCAGACGGCATGCAAGGGTCAATCGGGCCAGCGGCCAGCCTAGCGGGCGCTGCTGTCCCGCAGCCGTCATTCCGCCTTGTGCACCATCCCGCGCGCCATCACGAAGCGCACGTTCATCAGCGTCGTCACATCCGCCAGCGGATCGCCGTCGACGGCGATGATGTCGGCCGCGTGGCCGGCTGTGATGCGCCCAGCGGTCCCGTTCAGCTGCAGATGATCGGCGGCGTTGACGGTCGCCATCTGGATCGCCTGCAGCGGCGTGAAGCCGGCTTCGACCAAAAGCTGGAATTCGCGCGCGTTCATGCCGTGTGGCGAGACGCCGGTGTCGGTGCCGAACGCAATGCGCACATTGTTGGCGGCGGCGAAACGCACCATGCGCATCAGCGCAGGGCCGACCTCGCGGGCTTTGTCGGCTTGCGCAGGCGTCAGCACGCCGCCTTGCTCGGCCAATTGGCCGACCCACCAGCCGGCCATGATGGTCGGCACCAAATAGCGATTGCCCTGCCGCAACATCCGAACTGAATCGCGGTCGAGATAGGTGCCGTGCTCGATCGAATCGACACCGGCGCGCAGCGCCGCATTGATGCCGTCGGCGCCGTGCGCGTGCGCGGTGACGCGACGGCCCATGGCGTGGGCGGCGTCGACAATGGCGGCGAGCTCCGGATCGCTCAATTGCTGGCCGACTCCGGCTGCGGTGTTCGACAACACGCCGCCGGTGGCGGTGATCTTGATGACGTCCGCGCCGGCTTGAATCTGGCGGCGCGTGGCGCGGCGGCAATCGTCGGCGCCGGAGCAGGCTGAAATCGAGCGCAGCACGTCGATCACGTGGGGCGAAAAACCATTGGCGTCGCCGTGGCCGCCGTCTGGCGTCACCGATGAGCCCGACGCGATGATGCGTGGGCCAGGCACGCGGTTTTCCGCGATGGCGCGGCGCAACGCGAAGATGGAATCGTTGGGCGCTCCCAGGTCGGCGACGGTGGTGAAACCGGCCATCAACGTCTTGCGGGCGTTCTCCGCACCGCGCATCGCGGCGTCGGACGGCGTCAGCGTCACTCTGTCGATCAGTTGGCTGGGACCGAGTTCGCTGGTCAGATGCACATGGCTGTCGATGAGACCGGGCAGCACGAAGCGGTTGCGCTGATCGATGACGCGCGCGCCGGCGCGTTCAACGTAGCCCGCTTCAACGCCAATGATGCGGCCGTCTTGGCCGATCAGGATCGATTGCTGGGTGGAAACGCGTCCGGTCGCCGGATCGGCGAGCAGGCGCCCGGCGTGGATGATCGAGGCGACCTGCGGCGCTTGCTCCTGCGCGAAGCCCGAGCCGGTGAGGGCCAGCGTGGCGGCGAGCGCGCCGGCGGCGAAGACTGAGCGACGAAGCATGTGTTCCCCCTCTACATCATGGCATTTCTTGGCGCAGCCATCGGTAACGTCAACCGGATACGCGCAGGGAGCAGTCGCGTCAGCCTTCACAGCCCCGCCAGCTTCGCAAACCCGTGCGCGCCCATCGCCAGCGGGCGGATGCGCTTGATCATTTCCAGTGCGTGGGCGCTGGCCGCGGTGCCGTCGCGCACGCGCCCAGCGATGCCCTGCAAAATGCAGGCGAGACGGAAGGCGTTGTAGGCGAAGTACCAGTCGAGATTGCTGATGCCGTCGCGGCCGGTTTGCGCGCAATAGAGCGCCACCACTTCGTCGCGCTCGGGAATGCCGATGGATTTCAGATCCAAGCCATTAAGCGAAGAGCGCGCATCCCGCGGCAACACCCAATTCATCAGGTAATAAGTGAAGTCCGCTAATGGATCGCCAAGCGTGGAGAGTTCCCAATCGAGCACGGCGATGACGCGCGGTTCGCTTGGGTGCAGCACCATGTTGTCGAGGCGATAATCGCCATGAACGATCGACGTGCGCTCGCCGGGCGGGATGGTTTGCGGCAGCCAGTCCATCAGCGCATTCATCTCGTCGATGGTTTCGGTTTCGCTCAGCTTGTATTGCTTGGTCCAGCGATCGATCTGGCGGGCGAAGTAATTGCCGGGCTTGCCGTAATCGCTCAAGCCGATGGCGGCGTAATCGGTGGTGTGCAGTTTCGCCAACGTGGCGATCTTGTGCTCGTACACGGCGCGGCGGTGTTCGGGCGTCACGCCCGGAAACGCGCCGTCCCAGATGATGCGGCCTTCCACCATTTCCATGACGTAGAACATGGCGCCGGCCACGCCGTCGTCGGTGCAAAGCGCATACGGGCGCGCGACTGGAAAGCCAGTTGGGTAAAGCGCGCTGATGACACGGAACTCGCGGTCGACCGCGTGCGCGGAAGGGAGCAGCTTCCCGCCGGGCTTCTTGCGCAACACGTATTTGCGCCCAGGCGTGACCAGCTGATAGGTCGGGTTCGATTGCCCGCCCTTGAACTGGAAGAGCTGCAGCGGGCCGGCGAAGCCTTCGACGTTCGCCTCGAGCCAACTCGCGAGCTTCGCTTCGTCGAGCTTGTGACGCTCTTCGACGGGCTTGACGCCGGAGAAGGCGTCCTGAGGGGCGGTCTCGGTCATTCTGCTCTTATGCACGCTGTCCGCCGCGAGGGGGAGAGGGGTGAAGGCGCGGAGCCGCTATTTTGGCCCGCCCATCAGAAGCGCCTTCAAATCGACGCTTACTCCAAACGCGCCGGGCTTGACCTCTATTGCATTGATCACGCGCTGCCCGAAATTGGTGTCTTGCCTCATGCGAGCATCATGCTTAGCAATGTCAAAATTCTGGAGCGCTAGACCGGATTTAAGGTCGCAGAACACGCCTTCTACCGCGCGAAGGAAGTCTGTCTCGTCCCTACAGAATGGTCGGAGAGGGACAACAAGGAGCTTATCCAATCCTGGCGCGGCCGGCGCATTGTCGTCGAAGGACTCGCGGAAGTAAGTCGGGTGTGTCTTTGTGATCAGTAATGCGGGCAACACATCTTCGCCGCTCAGGTTTCCCACGCGGTGCCAATTCAGGACTTCATTGCCAAAGTGAACGCCGCGCATGCTTCCGATGACCACAGCGCCTGTCTCTGACGCACGGTCGGCCATCCTCATAAAGTGGCGCTTAAACAATTGTTCCCACTGGCCGTCTGGCCATCCATAGTCGAGGAGATAGACGTAGAGCGCGCGCTCCTCCTTGATCGTCACGGTGTCTAAATGGCTGATGTACAGACCCATCGTGATCGACTCCAAGTTCGTTTACGAGGGCAATTCTATGCGGTCCTCAAACGCACATCCACCCATTCCCGGGGCGGCGCGGAGCGGCGATCCCGGGAATCCATAAACGCGGATATTCGTGATCTTGGCGCTGCCTGGCGCTCGCGCGCCAATCTCGTGTTGACGGTAGGCGCTCGCGATCACTCCCCTTACCCCAGCGCCCGCCACGCGATATCGCGTCGGCAAAAGCCCCCCGGCCAGTCGATGGCGTCGACGGCCGCATAGGCGCGCACGACCGCCTCGCGCAGCGTGTCGCCGGTGGCTGTGATATTGAGCACGCGCCCGCCCGAGGCGCGCAGCGTGCCGTCTTCGTCCTGGCGCGTACCGGCGTGAAAGATGACAACCTCGGTGACCTTCGACGCTGCGTCGAGCCCGCGAATGACTGAACCCGTCAGCGGTTCGTCGGGATAGCCTTGCGCGGCGTAGACGATCGTGACGGCGGGGCGCGCATCCCACTCGAGCGCTGGCGCATTTTTCAGTTCGCCCTTCGCCGCCGCAAGCAACACCGGCGCGAGGTCGCTTTTCAAGCGCCGCATCAAGGTCTGGCATTCGGGATCGCCGAAGCGCACGTTGAACTCGATGAGCTTCGGCCCATCGGCGCTGATCATCAGCCCCGCGAACAGCACGCCGACGAACGGGCGTCCCTCCGCCCTCATGCCGGCGAGCGTCGGTAGAATGATGCGCTCCATGGTTTGGTCGCGCACAACGTCCGAAAAAACAGGCGCCGGCGAGTAGGCGCCCATGCCGCCGGTGTTGGGGCCTTTGTCGCCATCGTAGGCGCGCTTGTGATCCTGCGCCGCTTGTAAGGGGACCGCGGTTTCACCGTCGCATAAAGCAAAGAAGCTCGCTTCCTCGCCGGGCAGGAAGTCCTCGATGACGATGCGCTGCCCTGCCGTGCCGAACTTCTTGAGGAACAGCACTTCATCGATGGCGGCGTCGGCGTCGCGGCGCGTTTCTGCGATCACAACGCCCTTGCCCGCCGCCAAGCCGTCGGCCTTGATCACGAACGGCGGCTCACGTCCGCCGAGATAGGCTTTCGCTCGAATAGCGTCGTCGAAGACTTTGTACTCGGCGGTCGGAATGCCGTGCCGGCCGCAGAACTCCTTCATGAACGCCTTGGAGCTTTCGAGTTCGGCCGCCGCTTGGCTTGGGCCAAAGCAGGGCACGTTCACCTTGGCCAAGCTATCGGCCAAACCCGCTGCCGCCGCGACCTCAGGCCCAATCACGACGAGATCGACTTGCTCGCGCATGGCGAAGGCGGCGAGCTCGCCCGGTTGATCCACCTTGATCGCCACCGTGCGGCCTAGTTCAGCCAGCCCCGGATTGCCGGGTGCGGAGATGATCGCGCTCACAACCGGGCTCTGCTTGAGCTTCCAGCCCAACGCATGTTCGCGTCCGCCCGAGCCGACGATCAGAATCTTCATGACCGGCAAGGCTTGCGGCCAAGCCAGAGCGCGGTCAAGCGCACCGGGCGTTTCAGTGGGCGAGCAGCACCGGCACGCGTGCTTCCCGCACCAAGGCGGTCGTCACACCCCCGAACAACTCCTGCACGAGGCGCGGCGTGCCGAAGGCGCCCATCACCAGCATGTCTGCGTTGAAGCCCTCCAGCTCCGACAAGATCATGCGCTGCGAGTCTTCCCAGGACTCGCGAATGATCGGTTCCCCGACATTAACGCCGTGACGCCGCACATAGGAGGCGAGCCTGGCCATTCCCGCTTCGTCCTCGCCTTCGCGCTCGGAGCGCGGATTGGCCAGACAGATGCGGACTTCCTCGGCTTCCCGCAGGAAAGGCAACGACCAGTGCAACGCCCGCGCCGCCTCTTCGTCGCCGCGCCATGCGACCAGCGGGCGACGTCCAAAGGCGCGCGGCGAGATCCACCGCGGCAGCATCAGGCAAGGCCGCCCGCCGCCGAGCAGCGCCCCGGCGAAGATTTCGGTGTCCAAGGGCGAGTTGTCGAGCGTCTCCGGCTTGCCGAAGATGACGATGTCGGAGAGCCGCGCTTCACGTGCGGCGATCGCTTGTGCATCGTCTTCGCCGGTATCGATCCGGTGCACGTGGACGCGCTGGCCCTGATCGCCGGGGATGGCGCGCAGCGCTTCAACGGCGCCTTCGGTGACGACGTTCAAGTCGGCGGGTGGACGCAACACGAGCGCTTCGAGCCTTGCATCGTGCTTTTGCGCAAGGTCCCATGCCATCCGCATGCGCGCCAGACCGTCCTCCGACCCGTCGGCGAACACCAGAATCTCTCGCCAAGCCCCCATTCGCATTCCCTCCCTGTGATGTCGTTTGCGCACGTTTGCGGCGGCGGCGTCAAGGCTAAGCAGGCGTGACGATGCGATCGACGGCGGTCTGCACGATCGGGTGATAGCCGGCGCGTGCGCGCGCATAAAGCGGGCGCGCGATCGCTTGACCCCACTCGCCCTGGCCCATGAGCGCGCGATAGAGCGGACGCACGAACTTGCCGCGGCCCATGCTGGTCAAGAAGCGCTCCACCGAGGGCACCGCCGGCTGGTAGCGGTTGGCCATCGCCAGCATCAGCCAGTCGAACAGCACCTCGTTGTTGCCGATGTCGTTGAGCGCAAACGCTCTCTGCAGTGCGTCGAGCCGCTCTGCGGGCAGTTCGCGCGGCAGCGTTTGCAGGTAGCGCTGGCGCTGCATGGTGTTCCACGCCTCCCACGGCGCCGCCGCTGGCGGGCCGCCGGAGACGAAGTGCGCGACGTAGCCGGGAATGTCGTCGAAGCCTGACGCTACCGGTTCGACGGCGTTGCTCGGGATGCCCGGCTCGAAGGCCCACTCGTCAAGTTTGAGACGTTCTTCCAGCGCCGCATCGCCGCGCACGACGTGGTCGCGGAAATCAGCCAGGAACGCTTGCGTCGTCATCGGCTGGAAGGCGTGGCGGTCGAAGTAGGACCGCAGATACTGATCGAGCCGCTCACGCCCGATCGCGCCTTCGATGGTGCGCAGAAACAATGCGCCCTTGTCGTAGGTGATGGCGCTCGAATTGTCGTTGGCGCTGACCTCGCCGACCCAATGCAGCCGTTGTCCATCTGCCGGCACCGCGCCGAGCGCGGTTTGGATGTCCGCCCACGACAGCGCTTCGGCCATGCGCGCGTGTTCGACGCCGAACAACGCCTCCCCGATGCGACCCTCAATGTAGCTGGTGAAGCCTTCGTTGAGCCAGCCGTCTTCCCACACGGCGTTGGTGACCAGATTGCCCGACCAAGAATGCGCCAACTCGTGCGCGACGAGCGAGACGAGGCTGCGATCGCCGGCGAGGAACGTAGGCGTGAGAAACGTAAGCCGAGGGTTTTCCATGCCGCCATATGGAAACGAGGGCGGCAGGATCAGCACGTCATAGCGCCCCCAACGGTACGGACCGTAGAGGCTCTCCGCCACATCCATCATGCGCTCCATGTCGGCGCACTCATAGGCGCCGCGTTCGACGACGCTGGGCTCGGCGTAGACGCCGGTGCGCGGGCCGACGGCGCGGTGCTCCAGATCGCCGATGGCGATGGCGATGAGGTAAGGCGGGATCGGTTGCGGCATGCGGAAGCGGAAAGCGCGTCCGCCCTCGCGCGCGTGCCTGCCGTTTGGCGTCAGCATTTCGGCGCTCATCACCGCCTTCAACCCGTCCGGCACGACGATGCGGGCGTCGTAGGTTTGGCGAATGCCTGGGCTATCTTGCGTTGGAATCCAGGACCGATTGAGGATCGCCTGGCCCTGGCTGAATAGGAATTGCTTGCCGCTCGCGGTCTGTTCCGGCGTCAGCCATTGCAGCGCGCTGGCGTTCTCAGCGCTTTCGTAGTCGATCTCGATCGTACGCTGGCCGTTGAGCTGGATCGTCAGGGCCGAACCCAATTCTTCGTCGCGGCTTCCGAGCTCAAAGCGAGTGGGTCGCCGGCCCGCGCGCACGGCATGAATCACGAGGCCGTCGCTGTCGAGCACGATCTGTTCTGCATCGGGCCGCGCGACGATGTTGAGCCGCGCCGTTCCGCGCAGGCGCTTGGCGTCGAAGTCAGCGACAAGATCAAGCGAGACGTGAGTGACGCGTGCAATTTCTGGCCGCGCGTGTGTGCTTCTGTCGAGCGGCAATGGCGCCAGCGGATCGGCCCGCCGGGCGAACGCGGGCGCGGCGGCGGCGATGATCGGCGCAGCCAGCGCCGATCCCAACAAGGTGCGACGAAGCATGCGGTGTCCCCCTAACGAACTTTGGGTGCTTCTAGCAGCTATGCACCGTCAGTCGAGAGCGCAGGCGCCTTTGCATTGTGCGCCTCATTCATCCCTCGGCTTGAGCGCGCCGGAGAAGGTGATCACGGCAAGCGCGGTTAAGATCGCGCCAAGCATGGCGTAGAGCGCGTGCGCCCACTTCCAGAGCGCCGCGCCTTCGAACAGCCGCCAGTCGGTCTCGCCCAAGGCGACGCCTTGGCCCAAGTCGGCGCGCGCGGTGCGGCCTGGACCGCATCGGCTTTCCTGGCCGAGATCGATCACCGGCAACGCCACGTCGAGCGCGTAAAGGGCTGGCTCAACGGCGCCATTGCAGGCTGCGCCCTGCGGCGTCACCAGCGCGCCTTGCTCGTTCATGGCGAACACGCCCGCAACGCCGAGAGCGAGGAACACCACCAGTGCGCGGACCACGCGGATCGGCGCGAGACCATAGCCGGCAACCAGGCCGAACAGCGATGAAAGCGGCCAGCTGATCGGCGACGTTCCCGCTGCGGCAAATGCCTGCGCGTCGTGTTGCGCGAGCGAGATGCGGCGCGCGTCCTCGCGCCGGCCCATGCGCGCATAGACGCGCGCGGCGTGCGCAAAGGGCTGGGGTGAGAACGGCTTCGATGCGCGCTGCGAACGGCGGAGCCACTTCAGGCGCCGGCGCCAGCCATCGTTCGAACTGTCGATGCGCTCATAGGCGAACCCGTCAAGCGCCAGCGCCGCGCTCGCTGAGCCCCATCCGGCGTCGATGTCGTCGTCAAGTGAAGCGACGTGTGCGCCGGCGGCGTTGATGCGGCCGTCGGGCGGCATCGCCAGGCCTTTGGCGCTCAAGGCGCCGCCGATGCGGGCGTCGGCAAAGCTGAGCACCGGCGCCTTGTCGCCGTTCGGCCCCGGCCCGCGCAGCTCCAGATTGAGCCAGGCGAAGGCGCCGGCGATCTGCGCGCGATCGAACTTGGCCCCGCCCTCGATTACGGTCTTGACCCCGAACGGCGCCTTGTCGCCGTCCTCGATCTTCAGCGTGACGTTGCCGCCTGCGCGCATGTTCGGCGCGCGGATCGCCCATCCGCCGGCGTTGATGAAGCGCCCGCCCCCGAAGCTCAGATAGCCGTCGATGCGCGCATCGGGGAGAAACAGTTCGCCTTTGATGTTGGCCCCATTGAAGAGCGCCGCACCGCCCACACTTATGCTGGCGGCGTCGATGGCGTGATCCAGTGTTTCTGTGCGCGTGACGACACGGGCGCCGATCTCCGTGCTGCGGAGATCGAGGTTGCGGCCGATTTTGGCGCCGGCCAGCTTGAGCGCGCCGTTTAGCGTCGCCGCGCCGGCGAACTCGCCGTCGATCTCCGCCTTGCTAAAGTCGAGTGCGAGCGGTGCGGCGCTGAACGTCGCTTCGTCGATATGCACGCTGCCATTGACGACGGCGCCGGCGAAATTCACCGGTCCGTTGCAAGCGAACTTCGACCGCATCTGCAGGTCTTCGTGAATCTCGCAATTCTCGGCGTTCACGCCTTCGCGCTCGCCGTCCTTGACGCTGATGGTCGCGCCGTTAGCGTTGAAGCCGCCGAGCAACACCGCGCCGCGCATCCAGACCGGCCCTTCGCAGCGGAAGCCGCGATTGATGGCGACAAGGCCTGTCGCGCGCAGATTGCCGAGATCGAGCGCGCGTCGATCGACGGCCTTCAGATGCGCGCCGCGCATGTCGACGAGGCCGTCGACGACGGCGTCGAACAGGCTGACGCCGCCGATGGCGCGGAAGTCCGGGCGTAGAGCGACCCCGCCGCTGACCCGCGCTTCGCGCAAAACCAGTGCGAATTTCTGCACGCCGTCTTCACGGGCTTGGCCGTCCTCAATGCGAAGTTTGGCGCCGCCGCCTTCGACACGCCCGGCGATCTTGGCGCCGCGCGCGTCGATCCAGCAGGCGCCGCCCTCGCTCGGCGCGTGCGCTTCGGAGAAGTCAAATACGCCGTCGACGACGATGGCGTGTGCAACCAGGTGGGTGAAGGCGCACTGGCGCAGGCAGAGCTGCGCCAGGCGCGCGCCGGAGAAGTTCATCCGCTCCGGGATGTCGCAGGCGTCGAACCGGAGCGCGGGCAAGCCCTTGTCGCCGGAGCCCGAGCACCCTGAGAGGTCGAGTTCGCCCTCGATGCGCGCACCCTTGATCCGCACGCCAGGCGCTTGCACGGCCCAGGCTGGGTCGAGCCCCAGCAACAGTTTGCGGATGAAGCCCGCCCGCAGGGAAGGCTTGGGCCCGCCAGCCCCTAGGGCTGTGAAGTCAGCCACTTCACCCAGCCGGATGCGTTCCAGCACAAAGTGCTCGTGCGGCGTCAAGTCGTTGGCGTCGAACGCCATGCGCGGTCCCCCACCACTCCCAGCCACGCCCGTTAAACCATATTCAGGCGCGCTCGCGCGAGTCGGCTTATATGAAACGGATGCAAGAGAGCGCCGCTCCCCAGACCCCGGCCAATTCCAACCTGCCCGAGCTGACGGTCAGCGAGTTGGCCCAGGCGGTAAAGCGCACGGTGGAGCGCGATTTCGAGCGCGTGCGCGTGCGCGGTGAACTCGGCCGGGTGATGATCGCCAAATCCGGGCATCTCTATGTCGACCTCAAAGACGAAAACGCCTCCATCTCCACAGTGATGTGGCGCTCGAATGTGCAGGCGCTGACGTTCAAACCCGAGGAAGGCTTGGAGGTCGTGGCCGAGGGCCGGTTGTCGACCTTCCCGGGACGTTCGCAGTATCAGCTGGTCGCTGAGCGGATGTCGCCGGCTGGCGTCGGCGCGCTGCTGGCGCAATTGGAGAAGCTCAAAGCGAAGCTGACGGCCGAAGGTCTGTTCGCGCGCGAACGCAAGAAGCCGATCCCGTATCTGCCGCGCATCATCGGCGTCGTCACCTCGCCGACCGGCGCGGTGATCCGCGACATTCTGCATCGCTTGCAGGAGCGGTTCCCGCGCCGCGTGATCCTCTGGCCCGTGCTGGTGCAAGGGCCGGAGGCGGCGGGGCAGGTCGCGCGTGCTATCAAGGGTTTCAACGCATTGCAGGGCAGCTTGCGTCCCGACGTGCTGATCGTGGCGCGTGGCGGCGGCTCGATCGAGGATCTGTGGGCGTTCAACGAAGAGATTGTGGTGCGCGCGGCGGCGGAAAGCGCGATCCCCCTGATCAGCGCGGTCGGCCACGAGACAGATACGACCTTGATCGATTATGCGTCCGATCTGCGCGCGCCGACTCCAACAGGGGCCGCGGAGAAGGCCGTCCCCGTGCGCGCGGAATTGATTGAGCGCATCGAAGTGCTGGAGGGGCGCTTAAAGGGCGGCTTGGTGCGCGGGCTGGAGAAGCGCCGCACCGAAGTTCGCGCGGTTAGCGCGCGGCTGCCGCGGCTCGAAACGCTGTTCCAAGTGCCACAGCAGCGCTTCGATCGCGCCGCTGAGCGGCTGAACGCTGCGCTCGTCGCCAACACGCGGATGGCGCAGTCGAAATTCGACCGCGTCGCCGCGCGCCTGCGCCCGCAGGCGCTCTCGCAAGACATCGCACGCCGGAGCGACTTTTTGGCGCGCACGTCAGCGCGTCTGGCGCCGGCGATCGCGCGGACGCTCGAAGCCCATCGCAAGCATCTCGATGGCGCGGCGCGCATGCTGGAGAGCCTCTCGCACAAGAGCGTCTTGGCGCGCGGTTTCGTCATGGTCCATCGCGAGGACGGCACATTGGTGCGCGCGGCGAAGGATTTGTCGCCAGGGGACGCGGTCGAACTCACCTTCGCCGACGAAAAGCAAAAGGCGATCATCGAGCCGCAGCGGGCGCCGGAGACCGACGGCATGAAACCGCGCCCGAAGGCTAAGCCCGGGCCCGATCAGGGCGATTTGTTTTGATTGCTATCGTCTTGCTTCAGTAGTATATTGGTGGTATGAAGGTAAAAACCTCGCTCACCCTGTCTGAAGACGTCATCGACGCCATAGACAAACTCGCCGGGCCCGGAGCGTCACGTTCCGCGTACATTGAAAAGATATTGCAAGACTTCTTGGATGGGCGAGCGCGCGAACGGCGGATCGCGCGCGAAGCCGCTGCAATCAATCTGCACGCGGCGCAGCTCAATCAAGAAATGATGGACGCGTTGGCGTTTCAATCAGATCGGCTGGATGAGTGAAGCGGGGCGCAATATACCGGGTGCGGCGCCCGCCCGGTGATCCTAAACCGGCGCGCTGTTTCGTGGTCGTCAGCCGGCAGGCGCTGATCGACTCGGAATACGCCACCGTCGTGTGTGCGCCCGTGTTCACGGCGCGTCACGGATTGCCGTCGCAGGTGCCGGTAGGGGCGAGCGAAGGATTCAAGCACGCATCTGCGATCCACTGTGACGGGTTGCTGAGTATCGAGAAGGCTCGGCTCACTGATTTCGTCGGACAACTGACTCAGCAGAAGCTCCAGGAGTTGAACAAGGCGTTGGCTTGCGCGCTTGACCTCGCTTGATGGAACAGGCGCGCCGTTCGCTCGTTGCGGCTTCATGTTGAAGCATCTTGTGTCGGCGCGCGGCGCCTTGAGCGTTGCTCTCGGCGCCTTCCAAATTGTGTCGCCTGGGAAGATCGTCGCCATGGACGGGTCGAAGGCGACCCGACGCCCCTGGTCCGCGTCGCCGGTGCGCACAAGCTCGTGTCCGGGGCTGCGCTGCTTGCCAACGGCGACGCCCGCATCAGCCTGTCGGTGGCGCTCGCGGGCTACGTGTACGATGCGGCGGCGCTCCCGGCCAAGCATGCGAACCGCGCCGCTTATGCTCGCCTGGCCGCGGTCGTCGCCCTTGACGCCGTGCTGCTCGGGGTTGGCGCTGCGCAAACGCGCAGGCGTGACGAGTCGCGCCAGAGCGGTTACAAGCGGGTATGAACAAGCACGACCCAGGCGGGCCGGAAGCCCAGCTGCGCTATGGCGACAACGAATTCACGATTGTGCGGCAGGGGCTCTTCGTCCGTTGCGCAGTGAGCGGCGAACGCATCCTCCTGGATGAGTTGCGTTATTGGAATGTCGACCTGCAGGAAGCCTATCGCGGGCCGGAAGAGGCGATGAAGCGGTGGAAGGAGATCCACGGTCGGTAAGGTGTGCACAGGGGGAAGTATGCGCGCGTCGCTCGCGGCACTATTGATGTTGGCGGCCTGCGCGGCTGCTGAGGCGCCAGAGACGCCGGCGGCTGCGCCTATCGTAGAACCGCCGGTTTCGACGCCTGCGTTTCCGCCCACGCCAGCGACGCTTACGCTCCGGTGCGCCGGCGCATTCGTGCAAGGCGGGCTCGCGCTCTGTCGCACCATGCCCGGCGCGCAGCTCGTCGTCGACGGTGTCGACTTCGGCGGCGCCGATCAAGAAGGCTGGGCGGTGATCGGCTTTCTGCGCGATCACGGCGCGGAAGCGCGGGTGGAAGCGCGCATGCGCGAAGCGGTCGTGTCACAAAGCTTCGCCATCGCCGACCGCGAGTTCGACATCCAGCGCGTCAGCGGATTGCCGCCGCAGACCGTCAATCCGACAGAGCCGGCGGTGCTCGCGCGCATTCAGCAGGACACGGCGCTGAAGCAGGCGGCGTTCGCCAGCGAAGCGGTGCTGCGCGGCTGGCTCGACGGCTTTATCTGGCCGGTCGAAGGACCGATCTCGGGACGTTGGGGCAATCAGCGCATCCTCAACGGCGAGCCGCGCGATCCGCACTATGGCGTCGACATCGCCGCGCCCGCCGGCGCCGCCGTGCGCGCCCCGGCCTCGGGCACGGTCGTACTGGCCAGTCCCGACATGCATTTCGAAGGCGGGCTCGTGTTCATCGATCACGGCCAGGGCCTGATCACCATGTACCTGCACATGAGCCGCCTCGATGTCGCGGTCGGCGAACACGTGACGCAAGGCCAGGTGATCGGCGCGGTCGGCGCCACAGGGCGCGCGACCGGCCCGCATCTGTGCTGGCGCATGCGCTATCGCGGCCGCCAGCTCGATCCGACAGTAGCCATCGAAGGCTTGGCGGCGGCGCGGGCCGAGTTGCTGGCGCCATGATGACGCGCGCGGCGTCGCCTTCGACAAGCTTAGGCTGACGCCAAGCCCAAGAGCCTGTCGAAGCGGGGCGCGTCTAGCGCGTCACCACGTGACTCACCGGCACGATGGCCGTCTCGTCGCTTTCATTGCGCCAGGAATGTGCGGTCTGCGCATCCTCGATCGTGACATCGCCGGCGCGATAGATGATCGGGTCGCGGCACGTGTTGCGCAGCTCCACCATCTCGCCGGCGATGAGAACGGCGTAGCCCTGCACGGCTGTGTGATCGTGCCACGCGATCACGCCGCCTGGTTGGACTGCGATGCGGCGCAACCGCGCGGCGCGGGCCGGGTCGTGCGCGAGAGGCGTCAGCGCCACATCGGTGACGGTCACGCCGCTGGTGGCGCCGAAGCCTTCGCTGTGCGCATTCGCTTGCGTGCGTTCGGCGGGGCATGAGCGTACGCGCGGATTTTCAGCGGCGGCGCGAACGATGCTCTCGTCGACGCTAATCGACACGCAGCCGGCCGCCAACGCCGCGATGATCAAAGCTGCCCACTTCATCTGTTCCCTCCCGCGACTTACATCACGCCAGCTTTTTTCCATGCGTCCTTCGGCCAGCGCCGGTGCGCCCAGAACCATTGCCCTGGCGCTTCGCGGATGCGCGCTTCCATGAATTCGTTGATGCGCTTGACGCCGTCAATGACCGTTTGTTCGTCATTTGGCTTGTCGTAGTCGAGGGCAATCGGTTCGTGCACGCGCACGCGAAAGCGCGTGCCCTCGATGCGCTGGCCGGAAAGCGGAATGAGCGGAACCTTGAATTTGAGCGCGAGCCGCGTCGGCCCGTCGGCTGTCATGCACTCGTAACCGAACAGCGGCACTGCCAAGCCCATATTGTATTTCTGGTCGTTCATCAGCGCGACGCTGCGGCCCTTCTTCAGCGAACGTAGCAAGCCCATGCCGCCTTCCTTGCCCTTGGCGGCTTGCAGCACCAAACCGAATTGCGCGCGCGTGTCGACGATGTACTTGTCGATTAGCGGGTTGTTCGCAGGCCGGTAGGTGAAGTGGCAGGTCGTATCGGTCTGCGCCAGACAGAGCGAGGTGACCTCCCAGTTTGTGAAGTGGCCGCCGATGAACACCGCGCCCTTGCCAAGCGTGGCTTCGATGCGTTCGCGTCCCTCGTAGATGAGTTCTCCGCTGCGGAACTTGTCGAGGAACTTGCCCATGTGCGGGAACTCGCCCGACATGCGCCCGAGTTCGCGGAAGCTCTCCAACCTGACTTCGCGATGCCAGGCGTCGCTTTCGTTCGGAAACGCCATGCGCAGATTGCGGAGCGCCGTCTTCCAAGCCGAGGTCAGCGATGCGATCGGCGGCACGATCGCCGCACCGAGTTTCGACGCCCGCTCAAGCCCGAGTGCGCCGAGGCCGCCGACATAGCCGTTCCACACCAGCGCCTCGAGGCGGAACAGGAAGTTCAGCGGCTTCGACCTAGCCATGCGCAGCGTCCATGCGCGCGCGAACGGGCGCAAGCAGCGCATCGAGCGCCGCTTCATCGGCGAAGCGCGCGGCCACCGGCAGCACTGCGACGCGCGCGCGCCACTCCGGCGTGAGGCGCACGGCGTCCTTTTCCGTTGTGATCAGCATCGCATCGTGATCGTCGGCCATCCGCGCCAGAAATGTAAGGTCTGCTTCGGCGTATGCGTAGTGGTCGTCGAACGGCACGGCCTCGGCGACGCGCGCCCCCATCGCCGCCAGCGTGTCGAAGAATTTCTCGGGGCGCGCAAGCCCGGCAAACGCGACGAGCTTGCGATCGGGGAGGATACCAGCAGGGGCGAGGGTGGCTCGCAGCACGGGAGCGTTCAAGCCGGCGATCCAGTCCGGCGCTTGCGCTTCTGCGCCGGCGCTCTGCAGCAGCACCATCGCGTGGGCGCGGGACAGCCCCGCGCTGAGCCGCTCGCGCAACGGACCGGCCGGAAACACCGCTCCGTTGCCGATACCGAATGCTGGGTCGACCACGAGGATCGACAGGTTTTTCGCGAGCGACGGATTCTGGAAGCCGTCGTCCATCACGATCGCATGGGCTCCCGCGGCGACCGCCGCCATCGCGCCAGCGTGACGGTCGCGCGCGATCCACGCGGCGCC
The DNA here is from genome assembly GCA_019753175.1 of Hyphomonadaceae bacterium. Classification (GTDB taxonomy): domain Bacteria; phylum Pseudomonadota; class Alphaproteobacteria; order Caulobacterales; family Aquidulcibacteraceae; genus Vitreimonas. Next base: position 42,057 of record JAIELK010000020.1, read on the forward strand.
ATCGCGCGCGTGCAGCAGCGGTTCGTCGCCGACTTCGGCCGCGCTCATGTCTGGCGTGACCCGCAACGGGCCGGCGATGCGGCCGCCATAGCCACGCGAGAGCGTGTGCGCGTGCGCGCCGAGCTTGGCGCGGAGCGCGCGAGCCACCGGGGTCTTGCCGGCGCCGCCGACTGTGAGATTGCCGACGCAGACCACCGGCACAGGGGCGTGGCGGGGGCGTGTCGACGCAATGCGCCGCTCCGCAGCCCACGCATATGCCCACGACACTGGCGTGAGCAGCGCCCGCAGCATGAGCGCAGCATCGCGGCCGCTGGCGTTCGCTTTCCAGAATTCAGGCGGGCGCATGGGCGGGCTTTGTTTCTGTCGCGATCAGGGATGCAAGCGCCATCACCGCGCTGTCGAGTGCGTTGGCGCCTTGCGCCACGACGGCGCGCGCGTTCTGCGTTAATTGCTGACGCGCCGCACCGTCACGCCAAAGTTGCGCGACGGCCGCCGCCAAGGTTTCCGGGTCGGTGACCGTGGTTGCGCCTTGCCCGGCGCGGAGCGCGGCGTACACGTCCTCAAAGCTCTCGACGTAAGGCCCGGTAAGGATGGCGGCCCCCAGCTTCGCCGGTTCAATCGGGTTGTGACCCTTAAGCGGCGCGAGCAGGCTGCCGGCGACCAGCGCGACGGGCGCGATATCGTAGAACAGCCCGAGTTCTCCGAGCGTATCGGCAATGTAGACGGGCGCGTCGCCAATGGGCTGGCCGAGCGAGCGCCGCGGGGCGTGGCCCGCCAGAGCGGCAACCGCTGCGCCGCGTTCGGGATGACGCGGAACGATGATCAGCAAAGCGCTCGGATACGCGGTGCGAAGCTCTTCGTGCGCCTTGAGCACAAGCTCGTCTTCGCCGGCGTGGGTCGAGGCGGCGAGCCACAGCGGGCGCTCGCCGATCTGCGCCAAGATCGACGCCTTGGCGGCGGCGTCAACACCCGGCGATGGCGCGGCAAGCTTGAGGTTGCCAAGATTGGGAACGCTCTGGCCGCGCACGTCCGACAAGGCGCTCGCGGTGCGCCCATCGGCGGCCGAAAGCCAAGTGAAAGCTTGCAGCAGGCGGCGGGAAGCAGCGCGCCAGCGCTTCCAGCGCCGCAGCGTGCGTGGACTCATCCGCGCGTTTACGAGCGCGAGCGGGATGGCGCGGGCAGCCGCCTCGACGATGAGATTCGGCCACAGCTCACTCTCCACGAAAACGCCGGCGTCAGGGCGCCAATGATCATAGAAGCGCCTCACAGCGCGATGGAGATCGAGCGGGGCGTAGATGTGCGTCGTGCGCGGCGGCGCGCGACGCGCAACCAACTCAGCGGACGTGCGCGTGCCGGTGCTGATAAGAAAGGAGAGCGCGGGGTCGCGCGCGGCCAGCGCGTCAATCAGGGTGAGCGCAACGCCGCTTTCGCCGACGCTTGCGGCATGCAGCCAGATTAGCTTGCCGGCAGGACGCGCGCTCGAATATCGGCCGAAGCGTTCGCCCAGCCGGTCGGCGTCTTCCTTGCCGCGTCTTGCGCGCGCCGACAGCCAGCCGCCTGCAAACACGCCCACGACCGCCACAGCCGCGCGGTACGCTCCAAGAACGGGCGAAAAACTCACGAAGCCAACGCCTCGCGTTCGGCCGGATTGACGGCTGGCGCGGGCTCGATGGTCTCTACGCCGACGAGCCGGTCAGCTTCGGCGGTGATGCGCAGCATCTCAGCCTCGAAGCGCGCACGCACCGCTTCCATCTCCTCGCGCTTGGCGTCCGGGCGCGGCGGATCGATCGGGTCGCTCCATACCAGAGCACCGCGCCCGAACGGCAACGGCAGCACGAAGCGATCCCAGCTGTCGAACACGATGCGGTGTGTGGTCGACCATGCAAGCCCCATCAGCGGCGTCTGCGCCATCTTGGCCACCTGCACAGCGCCGATCTTGACCCGCATGCGAGGTCCGCGTGGACCGTCCGGGGTAATCGCCACCATGCCGCCGCGCTGCAAATGGCTTATCATCTCCAGCGTCGCTTCGCGCCCGCCTTTCTGTTGAACTTGGGCGCCGTTCTTGGCCTTGGCGGCCGAGCCGCGAACCACATCGGAGCCGACTTGCCGGGCTGCCTGCACGACCAGACCGCCCTCGCGTGAGCGGGAGATCAGAAAGGTGGCTTTGGGCCGCTTGGGCCCGAACGCCCACAATTTGTGGGTCAGGAAGAAGCGGCCGTGCCAGACCCCGCACAGCAAGCGGGTGTCGGGCCGAGCCCAAAACGGCTCAACCGCCGCCTGATTGACGCGACGCCAATTCGTCGTCCAACCGACGAACTGCATGTAGATCCCGATCAATCGGCCGAGGATGAATTGGACCGCGGGGTTGCGAAGAAGCGCTTTGAGCATGAGGTCACGAATTAGGCGGCTTCCGAGCCGCCGCGGAGGTCCTTATAGGGGGCGGCCCGGTCCTCGCGCCAGCGGATGATGAACACAGCATGAGCGTGAACAAGGTCGCAAAACCGCCCAAGTTCGAAATCGAGACCCCAGAAGGTCGCGCGCGCGCCCGCGCCGACCTGATCTGGGCCGATCACGGCTTCCTGCGATCGAGGTTCTCCAATTTCCACTGGATCGAGGATGGGGTCATGGCGCGGGCCAACCAGCCCTCGCCCAAAGCCATCAAGCGCTACGCGCGAATGGGGTTCAAGACCATCCTCAACCTGCGCGGCCGATCCGACACCGGCTACTATCTGCTGGAGCGGGAGGCGTGCGAACGCTACGGGCTTGCGCTTGTGGATTTCCGCATGCATTCGCGAGAGCCGCCGTCGCGCGAGCAAGTGCGCGGCGCCAAAGCCACGTTCGACGCCATCGCCTATCCGGCGCTGATGCATTGCAAGTCGGGCGCGGATCGCGCTGGCATCATGGCGGTGCTCTACAAGCACTTTCGCATGGACCAGCCGATTGCCGAGGCGGTCGAGCAGCTCGGCCTCAAATATCTGCACGTCAAGCAGGGTAAGACCGGCATGCTCGACTTCTTCTTCGCGACCTACCTCGAGGCGACCAAGGAGAGCGGCAAACCCTTCCTCGCGTGGGTCGAGGAAGACTACGACAAAGAGCGGGTGAAGTCCGCCTTCATGGGCGAGTGGTGGGCGAACATCCTCGTCGACAAGATTTTGCGCCGCGAATAGCGCGCCGCATCAACACGCGAGAGGCGCATGACACAGTACGATTACGACCTGTTCGTCATCGGCGCGGGCTCGGGCGGCGTTCGCGCGGCGCGGCTGGCGTCGAGCAAAGCGGGCGCGCGGACGGCGATTGCCGAGCAGCAGGAGATTGGCGGCACCTGCGTCATCCGCGGCTGCGTGCCAAAGAAGCTGTTGGTGTATGGCGCCGAGTTCGCGCAGTCGTTCCGTGACGCCAAAGGTTTCGGCTGGACCGTCGAGTGGGCGCGGTTCGATTGGCCGAAGCTGCGCGACGCCGTGCAAGCCGAGGTCGCTCGGCTCTCGGGCCTTTATCGCCAAAATCTGGACAAGGCAGGGGTGGCGATCGTCGAGGATCGCGCGGTGGTGGTCGATCCGCACACCGTGCGTTTGACGCACTCTAACCGCACCGTCACCGCGGCGCGGATTCTGATCGCGACCGGGGGGCATACCTGGCGGCCGGAGACAACGCCCGGTCAACAGCTTGGCATCACCTCCACCGACGCGTTCCTGCTCGACGAACTGCCGCAGAGCATCGTCATCGCCGGTGGCGGCTACATCGCCTGCGAGTTCGCGACCATCTTCTCCGGCCTCGGCGTTGACACCACGATCGTCTATCGCGGCGAGCGCATTTTGCGCGGCTTCGATCACGACATCCGCGCGCACGTCCAGGCCGATCTTGAACGCACCGGCGTGCGGATCGTCTGCGGGTCGATCATCGAAGAGGTGAAGGCGCTCCCAGAACGCCGCAAGCTCGTGACGCTCGCCAACGCGATGCGCCTTGAGACCGATCAGGTGATGTGGGCGGTGGGGCGCGTTCCGAACACGAGCGGCCTAGGGTTAGCGAGCGCTGGCGTGGCGATGGCCGAGAATGGCGCGGTCATCGTCGACGAATATTCGCGCACCAACGCGCCGTCGATCTTCGCTGTCGGCGACGTGACCGACCGTATCAATCTGACGCCAGTTGCGATCCGCGAAGCCGTCGCTTTTGTCGAGACAGAATTTATGGGCCGGACGGCCGCATTCGACCACGCAGATGTGGCGTCCGCGGTGTTTTCCCGCCCGCCCGTCGGCGCGGTCGGGCTGACCGAAGAAGCCGCGCGCGCCAAGGGCCACAAGCTCAAGGTCTTTCGCACCACGTTCCGGCCGATGAAGCACATCCTGGCAGGCAACGAGCAGCGCGTGCTGATGAAGCTCGTTGTCGATGCTCACAGCGACCGCGTGCTTGGCGTCCACATCGCCGGCGTCGACGCCCCGGAGATGATTCAGCTCGCGGCGATCGCGGTGAAGGCGGGGTTGACCAAGGCGCAATGGGACGCGACCTGCGCGGTGCACCCGACGGGCGCCGAGGAGCTGGTGCTCATGGGAGAGCCCATTTCCCACGACAATGAGGCGCCAGCCTAGGGTGCGCCGGATCCATCGTTTTCTGAAATCTATTAAGTCACGCAATTCAATTTCTCCCGTTTTGCCGACCGAGCCATGATGCTTCGAAATGGCGCGGGCACGTCCGCCCGCCGCCACACGCTGGAGCACTTGATGGCTTTCGAAACGCTGGGCGCGACGCCCGCGCGCGTTGGCGCGCGCACACATCACATCACCGTGGCCAAGGGCGACGGCATCGGTCCAGAGATCATGGACGCGTGCCTCAAGGTGTTGAACGCCTCCGGCGCCAAGCTCATCTGGGACGAGATCGAGATCGGCGAAAAGGTATATGCTGCAGGCATTTCCGCCGGCGTCCGGGCGGATGCCTGGGACAGCTTGCGCCGCACCAAGGTCTTCTACAAGGCGCCGATTACGACCCCGCAAGGGGGCGGCGTGAAGAGCCTCAACGTCACGGTTCGCAAGACCTTTGGCCTGTTCGCCAACGTCCGCCCTTGCTTCTCGTTGGCGCCCTATGTCGCGACCAAGCATCCGGCCATGGACGTGGTGATCATTCGTGAAAACGAAGAGGATCTCTATGCCGGCATCGAGCACCGTCAGACGCAGGACGTCTATCAGTGCCTCAAGCTGATCACGCGGCCGGGCACCGAGCGTATCGTTCGCTACGGTTTCGAGTTCGCCCGGCTCAACGGGCGCAAGAAGGTGACCTGCTTCACCAAAGACAACATCATGAAGGTGACCGACGGTCTCTTCCACAAGGTGTTCGACGAAATCGCAGCCGAGTACCCGGACCTTGAGAGCGAACATTGGATCGTCGACATCGGCGCGGCCAAGCTCGCCGACAAGCCCGAGCAGTTTGACGTCCTCGTGCTGCCGAACCTCTATGGCGACATTCTCTCCGATGTTGCGGCCGAGATCGCCGGCAGCGTCGGTCTCGCCGGCTCGGCGAACATTGGCGCCAATCTCGCCATGTTCGAAGCCATTCACGGTTCGGCCCCGCGCCGCGCCGGCCAGGATGTCGCCAATCCATCCGGCTTGCTGATGGGCGGCGTGATGATGCTGCAGCACCTGGGCGAGGCGAAAGCCGCCGAGCGTGTGCGCAATGCCTGGCTCAAGACCATCGAGGACGGCATTCACACCTACGATGTCTTCAAGGACGGGGTGTCAAAGCTGAGAGTTGGCACGCAAGCGTTCGCTGACGCCATCATCGCCCGCATGGGCGAAACGCCGACGACGCTGGCGACGCGCGGCAAGGGCGGGGCATGGCCGGCGATTCCGGTGCTCAAGCCGCGCACGCCGCAGGTGAAAACCATGCTCGGCGCGGACCTGTTCGTGGATTGGCGCGACGGTCCTGCCGCGCTCGGCGACAAATTGTCAGCGCTGCCGCTCGGCCCGTTCAAGCTGTCGATGGTCACCAATCGCGGCGTCAAGGTTTATCCGGAAGGCGCGCCCGAGACGCTGTGCGTCGACCATTATCGCTGCCGCTTCCTGCTCGAGAAAGACATCAAGGGCTCGGCGGCGCTGGTGGCGGAGCTGATGATGCGCGTGGCTCAAGCCGGCTTCGATGTTGTGAAGATCGAAGGCCTCTACGCGTTCGACGGCGAGCCTGGTTTCAGCCTCGGCCAGGGACAGTAAGGCAGTAAAGCGGGTGCGTGCGCGCGCAGCAGACCAGCCGCGCGCGCAACGCCTCATCCCGCGTCTTCCACCGCGACCTTGCCGTCCTTCAGCCGTAACGCCAGCTTGCCGTGCTTCAGCGCCAGCGCGCGTTCGCCGAACACCTCGCGCCGCCAACCGCGAAGCGCCGGCACGTCGGCATGATCGTCTGCGGCGATCGCCTCAACCTCGGCGGCGGAGGCGATCAGGCGCGGCGCCACGTTGTGTTCTTCTGCTTCGTAACGCAGCAACACCTTGAGCAGTTCGACTGTCGCCCCGAGTCCCGCCGGGGCGGGCGGCAGGCGCTCGTGCCTGTACACAGGACGATCAGGATCGGAGAACGCGCGCTCCAGCGCGGCCAGCAGCTCCTGAGCGCCGCGTGAGTTGCCGAAGCCGCGCGGCACCGCGCGCATGCGTTCGAAGTCGGCGGGGCTCCTTGGCCGGTGCTCTGCGATTTCGTAGAGCGCTTCGTCCTTGACGATGCGTCCGCGCGGCACGTCGCGCGCCTGCGCCTGCCGTTCGCGCCAGGCGGCGGCGACCTGGAGCGCCAGCACATAATCGGCGGTTGTCTTGCGCAGCTTCAAGCGCTGCCAGGCGTTTTCTGGCGTCGTGTCGTAAACGATGGGGTCGAGCAGCGTGGCGTGTTCTTCGTCCAGCCATGAGAGGCGGCCTGCGCTCTCGAGCTTGTCGCGCATACGCGGAAACACGTCGCGCAGATGCGTCACGTCGGCGAGCGCGTAGGCGAGTTGGTTGTCGGACAGCGGCCGCCGCGCCCAGTCGGTGAAGCGCGAGGACTTGTCGAGCCGGCGCTTCAGCACCTGCTGCACCAGCGCGTCATAGGCGATGCTGTCGCCATAGCCGCAGGCCATGGCCGCGATCTGGGTGTCGAACACTGGATTCGGCAGCGCGCCGCCGATCTTGAGAAAGATTTCGAGGTCCTGGCGCGCGGCGTGAAACACCTTGAGCACCCGATCGTCGCTCAACAGTGCGGTAAAGGGCGCAAGATCGAGCCCCTCAACCAGCGGATCGATCACAGCCTCCACGCCCGGCGCCGCCGCCTGGATCAAGCAGAGCTTGGGCCAGAAGGTGGTTTCCCGCATGAACTCGGTGTCGACCGCTACGAACGGCTGTTCGGCGATGGCGGCGCAGACATCTTCGAGCGCCGCTGTTTCGGTGATGACCTTCATGTGGGTGGTCTGGTGAAGCGGCCCGGGCGCCGGGTCAAGGCGGCGGGACGCTTTCGACTGGGGAATTGCCCTGCGCTGCCGCAGAGAAGCCCTCCGTGAAAGCGCCTTGAGCGATCAGCGCGCGCAGGTGCGGGGCGTCGTGGGCCGCGACGATGGCGAGGCGGGGCTCGGCGGCGGCCAGGTCGTGTAAGGCGCGTATCTGGCGCAGCACCGCTTGCCGATCTGGATCGACGCCGCTGACCATCCAGCCGACAAGGCGCGGCCGCCCGCGCAGGTTCTCGATGTTGGACATCTGCCAAACGATGTCGCCGATGAACAGGTACTCGCGCGCCGTGGTGCGGACATAGATGGCGACGGTGCCGAGCGAATGGCCGGGCAACGCCGCCGCGACCACGCCCGGCGAGATCCGCGTCGGCTGAGCGAGATCGACGGCCGCCACATCCGCGATGGCGGGCGCGAGTTGGCCGTTCGGCGCGTGTTCGGGCAGGGCGTCGAGCTGCGGGCGCGTGAGGCGCAAGCGCGGGGCGATGGCCTCCGGCGCAGGATGGCGCGAAATCGCCATGACGTGATCGAGGTGCTCGTGGGTGATCAGCACGTGGGCGGCGCGGGCGATGGCGTCGAGCAGGCGCTGGTAGGCGTCGTCGTTGAACTGACCCTCGCCGCTCGTCATCTCGTCCAGCGTGAGCCGATCGAGCGCCGCGTCGATGACGACCGCCCCCCCTGGCGCGACGACTTCGAACGCCGGAAACGCGAAAGTACGTGGCCCGTCGAAGGCGCCGGCTTCCGCGGCGAAGCTTGGCATGTCGCTTTCAGCGATGATCTCGACGCGAACTTCGGTCGGCAGGGCTTCCGGCGCATCCCCGGCGACGAGCGCGCGATAGGCAGCGATGTCGACCACGCCATCGGCGCGCGCGGGCGGGGCGGCGTCAAGCAAGGCGTACCAGCCAAAGCCTCCAAGCGCGGCGAGAACAACTGCAACGCCGATGAGCCATGTTCTCATAGCAATGTTTCCCCAGTAGGCGGCGACGTTGCGCCGTGATCCTCGCGCGGCCCTGATAGCACGATTTTCAGGGGCGCCGCCGAAAACGGCTTTGCCAGCGCCAGCGCCTCCTTCTCTGGCGCGTCGAGCCAGACATCGACGTCCTCGCCGGTCAGCATGACCGGCATCGCCTGAGCGTGGATCGGGCGGACCAGGTCGTTGGCTTCAGTGGTCAGGAAAGCAAACAACAGGTGCTCGCCGTCCTCCTTGCCGCGTAGGCCGCGCCACGGCCGCCAGACGCCGGCGAAAGCAAACAGCGGGCGCGTGTCGTCCAGCGCAAACCAGTGCGCGGTCTTCGGGCGGGTATCGGTGTATTCGCAAAAGCTGGTCGCCGGCGCGATGCAGCGAAAGCGCGGCTCGGCGAGCCAGCCGCGCCAGAAAGACGATTTGAGGTTGCGGATGTTCGTCACCGGCCGCCCGCCCTGCTGCGGGGGAGGAAAGCCCCAGCGCATGTTGAGCACCTCGCGCACGCCGTCCTTGGCGGTGCGGGCGATCGGCGCGAGCTGATCGGGGAAGATCGCCGGCAGCGGCGGCTGATTGGCGGTGCGGTCGCGCATGGCGCGGGTGAAGGCGACCACCGCTTCGCGCGACTTGGTCATGGAGTAGAGGTTGCACATGGGCCGTCTGACCTCATCCACTTCGCGGCTCGCCGAAAATTCGCGACAATCCTTGCAGATCCACCCTGGCAATTCCAGAATCGCACCGGCAAGGTCGCTCCAGAGCACCGGCGGCTCAGTCGTTACGAGACCATGTCGCTAGACGACATTATGGATCTTCCCGTTCGCTCAGTGTCGGCTGACACCGCGCACCTTTACTTGTGGGTGCCCAACGCCTTGCTGCTTGAGGGGCTTAGGGTGATGGAAGCATGGGGCTTCCAGTACAAGACCAACCTCGTTTGGCACAAAGTTCGAAAAGACGGCGGTCCTGATGGACGTGGCGTTGGCTTCTATTTTCGAAACGTGACGGAGTTGGTGTTGTTTGGAGTTCGCGGAAAGAATGCGCGCACGCTTCCAGCAGGGCGAAGCCAAGTCAATTTTTTGGCGACGAGAAAACGAGAGCACTCGCGTAAGCCGGATGAGCTTTACCCGCTCATTGAGGCGTGCTCGCCCGGACCATTTTTGGAGCTTTTCGCGCGCGGAACGCGCAAGGGCTGGTCGATGTGGGGAAACCAAGCCGACGAGAGCTACGCCCCGACCTGGAAGACGTACGCACATCACTCGAAGGCCGAGGTGGTTTCCCTCCACGCCGCACGGCGACGGCGGGAAAAAAAGGGTACGCTCCTGTAGTCAGCGCAGCGCCGCCGCGATGTCTGGTTGCACATGACGCGATTGTTACCAGAATTTCGACTCCTGCGGGCGTTGCGGCGCTGAGCGCCGCCGGAACAGCGGGTTGAGGGGGCCTCCGCAGGGCAACGGGCTTTGTCGCTGGTCGCAAAAGAACCGCCCCGCTCGCGAAAGCATTTGTCAGGAAGCCGCCGTCTCGCCATATCGGCGCCTCGCTTCGTCGGCAGAGAGGGCTTGCCGGCAGGCCAGTGGGGGCTGACGCATGGCGCGGGGAGCGTATTCCCGCGGAGAGGTCCTGGGCCGGAGGGCTCAACCTGGACCCGCTTGAGTTGGTGGAGCGGAATGGATCACGATTTCTGCAATTCAGAGGGCGCCCGGCGCCTGAAGCAGCGGATCGAAGAGTATTGGCGCGATCGCGGCTTCAAGGTCGACGTGAAGCTTGTTGACGCAGGGTTCGTCGCGGCGATGCGCTCGGCACGCACCGACGTGCGCAGCGATATGGTCAACGGCTTCCCGGTCCGTCGCGAAGACGACGACCATCGCCGTCCGAGCAGCCGCCGCGGGCTTGAGGTGGTTTAGGCCGTCGCCAGCAGGCGCTGGCAGGCTGCCGGCAATTCAGAGAAATGCGAGATGAGCGCGTCGGCGCCCTGACCTTCCTCGGCCCCGCCATAGCCGAAGGCGACGATGGCGGCTGGCGCGCCGGCGGCGCGCGCCGTCGACAAATCGGTCAGCGTGTCGCCGACCATCAGCGCGCGCTCAACGAGCCCGCCCGCTCGCGTCACCGCCGCCCGGAAGTGGTCAGGGTGCGGCTTGCGTTGCGCGACCGCGTCGGCGCCGACAATGGCGCTGAAGCGCGCGCTGAGGTTCAGCGCGTCGAGCAACTGCACAGACAGGTCGGTTCGTTTGTTGGTGCAAACTGACAGCCTGGCGCCGGCCTGGGAAAGTTCGTCCATCGCCTCCAGGGCGCCGGGGAACGGCCGCGACTCCGCGGCGATGTCGGCGCGGTAAAAGTCGATAAAGGCGAGCGTCAGCTGGTCGAGCCGCTGTTCGGAGAAACCTGCGCCCGCCAATGTGGAGGCGCGCTCGATCAGCACGCGCGCGCCTCGGCCCACCAAGCCGCGCACGACCTCCAGACGCGCCGGCGGAAGGCCCTCCAGATCAAGCGTCTGGTTGAGGGCGCGCACCAGGTCTGGCGCGGTGTCGACCAACGTGCCGTCAAGGTCGAAGACGATCGTGGCGCCTGCGAGATCGCCCGCTTGCATGGATTTGTCCCTTATTATCTGCGTTCCGTCTTCCCAGCGCTTTCGGCTAAGACAGGCGTTGGATTCGAACAAGCGGGCGTGAGCACACATGAGCCGAGGCAGAGCCGCGATCATCCTGGCTGCAGGCCAGGGCACGCGCATGAAATCGTCCCTGCCCAAGGTGCTCCACGAAGTGGGCGGCCGGGCGCTGCTTGATTGGGCGACCGCGACCGCGTCCCAGGTCGGCGCGTCGCGCGTTGTGGTGGTCACCGGCGCGCACGCGCCGGCGGTTGGAGAGCACGCCGCCAAGGCGTTGGGCGCGGATGCCGTCGCCTTGCAGGATTTCCCGCTTGGCACCGCGCACGCTGTTCGCGCCGCCGAAACGGCGCTCCGGGACTTCGACGGCGACGTGGTTATTCTCTATGGCGATGCGCCCTTTATTCCGGCCGAGCGCATCGAGGAGATGTTCCAACGGCGCGCGAAACGGGGCGGCATCGCCATTCTTGGCTTCGAGGCGCGCAATCCATTTGGGTATGGGCGCCTGTTGCTCGCCAGCGATGGCTCCGTCGAGCGCATCGTGGAAGAGAGGGAAGCCACCGACGCAGAGCGCGCGGTTAGGCTCAGCAATTCCGGCGTCTATTGCGCCGACGCGCGCGTGCTGTTCCAGCTCTTGAGCATGGTGACGAAAGACAACCTCAAGGGCGAGTACTACCTCACCGACATCGTGGCGCTCGGCCGCTCGGCGGGGTTCAAGACACACTTGGTGATGGGCGACGAAGCCGACATGCTGGGGGTGAATTCCAAAGTCGACCTCGCAGCAGCGGAGAGGACCTTCCAACAGCGCCGGCGCGTCGAGCTCATGGAAGCGGGCGTCACGCTGATAGATCCCGATAGCGTTTTCTTTGCGCACGACACCATCGTTGAGCCAGACGTGGTCATCGAGCCGAATGTATATTTCGGCAAGCGGGTGGCGATCCGCAGGGGCGCGCGCATCCTGGCGTTCTGCCATATCGAAGGGGCCGAGATCGGCGAGGGTGCGAGTGTCGGCCCATCGGCGCGCATTCGGCCGGGCACCAAACTCGGAGCGGGCGTCAAGATCGGCAACTTCGTTGAGCTGAAGAACGCGCATTTCGGCGAGAAAGCCAAAGCCAGTCACCTCACCTATGTCGGCGACGCCGACATCGGTGCGCGCGCCAATCTCGGCTGCGGCACCATCACTTGCAATTATGACGGCTTCGACAAGTACCGCACCACGATAGGCGACGATGCGTTTATCGGCTCCGACACCTCTCTGGTCGCGCCGGTCAAGGTTGGAGCGCGGGCCTACACCGCTTCCGGCAGCGTCATTACCAAGGATGTGCCGGACGGCGCGCTTGCCGTTGCGCGCGGCAAGCAGCGCGAGATCGAGGGCTGGGCCGATGCCTTCCGCGCCAAGAAGCAGAAGGCTAAGGAGACCAAGTGAACGAAACATCGATCAGCTTTGAAGTAACCCGTAACGCCGCGGATTTTCGCTCGGCGGTTTGGCTCAATTATTGGCACGGAGGCGGCTGGTCTTGGATGATTGCGATGGGTGCGCTCGGCGCCGCCGCGAGTTACTTTCTCGCGCGACCTTGGCAGGACCCGCTGATCGAAGCCGCGATCACCGGCGCGATAGTGGTGGGTCTGATGTTTGTTCTCAACGTCATCGCGATTTTCTTCGCGGCCGCCAGCGGGACTAAGCTTCCGGGCGCGCTCGGACCGATCTTCTATACGATTTCCGACGAGGCGCTCGAGGTGAAGTCATCCGTTGGGAGCGGTACGAATCAATGGATCAATTGGCGCGGGGCCTTTGAGAATGATCGCGTTATGGTCATTCGCCATCGCGCAAATTTGATGCATATCTTGCCTAAGCGGCAGCTGAGCCCTGAGCAGCAGGACCGGATTCGCGCTCTTCTGCGGCGTGTCCTGGCGGGGCGGGTCGCTCTGAAGGACCGCCGCGCATGACCGACGCCGACATCGCCAAGTACAACGCAGCGCAGGCGGCGCTTGAGTACGTCAAGGACGGCATGGTGGTCGGCCTTGGCACCGGCTCGACCGCCGCGCACTTCGTGCGCTTGTTGGGCGAGCGCGTGCGTCAGGGTTTGCGCGTTAAGGGCGTGCCGACCTCGGAGGCGACGCGCAATCTGGCTGAGCAGGTCGGCGTGCCGCTGGTCGACATCTCGCAAATCAACGCCATCGATATCGACGTTGACGGTGCCGATGAGATCGACGCGGCGTTCCGCCTGATCAAGGGCGGCGGCGGCGCTTTGCTGCGCGAGAAGATCGTCGCCGCCGCCAGCGCGCGTATGATCGTGATCGCCGACGAGTCAAAGTGGGTTGAAACGCTCGGCGCCTTTCCGCTGCCGATCGAGGTAACGCGATTTGGTTTCGCGCTGACCCGGGAGCGCGTGCGTTCCGCCTTGCGCCAAACCGGGTGCGCTGGCGATGAGGTGAACCTGCGCGTGTCAGGCAAGGCCAACGAACCGGTGATCACCGACGGCGGCAACTACATCCTCGATGCGCATGCCGGACGAATCCCGGACGCTGAAGCGCTCGATGCGGCCTTGAAGCAGGTCGCCGGCGTGGTTGAGCACGGACTTTTCATTGGCTTGGCTCACGTCGTCGTTCTTGGGAAGGCCAAGGGCGCGGAGGTGCGGTCGCGCTAAGCGGCCTTGCGGTTCTTATCGGTCTTCTTGCGCGTCCGTAGCGCCAGCTTCTTTGCGAGCACGCTCGTTCTCGGCTGCGCCGGTTTGCACTTGGGGCAGGCGCAGATGCTCTTCAGATATTCGTTGAAGTAGTTCTTTCCGTAATTGTAGCTGAGTTCTTCCCCTGGCTTGATGCGCCGTTTGGCGTGAATGAAGACGCGACCCTTGTAGATGTTGGGCTCGCAATTGGGCCGGCAAGAATGGTTGATGTAACGCGCCGTGTTCCAGCGCGGGGCGCCGTCGATGGTCTTGCGGGCGCTGATCTCGAACAGATACTTGCTACGGCTCCTGGCTTCCTGTTCCGCCGTGATCTCCACGCCAGTGTATTCGATGATGCAGGCGCCTTTGGGGATTTCGCTTTCGGCGAACAGCCCGAGCCCGGTTTTGGAGCGCCGGACGACCAGATCGAAATCGCCCAGCTTGTAGCTCAGTCTCGCCATGCCGCTTCCTTCTAAAACGCGCGCTGTTGAGCCCGGTTCGGCCGTTTCTGACAAGGGGGCGTCGTGCGCGAATTCGGCGCAGGAGCAGAAAGGGTTAAGGGTGAGGGCGGAGGCTCGCGCCAGCGAGCGTAGGTTGGCTGGGGTGCTAGGATTCGAACCTAGGAATGGCGGTACCAAAAACCGCTGCCTTACCGCTTGGCGACACCCCAAAACCGGCGAGCGCGCTACTTAAGGGGGTCCGCGCCGCGATGCAACAGCGCCTGGCCCGCGTTGCGTCCGCCGCGGCTGCAGTCTATAAGGCGCGTCCTTCGGAGTATAGCTCAGCCTGGTAGAGCACCACGTTCGGGACGTGGGGGTCGTAAGTTCGAATCTTGCTACTCCGACCATCTTCCCGCGCCTGGGGCTGAACGGTGCGGCTGGGACCGAACGGATGGCCACTGTCGCGATCGTCACGCCGGTCTACGAAGACCAGGAAAGCTTCGCTCAGCTCTGCCTGCGACTGAAGGAGGTCGAGCGGCTTGCGGATGTCCGCATTCATCTGATCGCGGTGGATGACGGCTCCATCGCCGCCCCGCCGCAAATCGCCTCGATCACAGCCGCCTCGCTTTCCGGAGAGGTGTTGAGGCTGGGGCGCAATGTTGGCCACCAGATGGCGATCGCCATTGGTCTCGCGCACGCGGCATCGGGTAAACACGCGGCTTGTGTGGTGATGGATTCCGACGGTGAGGACCTCCCCGAAGGCATTCCCGCACTGCTCGCAGCCGTGCGCCGGCCCAATGTCGACGTCGCGGTGGCGGAGCGGGCGAAGCGCTCTGAGACGCTGTCATTCAAAGCGTTCTACGCGATCTACAAGCGGCTGTTCAAAATCGCGACCGGGCAAGTGCTGCGGTTCGGCAACTTCATGGCGCTTTCGCCGTTCGCATTGGAGCGCCTGTCCGGGATGCATGAAACCGCGATCCATGTCGCTGGCAGCGTGATGAAGGCGAAGCTGCGCCGCGCCAACGTGCCGACCGATCGCGGCGTGCGCTATGCGGGACAGTCCAAGATGAACTTTCCCGGCCTCGTGCTGCACGGTGCGCGCGCGGTGATGGTGTTTTCGGATGTGGTGCTGACGCGCATGGCGTTGGCGCTGGTGGCGATCGCTGCGCTGGTGGCGATCGTTGTGGCAGGCGCGTTCACGCTGAAGTTTCTCGGCTACACGACGCCGGGCTGGGTCACGACCGTGACCGGCTTTGCGCTCGCGCTTTTCCTGCAGACCGGCATTTTCACGATGATCACGCTGATCGTTTCGAGCCTAGGCCGCGTCGACGCGCCGGTGCGCGTGCGCGAACGTTCGCGTGAGTTTATCGCTCGGATCGAGAAGACGGAAGCGGCTCCGGTGGCGGCGCTTCGCTGAGGTGCTCAGGCGCGATCAGCACGAAATAAACCACGATGTCGTCGGCCATGGCAGACGCGTTGGCGGGACGGAACCCCCACTGCCCAACCTGCCGCGCACCGATGAGCTCAGCGAGCGCCGCAGGCTGGCGGCCGCTCCAGACCACCAAAGCACCGTCTCTGCGCAGGTCCGCTTCACTGACCCAAGGCGAGATCGTCAAGTCGCCGTTGATCAGCACGGATGGCGGATTCGGGCCGTCCATGGCGATCATGCCTGCGGTCCAGATATCGCCGGCGACGATGCGCAAGGGCGCTCCGTTGGTTCGCTCGCGCCAGAGGTCCTCGAAGTGTGCGCTGATCTCCGCCTGCGGCCAGTTCCCGCGCAGCGGCTTGCCTGTGAACGCCACGCCGTAGCGCATGTGTGCGAAGTAAAGCGTGGAGAAAACCACGATCATCACACAAGCGCCGATCGCGAGGCCGCGCAGGCGAGCCGCCGTGAAGCGCTCGCTCAGCAACGCCACCGCGAGCAACCCCGAGAGCGACGCCATCGGCGTAGCCCACGGCGAGCGTATGCCGGCGCCCGTCAGCAATGCGCCCGCCGCCATCAGCAGCGGCGGCCCAAGCCCTAGCAAAAGCAAGAAGTGCAGCGCCCGCCTTTCAGGTTTCGCGGGAGCGCTCGCGGCGGCGGCGCCGAACAGGCCGGCGGCCAGCAGCATGATCGCCATCGGCAGGTGCTGCAGGGCAAAGGTCAGCAAGAATTCGAACGCGGCATACCATTCGCCGACATCGGCGCGGCGGGCGGCGTACGCGAACGGCGCGAAGCCGCTGTCGACGAGCCAAAACGCCTGCGGCGCCGCCATGGCCAAGAATGCAACGAGTGCGATCCATGGTCCCGGCGTGAACAGGCGCCGGCGCGCCTGTTCATCCCAGAGGATCCATGCCGCGGCGACGACGAGAACGATCGCCGACGAGTACTTCGCCCACAGACTGAGGCCGGCGAAGACGCCGAGCGCTGCCCACCATGCCCAACGGCCGGTGGTGGCCGCTTGCCAGAGCGCGAGGGCGATGAGCGCCCACAGGGGCATCTGCGCGACATTGTGATTGAACTCGGGTGTGGGCCAACTGAAGAAGTACACGCCTGTAAGCAGGAGCGTGCCGGCGAGCGCACGCGGCGCGTCCATCATGGCGCGGCCAAGCGCGAACACCGCCGCAAATGTCATGACCACGAACAGCTGCGACACAAGATAAGCAGGCCACCCGGCTTCGCCGGTCAGCCAGCGCGTCGGCTCAAGCACTAAGCCAGGCAAGTTAGGATGTTTGAAAGTCGCGACGACGCCCTCGCGGCCCCACGCGTACATCTCCACCACGTCGAGCGGCGGGGCCGAGTGTGAAAGCGCCGGCGCGAGCGTCCAGAACAGCATCTGCAGCAGCGCGAGCGCAAACAGCGCTCGCTCGGGCCGCGCCAGCAAGGTGTCGATCATTGGCAACGGCTCTAGGTCGGTGACTGGCTTTGGAGCAACAGCCAAGCGACCCCGACCAGCGCCGCACCAACGATCACCCAGCGCAAGCCTTCGGCCAACATCAGGACGAAACCGCGCGCGCCCGGCAGCAGGCTCAGCGACAGCGTGCCGACGAACCCGGCGGCCAGCGCCAGCCAGGTCTCAAACTCGCCGAGGCGCGCGTCGACTGCACATAACCAGGCGAGGTAGCTGCCGGCGGCGGCAAGCCAGAAGCGGATGACCGCCTTGAGTACGGCGCTCCCCGCGGCGTGGAAGTCAAAACGTGGCTTTACCTCAGCAGGGGCTGCCGGCGCCGCCGGAGCGGGCGAACCGGCGGCCAATTCGGCGCGCAGCCTTCGCCATGCTTCCGCTTCCAGCTCGGCGCGCAGCTGCCGCTCGAGCATCCAGTCGTCGCTCGCAAATGCCGCCGGTCGGGGACCCTCAGCCATGTCCTGCCTCTCCCAGATATCATGCCTCAGCTCCCCTTCGACGGGAACGGGGCGCTGTATCCGGGCCTGCGGGCCAGCAATTCTTATCATTTCTCGATAAAATTCGCTTGCGTTGGGGGTACGGTTCATATCATTTATCGATAAACCGGGCGTAGGGCCCGGGATGGAGTCTGTCGTGAAGCAGTTCCTGATTACCGTCGGCGGCGTTCTCGTCGGCCTCGTTCTATTCCTCTTTATCGGGCCGTTCCTGTTGATTTCGATGCTCGCGGCCTCCGCCGGGAGCGGGCCGACGCATCCTTCCAACATGGTGCTGACCCTCGACCTTCGGGAAGAGATGACAGATCAGCGTCCATCCAATCCGTTCGCGGCGCTCGGTGGAGAGCCAGCGCTGCTCGACGTGATCACGCGGATCGATGCGGCGCGCACCGACGATGCGGTCAAGGGCATCTTTATCCGCGCCAACACGATGGGCATGCCCGCTGCACAAGCCGAAGAAATTCGCGCTGCGCTCGCAGCGTTCCGCGAGTCGGGCAAGTTCGTGGTCGCGCATGTGCAAAGCGACGCCATGCGCCTGAGCATGCCGGGCTACATGGCGGTCGCCGATAGCGACGAAGTCTGGCTGCAGGAGACCAGCGAGTTTCAACCGATGGGTCTGTCGGCCGAGGTGACGTTCCTCGCCGGCACGCTGCAGCGCTATCATATGCAAGCGCAGTTCGAGACGCGTGAAGACTACAAGACGGCGGCGAACTCGCTGACGCAGCGCACGTTCACGCCCGCGCACCGCGAATCGATGCTGAGCCTGATGAACGGTCTCTACGAGACCATGCTGGCGAACATCGCCGCTGACCGCGGCATCACTGCCGAGCAGGCGCGCGCCGCCATCGAAGGCACGCCCTACACGGCGCAGCGCGCGGTCGAACTCCGCCTGGTCGATCAGATCGGTCGCCCCGAGGAAGCCGAGCGCGCAGCGCTCGCGCGGGCTGAGGGGTCCGAGCTCTATCCGTTCGAGGATTACAAGCCCCACGCTCGAAGCGGCGGGCGCGTGATCGCGGTGGTTCAGGGCGAAGGCGCGATCGTGTCCGGTCCGGAAGAGGACGATTTCTTCGGCGGCGATGAGGTCTTTAACAGCGATCGTGTCGCACGCGCACTGCTGGACGCCTCGGAAGACGAGGAGGTCGCGGCGATCGTGTTCCGCGTGAACAGCCCTGGCGGGTCGGTCGTCGCTTCGGATCAGGTGCTGGCGGCGCTGCGTACGGCGCAGGAACGCGGCAAGCGCGTGGTCGTCTCGATGGGCGATGTCGCGGCATCGGGCGGGTACTATGTCTCCGCTTACGCCGACGAGATCGTAGCGTCGAACGCCACGATCACCGGCTCGATCGGCGTGGTCGGCGGCAAACTGATCATCGGCCCGGCGTTCGATCACTATCTGTCGACCAACACCGAAACCATCACCGTGGGTTCGCCGATGGTTGAAATGTTCACGGGCGAACGGCCGTTCAACCAAGCCGAGCGCGCCGTGTTCACGGCGGCCATCGACCGCATCTACACGGGTTTTGTTGGCCTCGTCGCCGAAGGGCGCGAGATGACGCCGGAGCAAGTCCGCGCCATCGCCGGCGGCCGCGTGTGGACGGGTCAGCAAGCGCTGGAGCGTGGCCTGGTCGACCACATCGGCGGCTTCCAGGTTGCGCTCGCCCGCGCCCGCGCTCTCGCCGGCATCGCCGAAGACGACCGCGTGCAGCTGCGCTTCTACCCGGCGGAAGAAAATCCGTTCGAAGCGTTCGGGCGGCTGTTCGGCGCGTCATCGGAAAGCGCTGAAGCGCTCGTGCGGCTCAACGCGGTGCTGTCCGATCCGCGCACGCAACGCGCGCTTGCGGCGCTGCGTGAAGAGGACGCCAACATCCGCGCGGAGTCGGAGGCGATGACCATCCGCTAGTCGCGCACCAGTCTCCATAGCCTTGGCCCTCCGTAGCTGCCCTGCGGAGGGCCTTTTCTTTGCACAGCATTTAGTAAGGTTACTTCTCATTAAGCTTTTGATGGCAAAAGCAAACGGGAACGCTGCATTCCTCCGAGTGCAGGCAAATTCTGGGGCATGCTCGACATGAAGAAAGTTGCTTTAGCCGCCGCGACAATGGCGCTGTTTGCGCCCGCGCTCGCGCACGCCGACACCACCGGTCATGTGGGTTTCGGTTTCAACACGCTTGATGACGACGCCGACAGCAACAAGAACGACTACCTTGAGCTGAATGGCGCGGTCGTGACGGGCCTCGACGGGGACTGGAATCTTCAGTTTGACGCCAGCAGCGCCAATATGAATCACGACAATCACAACGACCATATGAATGCGACGACGGTGCATGCGTTCAAACGCACGGACGGTTACGCGTTTGGTGGGTTCGCGGGTCTGACCGGCGGGGAGTTCGATGGTATTATGGTTGGCGGCGAGGGGGCTCTCTACCTTGATCGCTTCACTTTGGCGGGCGACGTGGCCTACCTCTTCGATCGGGAAGACAGCGATGTCAGCGGGACTCGTTTGTCCGTCGCCGGCGACTGGTTCGTCACCGACTCCTTCTCGGTGGGCCTCGATGTGAGCGACTTCAATTGGTATTTCGACGGCTGGGAACAGGATGGAATGACGTACGGGCTGAACGCCGAGTACCAGTTCACCGGGTCTCAAATCAGTCTGGTCGGAGGCTGGCATCAGTCCGATTATGAGGAGTCGTTCTCCTCGGACGTTGAGGTGGAGACCTTCACCATTGGTCTCACGTACAATTTCGGCGCCGGCACTCTGCTGGATCGCGACCGCAGCGGCGCAAGCATGCGAGGCGGCGACATCGTGCGCGACCAAGTGATGACCTGGTAACGCAAAAAAACGCGAATGCGAAGATTAAGGCCCCAGCGCAAGCTGGGGCCTTTTGCGTTGGGGTCTGGCGCTGGCGCGCCGCTGGTCTAGGATCGGCCTAACTCGACATCGGGAGGAGCCATTGGGCGTCACCGTCACCCCGCTTCCAGGCTGCGGCGCCGAGATCGGCGGCGTCGATCTCAGCCGCTCGCTCAGCGACGCGGACTTCGCCACGCTGCGCGCCGCTTACGCCGAGTACGGCGTCATCTTCTTCCGCGACCAGGACATCACCGAGGAGCAGCACATTGCCTTCGCGCGCCGCTGGGCGCCGATCGACATCAACCGTTTCCTGGTCGCCCATCCCCAGCACCCGGAAATCGCCGTGCTGCGTAAGGAAGCCGACCAGACCGAGAATATCGGCGGCGCCTGGCACACCGATCAGTCTTATGACCACGCCCCGGCGATGGGTTCGATCCTGGTGGCGCGTGAGCTGCCGCCGGCCGGCGGCAACACCTTGTTCGCCTCGATGGTCAAGGCCTACGACGCGCTCTCGCCGGCGATGAGGGAGAAGCTCGCGCCGCTGAAAGCGATCCATTCGGCCAAGCACATTTTCGGCAAAGCCGCGCTCTACAATCGCGAGCGTGGCGACCGCATCGGCAATTCCGACGCGGCTGAGGCTTTGCAGGACAGCGTGCATCCGGTGGTGATCACGCATCCGCTCAGCGGCAAGAAGGCGCTGTTCGTCAACATTGCCTACACGACGCAGATCATCGGCTGGACGACGCAAGAAACGCAGGCGTTCTTGGCGGAGATGTTCGAGCACTGCACGCGAGCCGAGTTCGTCTATGAGTTCGAATGGCGCCCGGGTTCGATCGCGTTCTGGGACAATCGCTCGACCTGGCACTACGCCAAGAACGACTATCACGGCCACCGGCGCGAGATGCACCGCATCACCCTAGAAGGTGTGGCGCTGGCGGGGGCGGCGTGAGGGCGGGGTGGGATTGGCCCGGTGCGGATGTTGACGACCTCTGGCGCAACGCGGAATTTCGGCGTGTGACTAAGCACCCGAAGATACGGCTTTCGCGCCTTCGCGACATTGGATGGCGGTGTTGGGACCCCATTGGTCTCGCTGATCTTGATGGCGGCTGGGAGAACAGCGCCGCAGCCGACGAGTACGACGGATACTTGCTGAAGGTGGCCGGAATGGTGCGCCGAGACGAAGGCGACGAAGCCGCCGCGCAATATCTCGTATGGGGCGAGAGCGAGAACATGGGAATGGGCATTCGCGCGGACACCCATCAGCGAGCCAGGGCCACGATAGCCGCCATTCGTGGCGACGCTGCATTGTGGAACGAAGGCTAGTGTCCATGTGGAAAAGGTTCGGACACCAAGCTGTTGGCTTCGCGGCGGCTGGTATGGTTGTGGCCGCGCTGTTCTATTTCCTCTCCCCGTATCTTGAGGAAGTCGTTGGTCGAGATCGACTGGGCATCTTCCAGGTTGTCGTTGTTGTGCTCTTTGCGATCTACGGCGTTCGCTTGTTTGCCCGCTTGATTGGGCTCATGGGTCGCAAGGACTGAACCTCCGCTCCCGGCGAAATACAGAAGTCGAACGCGCGACCTCGCTCCTCTCCCCTTGTGGGAGAGGGATCGCGAGCGCCAACGGTGAATGATCTGCAACGTGGGTGAGGGGTGTCGGCGCATCGCTTACTCGACGAGGCGCTAACACCCCTCATCCGTCCCGCCAGTATCGCGGCTGCGCCGGTTCGGCCGCCACATCTGTTGAGCCGCGATACAGGCGGGACACCTTCTCCCACAAGGGGAGAAGGACGATGTCCGCTACCGGCGCAGAATAGACTCGTCATCCCGGACTCGAACGCAGTGCGAGAGCCGCGACCCAGGGATCGACGATGAGCTGGACAACGATGCGCACACCCTCTCCCCCGCGAGGGGGAGAGGGCAGGGTGAGGGGGCGGCGCGGATGTTGTACAACGTGGAGAGCGGTGCGGCGCTCCCACCGTCTAAG